>CAJLHF010000093.1 GCA_905206365.1 uncultured Sutterella sp. | reverse complement strand
ATGACGACAATCTTGAGCGCGCTCGCGCATTTATGGAACGATGCCAACGGGAAACGTGGCGTGTGCAAGCATGTTTTCTCCCGGAAGACGTCCAGTATGCGCAAGAAAAGTTGTGCGCTTGATGTAAACTAAATATCGGCCGCATTAATAACACGGGGTTTTCGTGTCGGGGTCGGACGATAGAATACGCGTCGGCTACCCGCTAGAGGCACGGCTCCTTGCCGCCTCCTTAACGTTCGCCGTCGCGAGAAGCACTGTTTGTTCGATCTCGGAAGCGCGCCCCGTGCTCGTTTCAGTACAACGCCCGAGACCGAGGATCCGCTTGGACGGCCGGGCTTTTCGGGTCGCCTGACCGTCGGATGCGCTTTGAAGTGCCGAAGGGTCTCGCACGCATCGACTTTCTTCCTCGCGGTTTTCCTCGCTCGTACGCGTTTTTCGGCACCGCCGCGCGTTTTCGGATCGTCGTCACCGACCACGACCCGGTAAGAAAGAGGAAACATCATGCGAAAGTCCGTTTGCGCACTCGTCTGTGCCGCCGCCGCGGCCCTTGCCGCCCCCGCCCTCCAAGCCGCTCCGGAAGCGGTAAGCGGCGCTACCGTCAAAGCGAACCTTCAGGGCGGCGCCATGCCCGAAAACGTCGATGCGGTGACGTCCGCGTCGGCCGTGCCCGAGACGCTTCGTCAAAAGGTCGTCCCGAACGGTTTCACCCGCGACGGGAACGCGAAGCGCGTCCTTTTCGTGGTCGGCGACCCGCGCCACGAGTCGGTCGAGTGGGACCTTGTCAATACCGCTGCGAAGCATTTCATGGACAAGGGCCTTGAAGTCGAAATCCGCGACCTTTACAAAATCGGCTTCAATCCCGTGCTGCCGCTCGAATCCTTCTTCCACGCGAAGGACGGGTTCGGCCCCGCGCCGAAGGACGTGGCGGTCGAGCAGCTCATCGTGTCCGCGGCCGACTACATCGTTTTCTGTTACCCGACGTGCCGTAAAGCCTCGCCGTTCACGGCGGGGATATAAGGCACCCGC
>CAJLHF010000092.1 GCA_905206365.1 uncultured Sutterella sp. | reverse complement strand
ATCGGCTCGAAGTACCCCGCAAAGAGGACCGAAGCGCGCAGGGCCAGAGCCCCGAGGATCGCGCAGAGGCCGCCGACAAGAGCCGCCGTGTGGTTCTTCACGCAGGAAAGGAGCATCGGAACGACGATCCCGACGCCGACCGCACCCGCCCAGAAGAGAGTCGAGGCGTCGCCCGAGACGAGGCTCCGAGCGCCCGCGACCGACCCCGGCGTCCCCTGGAAGGCGACGTGAACGAAGGCGAAGAGAACGAACGCTTCGCCAAGGTGCACGATCGTGGCGGCGGTCGGCACCCAACGGCGTTCCCCGCCTTCCAGGCACCGGGTCGCGGTCATGACTTCGACCGTACCGAGCGCGCAGGCAAGGCCCGAGAAAATCCAGAGGATCGGGAGCGCGCCCGTCGTCCAGAGCGGAACGCCCACGGCCTGCGTGAGGAGGAACCCGGAATAGGCGGTCGCCGCCACGCCCAGGACCGCGTCGAAGAGGAACATCCCCTTCGACTCGGCGCAGGAGGAGACTTCGCCCGCCTTCTCGGCGCGCCGCATCACCCAAGCCTGCAGGATCGTGACGACGCAGAGCACCGCCAGGATGCAGATCCCGATGAACATCCAGCTCGTGAAGTTGAACTTCCATTCAATGAGGGCGTTGATCGCCGCCATCGGAAGATTCAACATGCGGGCCAAATGCGAGACGACGAGGAGCGTCCCCACGAGCGCCGCGCCCGTAGCGAGGTAATGGAGACGGCGCGACTTCAGCCAGTAGTTCACCGTCAGGCTCATCCCCGAGAGACCCACGAACCAGAGGAAGAAGGCGATCGTCCACCCCCAGTGGCTCGTTGCGGCCTGCCGGGTCAATTCCATGTATTCGTAGGTCATTTGCTCACCACCACAAAGAAGTTGGGCTTCGTACCCTTTTCGGGGAGAAGCTTTTCAGACTTGACCGCGCGAAGCTTCCGCGAGATCGGGCTTTCGGGATCCGAAACGTCCCCGAACATGCGGGCGTGCACGGGACACGCGGCAACGCACGCGGGGTCGCGCCCCTGCTCGATCAGTTCGTGACAGCCTTCGCCCATGCACTTCATCGGAAGACCCGTTTCGGGATGCGACCAACGCACGTCGTAGGGGCACGAAGCGATGCAGTAGTTGCAGCCGACGCAGCGCGAGGGGTCCGTCTTCACGAGGCCCGTTTCGGGGTCGTGATAGTTCGCCCCGAAGGGACACGTCGAAATGCAGGGCGCGTTTTCGCACTGCTG
>CAJLHF010000091.1 GCA_905206365.1 uncultured Sutterella sp. | reverse complement strand
AACCTAACCCACGAGCCCCTCGGTTAGCAGGTCCGAAAAACGCGCCCCACCCCAAGCACCGCAAGCGTCGTGCGAAAGAGCACCTTCGGGAGAAGCGAAAGAAGCACAAGAAACCCCAGCGCCACCGCAAAGAACGCGGCCGCCACCGCAAGCGTGAAAAAGAGCCGACCCGAGGGGTCCTTCGCGAGGATCGAGCGGAAAAGCGGGTAGTCGAAGACAAGCGTCCACCAGAATGCCGTAAAAACGATGCCGGACGCGACGGGAAGCGGGCGGGCAAGCGCGGAAACCATGCGTTTCAGCGCACCCGCACCCTTACGGTCGAACATCACCACGTAGAGCGTCGCACAGACTAGCCAGTCGACGAGCATCGTCGCGACGTTGTGCGAGAAAAAGTGCGCGCCCTGCATGACGCGGCTCATCCCGCAAACGTACCCCAAGAAGAGCGCGAGCAACAAGCCTTGGCGGGCCGCCATGGCGGAACGGTCTCGGAAAGCGAAATAGAGCGCGAAAAGGCAAAAGCCCGTGCCCGCGTGCCCGCCAGGCCAGCAGCGACCGGGAAGCGTCTCGAACCCGAAAACGGGATTCGTCAATTGTGCGTCGCCCCCGAACTCCGCGAGACTCCACGGACATGCAACGCCCGTCGTCGTCTTGAGCCACCACACGAGCCCCGCGGAAAGCCCCATCGCGAGCAGGATGTAGAGGTGTCGAAAGAGCGCTTTCCGCTCGAAGGGATAGGCCCCCGTGCGGTACCTGCGCCAGAAGGACGCCCCGAGAATTCCGAAGGAAACAAGCGCGACGAAGGCGGGCACGATCTTCGTCAGCCGATAGAACACCCAGCCGAAGATGAGGTCCGTACGCCGGGGCCACCCCGCCCCGTCGAAAAACGGCAACGAAATCGCCCGATCTAACACGTGCGGCGGAAAAAGCGCGAGCAGGAGGAGCGCAAGCGCCGGTCCCCAGAACCAAAGGAGCGGCGACCAGGGACGGGCGGTCGGGGATTCGGAGCCGGTACGGCTAAAGGCGTCGGACATGGGCTTCACCGTTGCGGTTGAGGCGGACGAACGCCCGCGGTAGGCGTCCGGTCCGAAGCGACCCGCCTCGGACCGTGCCAGTATTTCGGTGGGGAATCAAAATCCCGTCAATAAAACGTGAAGAACGCGTCAAAATGCTTGAGCTCACGCAGAAAACGAGCGGGTTTCGTTCGCCCGTTCGGGAAAAGCACCCGAGGACGGCGTCGCTCGTCGGGCGAGCGCGCCACAATGGGATGCGGGGC
>CAJLHF010000090.1 GCA_905206365.1 uncultured Sutterella sp. | reverse complement strand
TGAGAACGGGCGCCTTGTCGCCCTTGAAGGCAACGAGTTCGCCGCCGTTGGCCGAACCGACGAGCGTGAGCGTTTTGCCTTCCGTCACTTCGACGGACTTGACGCCTTCGCCCAACTGCAGCGTGCGGCCGCCGATGGTCTTGTTGACGACGACGGAACCCTGAGCGCCGGCCTCGGCATTCACGTCGGTCTTCTCGAAGATCTGACCGTCGTTGATGTCGCCGATGCCGACCCATTCCTCTACGTTCCCCGAGGCGTCGACGAGCTCGCCCGTGAAGGCGATCGTCCCGTCCTTGTAGGTATACTTGAAAACGTTCGTCGCCGTGTCGGCATAGTCCCGGTTGTATTTCGCATCCGAGAGCGCAAGCGAACCGTCCTCGGTGAAGAGGAGGCTGTCGGCGGAGTACTTGAGCGCGTTCGCTTCGGCGACGTTCGTCCCGTCTGCGTTAAGTGCGATCGTGAAAACTTGGCCCGTCGTCGTCTTCAGGGTGCCGTTTGCGCCCACTTCGAGGACGCCCTTCGTAAGGTCGATCGAACCGATGTCGGCCGTGCCTTCGGCGAGCGTAAAGTGACCGCCCTCGGCGCCGACGAACGTGTCGATCGTGAGGAGGCCCGTATCGCGCACCGTCATCGCGAAGTTGCCCGTCGAGGTAAGGGTGTCGATCTCGAGGGCACCGCCGTCCTTAACGAACGCCTGCCCGTTGCCGGCCGCAAAGGACTTGACGTCGAGCTTCGCTCCGCCCGTCACCTCAAGGCTCGAAAGACGATCCTCCTTCTGCTGTGCAAACGTCACGTCGTCAAGGGCGTAGGAGGAATTCGCGCTGAAACGAACCAGCGTGAGTTTGGAATTGCTGCTCTGATTTTCGGCCTCGTCGACGAAGCGGATTTGCGTGAGCGCCTTCGATTCGGCATCGATCGCGCCGAGCTTGCCGCCCGCGAATTCGAGCGTGCCTTCGTCGGCCGCAAGTTCGAACCCGAGGTAGCCCTCGGCATCGAAGAATTCGTCTTCTTCCTCGAGGTAGGTCGAACCCGCACCGAGCACGATGGTGTCGTAGTGGAAGCCGCCCTTGTTGACGAGCTTCGCACCGTTGCCGAGCGTGGCCTTGGTGCCGTTGATTTCGGCGCTCAGATTGTCGAGCGTGCCGTTTTCGAGCGTGAATTCGGCGGCGTTGATCGTGGCGTTTTGCGCCGTGAGGTCGCCCGACACCGCAAGCTTCGCGAGGTTAGCCGTCAGGTCGAGGGAGCCCGCGCTGCTCGCAGCGCCGATCGTGCCGCCCTTTGTGAGAACGAGGTTCCCGAGCACGGTCTTCGA
>CAJLHF010000089.1 GCA_905206365.1 uncultured Sutterella sp. | reverse complement strand
TCTCCGCCGCCTTCGACACGGCGGGCGGCATGCGTCTTGCTCCGGCCTTCTCGCTGGCTGTCGTTCCGACCGCGGGCGACACCGAAGTCGACCAGACCGTCGCCTTCGCAGGTGCGACGAGCAGCTACCGCTTCACCTTCGCCGACGACGTGAAGGTTCGCTCCAACCTCGCCCTTACGGCCGAGACGGGCGACTTCGCCTTCGGCCTCAAGGCGGGTTACGAGTGGGGTGACGAAGAGCGCGGGGCAACCACGTTCTCGCTCAACGCCGCGTACCGCTTCTAAGCGAAGTACCCGAGCGCTCCGACCTCGCCCGGGGCGCTCGATATCGCAATCCAAAAAAGCCGCGGCCGTCCTTTCGGACGATCGCGGCTTTTTGTTGTTCCGGATTTTGCGGACTTTCCTCAGCGCATGTTCACGTACTTGTGCACCTGGAAGGAAACGCGCCATCCTTTCGCCATGGCGGCTTCGACGCAAAGGCGCGTTGCCTCGTCGTCGCGACTCACGGGCTGAACGTAGACAAGCACGCCCGGTTTCGTTTCGGGAAGGGTGCGATGTTCGAGGTCCTCGAGATCCTTCGGCCCCGAGACGGGCATTTTGATTTCGTCGGCACGACGAAGGGCCGACGCGAGCACCTCGCGCCCGCCCGGCATGTCGTACTTGGGGCTCACGGTCACCCAGACGCCGTCCGCAACGCGCACGGGCTCCGTGCCGCTCGTCTCGATCGCTACGGTCTTTCCTCGAGCGAGGAGCGCCGCCGTCACGTCCGTGAGGTCGAAAAGCATGGGCTCCCCGCCCGTGAAAATCACGTGCGGGATCGCTCCGTAGTGCGCGTCGATGTAGGCGAGAAGCTCTTCCGCGGTGCAGGTGGCGTGGCGCGGCGCGTCGGCTTTCGACGCGGCGAAGTCGAGCCCGCAGTCGTTGGGCTCGCCCAACTTCCAGGTGTTCTTCGTATCACACCAGGGACAACGGCACAGGCACCCCTGAAGGCGCACGAAGACGGAAGGCGTCCCCGTCCAGGCGCCCTCCCCCTGAAGCGACGCGAAAATCTCGTTAACGAAGAGAAGCGAAGCCATTGAAAAGCCTCCATTCTGCGGAACACTTGCGGGTTTCTTCGACGGTGCAGCGAATGACCCGTACGCCCGAGCCGCGCAAGCACTCGGGTGCGACGACCGTTGCCAGGTGGTGCGCGATGTTTTCCGCCGTCGGATTGAAGTCGAGTTCGACCACGGTCGGATCGAGCGCCTTCAAGTGCGGAGCCAGCGGGTCTTCCTTCCAAACGAGGAAGTGGTGGTCCCACTCGTTTTCAAGCCACATGCAGAGCTTTTCCTTGATGACGGAAAAGTCGAGCACGCGTCCGAGCTCGTCGAGCGATTCCGTTTCGCCCGCGCATTCGAAGGTGACGCGGTAGTTGTGCCCGTGCAGGTGGGCGCACTTCGATTCGTGGCCGCAGACGCGGTGTCCGCAGGAAATGTCGTGGTAACGGGTGGCCGTAATCATGTCTGGTCGTAGGGAAACGGTCGGAAGGAATTATCGGGTGAGGCGCGCGAAGAATTCGCGGCGGAATTCGGCGTCGTCGCGCAGAACGCC
>CAJLHF010000088.1 GCA_905206365.1 uncultured Sutterella sp. | reverse complement strand
CGGGTGCCTTATATCCCCGCCGTGAACGGCGGGGCTTTACGGCACGTCGGGTAACCCGACCTGTCACCCGAAGGAAACGGACGCTGCGGCGTCCGTTTCCTCTTTCGCGGCTCGGGACTCCCTCTTCCCCTTGAAAATCGCACGTTCGTCCCCACATACCGTGTAAAGAACGGGATCCGCCCGGGGCGCTTTCGGACGCTTCGGATCGGGATCCGAATTTTTTGAGGGAATATAGAAATGGCCGCTCAAGTCCACGGTTTCCAGACCGAAGTCTCCAAGCTCCTTCGCTTGCTTGCGAAGTCGCTCTATTCGAATTCCGACGTCTTCCTGCGCGAACTCGTCTCGAACGCGTCCGACGCGATCGACAAGTTGCGCTTCTTGTCCATTACCAAGCCCGAGCTCGTGAAGGACGACCCCGTCTTCTCGATTCGCGTGCGCGCGGACCGCGAAGCGGGCACGCTTACGATCACCGACAACGGCATCGGCATGACCGAAGCGGAAGCGAACGAACACCTCGGCACGATTGCGAAATCGGGCACCGAAGCGTTCCTCGCGAACCTCTCGGGCGACGAAGCGAAGGATTCGCAACTGATCGGTCAGTTCGGCGTGGGCTTTTACTCCGCCTTCATCGTCGCAGACCGCGTGACGGTGATCTCGCGTTCCGCTACGGCTCCTGAAAACGAGGCCGTCCGTTGGGAGTCGACGGGCGAAGGTACGTACACGTCCGAATTGACGACGCGCGCCGCACGCGGCACCGACGTGATTCTTCACCTCAAGCCCGAAGCCTCGAAGTATCTCGAAGATTGGGAACTCGAAGAAATCATCCGCACCTATTCCGACCACATCGCGACGCCCGTCTCCCTCTGGAAGGAAACGGTACCCGCGAAGACGGATGAAAAGGACGAAAACGTCGTGGAACCCGCGCACTGCGAGTGGGTCCAAGTGAACGACGCGAAGGCCCTCTGGACGATGAATCCCCGCGAAGTGAAGGACGAGGACTACAAGGCCTTCTACAAGCACCTGACGCACGAGTATGCCGATCCGCTTTGCTGGGCGCACAATCGGGTCGAAGGCGAAATGGAATATACGTCGCTTCTCTACTGTCCCGCGACCGCCCCGTGGAACCTCTACGACGGGCGCGAAGGACACGGGCTGAAGCTCTACGTGCAGCGCGTCTTCATTCTCGACAAGGCGGAAGCGTTCCTGCCGCATTACCTGCGCTTTATCCGCGGGTTGATCGACACGAACGATCTCCCGCTCAACGTCTCGCGCGAACTCCTTCAGGAAAGCCCCGTAACACGCAAATTGAAGAAGGCCGTTACGAAGCGCGCTCTCGGCATGCTTGAAAAGCTCGCTGCAGAGAACGACAAGTACGCCGCTTTCTGGAGCGAATTCGGGAAGTGCCTCAAGGAAGGCGTCGTCGAAGATCCGGCGAACCGCGAGGCCGTCATGAAGCTCCTGCGCTTCGCGTCGACGAAGGACGCCGAAACCGAAGCCCGCTCGGCGACGGTGTCGCTCGCCGACTACGTGGCGCGTGCTCCGAAGGAACAGACGAAGATCTACTACTTGGTGGCGGGCAGCTACGAAGCCGCCCTCTCCTCGCCCTACCTCGAAACCTTCCGCAAGAAGGGGATCGAAGTGCTCCTCCTCTGGGAACGCATCGACGAATGGATGATGTCGGGCATGCCCGAATTCGAAGGAAAGGCCTTCGTCTCGGTCACGGCCTCGGACCTCGAACTCGGGGACCTTGCGAAGGACGATGCGGAAGCGCAGAAGAAGGTCGAAGAAGCGGCGGTGGACTCGGTCGAACGCCTCAAGAAGGCCCTGGGCGACAAGGTCGAAGGCGTGCGCGTTTCGAGCCGCCTCGTCGAGAGCGCGAGCTGCGTGATCGGCGAAAACGACCAGATGCTTACACCGCAGATGCGTCGCATGCTCGAAGCGGCGGGTCGCGCCGTGCCGGAAGAAAAGTTCACGTTGGAAATCAATCCCTCGCACCCGCTCATCCAGAAAGCCTTGGCTGAAACGGACGAAGCGCGCTTTGCGGATTGGGCCGACGTCATCTACGAGCAGGCCGTCTTGGCCGACCAGGGGACCGTGAAGGACCCTGCGGGCTTTGTGAAGCGTTTGAACGCGCTCCTTACGAATTGACATCCTCTCCGCCCTAAAGGGGACGGAGATTCCCTACCGAGCCGTCA
>CAJLHF010000087.1 GCA_905206365.1 uncultured Sutterella sp. | reverse complement strand
TCTTCCCAACGGCTCGGTAGGGAATCTCCGCTCTTTAGGGCGGAGAGGATGTCAAGGTCGGCGTTCCTGCGTGAGGCACGAACTTTCAGAACGCGAAAAAAAATCGAAACGCAACGCGACACCCCGATCGGTTTCGAACCCGGTCGGGGTGTTCGTTTTCGGCAATCGTACTCTCGAGGAAACGGAAGAATCGAACGTCTTCTTCGTGCGTGTTCGGTCGCAGTTTTGTTTTTCGTGGAAATACGGTAGGGCGTTTCGAAAATTGCAACGACCTCGCGGCCGATCCTGCAAACACGGCGGGGTTCGTCCGCTTGGGGAGTGCGTCGAGCGATTTCTAGAATGAGCGAACACGTTGCAAGGTCGCCCGAAAGCCCCGATGTCGCGGGAAGGCGGGTCGACCGGCAAACCGTTCTCCGATTTTTCCCAAACGACAGACTTCAATCATGCCATTCGCTCCCAAGACGCTCACGCTCGGCGTGTTGCTCGCTCTCGGTTCTTCGCTTGCCGCTTTTTCCGCTCCCGCCCTGGCTTCGGGCGGTGCTTCGGGCCCGCACGTGGCCTTCCGCTCGACCGGTCACATCGGCGAAGTGATCGTCAATCCTTACAAGATCGCACCGCTCACGGCCGTGATCCGCAACGGCGGCTACGACGTTAAGAACGCCGTCGTTCGCATCGTTCCGAAAGCGGGCGGTCAGGACCTCAAGTATGCGGTGTCGGACCGTCAGGTGCTCTCGCACGGCGGCATTCCCGTCTTCGGCCTCTATCCCGACTACGTCAATACGGTCGAAGTCGAGTACGACCGCGTGTTCCACGGCAAGACCGAACACTTCAAGGACACGTATCAGTTCTACACGGCGCCCGTCTTCCTTCGCTCGAACGGGCTCAATTCGCAAAGTCACACAACCTTCGACGTGAAGGTTGAAAAGACGGATCCCGCCTTCAAGGATCGTCTCTACTTCATCAACAACATCGTTCGCACGCCGCCCGATGCGTCCCGCATGGTCTGGAACAACCCGATGGGCGGGGCGCTGGAATGGGCGTTCGGTCCGGAAAACGCGATCGTCGACTCGACGGGCACGGTGCGTTGGTACCTGATGCCCAACGACGACATGTACGACCCCGAGCAGCCCTACAAGGCCGGGATCATGATGGGCTTCCAGCAGACCGCCGACGGCGGGCTCGTCCTGGGCTACGGTCAGCGCTACGCGAAGTACGACATGCTCGGGCGCGAACTCTTCAATCGTCGCCTGCCCCTCGGTTACGCCGACTATTCGCACGCGATCGACGTCGCGCAAAACGGGCACACGTTCCTGCGCGTTTCTTCGTCCGATTACCGTCGCGCCGACGAAAAGCGCGTGCACACCGTGCGCGACGTGATCGTCGAAATGGACGAGAGCGGGAACGTCTTCGACGAATTCAAACTCTTCGACATTCTCGACCCGTACCGAGACAACGTGATCAAAGCGCTCGACCAGGGCGCGGTGTGTCTCAACATCGACGCGTCGAAGGCCGGTCAGACGCTCTCCTCGGCGGAACTCGCAAAGCAGGACCAGTCGGACGACTTCGGCGACATCACCGGGGTGGGTGCGGGCCGCAACTGGGCGCACGTCAATTCGATCGACTACGACCCGACGGACGACTCGATCGTCATCTCCTCGCGTCACCAGTCCGCCATCATCAAGATCGGCCGCGACAAGCAGGTGAAGTGGATTCTGGGCGCGCCCGAAGGTTGGAAGAAGGGCTTTGCGGAAAAGGTCCTGACGCCCGTTGACAAAGACGGCAAGCCCCTGAAGTGCGAAAACTCGCGGTGCGAAGGCGGGTTCGACTGGACCTGGACCCAGCACACCGCCTGGCGCGTCGACGCGAAGAGCAACGCCGACGTGATCTACGTCTCGGCCTTCGACAACGGCGACGGTCGCGGCATGGAACAGCCCGCACTCGCCGAAGACAAGTATTCGCGCGGCGTCGTCTACAAGATCGACCAGAAGAAGATGACGGTCGAGCAGGTCTATGCCGTGGGCGAAGAGCGGGGCTACGAATTCTATTCGCCCGTGACGGGCCTTGCCGAATACTCGGCCGACAAGGATTCCTTCCTCGTCTACTACTCGACCGCGGGGCTCGGTGAAACGCTCGCCGGCAAGAAGGGCCGCGTCGACATCCATCCCTACCTGGCTGAGTACAAGTGGGGCGAAAAGGAACCGTCCGTCCTCATGCGCTTCAACGACACGATGGGCTACCAGGCCTGGGTGTTCGATCTGACGAAGGCGTTCCCGAAGCTCTGATCGCCCGAGACGCGCCTTCCGCCCGACGGGCGC
>CAJLHF010000086.1 GCA_905206365.1 uncultured Sutterella sp. | reverse complement strand
TTGCACCATGCTCCAGCAAGAAATCCACAATTTCACACCACCCCATGAAGGAAGCGTGGACAAGCGCGGTCCAACCACGGTCATCTCTTGCATCAACCTCTGCACCGGCTTCGATAAGCTTTCCCGCAACATCCGTAAACCCTTTACGAAGAGAAAACAGCAGTAAGGTTTGTTCTCCCTCCTCTCGAACATTCGGGTTTGCGCCCATTTCAATAAGCTTAACGGCAAGATCCGCATACCCAAATTCAATACAAGTCCGCAACAGACTTTTCCCGGGAGGATTGACGTTGAAGCCTTTGCACTGGATCAGGAGATTCAAAATATTTCCAAACCCCTTCTCTGCCACAACTTCAAAAGGAAACTTATCGTCAATAAGTTCGTTCGCCAATTCCGGATGTTCATTCAGAATCCGAGAAACATCAGCAAAGTTACCCGATGAAATAACGTCTTTCAAATTAACTTCAATCATGACTTGTACAAAACCCGTTTCTTCTGCCCAAACTTTCCCGCCAGCATACGGAAGTCGTTCCTCACCGACGCCCATCACTCCATGATGTAGCCGGGGAGATCGTCGAACACGCTTCGGCGCCGAGTTGCGCGGCGATCGTTTTCTGCTTCTCCGTCAGTCCGGCCGATCCGTAGTTGACGGCCCGGATCGGCTTGAGGAGCAACCAGAGCATTACTCCCTCGGGAATTCTTATGAAAACAGCGGCTTTTAGATAAAAATTGGGCTTATTGCATAATTTGAATTCGCAGAATTCAAAGCACACAAAACACCCATTGTGAAAGAAGCCTACTCCACGCCCAGAAAGATTGTCAATCCACCCCGGGCCTTGATGACTTGCCGTCACCGACAAGAGCGGCATCGACATCTGCCTGAAATGGCAGGCACCTCGCGCGCGATCGTCGCGAACCGCCTGAGGCTCTTTCTCGCCCAGCCGCGGGCAACCTTTACAGAACGCACGGGGGCATCGGAAAACACCGATACCCCCGACTGCACCTGCGATTCGAAAAAACGCGAACAGCTCGCCTCAACCTTCGATTACGATTCTATTCAGCAAGACCGGAATCAACTCTGCATCGAGGGCAGCCTCATCCCCGTGGAAAAGAGGCGCACCCGTGAAGTCTTCCGGGATTTCCCCAATGTGCCTCAGTTCGTCCGCCCGAGGTCGTACTCCGGCCGATAGGTCGTGCTCTCGACTCGCAACAGCCCGAGGACCGTCGAATAGAGATTCTCGTGCGAGGCCTCACCGCGGCTCGCGCGCACGAGGGCCGTACGGTCGACGGAGAAGGTCGACGCAAACGCATCCGAAATCCACATCACCATCGGGACCTCTTTTTGTTCGTCGGGCGCCATGAAGTACGGCGCTCCGTGAAGGAACAAGCCCTTCTCGCCGAGGCTCTCGCCGTGGTCCGACACCCAGAGCATCCCCGTCGGCACCCCCGACGCGTCGGCGCGTCGGAGCGTTTCGATGATGTCGGCAAGGACCGTATCCGTTTCGCGAACGGCGTTGTCATACGCGTTGCGGACGGACTCGAGGGAACAACTCGCAAGATCCGCCGCCTCGCATTCGGGTGAGAAAGCTTTCGTTTCCTTGCGAGACCCCTTGTAGTAGGCGGGCCCGTGCTGACCGTGCATATGGAGGAACACTACCGTCGGGCGACTCGTATCGAGCGATGTGAGGAGGTGCTTCACTTCTTTGACGAGCACCGTATCCGAGCAGAGTCCGTCGGGGCAGTTTTCCGTATCGGGTTCGGCCGCGCGCGAGGGGACGCCCGCGCACACGCCCTTGCAGCCCGACTGGTTGTCGATCCAGAAGACGTTGAGTCCCGCACGTTGCAGGAGCGCGGGAAGCGCCTCTTCGGAAAGAATCCGGCCTCGATCGTAATCGGACCGTCCGATACGACTCATCATGCACGGGACCGAAACGTCGGTCGACGTACCGCAGGCACGCACCTTCGGGTAGCTGATGAGGTCGGGAATCGCGCGAAGGCGCGGCGTCGTGTCGCGTTCGTATCCCGCCAGGCCCCAGTCGGCGGAGCGCGTCGTTTCGCCCACCACCACGACGAAGAGCGCGGGGCCCGAAGCAACCGTCGCCTTCGGAGCGGGGTCGACCGCACGGCGAACGCGAACGCCGTCGGGGCTGTTGTCCGTCGCGATCGTCCTCACGAAGGAGTACACGATCCCGACGGGAGCGATCCCGTAGCGAAGCGTCTTGTCTTCACGCATGAGTCCCGCAAAGGACTGGAAGTTGACGAGCAAAAGCCCGATCCCGACCGACGTACACATCACGGCATAGGCGCCGTTGCGAAGCCAAACGCCCGCGCGCCGCCGGACGAATGCGGCACCCTTCCCCCGCATCCGACCGAAGACCGAGGTCGAAGAGTTGTGGAAATCGTGGAACTCGCGAAAATCGAGGTTCCCGGGCGACTCGATGCGCAACGCCGCCCACAGGGCGGGAAGCGTCGCGACGAGGAAGGTCCCGATCGTGCCGATCGAGAGGTATGCGGATGCTTCGCGCGCATCGGTGGCAAGAAAGTTTCGCACCATGTCGGGCGTAAAAACCGTGCCGTAAAGTTCCGACCCCGCAAAGACCGTGCCGCCCGCGAGCGCGAGCTGGGATGAGGGTGGAAAAAACGGACTTGCTAACTCCGGGGGGTTAAGGCACGAT
>CAJLHF010000085.1 GCA_905206365.1 uncultured Sutterella sp. | reverse complement strand
ACTGGTCAACCGGTCTGATCGCTCAAGCCTCTGCCTTCAGGCAGGGGTGATTGACGATGAAGGTCCGAATGGGAACGGGACGGAGTCGCTTTCTGAGAAGCGTACAACGAACGGGCGGAAAGCGTGTGACGCACCGTGTCGAGCCGGCGGCGCCTGTCAGCGTTCGGCTTTCGGCGGCGCGGCTTCGGCTTTGTTCGCTCCTTCGGTGCTTTCCGTTTTTGCCGATTTCGCAGCGCGCGTCGACTTTTCGGCCAAAGCCCGCGTCACGGTCGGTCGCATTCGCATGGCGAACCCGAAGCCGCCGAAGAGAAAGACCGCGAGCCCCCAGAGCGACGCCCCCGCACCGACGGCGGTTCCGAGCGCGCCCATGAGCGCGGGAAAGCTCGCTTTGCTGAGGTTCATGAGCATGAGCCTCAACCCGATCGCCTCTCCGATGCGGTCCGCGGGCGAGAGCCGATAGATGAGGCTCATGAGGTTCGGCATCGAAGCTCCCAACCCCATCCCGAGAAGGAACGCGCACGCCATGAGCGCAAAGAGGTCGGTGAAAAGCGGGAAAAGCGAAAAGGCCGCGCCCGCAACGAGCATCGTGAAGGAAATAAGCCGCCATTCGCCGAGCCGTCTCGTCAACATCGGCATCAGCAACCGCACGAAAAAGGACGCGAGCGAAAAGCTCCCGAGAATCCAGCCGATGTGAGAGGGCGAAAGCTCGACCGAGCGGCAGTAGACCGGAATGAGAAGGTTCCCGACCTCCCACCCGACCGAGATGAAGACCGACGCCGCGAGAATCGCCCGCATGGCGGGGTCCTTCAAGAGGTCGACGGCGCGCCCGCGACCGGCTCCCTTCGCGCGGTTGCGCGGAGCGCCCGAAAGAATGGAACCGAGCACCGGTGTCAACGCGAGAACAAAGAGGAGCACGGCCGCCGCCACGCACCAGGCGTAGAAAACGCGGAATCCGAAGTGCTCGATCATGTATCCCGTTACGACCGGGGTCACGAGACCCGAGCCCGCCGTCACCATCGAGAGCACGACGAAAGCGTTCGTGCGCCCTTCGGGCGAGGAGAAGTCCCCCGTCAGGCGTTGTACGACCGTGTTCGTAAGCAAAAACGCGACGCCCACAAGAAAGCAGGAGAGAAAGAGCGGCGTCACGCCCGCCGCGTCCGTCGGGAAGAGAAGCGCCGCGCCGCCCGCCGCACACACGCAGAGAAAGGCCAAACGCATGGGCTTTTGCGCTCCCGTACGGTCAAGCCACCGACCTGCTCCGACAGCGAAAAAGGCGGGGAAAAGCGCGACGCAGGAGAGCATCGCGCCCACCGCAAAGGGTGTTGCCCCGTGATCGATCGCGTCGAGCGTCGCCGTAAAGCGCATGCCCGTCGTGCACCCGTGCATGAGCAAGAGGATGAAGAAAAGCCTGAGAAGCCGAACGTTGAGGCGCACGCTGAAAACCCTTTGAAACACCGGAGCCGCCGCGGGGCGGAACCGTATGAAATGCAAAGATCGGGACGGGAAACGATTCTCGAAAAAAAACGCGCTCCGGAAAAACGAAGCCCCGACCGTTTCGCGTCGCGTGAGGGTCGGGGCGTCGTCTTGCGGCGTTTCGAAGGGAAAGGATGGGCGTCGCTCGGTCCGTCCCGTTACGCTGTCTGTTCCGCGACTTCCTTCGCGGCCGCTTCTTTTGCGCGTTTTTCTTCTTCGGCCTTCTCCGCGCGCTTCGTCGTGACGGACGCCGTCATGCCCGCCGCGATGATGAGGGACATGCCCGCGAGCGCCGTCGCCGTCACCGTCTCGTCGAAGAGAAAATAACTGATTACGGCCGAAAAGGGAATGGCCGAAAAACCGAGGCAGGAGGAAAGGAGCATGTTCCCGTAAGCGTAGGAGCGGGTCGTGCAGATCTGACCGAGCGTCGCGCACAAGCCCATCCCGAGAATGCCGAGGACGGCCGTCGCGTCCGGAACGTGCATGCCGTCCTCAAGAATCCAGGACCCCGCAAAGCCGAAGAGGCTCCCGAAGATCGTGAAGTAAAAGACGATGCGCCAGGAGGGCTCCTTGAGGTTCCCGAGCTCCTTCATCTGCCAGTAGACCGCAAGGTCCACAAGCGACACCGAAAGACAGATGAGGGCCGGAATCAGGTCGTCGTTGCTGAAGCTCGGTTGCAGCACGATCACGATCCCCGCAAAACCCGCGACGATTGCGCCCACGAGCGCCCAGGGAGCGCGCTGGTGCTTCATGAGTGCAAGGATGATGAAATTCGCCGCCATGAAGAGGGGCGTCGTGTAGATGAGCGTCATGTTCGTCCCGAAGGGGAGCTTCCCGAGCGTATAGAACCAGAGCGCGACGGAAAGCGTCCCGAGGACGGAGCGCTTGATGTGCCCCCCGAGGTACGGGGTCTTCACCGAGAGGCCGCTTTTCCAAACGAAAAATCCGATCGAGAGCACGCCGAAAATTGAACGGTAGAAAACGAGTTCGAGCGTGCCGAGCTGATCGCTCGTGAGCTTTACGAACGCGGCCATGAGGGAAAAGAGGAGGGCGGCCGCCAGGGCCCAGAGAGACTGTTTCATAGAGATGCATCAGGAAACCCCCGTCTTCAGACGGGGGAGGAATGAGGTGCGGGGCGAAGCCACGCATACCCATATCCGTCGTTGAAAGAAAGCAGTCGGCAATGACGCCAACCGATACCTTGAATGA
>CAJLHF010000084.1 GCA_905206365.1 uncultured Sutterella sp. | reverse complement strand
CTGATGGAAGTTCGCAACGCTTTCCTCGCCAAGGCCAATCAGGATCCACGTCTCACCATGGTTCGCCACAACGGTATGGACGACACGGCGCAGATGCGACTCACCCTCGATTACGAGAAGCTCTCCGCACTGAGTCTCGACATCGCAACCGTGAACGATACGCTTTCGACCGCTTTGGCCGGAAGCTATGTCAACGACTTCATGGACCGAGGCCGCATCAAGCAGGTCTGGGTGCAGGGGCAGACCGACTCGCGCATGCAGCCCTCCGACCTCTATCGTTGGCACGTTCGCAACGCCAAGGGTGAGATGGTCCCGCTTGCGGCCTTCGCGTCGATGAGTTGGGAGTACGGCAGTCCGATGCTCGAACGTTTCAACGGCGTTTCGGCCGTGAACATTCAGGGCAGTCCTGCTCCGGGCGTCGCCTCGGGCGAGGCCATGAATGCCGTCGAAGAAATTGCCGCGGAAGTCCTACCGACGGGTTACGGCATTGCCTGGAACGGCGTGTCTTATCAGGAACGTCAATCGGGTTCGCAGCAGACCGCGCTCTATGCGATCTCGGTTTTGATCGTGTTCCTTTGCCTGGCCGCGCTCTATGAAAGCTGGTCCGTGCCGATCGCGGTCATTCTCGTGATTCCGTGCGGTGTGGTCGGGGCTCTGGGCCTCACCTACTACCTCGGCATGAACAACGACGTGTACTTCAAGGTCGGACTTCTGACGACGGTCGGCCTGGTGGCCAAGAACGCGATTCTGATCGTGGAATTCGCCAAGGACATGGTGGACAAGGGTGAGGACGTCGTGCACTCGGCGCTTGAAGCCGTTCGTCTGCGTCTGCGCCCGATTCTGATGACATCGCTCGCTTTCGGTCTCGGCGTTCTGCCGCTCGCGATGGCGTACGGTCCGGGCTCGGGTGCGCAGAACGCGATCGGTGTGGGCGTTCTGGGCGGTATGATCACGGGGACGGTGCTTTGCGTTGCCTTCGTGCCCGCGTTCTACGTGTCGATCGTGGGTATCAGCCGCTTCATCTCCGGGAAGCGTCATCACGGAATGCCTTCGAACGGTGAGGGCGCATCGGCTTGATCGACCTTTGAGGGCCGGAGAACTCTCTCCGGTCCCCTCTCCATACTCAGCGAATTCGGGGCGACGACTCGCCCCGAATTCGACAAGGGACAAACATGCAGAAGAAACAATTGACGATTCTTCCGGTCGTTATTCTCCTGACTCTGACGGGCTGCGTGAATCTTGCGCCCGATTACGAGCGCCCCGCGGCGCCCGTTGAGAGCGCCTGGCCTCAGGGTGAGGCGTATGCGACGACCGAAGCGAAGCGGACGGCTCTTCCGGCCTGGAAGGACTTCATCGTGGACGAACGCCTCGAAAAGGTGATCGATCTCGGCCTGGAAAACAACCGCGACCTGCGCGTTGCGGCGCTCAACGTCGAAAAAGCGCGCGCTCTCTACGGCGTGCAACGCTCGGAGCTCTTCCCGACCGTGGCCGCTGCCGCGCAGAATGCGGCGCAACACACGCCCGAGACGCTGTCCGCGACGGGACGCTCAAGCACGGGCCACCAGTACACGGCGCAGTTGGCGATGTCGAGTTACGAAATCGACTTCTTCGGCCGTGTTCGCAACCTCAACGAGCAGGCCCTCCAGAGCTATCTGGCTTCCGACGATGCTCGCCGTTCCGCCAAGAGCACGCTCATCGGCCAGATCGCCATGACATGGCTCACGTACGGCGCGGACGTCGAACAGCTGAAGCTGCAGCGTGAAACGCTTCGCAGTCAGGAAGAAAGCTTCCGTCTTGTCGAGGAAAGTTTCCGTCTCGGCGCCGTGAGTCAGCTCGATTACGAGCAGGCCCGGACAACGGTGGCCGCCGCCCGTGCTTCGATTGCCGCGTATCAGCGTGCCGTGGCCGAGGATCGCAATGCGTTGCAACTCCTCGTGGGCGCCCCGATTCCCGAAGAACTACTGCCGACGGGCATCGAACTCGCGTCGACTCTCAAGGTGACCTTGCCCGAAGGGATGCCGAGCGAAGTGCTTCTCAATCGTCCGGACGTTTTGCAGGCCGAACGGTCACTGCGTGCGGCCAATGCATCGATCGGCGCGGCGCGCGCCGCTTTCTTCCCGAGCGTGTCGCTCTCGCTCGGCGGCGGTTCGGGTGCTCTGCACCTTTCGGACCTCTTCGGCGGCGACTCCGGCATGTGGAGTTTTACCCCGAATGTGACGTTGCCAATTTTTACGGGCGGGCGCAACCTCGCGAATCTTGAGGCCGCGCGCGTCGACGAGCGCATTGCGGTTGCGGACTACGAGAAGGCCATTCAAACGGCTTTCCGTGAAGTGGCCGACGCGCTTGCCACCGAAGGCACGATCGAAGGCGAACTGAAGTCGCGCGAAGAGTATGCCGATGCAGCCGGTAAGGCCTACGAGATCTCCAATTCGCGCTACCAGCACGGGGCTGCGGCCTACACCGAAGTGCTCGACGCGCAGCGTGCGAAGGTGGCGGCCGATCAGCTTCTGATTACGACGCAACTTGCACGTGCTTCGAGCCTCGTTACGCTCTACAAGGTCCTTGGAGGCGGCGCGCTCGAAGAGCCCGCCAAGCAAGGCATCGATTGACCGATGTCGAAGCAAACCGATACTTACATGCAACGCCGCCGCGAGATTCTCGAGGCGGCGGAGCGGTGTTTGTCAATACTATTTTCCGTTTTTTTGTCAAAACGGGCATCGTTTGAG
>CAJLHF010000083.1 GCA_905206365.1 uncultured Sutterella sp. | reverse complement strand
GGGTGCCTTATATCCCCGCCGTGAACGGCGGGGCTTTACGGCACGTCGGGTAAAGGATGGGGAAAGGGCGGAAGATGCCGTGCTCGAACGTAAAAACGAAAGAGAGGAAGGGCCCGCCCTCGTGTGCGCGAACCTTTCGACGGTGCTCGCCGTCCTCGGCGCCAACATGCTGAGGGCGATGCTTCCCTTTTCGTGGGCGAGACGTTTTGCGGCCGAAGGGCGCGCGGCGATTCTCGGCCGGGTCGAGGGGAGCGAGCACGAACTCGCGTTCGTGCGCAACCGTCTGCGGATTTCGGATGCGGTACTCAACTGGTTTGTGAGCGAGGTGCGCCGCACATTCCTCTCGGAGGTCGCCCGACTCGAGGCCTGGCCCGAGGTGAGAAAGGGAGAGACGGCAGAAGCCGAACTCGACGCCGCCCCGTGACGGACGCCTGAGCGTCGGGGACTTCCGCTCTCGGATGGGAACCCGAGAATTTCGGGCGAAAAAAAACCTCGCGAACGTTTCCCAGCGTTCGCGAGGCCAACCCTCAATTTTTCTTTCAACCTTATCAGGAGAAACACGACGCGCTGCATTCACCCAACATCGCGCCGTGAGTTCACTATAGCCGAGGGCCTCCCTCTTGGGGTTTTCCGAGATATGAAACCTGTAACAGGCTGTAGGATGGAAAATTCAACGCAATCCCGACGAATCTCTTATTCCCAAAGTACCTAAGGGATAATGCCTAGGGTAAATCATCCGCAAAAGACAAGGTTTGTTACATTTGACGGGCCGAACCGATCGCGCGCAGGCACGGCCGATCGACAAAGACGGGCACGCGAAGCGGTCCGGGGTGCCGGCGACGAAAGTCTTCCCTAAAAAGAAAAGCGCCCGTAAGGGCGCTTTTCTTGGATTCGGTTTCGAAGTGTCCGCGGACGACGGGCTCGTCCGCAGAGCCGTCAGTAGCGGCGGACGCGCTCGCGACGCATCGATTCGAGAATGCGTGCGGCCGCGGGTGCGATTTCACCCGCGAGGAAGCCCGCAAAGCGCCCTTCGGCGGAAAGGCCGTGCAGATAGACGGCGGAGAGTACCGATTCGACGGCGTCGAACTTCTGCGCGAGGAACGCCCCGATCATGCCCGCAAGCACGTCGCCGCTGCCCGCGGTCGAGAGCATTGGCGAGCCCGTCGGGTTGATCCAGGTGCGCGAGCTGCGAAGCGCGACCACCGTACCGGGGCCTTTCAGAACGACGATCGCCCCGGACTGCACGGCGAGTTCGCGCGCAGCGGCGACGCGATCGACGGTGACGTTCTTCACGTCGCGCCGCAGCATCCGTGCGGCTTCCATTTCGTGAGGGGTGAGGATCGTGGTCGCGCGGCGGGCGAGGAGGCGGTCCTGCAACTTCAGGTCGGCGCTGATGAGGTTGAGCGCGTCGGCGTCGATGACAAGGGGCTTTTCCGCGTCGAGCGCGGCGCAGAGGCGTGCCTTGGCGGCGTCGGACATGCCGAGTCCCGGGCCGATCACGGCGGCCGTGAAGGCCGTGAAGTCGACGGGCGTCTCGGAAAACATGAGTTCGGGCATCGTCGGATCGAACTCCGGCCCGTGCCCGGCGAGGAGTTCGGCGGTCACCGTGCCCGCACCCGTCACAAGACCCGCACGGGCGGCGAGGAGCGCCGCTCCCGCGTGACCGCGGTCGCCGCCCACGATCGCAAGGTGACCGTAGGTGCCCTTGTGGGAATTCTTGTTGCGCGGCGCGAGGACGTGTTCGAATTCGTCCGTCTCCACGACCGAGAGGTTCGAGAGCGGTACCGATACGTCGAGTTCGGCCAAAACGACTTCGCCCGCGGCGTCGACCCCTTCGTTCATGTAGAGACCCGCTTTGACGGCGAGAAACGCGATCGTCACGTCGGCGCGGCACCCCGGGATCGTGCCCACCCAGTTGCCCGTGGCGGCGTTGAGCCCCGAGGGGAGGTCGAGCGCGATCTTGAAAGCCTGACGTTCGTTGAACCAGAGTACGGCGTCAAGCGCTTCGCCCGAGACGGGCTTTTCAAGGCCCGTGCCGAAGAGGCCGTCGACCACACAGTCGGCTTTTTCCGTCATGTAGGGGTCGCGCTCCGTCGTGCCGCCCGCGGCGCGCCATTCGGCGAGCATCGTGCGCGCGAGTTCCGAACGGGGTTCGCCCGTCGGGAGTACGAGCTGAACCTCGAAGCCGCGACGCTTAAGTTCGAGAGCGCACGCCACGGCATCGCCCCCGTTGTTCCCCGGCCCCGCGAGGAGCGTCACGCGACGCCCCGGCGAACGGGCTTCGACAAGATCGGCCGCAGCCGCGCCCGCACGACGCATCAGTTGATCGGCGCCGAGATGGTTGGCGCTTCTTTCTTCGAGCGAACGAAGTTCGTCCGCGTTGAGAATCGTTTTGCTCATGGAAATATCTCTGGAGATCCCCGTCTTCAGACGGGGAGGAATGAGGTGCGGGGCAACGCCACGCATACCCGTATCCGTTGTTGTAAGAAAGCAGCTGACAATGACGCCAACCGATCCCTTGAACGACGCCTTCGGGCGTCTGAAAGCGCTATTTCGAACAGCCACGCGCCCCTGATATTGATAGGTTCCGACCTTCTTTCCCGAGGAGACCTCGGCTCGAACCGTGTCGCCAGTGGCGAACCCGTGAATGCGCTTTTGTGCGTCAGATGGCCTTTCGAAGCCCGTATTCTAACGGGCCGCGTCGGGGCGGGCGCTCGGCGAACTTTAGGGCGGGCTTGCGGGCGCTATACTCGCCCGAACATCCTACCGATCGAATGAGGAACAACGATGACCGCCAGCCGATTTCCGCTTTTGAATCCCGCGCCTCGCGCCGAACGCGCCGACGATCCGCTTGCCGAAACAACCGTGGGCGAAGAGACGCTTTTTGACGGTCGCTTCATGCATCTCGTGCGCGAAGACATCCGGTTGCCCGATGGAGCCTCCGGCAAGCGGCTCTTTTTGACGCACCCCGGAGCGGCCGCGATCGTCGCCCTTTACGAGGACGGCTCGATCCTTCTCGAGCGCCAGTGGCGCCACCCGATGAAGCGAAGCTTCTGGGAAATTCCCGCGGGGAAACTCGACCCGAACGAGTCCGAACTCGTCTGTGCGCAGCGCGAACTGAAGGAAGAGTGCGGCGTCGCCGCGGAACGCTGGAGCACGCTCGGCACGCTTCACAACGCGATCGGCTACAGCAACGAGCATATTGCGGTCTTTCTTGCCGAGGGACTCAGCGAGGGCGAGCAGGCCCTCGACGAGGGCGAATGGCTGGAGGTCGTGCGGGTCCCCCTGGAGGAAGCGCTCGCCATGGCGCGCGACGGTCGCATCACCGACGTGAAAACAATCGTGGCGCTCTTTTGGACGGAGAGCAAGTTGCGCGGCGCCCGGTGAGCCAAAGGTTGCGATCGTGCGCACGAACCCCGCGCCTCGCGATTCGTCGCGGGGCGCGATTCTTTGTGTGCTCGGCATGGGCACGTTCTCAAGGGTGCAAGTCCCAAGCGCAG
>CAJLHF010000082.1 GCA_905206365.1 uncultured Sutterella sp. | reverse complement strand
TGCCATTGATACTTATCCTGTAGTGTGAAACGGAAAAGTATTCTGACAAAGAGGGCTTATTGAGAAAGGTGCTTCTGTCAACTGCGAGTTTGGCAATGAATATCCTATTCATGTTGTGGCCAAATTGAACGGTATTGAATTGGCGCGTTTGTTGTTGAATTCCGGTGCATCTGCCAATTTGAGAAACTCAAGTTCAGAAACGCCATTGATGTTGGCAGCGAATTTTGATAACTTAAAAATGTGCAAACTTTTGGTTGAATATGGTGCATCTGCGAATTTTAGAAATAACGAAGGGTGTACGGCATACCGTTATGCACCATGTGCCTCGAAGTCGGCGGCCTACATTGGGGGGTTGAGTCAATGATGCAAGCCGACAGCTTTGAAGCTGTTCGCAGAGGCTATACCGATCTTCAAGAAGCTTCGCCAACTGAGATTTTGAACTATTTCAGTACGATTGATCCAACTGCCGAAGCCGGCCACATGGCCAACATCAAAGGTATCCTTTTCGAGCAAGCGGTTGTTGATGAACTTCAGAGTGGAGGGCTGGAAGCCGCGCTTTTCGAGGAGACCAATCATCCGGATTCGGACCTCTTTATCATGGATGATGGTGAAGCAATCGCAGAATTTCAGCTGAAGGCGACGGATTCGGCAAGCTATATTGCTTCGACTCTGGAAGAAAATCCGGATATTCCGATCATCACCACGAGTGAAGTTGCGGCCCAATTCGATGGAAACGATATGGTCATTGATTCTGGTATATCGAATTCCGATCTTACCGCTACTGTTTCGTCAACGATCTTCGGAGGCGGGGGCGAGGGTGAGATCGAGGATTCGATCTTGGAATCGGCCTCCGAGTCTCTTGTGGAGGCGGTAGCCGACGCTACGCTGCCAATTCCATTCTCTCCCTTTTGGTTGTTGGGCCTTCCGTTTTAATCATCCTGAGCGAGCAGAGCCGGTCTCCTCACTCGCTCCATCTGTATACAGATGGGGCGACCTGCAACAAAACTCAGAACTACCTCACGTTGATACGGACCGTCTGCGACGGATCGATCGAGGGGGCTACGGTGAAGTGGCGGAAAATCACCCGATCGGAACGGATTTCAGCGCTCTCCGCCTGACCGCCGTTTGTCCTATGCCGAAGTGTTTATTTCAGGTTTTCAAGGGGTTCTTTCGCACTTCGCTACCTCCAAGAGTAGGTAGTCGGGTGAAAACCGCTTGCGGGAAAATTCGCGGGCTTAGAAAATGAGGCGGAGTTCCCGCAGGACTCCGACCGAACAACATTCTCATTGTTGGAGGAAAAACACCATGAAGCAGACTCTCGTTGCTTTCGCGACGCTCGCCGCCCTCGCGGCGGGCTCGGCCTGGGCGTCGCCCGCTTTCAAGGCCGGTACCTACACGGCGCAAGCTCAGGGCATTCACGGCCCCGTCGTCGTTGAAGTCGCCTTCTCGAAGGACCGCATCGAGTCCGTGAAGGTCGTGAAGCAGGAAGAAACCCAGGGGATCGGCACGCGCGCCGTCGAGCTTCTCCCCTCGCGCATCGTCGACGCCCAGTCCTCCAAGGTCGACGGCATCACGGGTGCCACCATCACCTCGAACGCCATCCGCGCGGCCGTTGCCGACTGCGTGAAGCAGGCCGGGGTCGATCCCGAAACGCTCGTTCCGGTCGTTGTCAAGAAGGCCGCGAAGACCGAAGACCTCACGACCGACGTCGTCATCGTCGGCGGTGGCGGCGCGGGCATGTCCGCGACGATTCGCACCCGCATGAACGGGCTCGATGCGATCCTCGTCGAAAAGATGCCGTTCATCGGCGGCGCCGCTTCGATTTCGGGCGGCCAGGTCGTGGCGCAGGGGTCGAAGCTCCAGAAGGCTTTCGGCTCCACCGAAGACAGCCCCGAATCCATGATCAAGGACTTCCAGGCGAACGGCCATAATCTCAACGACATCACGAAGTTGTCGCTCTACGCGAACAACGTCGGCGCCACGATCGACTGGCTCCACGAAAAGGTGGGCGTCAAGTTCGTTCCGAACGATCTTCCGTTCCTCGCCGAATACTCGCACCCGCGCGCTCTGGAATTCCAGGGCGGTGCCGGCACCATGGCGCAGCACCTGCGCGAAGTGATCGCCTCGAACGGCGCGAAGGTTCTCTACCAGACGCGCGTCAAGGAACTCCTCGTTGAAAACGGCGCCGTCGTGGGCGTGAAGGCCGAAGACGCGAACGGCGTCACCTACACGATCCGCGCGAAGAAGACGTTGCTCACGACGGGCGGCTACGGCAACAACAAGGAAATGCTCTCGCCCGAACTGAAGACGGCCCTCTACTACGGTCCCGTCTCGTCGACGGGCGACGGCCTCAAGATGGCCATGGGGCTTGACGCGAAGACGCAGCTCCTTCAGTACGGGAAGCGCTATCCGAACGGCATCGAAGTCGCCCCCGGCATCGCGAAGTCGACGATTTACGCGAACGTCGGCGCCTTCGATCAGGCGGGCATTCTCGTTGACGTCGACGGGAAGCGCTTCGTGAACGAAAAGGCCTCGAATCGTCACATCCTCGACCCGATGCTTGAAACGAAGAACAAGCAGGCCTACGTCTTCATGGACCAGAAGTCCTGGGAAGGCTTCTACAAGCGCCTCCCCGAAACGGGCGTTTCGCACGAAGACGCGGACAAGTACCTTGCTGAAAACGGGAAGTCGCTCCCGCTTTTCGCGAAGGGCGCCACGATTGAAGAAGTGGCGAAGATCGCCGGCATCAACGCCGACAACCTCAAGGCCACGGTCGCGCGCTACAACGGCTTCGTGAAGGCGAAGAAGGACGCCGACTTCGACCGTCCCGCGAAGTACATGGCCGCGGAAATCTCGGCGGAAGGTCCCTACTACATCGTCGAACAGAAGCCCCGCTTTGCGACCACGATGGGCGGCGTCTGCACGGACGACCACCTCAACATCGTTAAGAAGGACGGCTCCGCGATTCCGAACCTCTACGCCGCGGGCGAACTCGTGGGCGGCGTGATGGGCGACGACTCGCCCGCGGGTGCCAACGTCGGTTGGGCACTGACCTCGGGCCGCGTTGCCGCGGACGCGATCGCCGAAGCCATCAAGGCCGGCAAGTAATCCGCACTGCGACTTCGGGGAGCCGAACCGGCTCCCCGCGAAAGGCG
Source organism: uncultured Sutterella sp. (assembly GCA_905206365.1). Lineage (GTDB taxonomy): Bacteria > Pseudomonadota > Gammaproteobacteria > Burkholderiales > Burkholderiaceae_F > Sutterella. The sequence goes on along the minus strand of CAJLHF010000082.1, from coordinate 844 downwards.
GCTTCCCGAAAACAGCCGCCAATCAAAAGCAAAGGCCGCGCTCCGAAAGGACGCGGCCTTTGTCGTGGGCGTCGACGGACCTGGCGGTCCGAAGGCTCGCTTATTCGCCGAGGTAGGCGACGACTTCGATTTCGCAGCGAAGGCCCATGGGGAGCTCCTTCACCGCGAAGCACGAGCGCGCGGGCTTCGAGACGAAGTGCTTTTCGTAGACGGCGTTGAAGGTCTTGAAGTCCGCCATGTCGGCGAGGAAGCACGTCGTCTTTACGACGCGCGAGAAATCGGTGCCGGCGGCGGCGAGCACTTCGCGAAGGTTCGCGATCGCCTGTTCGGCCTGCGCGGCGACGTCGTCGCCCGCGGGACGGCCCGTTTCGGGGACGATGCCGATCTGGCCCGACGTGAAGACGAAGTCGCCCGCACGGTAGGCCTGCGAGTAGGGACCGATGGCGGCGGGCGCCTTGTCGGAATGGATCTTCTGCATGTTTTTGCTCCTTGGGGGGACCGCGAGTACCCGGCCCGAATCGTGCAAGAATGATTTCGCCGTCCGCGAGACCCCGGGCTTCCCGAGGCCCGTGCGGTCGGAACGGTTCCGATGTGTTATAGCACGGGCCCGGCGTCATCGAAACGTCGAGCTCGCGGCGGCGGAGGAGCCGAAGCATTCGTGAAAGAAGCCGCGGAGGGTCCTCTGCGGGAACTGTCCGTCGTCCTTTCCCGACGTGCCGTCGGAGAAGGTGCCGGATGAACACTAATGGGTTGGTTTTTATGAAAGGCTATGTCACAACAAACGGTTGATTTTTGACGAGAAATAGCGTATAATAATAGTAAGAAACAGTACCACCGAAGGAGG
>CAJLHF010000081.1 GCA_905206365.1 uncultured Sutterella sp. | reverse complement strand
CGCGACCGCGCGGCCTAAGGAATCCCCGCCCTTTAGGGCGGGGAGGAAGTCAAGCCGTACCGTTCTGTTTTTCGGCGACCGTGTTGGCGGAGGGGCCGGTCGCTTCGGGACTCGCGGCGGTTGCGGACGTGCTCTGCGGGCCGTTCAACTCGGCCTGCAGGAGTTTCACCATCATGTAACGGTTGAGCATCTCGCGGGTAAAGAGCAGGAACCCGAGGTAAAGCTCGCTCTTACGGAGCGAGATCGGCTCTTCGGAGAGCTGCGTCATGAAGTCGCTCTGAGCGTCTTCGAGGCGGGAGAGAAGCTTCGTGCAGCGCGAGGCGGAAAAGCGCGTGCGCAGGAGTTCCATGTCTTTGGCGAGCAGAATCACGTTGTCGAGCATCCGTCCCTTGAAGGGCGAATGGCAGTTGGCGACGTAGTTTTCCGCAACGCCGAGTTCGCCCATGAGCGCGTGACTCACTTCCTTCATGCTCGTGAACGCACGGTAGTAGAAACACCGCGCGTCGCGGTCGCCCGAGGAAAGCACGGGTTCGTGGGACATCCGGTAGTACTCGCCGCGCCCCAGCGAGACGCGTTCGAAAAAGTCGACGCCGCGCGCCTTGAGTTCGCGAAGCTCGCGAATGTCTTCGCGTACGAATGCCTGGAGCGACTTCGAGAAGAGTTCGAGCGTCTCGTCGAGGTTTTCGTCGATCGACTGCGTGAGGAGTTCCCGCACGCTCGTGCGATCCCCGCGGTCGGTGACCTGAGCGACGGCTTCGAGACGCTCTTCTTCGGCGGAGGGCAGAAGGTTCGAGCGGATGATGATGCAAAGCGCGATCACCATGCCCGCAATCATCGCCCAGTGACCGAGCCAGAGGAAAAGGGCCGACACGATCGCGCAGGCGGCGGCCGCCGTAAAGGCCGTGAGGAACCAGCCGCTCACGACGGTGAGCACGCCCGAGACGCGGTAGACCGCGCTTTCGCGGTCCCAGGCGCGGTCCGCAAGCGACGAGCCCATCGCAACCATGAAGGTGACGTACGTGGTTGAAAGCGGGAGCTTCAGGCTCGTCGCCGACGCGATGAGAGCCGCCGCAAGAACGAGGTTCACCGACGCACGCAGTTCGTCGAAGGGAAGTTCGGGTTTCCCGGGCTCGGCCGCTTTCGGAACAAAGCGCGTGTCAAGCGCCCGGAAAAGCGACGCGGGCAGGATCTGATGGATGAGTTCGTTCGTGTGCAGAGCGCCCCGCACGACGAGACGCGCGGGGAGGGAGGAACCGAACTGCTCTTTTCCGCCGCGCGAGGAGGAAGAGAGGTTCACGGACGTGCGAATCACCCGGTGCGCTTTCTTCGAGAACCAGAGCGTGAAGCACATCACGAGACCCGAGAGAGCGAGGAGCACGGTGGGCGTCTTTTCGACGTTGCGAAGCGCCCCCATCGTGAAGGTCGCGGGATCGACGGGGCCTGCGGCGGAGGCTTCGCGGTAGATGTTGAAGCTGTCGAGCGCCGCGATCGGCACGCCCACGAAGTTGACGAGGTCGTTTCCGGCGAAGGCAAATGCCAGCGCGAACGTGCCCGAAAGGATGACGACGGGGAAAATGTTGGCTTTCTTCCAGCTGATGGCCGCCTGAAAGAGCCCCGAGAAGAAACAGAACGTGACGCCGAGGATGAGACCCGAATTTTCGTTCATCCACGCGAGCCACTCGGGTCGCATGAAAGAGGCGCCCTTGGCACCCTTCATGATGAGGAAGTAGAGAATCGCGGAGAGACAGAGACCGCCGAAGATGCCGCCCGCACGGCGATAGACGGTTTCATAGCGGAAGGAAAAGACGATGCGGGTGAGGTACTGAATGACAAAGCCCGAGATGAAAGCGACGACGACCGAAACGAGAATCCCGAGGATCATGACGAGGGCTTTGCCGGAATTGATGTAAAGCCCGAGATCCGTGATCGGCGCCCCCTGCGACCAGACCTTCCAACACGCGAGCGCTCCCGCCCCGCCCAGAAGTTCAAAGAGAATCGAAACGGTGGTCGATGTGGGAAGGCCCAGGGAATTGAACGTATTCAAGAGGAGCACGTCGGTGACCACCACCGCGACGAACACCACCATGACGTCGTTGAACGTGAGATGCTCCGGAACGAAGACGCCCGTCTTCGCGATTTCCATCATGCCCGAAGAAAAGGTGGCGCCGAGCAACACGCCCGCACTCGCCACGGCCATGATCACCCAGAAGGGAGCGGTGCGGGAACCGACGGCGGAATTGAGGAAGTTGACGGCGTCGTTGCTGACGCCGACGAAAAGATCGCAACACGCGAGGAGCGCGAGCAGAGCCAGCGCCGCATAAAGGAAGAGATCCATAGAAGAGGGGGCCGTCCTCGTTTCGCGGCTCCGGGGGAAGAACGCGCGAGCGCATTGCGGACGGATCGATGTCGGGTTATAGGTACATACGAGATGCGATATTTTACCACTTGAAAGAGAAAGTGACGAACTTCATTTTTCCTTGATTTACAGCGTATACACACCCATTCCTTTGACGCGGGACGCACGCGGAAAGTTCGAAAACGAAAAAGCGCGCCCCCTCTTTTTCGAGCGGGGTGCGCGCTTTCGGTTTCGGGGACGCGAGGCGGGAGCCCCGCGCGGGAATCGACTTCAGCCGAGCTTCGCTTCATTCCCCTTCGTCGACGTTTCTTCTTTCGGACGACGGAGATAAAGGAAGATGACGAGCGGCAGGAGAACGAAGCCCGAGAAGAAGACGACGAACTTGATCCCGAACCACATCGCGAGCGCTCCGCCCAAAATCGGGCCGATGACGCTCCCGACCTGTTGCGCCGCATAGGAAAGGCCGAAAATGCGGCCGCGGTCTTCGGGGTTCGTGCTGTTCGTGAGCACCGCGTTGATGGCGGGGAAAATGCCCGCAAAGGTGAGCCCCCCGATGAAGCGCCAGATCCCGAAGGGAACGAGCGTGTCGGGAATCGCCTGAATCATGCCGAAGATGGCCGTACCGAAAAGCGCCGTGTAGAGCGCCGGGCGGAACCCCCAGCGCTGCCCGATTACGCCCCAGACGGGCGAGGCGATCACGCCCGAGACGCCCACGATCGAGAAAAGAAGGCCCGTCACGAAGACGATGCGGTCCATGCTCCCCTGGAGCTCCCCGACGTAAAGCGGCATCACGGGCTGCTGCAGAAGAATCGTGAGTTGCACGATCCCCGCGCAAAGGAGCATGCGCTGCACGACCGGAATCTTGAGAAGGTTCGTCTTTTCCTTGGATGCGCTCTCTTTCTTTTCCTGAGGCTTACGCTTCGGCTCTTTGATGAAGAAGATCAGAAGGAGCGTGATCACAAAGAGCGCGGCACCGCCCAAGAAGAACGTCGTGCGCATGTCGAAGGCTTCGGCAAGGACACCGCCCGCGAGCGGCCCCAGGACGCCGCCGGCCGTCATCGCGCCCTGCATGGTGCCCATGCAGAGCCCGACCTTGTCGCGCGGCGCGTTGCTCGCCATGATCGCCAGGCACGCGGGCCAAAGGCCCGCCGCAAAGCCCTGGAAGCACCGCATCGCAAGGAGCTGCCACGGGTCTTGAACGATCCCGCCGAGCGCGTAGCTGATTGCAAGCAACACCGCGGCTCGCACGGCCATCAGTTTGCGCGACTTCTTGTCCGCCATCGCGCCCCAGATCGGAGCCATGATGCCCGAGATGAGGAAGGAGGCGGAGAAGATCACGCCCGACCAGATGTTCACGTCGGACTGTGCGACGCCGAGCTCCTGCATGAGGTACATCGGAAGGAAGGGAATGAGCATCGTGTAGCTCACCGACATGAGAATCGAGCTGAGCGACAGGATGACGAGCACGGTCTTCCAGGACTGTTGAGAATTCACGGACGGGACTCCCTCGAAGAGGGTCGTCAGAGCGGCTCCGGGGGATGAGGGGCGGCGGTGACGGCCAAAGCCCGCGGACCGGTTCGACCGGACGCAGGCGATACGTGGTTTTTATGAAACAAGGTGTCGAATGCTTCAATGATACGCCCGAAAACGGGCTCATCCGCGTGTTCGCACGCCGGAAGAAAGCAACCGAAGCGCCGCCCGAAGGTCGGAATCGGCCCGAAAGACGCCTCTTTCGCGTATTTTTCCGAAAAACCCCCGAGCGCATCTCGCGCCTTCCGTCGTTATCTCGCCCACAAAGCTACATATTTCGAAGGATCTCAACAAAACCCTCGAACCGTTCGCAAGAACCGAACAAACAAGCAGGAATACCCCTATTTCTAACAAAATGTTACATAGTCGAGTAATCGGGTAGGAGGCGCAGGGATGTCCCCGCGCCGTCCTCCCACACCACCCACCG
>CAJLHF010000080.1 GCA_905206365.1 uncultured Sutterella sp. | reverse complement strand
GTCTGACGGCTCGGTAGGGAATCTCCGTCCCCTTTAGGGCGGAGAGGATGTCAAAAGTCTTCTGCCTGCTTGGAGAGCCGGACCATCTGCTCGGGGGCCTCTTTGAGATGCTCTATGTGAGGAACAGATCGCCCGGAGCGGCGATGCGCGCGAGGGTTTCGAATGCCGGAATCAGGATCTGGTACGGTCGGCGATTCGAGGGTTTGTTTTTCGGAAGACATGGGCGCGACCGTTCGGTGCGAACTCGGAAGAGCGGGCGCTGTTTTCCTGCTCGGCGGCAGACGAGAGACTTACCGATTCCGTTTCTCGGATGATTTCGAAGAAAAGGAGCTCTCAAAACACGGAATCCTCCCGGCTCCCCGATGCCCCGATCGTTCCTCATGAGAAGCCTGCGTCCAATATGGGGATAACCCTGATTTACAGTCTCGTCCAACAAGGGTTGTCACTTAAGCCTTGGGGTAGTGTTGCTTGTATGCAACACTTTTCGTTTTTAATTAACTATTTGATTAACACAGAATTTACAATTTTACTGTTATTGGATGACTTTCCGGACTTCCTTTTTGCGGACAGAATGACTCACGTCCTCCGCGAGCACGCAGCGGGTGACGTTCATTTTCAAAAAATCGGAGATTCATATTATGTTCAAGAAGTCTCTCGCCGCCGTTGCGGTTCTCGCCGCCTTTGCCGGTTCTGCTTACGCTGCCGACGTCACGATGTACGGTCGTGTCGACCTCGGCCTTCGCTACACCAACGTCGATACGGACCGCACCGGTCACGATGACGTCAACACGTTCGAAATGGCCTCGGGCAATTACACGGGTTCCCGCTTCGGCGTGAAGGGTGAAGAAGACCTCGGCAACGGCATGAAGGTCGGTTTCGTCCTCGAAAACGGCTTCTCCGCCGACGACGGTAACTTCGGTACGGCCGACAAGCTCTTCGATCGTCAGGCTTCGCTCCACCTGAAGGGCTCCTTCGGTGAAGTCGCCTTCGGCCGCATGGGCATCATGAACAGCACGGCGGGCACCTTCGGCATCGGCCAGCTCTCCGCTCTCGAAACGGGCTGGGGCTCCGTCGGCGACCAGAACCTCATCTGGGGTGCGGGCTTTGGTTCGCGCTACGACAACATGGTGACCTACGCCACGCCGGAATTCGCGGGCGCCAAGGTGATCGCTCAGTACTCCTTCGGCAAGACCGATGCTGACACGAAATCCGTTGAAGGCAAGCCGACCACCGACCGCTACGCCGGTATCGGTGTCACGTACAACGCCAACAACCTCGCTCTGCGCGCGATCGTCGACACGATCAACAAGAAGAGCGGCCCGAGCTCTGAGGTCGATGGTGACGTTGACGACACGATTCGCGTCACGCTCGGCGGCTCCTACGATTTCGGCGTCGTGAAGCCCTTCCTCGCCGCTTCCTACTTCAAGGATGGCTCGGTCGGGAAGATCTTCAGCCACGATGACATTTTGGCCAACGGTGCCGTTTACGACGGCTACGGCGTCATGCTCGGTGCCAATGCTCCGCTCTTCGGCGGCACGTTGAAGGCCACCGCCGGCTACCTCAAGGCCGATCAGCAGGGTGTCGAAGCCGGCAAGAAGGCCGAAGACATCGACCGCTTCATCGTCGGTGCGGGCTACGAATACAAGCTCTCGAAGCGCACCCTCGTCTATGCCGATGCCGGCTACGGTCAGGATGACGTTGACAACCGCACGGACGGCGACAAGCCTGCCTACTTCCGTGCCGCTTTCGGTATGGCTCACTACTTCTAATCGCTTCGTCGGTTGAAGTCGAGCCGCAGAGGTCGGCGAGGGCGGCGTCCGTGCAAGAGTCCGCTTTCCTCTGAACGACGTCTGCGGCGGCAGATTCCGACGGAACGTGCAATCCGTCGACTGCCACGATGAGTTCGAAGCCCGCGGGGTTATCCCCGCGGGCTTTTTCACGGCCCGGATTTTCCGATTTCGGGTGCGCAATGGTACAATGCGTTGGCCCTTTCGTCGTTCTTCTTTCCGTTTCCGAGCCCCCATGCCCGACTCCGTAGCCGAAACCTCCGTCCTCACCGCCTCTCACTGGGGCATCGTTCGTGCGACGGTCCGCGAAGGACGGATCGTGCGCGTCGCGCCCTTCAAACTCGACCGCGCGCCTTCGCCCAATCTCGACCGTCTCGCAAACCTCCCCTATTCGCCCTCCCGCATCCGCTACCCGATGGTGCGCGAGGGCTACCTCAAGAAAGGCCCCGCGTCGCGCGCGAATCGCGGGAAGGAAAAGTTCGTACGCGTCTCCTGGGACGAGGCGCTCGACCTCGTCGCATCCGAAATCCGCCGCGTCTACGAACAGTACGGCCCGAGCGCCGTCTTCGGGAGAAGCTACGGGTGGATGTCGACGGGGAAGGTGAACGGTGCAGTCACGCTCCAGCGTCGCCTTCTCAACCTCATGGGCGGGTTCGTACCGTGTGAGAACAGCTATTCGACCGCGGCCGTCGGGAAGATTCTTCCGTACGTCGTGGGAACGAGCGACCCCCGATCGACCTCCTGGGACGTCGTGCTTGAGAAAAGCGAACGCGTCGTCTTCTGGGGGTGCGATCCCCTGGTGACGAACGACGTCGACTGGCTCACGACGCTCCACCAAGGCACGAGCTACCTGCGGGCCTTGAAGGAAAAAGGGATCCGAACCGTGAGCGTCAACCCGATTCGCACCGACACGGCCGAATACCTCGGGTCCGAACAGATTTCGCCGCGCCCCGGCACGGACTGCGCGATGATGCTCGGGATGATCCACGAACTCGTGCGCACAAAGGAAGCCGACCTCGAGTTCCTCAAGACCCACACCTCCGGCTGGCGCGAGTTCCTCGACTACGTCGAAGGGAAGACGGACGGCATTGCGAAGACCCCTGCCTGGGCCGAAACGAAGTGCGGCGTCCCCGCGGCGAAAATCGCCGGGTTCGCGCACGACTTGAAAGCTCACCGCACGATGCTCATGGTCGGCTGGGGAATTCAGCGCATCCGGTACGGCGAACAGTCCCACTGGATGGTCTTTGCCTTGGCGTCGGTCCTCGGGCAGATCGGCCTTCCCGGAGGCGGCATCGGCACGAACTACCACTATTCGAGCGGCGGATCGCCCGTGGCGCGGGGGCCCTTCCTCGGCGGCATTTCGGGGACGCCGAAGCCTGCGAAGGCAGCCGTGACCGCGAACTTCTGCGAGCACTTCCGCGAAGCGTTCGGAGGTGCGATTCCGGTCTCCCGCTTTGCGGACTGTTTCCTTAACCCGGGAAAGACGATCGACTTCAACGGTCGGAAGGTCACCTATCCCGACGTTCGGCTCGTGATGTGGGCGGGCGGGAACCCGTTTGCACACCAGCCCGATACGGAAAAGGTTCGCCGAGCCTGGGCAAAGCCCGAAACGGTCGTCGTCACGGATACGGTGTGGACCGCCACGGCGCGCCACGCCGACATCGTTCTTCCCGCCGCCACCTTTTGGGAACACGACGACATCACGTCGATCGGCACCTATTCGAACGACGGCATCGCGGCGATGCACCGGGCGATTCCTCCGCAATGGGAGTCGAAGTCCGACTATGCAATCTTCAGCGCTTTGGCCGAGCGTCTCGGCTGCGCGGAGGAGTTCACCGAAGGTCTTGACGAACACGGGTGGATCCGACGCCTCTACGAGGACGCGAAGGCGAAGGGCGACGCCCTCGGGGTTGCAATGCCCGAATTCGACGAATTTTGGAAAAAAGACTGCGTGCTCTTTGACGTCAAAGAGAAGGAACGGCACTTCGTCGCCTTCGAAGACTTCCGGAAGGACCCCAAGACCCATCCGCTTTCGACCGAAAGCGGCTTGATTCAACTCTACTCTCCGAAAATCGCGGGCTACGGCTACGACGACTGCCTCGGGCACCCGGCGTACTTCGAACCGCCGGAAGGCGTCAACACGGCAACGAAGGCAACGCCCCTCGCCCTGATGACGGTCAAGAGTCGGCGGCGTCTGCACAGTCAGTTGGACGGGACGCTCGTGTTTGAAAACCGGTCGGGAGGCGGGCTAGCAGGGATTGAAGATCCGGCATCCGAACCCGTCGCCGTCGACGGGCGCGAACCGCTGTGGATTCATCCGTCGGACGCCGAAGCGCGCGGCATTCGCTCGGGAGACCTCGTTCTCGTCGCGAACGGTCGCGGGCGGGCATTGGCGGGGGCCTACGTGACGGATCGCGTCACGAAGGGCGTTGTGGTGCTTCGGCACGGAGCCTGGTACGCTCCCGTTGAAACGGAAGACGGAACACTAGACGTCCGCGGGAATTCGAACACGCTCACCTTGGACGAACCCACGTCGAAACTCGCCTGCGGCAACATCGCTTCGACCGCGCTTGTTGAAGTCTCCAAATGGACGGGCGAGCGCCATGACGTATATGTCTTCGATCCGGTGGAGGAAGCCCGGTGAGCCGGGAGGAGACGTCCCGAGGACGATGAGGCGAAGCGTGTCGAGTCGAGCCGAACTGAAACGCCCGTCGGAAAAAGCCGAAAGAATGCCGCGGCCCGGTACGCTTTCCTTTTCCGTTCTTCGATGAGTTCGGAGAGGAAGCGACGCCCGGTTCGCGACGTTCGTTGGCGGGATCGATTCCGAGAATGAGCGGGAATCAGAACCCGTCGTCCCAGAAATGTTCGATCGTCATCGCCTCATAGTCGGGATCGCGCAGGACCCAGTCCGTTTCACCGTCAAGCGAAAAAGTGTCGTTTCCGGAACCCCACGTTTCTTCGTAATGCAGGTAGCAGCGTGCGTCCTCCCGCAGGCGCGAAGCAATGACGCGGGCGGCACAGGCGACGAAGTCCGTGCGGCCTTTGTTGCGCTTGAGCGATTCGATCATCCGAGCGGTTTCTTTCGCTTCGGTTTCGGGCGAAAAGCGGTACTCGGGTTGACATCCTCTCCGCCCTAAAGGGGACGGAGATTCCCTACCGAGCCGTCAGA
>CAJLHF010000079.1 GCA_905206365.1 uncultured Sutterella sp. | reverse complement strand
CCAGTGATTGAGTCCCGTGCCGCCCTCGTCGTGGAGTTCGTCGAACTTCGCCATGCCGTCCTCGAGCATGACACCCTTCGTCAATTCCTGCATCGCTTCGGCTTCGAGTTCCCCGATTACGCGCACGGCGTATTCGCGTTCGATCTCGTAGCGCGGGTGCATGAGGCGGTTTGCAAGCGACCCCGAGGTCGTAAAGAGCAAAAGACCCTCCGTATTGAAGTCGAGACGCCCCACTGCCACCCAACGAGCTCCGGGCACGCGCGGCAGTCCGTGAAAGACGCTCGGGCGTCCTTCGGGGTCGTCGCGCGAGACGATTTCGCCCGCGAGCTTGTGGTACATGAGAACGCGCGGGGTGGGCGATTCGGTACTCTTGCGGTGCACGAGGCGCCCTTCGATGCGGATCGCATCCGCAGCACTAACGCGGTCGCCCACGCGAGCGGTCTGCCCGTTCACGGTCACAACGCCTTCACCGATCAGGGCTTCCATGTCGCGGCGCGACCCGAGACCCGCATCGGCTAGAACCTTCTGGAGCTTTTCCGTCGGGAGTTCGACGGTCTTTTTAGCGGCACGCGCACGGTTGATGATCTCAAGCGCGAGGGGGCTCTCCGCCAGCCCTTCGGGCATCGAAGCGTCCGCGGGTCCGAGACGATCGTACGCCTCGCCCGGATTGATCGCGTGGAGCGAACGCCCCGAGCGGCGCGAGGAGCCGCGCTCGCCCTGGAAAGCCTGCCCAGGGCGACGGAACGGCGTCTTCTTCGACTTCGAGGGGCCAGCCCCTTTGCGTGCGTTAACGGTCTTCTTCACAATCGGATTCCTTTGGGGCGGCCTCCGAAGGAGGCGCGTCACCCGTCTCGTCCCTCAAGCCGAGTTCGAACTCGGGCTCGGGAACCGCTTCGACCGCAGGCAGGTCCGCAACGGACTTCAACCCGAGGTCACTTAAAAACTGTTTCGTGGTCGCGAGGAGTTCGGGACGCCCGGGCGTCTCCCTGCGGCCGATCACTTCGATCCATCCGCGTTCCTCGAACTGCTTCAATATGGCCGGGTTCACCGCCACACCGCGCACCGCTTCGATGTCGCCGCGCGTGACGGGCTGTCGATAGGCGATAACGGCGAGCGTCTCCATGGCGGCCCGGGAGTAGCGGCGTTCACGTTCGGGCTCCAGCCGCTTCAAGTACGTCCCCGTTTCCTCGGCCGTCTGAAAGCGCCAACCGTCCGCGGCCTCCACGAGCCGCAAACCGCGCCCGGACCAGAAAGCACGCAACTCCTCGAGATGCTCGCGCACCGTCTTGGCGGAAAGCTTGTCGTTGAAGAGACGGCGCAGGTCCCGCAAACTCACGGGCTTCGAAGCCGAAAGGAGCGCAGCCTCGATGACGAAGGGAGGTGAGAGTTTCGCCATGGAACGGGTCCTCCGCACGCAACGCACGGAGAAAAGTCGGTCTTCGGAGAAAAGGGAGCTCGCGTACGGAACCCGTCAAGCACCCGACCGTGCGAATTTTAACACGGGGGTTTTCGAGGACCGATGCAAACGAAGAACCCCGAACAGTCAAACCGTTCGGGGTTCGGAATTGGGGCTCTGGCGGAAGGGGTGGGATTCGAACCCACGATACGGTATAACCGTATACCGGATTTCGAGTCCGGCGCATTCGACCTCTCTGCCACCCTTCCGCGTCAGAGGAGAATTCGAATATTACAGCATGAATTTGAAAAAAGCAAGAGTCGAAGAAAAAAATCTTCTTCTTGCTTCTCCGGGGCTGCAACAGAGGATAAAAGTTCCGAAAACAATCCTGCGACCGCATTCGGGGATACGAACCAAACAAGGGGCGAAGCACGAATGCTTCGCCCCTTGTCCTTACGATGTCGTCTTATCGGCGGGTATGCGGCCACCCGTCGGGCCTGATAGCGCGATTACTTCGATTCGACCGGACGGAGAACCTCGAGGCCGCCCATGTAGGGACGGAGCACTTCGGGCACCGTCACGGAGCCGTCGGCATTCTGGTAGTTTTCGAGCACCGCGACGAGCGTGCGACCCACGGCAAGACCCGAGCCGTTCAGGGTGTGAACGTAGCGCGTGCGACCTTCTTCGTCCTTGAAGCGCGTGCCCATGCGGCGGGCCTGGAAGTCTTCGCAGTTCGAGCAGGAGCTGATTTCGCGGTACGTGTTCTGTGCGGGAAGCCACACTTCAAGGTCGTAGGTCTTCGCGGCGGAGAAGCCCATGTCGCCCGTCGAGAGGGCGACCACGCGGTAGGGAAGACCGAGCTTCTGGAGGATACCTTCGGCGTTGGCGGTCATCTGTTCGAGGTGCGCGTAGGAGCGTTCCGGGCGAACGATGCGAACCATTTCGACCTTGTCGAATTGATGCTGACGGATCATGCCGCGCGTGTCGCGACCGTAGGCACCGGCTTCGGAACGGAAGCAAGGCGTATGGGCCGTGACGAGAATCGGGAGTTCGGAAGCCTTCAACATGCGCCCCGAGACCTGGTTCGTGAGCGTCACTTCGGCGGTCGGAACGAGGTACATCTGTTCGCCTTCACCCTCGGCGCCGCCCTTCTTCGCGGCGAAGAGGTCTTCTTCGAACTTCGGGAGCTGTCCCGTACCGCGCATCGTCGAGGCGGTCACGATGTAGGGGGTGTAGCACTCGGTGTAGCCGTTTTCCTGGGTGTGGGTGTTCAGCATGAACTGAGCGAGCGCACGGTGAAGGCGCGCGACCTGTCCGCGCATGAAGCAAAAGCGCGTTCCCGAAAGCTTCGCGGCCGTATCGAAGTCGAGACCGAGCGGCACGCCCACGTCGACGTGATCCTTCACCTCGAAATCGAACGTACGGGGAGTGCCCCAGCGACGCACTTCGACGTTTTCGCTTTCGTCCTTGCCGACGGGCACGGATTCGTGCGGAAGGTTCGGCACGCGCAACATCATCGCTTCGAGCTTCGTGCGGATTTCGTCGAGTTTCGTTTCAAGGGCGGAAAGCTCTTCGGGGATGCGGCCCGCTTCGGCCATCAGGGCGGAGGCGTCTTCACCGGCCTTCTTCGCAAGTCCGATCTGCTTGGAGAGCGTGTTGCGCTTGGCCTGGAGTTCTTCGGTCTTCGTTTGAACGGACTTGCGCTCCGCTTCAAGAGCATTGAATTCCGCCTCGGGGAAATCGAAATTGCGGGTCTTGAGACGAGCCACGACCTCCGGAAGGTTCTTTCGGAGCAGGGCGATGTCGAGCATGGTGAAGTGTCCTATGTAGTAAATGCCGAACGGCACGCCTCGGTCGGGGGCGTGCCGTCCGATGGAGGAAAGTCGGACGCTCGGGCGCTCGGGGGAAAAACTCAACCCCGCACGCGGAGCGTGATTTCATATTTTCGCATTTTTGCGTGGTCCGCGCAGTTACGCGGAATCGCAACTCAGCTCTCGCGCCGCCGACCCCGACCGGCCTTTCGCGCCTCCTCGTTGAGGGCGTCGAGTCGGGCGAGTTTTTCGGCGATGCGCACTTCAAGCCCGCGGTCCGTGGGGTGATACCATTTGCGGCCTTCAAGCCCTTCGGGAAGATAAATTTCCCCCGCGGCAAAGGCCCCGGGTTCGTCGTGCGCGTAACGGTACCCCTCGTGGTAGCCGAGATCCTTCATGAGTTTCGTGGGGGCATTCCGAAGGTGCATCGGCACGGCGCGCGAGCCGTCCTGCTTCACGAAAGCACGAAGCTCGTTGTAGGCCTTGTAGACCGCATTGCTCTTCGGAGCGCACGCAAGATACACCACGGCCTGCGCAAGAGCGAGTTCCCCTTCGGGGCTCCCGAGCCGCTCGTAGATTTCCGCAGCCTCGAGCGCAAGTTCCGTCGCACGGGGGTCCGCAAGCGAAATGTCCTCGATCGCCATCCGTACGACGCGACGCGCGATGTAACGCGGATCGCACCCGCCGTCGAGCATCCTCACCATCCAGTAGAGAGCCGCATCGGGGTCGCTGCCGCGCACGGACTTGTGCATGGCGCTGATCTGGTCGTAGAAGTTGTCGCCCCCCTTGTCAAAGCGCCGCAGTGTCGCGGGAAGCGTTTTGCGAAGGAACGCCGCATCGATTTCGGAAACGTGCCGCTCGCGCGCCATGGTACCCGCGACGTCGACCGCATTGAGAAGGCGCCGCGCATCCCCGTCCGCAAGCGTCACGAGAATGCGTTTGGCTTCGTCCGCCCACATCGCGTCGGGGAATTCGCGGGAGAGCGCGCGCTCGAGAAGCTCAAGCGCTTCCTCGTCCTTGAGGCTCTCCAACGTATAGACCGTCGCACGACTCAGAAGCGCGCTCACCACTTCGAAGGAGGGGTTCTCGGTCGTGGCACCCACGAAGATGAAAAGGCCCGACTCGACGTGAGGGAGAAACGCATCCTGCTGGCTCTTGCTGAAGCGGTGGACTTCGTCGACAAAGAGGAGTGTGGGCTTCCCGGAGAGCGCCAGCGTGTTGCGGGCCGTCTCGACCGCATCGCGGATTTCTTTGACCCCGCCCAACACGGCGGAAATGGCGATGAAGGGCAGATCGAATGCTCCCGCCATCAAACGGGCGAGCGTCGTCTTCCCGACCCCGGGCGGTCCCCAGAGAATCATCGAGTGCGGGCGGTGATTTTCAAAGGCCACTCGCAAAGGCGCGCCCGGTCCGATCAGATGCTTCTGACCGACCACTTCATCGAGCGTCTTGGGACGCAGCCGCTCTGCGAGAGGTGCGAGCATGGGAGTCGAGTCGGAAGTCACAGCCCCCGAACGTCGCCCGGGTGTCTTCGAGACTTTGGTTACCTTCTCCTCTCTCGACTTTGCGGAAACGGGCGGTTCGAACGCACCGAGCGTACCGCCGAAAAGATCATCGCTGTCCTTCATCACCTGCGGGCCCGCCCATTTCGGCGGCCCTCTCCTCTCGATCCTGAAACTTTCGACGGGTCCGAATGCGACCCGAAGCAACCGGCCGTCCCCGTGTCGGAAGCCCGGGGATGCACCAAGAATACACGATCCAAAACAAAAACCCCCGGCACCGAAGTACCGGGGGTTCTTGAATAGGGAGTCTGGCGATGTTCTACTTTCACCGGAAATACAACCGACTATCATCGACG
>CAJLHF010000078.1 GCA_905206365.1 uncultured Sutterella sp. | reverse complement strand
CCCGAGCCGATCCCGGCCCGAGAAGCGTCGCGAGCCCCGCAACGCCCGCCATTCCAAAAAATCCCGCTCGGGCGAGAAGCCCGAAGGCCTCCGCGTGAAAGCGACGGGGAAAAGCCCTCCGAACGAGATCCTCCGGGTCCGAATCGGAAACCGAAACTCCGGTCAAACCCGGGTTCGAACTCGAAGCCGTCGAGCAACCGCGCAACGTGACGAAACCGAAAGCCGAAAAAGACATGGAGATGTACTCCCGAAAAACGACAAAGCGAACCAAAGAGAGAACACTCGGCCACCGAGAAGCGAAGACCCGACGGGCCCGAATACGCGTCCCGAACGCCGTGCGTCCCCGGAGATCCCGAGATGCTGCCGAAAGGATACCGAGACAACCGCAAACACGATGCAAAAACGTTGCGTACGAGATACACAATCGATCAGGACAGACGGACGATCGAACCCACACTGCAACCGCACCGCGCTCAAGCCTCAGTCCCGAACTCCTGCCCACTCACACCCTCAAAGCCGCGCACGCCCGCCACACCGTTCGCTGGAATTCGACGCCACCCGATATACGGATGTGCAGATGTGCGCTTCGAGCGCATTGAACGCCTCAAACGCATCGAACCGCGACGAAAAACGACCGATCCCTCCCGTGAGGGTCGGAGTCCCCGACGATCAGGCCGCTCTTTCTTCAGAACCATTCGATTTCGTCTTTTACGAACGTGCCGTTTCGGATTTTTCGTAAATCGTCTTGACTCGGACCGTTGAACGCGAGCACCAGACCTACCGCGCTCAGGACTTTCAGAAGCGTCGAGTAACGAACGTCCCCGCCCGCTTCAAGCTTGATAAGCGTTCGCTTCGAGACGCCCGTGAGTTTCTCCAGGTCGTCGAGCGTGTAGTCGAGCGCCTTGCGCTTCAGCCGCACCGACTCGCCGATCTCTTCGAGACGCACCGCGTTCCAAAGCACGATACCGGGCCTTGCGACGAAGACGGGTTCTCGCTTTTTACCGCGTCGGCGAGCACCGGTCCCAGTGCCAGTCCGAGCGCCGTCCGGAGCGTAGCTCGCGAATTCCTTTCGGGCGGGACTGCAAGACGCCGGGTTCGGTTCCGATTCACGCGACGCACTCGTCGGGGTGCTCTCCGCAGAGAAGGCTTCTTCCGTTGGTGAAGTTTTCCGCACTTTTTGGCTCCGATCCGCAAATCATGAAGTTTTCTTCACTTTAACCATTTTTTGCCTAATAGTGAAGTTTGATTCACTATTTTCCATCTGCACGACAGATAGTGAAGGATTCTTCACTAAATGAAGATCTATCCGTCGCCGTGCCCAGCGTGGCTCGTCAACCCAGATCGATCCGGTCCACAACCCGACCGGTGCGCGGGCTTCCGAACTTTCGCGCGATCCCCGGGCCGAAGTCAAACGCTTCCGGTTCCGGATCACGCCTTCGCGAGCGAGAGTTCGAGACGGTACCCGAGCGCACGCAGCGCTTTGGCGACGCCGTCGATTTTGGTCGAATGCCGAAGGTCCGTGAGACGATGCACTTCCCGGCGGCTGACGCCCAACCGACGGGCAAGCTCGGCCGGGCGGACGCCCGACTCGACCATCGCATTGAGCAGCAAAACTTTGGCCGCCGCCGATGGAGGCACTTCGCCGAGCACCTCGTCACGCCTCGCCGCTTTGGTAAGCGCTTCGGGAATGTCCCGAAAGAATAGAGCGCTCGCGTGCGGTCTCAAAAGCTCAACGATCGCCTGTCGGCACGGTTCGAGAATCGACAAAAAGCGTACTCGAAACAGCCGACGCCGTTGCACCCCCTCGGAAATCCGCCGGCATCACCCGGAAGATACGGGGAGCGTCGGGACGTGCCCGACCTTGACAGGCGGAAACGTGTACGCTACAAGTGCGCGAAGCACGTGCGACGACGTGCGGCGGCAGCGGCATTCGAGCGGGCCCGACGAAAGAAGACCGAGCCCCGGGCCGCCCGCCGATTCGGCAAAGGCGCGAAGAACGGACAAAACAAGAGGTGAGGCGGATGACCGAACACGATCTTCAAAAGCAAGCGGAACTCTTCAAGGCGCTCGGCCACCCGAGCCGGCTTCGCATGGTGATCGCCCTCGGCGAAGGGGAAAAGTGCGTGTGCGAGTTGCGCGAACTCGTGGGCTCGGACGTCTCCACCGTTTCGAAGCACCTCGCGGTCATGCGTGCGGCGGGACTCGTCGAATCCTTCAAGCGAGGCAATTTCGTCTACTACCGGCTCCTGCGCGGTTGCGTGACAACCTTCATCCGATGCCTCGAAGAAGCGGAAAAACCCGAAGCGCAAAAGCCCGCAAAGCAGCCGACCGATGCGTGCGGCTGCTCGTGCGGGCGCGGCAAAGAGAAGTAAGGGTAGTCCTCAGGTCAAAGCATTCAACGTCCAACCGACGAGCGTGAAGATCACGACGAGCACGCCGAGAAAGAGCGCAATGAGTCTCGGACGCATGACCTGCTTGAGCATCATCGCTTCGGGAAGACTCGCCGCCACCGTGCTCATCGTAAAAGCGAGCGTGGTGCCGAGCGGGAGGCCCTTCGCAAGAAGACTCTCCATGACGGGGACGACCCCCGTCACGTTCGTATAAAGCGGGATTCCGAGAAGCACGGCGGCGGGCACCGCGGCGAAGTTGTCGCTTCCGAGATTCGCCGCGATCCAATCTTCGGGGACGAACCCGTGCAGAAGCGCCCCGATCCCGACGCCCGCAATGACCCATACCCAAACACGACGGAAGATGTCGCGGGTTTCGCCGACGGCAAAGCGGTGCCGCTCGATGAAGGCGGGCGACGTACCTTCGTATCGCGTGTCGGCCTTCTCGCCGCGCTTCAATGCCTCAAGAAGAAAAGGCTGCAACCAGCGCTCGGCCCGGAAAGCGTCCATCAACATGCCGCCCGCAATACCCGCGGCGAGCCCCACCGCCACATACAGCAACGTCGTTTCGGGCCCCAAGAGGCCCCAGAGCAACACGACCGCCACTTCGTTGATGACGGGCGACGTGATGAGAAAGGCCATCGTGATCCCGAGGGGGATCCCGCCCATCGTGAACCCGATGAAAAGCGGCACGCTCGAACACGAGCAAAAGGGCGTCACGGCCCCGAAGAGCGCCCCCGCACCGTATCCGACCAGACGGTTCCTACCCGAGAGAAAGGCGCGCACGCGCTCGACGTTGAGACTCGCCCGACAGAAAGCGAGAACGTACACCATGATGACGAGAAGAAGCAGGATTTTGACCGTGTCGTAGAGGAAGAAGTTGAGCGCTTCGCCCGTGCTCGACTCGGAGGAGAGACCGAGCACGTCGAACGTCACCCAAGCAGCGAAGGGTTCGTTCGCCGCATAGAGAGCGCTCCAGACCAAAAGAGCAACGGGGGCGACGAGCAGGAGACGGCGCGTCTCGGGCGTGACAATGGGTTCGGACATGATGCTTTCCGTGACTTCGCAATAGAGGAAACGGGCGAAACGACAACGCGTCGCACGCCTTCGGAGTCCGAAGTGTATCTCCTCTTTCCTATTTGGTCAAATTACCAAATATCAAAATCGAACCCGACGAACGCCCTGTCGAACCCGCTTGCCTACACACTTGTGAGGCGGCGCACGACGTGCTAAAGTGGCCGATACGTGGCTATATGGCCAAATAGCAAAATATTTGAAACGTCGACGCGTCGCGAAACGCGAGGCTTCGCGTTGAAGGAGAAAAGAGTGAAGATTCAGGTTTTCGGTACGGGGTGCGCGAAGTGCGCGACGGCGTTCGAGCGCGTTCGCTCCTGCGTTGAAGGGCTGGTTGCGTCCGGAGAACTCCCGCACGGGGTTGAGGTTGAAAAGGTGGAAGACGTCATGGCCATGCTTCGACTCGGCATCATGTCGACCCCCGCCGTCGTGATCGACGGGCGCGTGGTTGCGACGGGGCGTATTCCCGATGCGGACGAGGTTCGCGCCTGGGTTTTGGAAGGCACGGGCGGCGAAACGCCGAACGCCGCCCCCTCGTGCGGTTGCGGCTGCGGTTGCGGTCGGTGATCGGATGCCCGCACGCATGACGGACTCGGGCACGGTATGCGGGTTTCGAGCGCCCGCGAAGCGGGATGAAGATCGGGCCGCACGGTTCGTCATTCGTGCGCGACGCGCGATGTGTTCGACGCTCGCTCCGGCGGCCCTCTTCGTCGTGTTTGCGGGAGGAACGTCTTCGGCGGCCTGCGCTTCCGGAACTCGGGCCGCCGAACCCGTGCAAGAAACGCGTGAGGCGCAGCCCCTCGTGGTGAACGTAGGCGCGGCCGCTTGCGTTCCCTGTCGTTTGATGGCGCCCGTACTCGAACGTGCGGCGCGACGTTACGAGGGGCGCGCACGGGTGCTTGTCGTTGACATTCGCACGAACCGCGATGCGCTCAAGACCTACGGCGTGCGGGTTTTGCCGACGCAGATTTTCTTCAACGCCGCGGGGGAACGGGTCGCAACCCACGAAGGATTCCTGAGCGAGGCCGAGTTGACGCGCGCGATCGACGAGCTCGTTGCCGTCGACAAGTAACCCATGGAAGCTCTCTTTCTCGCCGCCTACGAACTTCTCGCGCAGGCGACGCCCGTCGGGGCGTTTGTTTGGGGCGTTGCAAGCCTCCTTCTGAGTCCGTGTCACCTCGCGTCCGTGCCGCTTCTCACGGCCTATGTCTCGGGCGGCATCGACCGCACGGGCTCTCGGGAGGCGGCGCTCTGTTCCGTACTTTTCGGTCTCGGGCTTTGGCTTGCCGTCGGGACGGCGGGGCTTGCATGTGCCGCGGCCGGGCGTTTGCTCGGCGATTTGCCGTCCGCGGCGAGCCTCGCTGCGGGTTTGGTCATGACCTCGTTCGGGCTCGAGACGGCGGGCGTTCTTTCGCTGCACCTCCCGACGGCAAGCCTCCCCGGGGTACGTCGAGGACGTGCGGGCGCCCTCGTGCTCGGCGCGATGTTCGGTGTTTTTTCCGGTCCGTGCACCTTCGGCTTCCTTGCCCCGATCCTTGCGGCGGCGACGGCGAAACCGACGCTTCTCGAAGGTACCGTTCTCGCGGCCGCCTTCGGTCTGGGGCATGTTTTGCCGCTTGTCGCGGCGGGGTGTCTCGCAGAGCGGACCGCTCGGCTCCTCGCCTCAAGTCGCTTTCGGCGGGCGAGTCTTTTCGGGCGCCGTGCGGCGGGCATCGCGGTGGCGCTCATCGGGCTCGGGCTTGCATGCTCGAGCGTGCTTTCGTTCTGAAGCAATTCGGTACGCTTGATCCCTCTTTGTCAGAATACTTTTCCGTTTCACACTACAGGATAAGTATCAATGGCA
>CAJLHF010000077.1 GCA_905206365.1 uncultured Sutterella sp. | reverse complement strand
CGACGACGAGCACGTTCGCACCCGCCTTCTTCGCTTCAATGGCGGCGGCGAGGCCCGCGAAGCCCGACCCGACGATCAGAACGTCAACCGTTTCGTCCCATTTCTGCGGAACGGGAGCGGCCATCAACGGCGCGGCAACGACGGCGGCGCCGCCCGCGAGAGCGGAACCGAGCAGATGGCGACGAGAAATCTGAGTGGACATATCATTCCTCCTTTATTACACCCGAGCGGTGTGACTTATCGATGCTCCCGCGGTGGTCCCCCGGAGCTCCGAGCTCGAGCGTCTACTTGGAGTATGCGCCTTCGGTTCGGACGCTTCTCCTAAGGAAAATGCCTATAAGTTCGATGTTTACGAGCCGGGAGTTGTTTCTCCCCGTAAACCCGAGGCGGACGCGAAACGAGATTCTTCCCGTAGGGGTTGAATCGCATTGAAAACGGAGGGTCGAAATGAGACACTGAGCAGATATGGTGTTGAATTTATGTTCGGTATTTTCGAACGCATCGTTTGATTGCAATCGTCAATACGGAACAATGCGTTGCAAACCGATACGCGAACTACTACTTTTGTT
The DNA here is from genome assembly GCA_905206365.1 of uncultured Sutterella sp. GTDB lineage: Bacteria > Pseudomonadota > Gammaproteobacteria > Burkholderiales > Burkholderiaceae_F > Sutterella. Next base: position 5,025 of record CAJLHF010000077.1, on the reverse strand, counting down.
CGAGGCAAAGTACGGGTTATCCCGATAAAATTCGTCAGGTATTTGCCAATCATCCATTTACACGCCTTTCCGAACATCATGTCGAACCTTCTTCGCAACGCCCCGAGCGTCACGAAAGCGAGCGCCTGTTGTCGCCGTCATGCAGATTCTGCGACGGCGCTCTCCGCGTTCGAACCGAGTTCGACGAAAGGCTGAGGTCGGAGCTCCCCGAGCACGGCGCGGATCCTTCGGATCCGCATGTATCGGAGAGCTCTCGAGACCGAAACGAAAAGCACCGCTCGCAGGAGGCCGGTGCTTTTTTTTGTTTGTCGGTTTTCCGGACTTCTGCGAGCCTCGATTCTCCTTCATATCCCCACGAGGACTCCTGCCATGACGACTTTCTTCTCCTTCACCCGCCGCTCTTTCGTTCGCGCCGCCGCTTCCGCAACGCTCGCCCTTGTTGCCGCACCTGCTCTTTTTGCGGGACTTGCGGGCGAGGCCCGTGCCGCGAACCTTCCCGAAAAGATCCGCATCGGCACGGAAGGTCTCTACGCTCCGTTCTCCTACATCGAGGGCGGCACGCTCACGGGCTTTGACGTCGAAGTCGTTCGTGCCGCGGCGGAGAAGCTCGGTATTGCGGTCGAATTCACGACCGCTCCCTGGGATTCGCTCGTTGCGGGGCTCGATGCGGGGCGCTTTGACGCGGTTTTCAATCAGGTGGTTCCGACGGAAGCCCGCCGCACCAAGTACGCGTTCACGAAAAGCTACATGATCGAGCGCGGCGTGCTTGTCGTTCGCACGGACAATGCGAGCATCGCGTCCTTCGACAACCTCTCCGGAAAGCGGGCCGCGGGCGTACTCACCGCCAACTGGACCGACCTCGTGCGCGAAAAAGGGGCGACGCTCGTTCCCGTGAAAGAGGGGAGTCTCGCCTTTCAGCTCGTAGCCTCCCGCCGCGCGGATGCGACCGTCAATTCCGAAATCGCCTTCGTCGACTACATGAAGACCCACCGCAACGCCCCCTTGAAGGCGGTCGCGCATACGACCGAAGGGGCGCAAGCCGCCGGGCTCTTTCGCCGGAAGGACGCGGAACTTGCCGCCGCTTTTTCCCGCGCGATCGAAGAACTGAAGGCGGACGGCACGCTCCTAAAGCTTTCCGTCAAGTTCCTCGGCGTCGACGCGACGCCCGGGATCTGAATGCGACCGAATTCGAGGGCAGGGTGACCGCACGGCGAAGGGAGTGACGGCCGACCGTTTCCCTTCGGCGTCCGATCCGATCGATCCGCCCGTTTTCCGATTTTCCTTTGCCCCTTCGCCTCTTTCCCGTTCGCCACCCGTCATTTCATAGAAGAGCTCCCGTCATGAACGAACTCCTCCAAACCTACGCCCACCTTTTCTCCGAGCGCACCCCCGTCCTCGCGCAGCTTCTGACGGATTCCTTCTGGGAGCTGTTGCCGCCGATCATCGAGCTCACGATCCCGATTGCGGCGGCAAGTTTCGTTCTGGGCCTTGCGATTGCGCTTGCCGCGGCGATCGCACGCTTTAAGGCGGTGCCGGTGTTGTCGAAAGCGGCGAGCGTCTACGTGTGGCTCGTTCGCGGCACGCCCCTTCTGGTTCAGCTCTTCGTGGTGTTCTTCGGGCTGCCGAGCCTCGACATTCTCATAGACCCCGTGCCTGCGGCAATTGCGGTCTTTTCGTTGAACGTCGGCGCCTATGCCTCCGAAATCCTGCGCGGCGCGCTCGAAGGGGTGCCGCGCGGGCAGTGGGCGGCGGGGCGCTCGTTGGGGCTCACGGAAGCGCAGATCCTGCGCGTGATCGTTCTCCCGCAGGCGATGCGATCGGCGACGCCCGCTCTTATGAACACGCTCGTTTCGCTCGTGAAGGATACGTCGCTTGCCTCCTCCATCACCGTGACGGAAATGTTCATGACGGCGCAGCAGATTGCCGCGCGCACGTACGAACCCTTCTGGCTCTACGCGGAGGCGGCGGTGCTTTATCTCGCGATCTGCACGGTTCTGACGGGCGTTCAGATGATGCTCGAACAGCGCCTGCGGGTGCCCGGACGCTGAGCACGAAGGGTTTCAACGGTGATCGGAACCAACGAAACGGGGCCTCGGCACGACGGACGTGCGAGGCCCCGTTTCATTGCGCGGAAAAGGACTTGCGGTCGATTGTCGTCCTTCAACCTCTCTTTTTTATTGGCGTTGCGCGCGGATCACGTGCGCGGGCCGGTCGGCGCGCGAGGAGCGGAAGGGCGAGATGTCGATCCCGCCGCGGCGCGTGAAGCACGCGTAGACTTCGAGAAATTCGAAGTCCGCAAGGCGCGAGAGGTCCGTGTAGATCTGTTCGACGCACTGCTCGTGGAAGCCCCGGTGCTCGCGGTAGGACACGATGTAGGCGAGAAGCGAGCGGTGCGCGATTTTCGGGCCCTTGTAGCGGATCGTGACCGACGCGTGGTCGGGTTGCCCCGTGACGGGGCAAAGCGACCGCAACAGGTTCGACGAAAGCGTTTCTTCAACGATCTCGCCCGGCACAAGCTCAAGGAGCGTCGGGTTCACTTCGTAGTCGACGGGCGCGAGGTCGAGAATTTCGGCATCGAGCAACAACCCCGGCATCCGCTCGACGGCCCCTTCCCAGTCGGCGAGGTCGCGCAGCGTCATGACGCAGGGACCGCCCGCAGCTTTCGAGATGTCGTTTGACATCGTTTCCGCCACGGCTTCGATCGAGGAAAAACGGGTCTGCGTGAAGCTTCCGACGTAGAGCTTCAAGGACTTCGATTCCACGATCGAGGGGGTCGTTGCGGGGACGAGAAGTTCGCCCACCGCCACCTGCGGCATTCCGTGTTCGTTCAGCCACGTTACTTCGTAGAGTCCCCAGATGTCCGTACCGCGGAAGTCGGACTTCCCGACGGCATTGCGCCCGAGCGCGCGGGGAATCGGCTGCAGAAGGGCGGCGTCGTAAGTGCTCGAATAGACGGTCGACTTGCCGAGGAGCGTACCCTCGGGTTCGGGCATGAGAACGGGGGTGTGGGTCATGACAAAGAAATGAATATGAAGAAAATCGAGCCGGTCCGAATCGTGGGTCCGAACCGGCTCGAAGAGGAATCGAGCGAAATTGTAGACGGAAACGCGCGGTAAATGCGCACGAACGAGACCGATCGAATTTCAAACGGTCAGTCGGCGCTCTCGGGCACGGGGACGGCTTTCCCGTAGATGCGCATCGCGTAATCGCGCCAAAAGCGGATCAACTCAAGCGATTCGGGTTTCAGGTCTTCGTCCGGAATCCTCGTTACCGCGGAGAGGAACTGGTCGCGCAGGTAGATTTGTGCGCGATCGAGGCGTTCCTTTCTCAGCGCCGTCGTCGAATGTTTTGCAACGATCCCCTGCATGTAGGCACGCGCAAACTTGAAGTAGGCGCCGATCACGATGCGCACCATGGGTTCCGAATCGAGCTTGAGGACGCGGGTGTAAAGAGCGACCGCGGAATTGAGGTGCTTTTCGAAGGCACCCGTCGAAATGTCCTGAAAGTCCTGCGCGTCGAAAATCTGAAGCGTTAGCCTGGGCTTTTCGGAAAAGAAGGTTTCCGAGAGTCGGTGTTGCAGGAATTCGAACTGCTCTTCCATCGAGAGATCGTCGGGGGGCGTCAGGATCTCCTGAAACGTCCGATATTCGAGCATGAGGAGCGCGTCGATCAGTTCGCGTCGGTTCGGAAAGTAGTGGTATGCGAGCGCCCGCGCAACTCCCGCCGCTTTGGCGACGTCGTTGAGCGAAAGCGCCTGAAAACCGTTTTTTTCGACGAGCTTGCGCGCGCAGACGAGGAGCTGTTCGCGTCGTTCGGCGGGAGCCAGACGGCGACGCGGCCCCGCAAGGGACTTTTGTGCGTTCTGTGAGGTATCGGAGGTAGAGTCGATCATGATGTTCTTCTGTTTGAGAGATCGAACGTTCGGGGTGGGCGACGGTCGGTACGGATCCGTCAGAAGATCGTTCACTCGGACCGAACGCAGTTGCCATACGCGCATCTTATAAAAGGCGAGACGGAGGTCTGGCGGCGGTGTTGCACTCGGATACATTTCTTTGCCGTAGTCAACGGATCTATATAAAATCCTCGTCTTTGCAATGTCAGGAAAATTACATTTCGGGCAAAGACCCCTACCGCGACATGGGAGGAAGAAGAGCACCGGTCGGGCGGATGGAAAGTCTGAAATTGTAGATAATCGATCGGTAAAACCGAACAATTCTTTCGTTCGAGACGTGTGTTGCGGCGGAAGCGGAAACGAAAGCGCCCTGCGGGTAGTTTGCGGAAAGTCGGCGGGAAATGGTCGGATAGGTCGGGGAAACGAAACGGCCCCGGACGTTGCGGGGCCGTTCGTGCGGGTCCGTGCGGAAATCGGTCGGACGGCGTTTGCCGGCCGATTTTTCTCGTGACGCGAACTTCAGCGCTTCCGGGCGGTGGTCTTTGCGAAGAACCCGAGGAGCGCCGCCACGGCGGCGAGCGTAAAGAGCACCGGGTGCAGGATCCCGAAGGCGGTCCCGATCGTCACGTCGAACTTCGATTCGCCCGAGGAATAGAACGCGAGCCCCAATGCGTCGAGGAGCACGTCGAAGACGCGTCCTTCGAGAAAGAAAAGGTCCGCGTAGGCGATCGCGATCGAAAAGAGCATCGTGAGGGCCAAAGCCGAATTGAGCGGGTGCCGTTCCTCGAGCGGCATGCGGCTTGTGAGCACGCCTTTTGCGACGAGCGCCGCGAGTGCGGCGAGTCCCGCGACGGCGGGAAGAGCGTCTTTCAAAAGAGCGGAGGATTCGAGGTAGGGCGAGAGGCGAGCGAGGCCCGTTCCCCAGAGAACGAGTGCGGCAAGAAGGAGAAGGATCGTGTAGAGGCGACTCACGGGAGGGACTCCTTACCCCGCCGTGCCGTAAAGCCCCGGCGTTCACGGCGGGGATATAAGGCACCCGCGCGAAGCGCCGGACAGGTGCCTATAATGAAATTGTGGCCCTGCATTATTGTAGCTTTTGCGGGAGCATCACGCATTCGTCCGGATATTGTGCT
>CAJLHF010000076.1 GCA_905206365.1 uncultured Sutterella sp. | reverse complement strand
ACCTAACCCACGAGCCCCTCGGTTAGCAGGTCCGAAAAACGCGCCCCACCCCAGATTGTCCTCACCGTGCCCGACCGCAAACTCTGCATCTGATCGGCACGAGCGACTCGGGTCAAACCACGTTCCCGAAACTCCTCAACCGCCTCCACGCGTCCGATTCGGGTGAGGTGTTCGTCGACGTCGTGGCCCGTCAACCGTTGGGCCGAAGAGGTGGGGCGGCGCACATTGCGGCGAAGCGTCCTCAAATCGCATTTGCTCGAACTCTTCCGCCGCGGCGACGCGATCGGGCCCTTCACGCTTCTGAAGGATGTCTTCGGGGAATTCCACCCGTTTTTTTTGGGGAGGGGGTACGCGCAGGCCGTCGTGATCGTTTTTTTGATACTCGTGCTCCCTCCGGCGCTCATCTCGGTTACGGAGTCCTCGAACCACGCGATGTTCTGCGTTCTCTGCGTGCCTTTTTGAGAAATTCGCTACGGAAGCGGCCGGCGGTTCCGGCGACCGTGCTTTCGGTTCTGGTATTTGACGTTTCAATCGTGCGGCCGCGCCGGTCCTTTGCAGTGAGCGGCACGCAGTACCTCATCACCTTCGGGGTGATGCGGATCGTGGAGCTTGCGGCAGTGTATCCGGGTGTGCGCCGCAACGTCTCGTGAAGTCGATCAGCGAACGTGAACACCGGACGGACGCGCATGCTTTTCGACGTCGCGCGCGAATTCTTGGGCGCGGTTCTCGAAGAGGACGTCCATGCGGTGTTGCGCGACCGGTTGCATGTCGAGAGCGAATACCGACCCCCGACCGCTTCGGACGAGCTCGAAGAAGAGCGCGCCGAAGAAGACTGGGAGTTGGAACCAATCGAAGCGTCGCTTTCCCGGGTCGCCCCCGCCGTCATGCGGTCGTGGTCGCGAGCTTGGCGTAGCCCGCGGACGGCACCGGGCCGGAGTTGCCGCAGGGAATTCCCGGCGATTGTTCGATCTTCCGGTGCGGTCAGAAAGAATTCAACGTGACGGGCTTGGGCCTGAGGCTCGCCATCTGTCGCACGATCGCCCGCGCGTACGGCGAGGAGGTTTTTGCGACGACCCCGAGCATGGGCGGTGCCGCCTTTACCCGAAGTGCCGTAAAGCTCCGCCATTCACGGCGGGGATATAAAGAACCCGCGCGAAGCGCGGACTGATGCCCAGAATAAAAATCATGGCCCTGTGCCATAAAGCTTTTGTTTTCAAGCTCAAGCCCGACGGGGGCATGTCGCCGCAAACTCTCGCGTTTCTGCAGTTGCGCCCTTCTGCCCGAATGGAAGAAGGAGTTGCCCGTCTTCACAAACGAATCACCGATATCCGTTGTGGTCATCTGTGAAAAATCGCCCGAGACATCTGCCAAAACCGCGCCGTCGTCTGCCGTGAGGATTTGCGGATTCAAAACATGGTCAAATCGGCGTCGGGGACCGTCGAAGAACCGGGTAAAAACGTCAAGCAAAAGAGAGGCCTCAATCGTTTCATACACGATCAGGGTTGGAGAATGCTCTTTCGCATGCTTGACGAGTACATGCTTGATACGGGCGGCGAAGTCCGCGTTGTTCCCCCTCAGTACACGAGCCGGACGTGCCCGGCATGCGGGCACATCGCAATCGAGAACCGGCCGCCTCGCAGGAGACGCGCAGGTCAGCAGCAGGAACCCGTCGAGGAGACCGTCGGGAAGGTCGGAAAAGACCTTCCCGACGGCTCGGTAGGGAATCTCCGTTCTTTACGGCGGAGAGGATGTCAAGCCGCAATGTTGAGGCGCGCTTCGAGGAAGCTCACCATCTGGTAGCGCGTCACGAGTTCGCGCGTGTAGAGGATCTTCCCGAGGTAGAGTTCGCTCTTTCGAAGCGATACCGTTTCCGTGTTCGACTGCACGAGGTAGTCGCTTTGCGCTTTGTCAAGGAGCGCGAGGAGCGCCTGACCGCGTTCGGTCGTGAAGTTCGCCTTGAGATGATGGAGTTCGACGGAAATCTTCTCGAGGTTTTCAGCCATGAGCCCCGTCATTGCGGAGTGGCTGTTTTTCACATAGTTTTCCGTGACGCTCACCTGGTCGCGCAGGCCGTGGGCGAGGTCCTTCATCGCGGAGTAAGAGCGGTAGTAGAAGTTGCGGGCGTCGCGGTCGGCTTTGGTACCCTGGTAGAGCGCCATGCGGTAGTAGTTGCCGCGGGCGACCGAAACTTCTTCGAGGAGGTCGACGGCCGCGTCGCGGCAGTCCGTGAGCTTCTGGGCGTCGGCGACGAGGAACGCGTCGATCGAGTCGGCGAGAAGGGCGATCGTGCGGGCGCGTTCGACGGGAATCGCTTCTTTGAGGAGGGTGCGGATCGTTTCGACGTCGCCCCCGGAAATGCCTTCGTCTTCTTCGATCGACTTTTCCTTTTCCTTCGTGAGAAAGTTCGTCTTGATGATGACGACGAGTGCGACGACCATGCCCGCGATCATGAGGCCCATGCCGAAGGTCTGGAAGAGAAGCGTCACGACCGCGCAGAGCGTGGCGGCGGAAAGCGCCGTCATGAACCAGCCCGAAATCACGGTGAGGACGCCCGAGATGCGATAGACGGCGCTTTCACGGTCCCAGGCGCCGTCGGCAAGCGACGAGCCCATCGCGACCATGAAGGTGACGTACGTGGTCGAGAGCGGGAGCTTCAGGCTCGTCGCCGAAGCGATGAGGGCTGCGGCCACGACGAGGTTCACGCAGGCGCGGATTTCGTCGAAGGGCAACTCGCGTTCGCCCGGCTTCAGAGTCTTTTTCTTGTAGCGCGATCCGATTCCTTCAAGAACGGACTCGGGGAGGAACTGACGGATGAGGGTGTTGGCGTTGAGCGACGCGCGAACGAGAACGCGCGCGGGCAGGGACGAGCCGAACTGCTCCCGACCGCCTCGAGTCGAGGAGGAGAGGTTCACCGACGTGCGGATGACGCGGTGGGCCTTCTTCGAGCAGTAAAGCGTTACGACCATCACGAGACCCGAAGCGACGAGCCAGCCCGTCGACGCGGCGAAGGGTTCGCGAAGACCTTCCATCGTGAAGACGGCGGGGTCGGCGCCGGGCGTCGCGCTGAAGATGTGCCAGGAGTCGAGCGCCGCGAGCGGAACGCCCACGAAGTTGACGAGGTCGTTGCCGGCAAAAGCGAACGCGAGCGAGAACGTGCCCGCGAGGATCACGTAGCGCAGCACGTTCGTGTTGAAGAACGTGATGAGCGTCTGGAAGAGGACCGTGAAGCCGATGAAGCAACTCCAGAGGATGATGTCGGAATTGTCTTTGAGGAAGGCCAGGCGTTCGGGTGTCATGAAGGAAGCCCCCTTGGCGCCCTTCATGATGAGGAAGTAAAAGAGCGACGTCATCGCAATGCCGCCGAAAAGCCCCCCGAGATAACGGTAGGCCTTTTCATAGCGGAACGAAAAGACCAGACGCAGGAGGAACTGCACGACGAGACCCGCCACGAAGGCCACCGCCACCGAGACGAGAATTGCCATGATCATCGAGAGCGCTTTGCCGCTGTTGACGTACGCTCCGATGTCGGCGAGGGGTTCGCCCGCCTGCCAGATCTTCCAGAAGGCGAGGGTCGCCGTCGCGCCGAGCAGTTCGAAGATGATCGACACCGTGGTCGACGTGGGAAGCCCGAGCGCGTTGAAGAGGTTCAAGAGGAGAACGTCCGCCACCATGACGGCGCAAAAGACCACCATCACGTCGTTGAACGTGAACTTTTCGGGCATCAGCACGCCCGAACGGGCGACTTCCATCATGCCCGAAGAGAAGGTCGCGCCGAGCAGAACGCCCGCCGCGGCGACCGTAAGCACGATGCGGAAGGGGGCCGTGCGCGAGCCGACGGCGCTGTTGAGGAAATTGACGGCGTCGTTGCTCACGCCGACGAAGAGGTCGAGCACGGCGAGAAGGCCGAGAAGACCGAGAGCTGTCAGAAGAAACGGATCCATGGGAGGTACTGCTCAGAGTAAGAGGCCTCCGAATGGTAGTGGCCGAATATGACAACTTTGTGACAGAACTGTGACATTCGCGGGAAAGCTCCCGAAAAAACCTGCGTAAACCTCTTCGAAGATCGAAAAAGGATGACGAATGTGTGACAAAGCCGTTGCGGCGAACGAAAGTCGCGCGGCTCGTCGAACTCGAAATTTCCCCCGCGAGCTCGGCGTTGGTCGTGTTGACGAACATCGGGAGTATCGGGCGCAGGAAGACGCAGCGCGCCGGAGGCGCGAAGTCGAGTTCCGCACCGAGGTCGCCGTCTGCGGAAAAATTTCCGAAAACAGCCGGCGTAAAAACACGAACGCCCTTTCGACCGACCGCAGTCGGGAAAGGGCGTTCGGCGTGTGTCGGAAGCCGTCGGGTCGGTCGAGTCTCATCGCGAGCCTCGGCCGGGGATTTCCTTCGTCAGTGCACGTTGCGCATGCGAACGAGCTTCGCAAAGGCCGCTTTCATGTCGACGGCCACGAGCGATCGACGCATTTCGTAGAGTTCCCGATAGGTGCGCGAGCGCGTGGCGTCGGGCTCGAATGAGCCCGAGGGCGTGATCGCCGCGGCGAGCGCTTCGCGAAGAGGTGCCGGATCGTCCGTTTCTCCGCCGAGACCGCCCGTAGCCCAGGCGCCGAAAATGCAGTTCGTCAGAACGGCGCCGCCCGGGTTCTTGAAGCGCACGATGTTGGCTTCGAGCATGTCGGACTTGATCTGGTTCCAGAGGTCGTCGCGCGAGCCGCCTTCCGTCACGGTGATGCGGGTGAGGTCTACGCCCGCCTTGCGGTAGTTGTCGGCCAGCCCGATGTAGTCGTAGCCGATCGCTTCGAGCACGGCGCGCCACATGACGAACTGATCGTCGTCCATCGTCATGTTGAGGAAGCACCCCGAGGCGTCCTTCTCGTCGCCGTTGCCGCCCGTGAGGTAGGGAAGAAAAAGGACGCCGCGCGACCCCGCGGGCACCTTTGCGGCGCCCTCGGAAAGTTCGCGGTAATAGTCGCCGTTCCCTTCTTCGCGGCAGACGTGGTCCTTGAACCAACGCAGTGCGAGACCGCCCGTACGCACGAATCCCCAGTAGAAGTACGTGTCGGGGAGCGTGCCGGAATTGAAGACGAGCCCCATGCCGGGCTTCGAGAGCTCGGGCACGATCCCGTCGGTCGAGACGCAGAACATGGCGCAGGTGCCCGCGACGTCGACCCCCTGGTTGGCTTCGAAAATGCCCGAACCGAGCATCGATTGCATCGTGTCGCCCGCACCGGCGAGAATCGGAATGCCCGCGGGAAGACCCGTCGCACGGGCGACGTCTTCGGAAAGATCCCCGACGCGGTCCCAGGGCTTCAGAATGCGGGGCATGTAGGAGGGATCGATCCCGAGGATTTCAAGCTGTTCGGTCGACCAGCGTTTTTCCTTTACGTCGTAACCGAGCCCCCAGCCCGACATGGCGCCCCAGTCGATGAAGGCCTCGTCGGCCGCAAGGCCCGCAAGGTGCATGAGGATGTAGGGGGCGTTGTGCACGAACTTCACGCCTTTTTCGCGGAATCCTTCGTGCTCGCGCAGGAACCAGCGCGCGAACATGGCGGGGAACATGGGGCTCGCTTCCGGATTGCCGGTTTCGCGCCCCCAGATTTCCAGACCGCGTGCGTTGAGCGCTTCGACGTCTTCGGTCGTGCGGCTGTCGAGGTAGTTGATGTAGGGCGTGATGGCACGACCTTCGCGGTCGATGCCGACGATGCCGCAGATGATCCCGTCGCCCATGACGGAAGCGATGTTCGCGGGGTTGCGCCCGGCCGCACGCAGATCCTCGACGACGCGCTTCATGCACTCAAGCGTCACCGCCACGTAATTGTCCGCATCCATTTCCACCCAGCCCGGATGCGGGTAGTGCAGGGTCGTCGGAAGGCTGCGGGTTGCTACGGGTTGGAAATTACCGTCATAAACAGCCACCTTGACGCTCTGCGTGCCGGCGTCAAAGCCCATGTACAACTTCTCGTTCTTATCCATTTATGTAAACCCTGAAAAAATGAGAGACCCTGCGGGCTGCCCCCACGGGAGGAAAATCCAAATTTTATCCAACGGGCCGTAAAACCTCTCCATTCATGGGGAGGATATAAGGCCCAGTG
>CAJLHF010000075.1 GCA_905206365.1 uncultured Sutterella sp. | reverse complement strand
GCGGGTGCCTTATATCCCCGCCGTGAACGGCGGGGCTTTACGGCACATCGGGTAAGTAGGCATCGGGAGTTGCTCCGGAAGCTCGGTCTCAAACGTAACCGCATGGGTCTCTTCGGAGCAACCGCCTTGAAGCCGTAAAAGAAAAACCTCGGCACCGTTAAGGTTGCCGAGGTTTTTTTATCCCGATCGGGAAAATATTCGGGTGTGAGGTCTATTCGCTTCCTTCTCAATGCCGCACGAACATCCACCGGCAGGCGACGCGCTCGCAGGCGGCGACCGCCCCGTAAAGAAGGACGCCGAGAAGGCTCATCCCGAGGATTCCGACGAACATCCGCAGGACGTCTCCCATCCCCCAGGCGTCCATGATGAGCCAGCCGAGGCCAGCGTCGGTCGCGAAGCTTTCCGCCAAAAAGAGAACGGCCATGGCGGTGCCCGACGCAACTTTCAAAGACGTGAAAAGAGACGGCAAGGCCGCCGGGAGCCACACGTGCCGCACGAGCTGTCGGGTGTTCCCGCCCATTGAGCGGAAGGCCTTTTCAAGCGCGGGGTCGAGCGCCAACGCTCCTTCGCGCACGATCACGAGGATCTGATACCCGGTCGTGAGCCCGATCAAAAGGAGACGCGAGGCGTCCCCGAGCCCCACGAGGGTAAAGAAGACCGGCAGCAGCACAATCTTCGGAATGGGGTACGTGAGAAACGTCACGGGCGCCGCGATCCAGTCGAGCGCTCGAACATGGCCCATAAGAAGACCCAGAGGGAAGGAAACGAGCACCGCCGCCCCGAGACCGCCCGCAAGGCGTCCGAGCGAAAGCGCCGCATGGTGCAGAAAGTCGGGGTCGGAGAGCGCCGTCCCGAAGGCAAGGGTCGTCGTGACGGGGTCGGGGAGGAGTTCCGGCCCCAACGCGCGACTTCCCGCCAACCAAAGCAGAAAGAGAAGGAGCGCCGCGGCCCCGAAGCGAAGAACGAGTTTCAGCATGCGCCCGCTTCCTTCTTCAAAAGATCGTCCGCCGTGAGGGGGTCGACGTCGTTGAGGGCGTTCCCGCCGCGAGCATCCGAATTTGCTTCCGATGCCGCTTCACAAAGCGTTCGGTGCACGGTGCGAATCATGTCGAAGTTCACCGCCCGATCACGGAGCCCGGGTTCGTCGGCCAACGTGTGCGCGGGATTTTCCAGACACGCAAGGATCCGCGAGGGACGCGCCCCGAGCACCAGAATCCGGTCCGCAAGAAAGACGGCTTCGGCAATGTCGTGCGTGACGAAAAGAAGTCGCACCGGGTGCTTGCGCCGGAGACTCATGAGGACGTCCTGAAGGCGCTCGCGAAGGAGCGCGTCCAAAGCCGAAAAAGGTTCGTCCATGAAGAGGATTTCGGGCTTCGCGATCAACGCCCGACCGAGCGCGAGACGTTGTCGCTGTCCCCCCGAGAGTTCCGACGGAAAGCGCTTTTCAAGCCCCGTGAGTCCGAGCTCCTCGAGCATTTCGGCCACCAAGTGCTCGCGCTCTGCCGTGTCGTACCGTTCTGCTCCTTCCAAAAGAAGCGGGAGTTCCAAGTTCTCCCGCACGCGCTTCCAGGGGAAAAGCGCGAGGCTCTGCCACACGAAGCTCGTTTTGAGATCGGTAATGTTCCCTTGCGCCCACGAGACGCGGCCCGACACGGGTGCGCGCAACCCTGCGAGAGCGGTAAGGAGCGTCGACTTGCCGCACCCCGACTCGCCCACGATCGCGAGAGATTCGCCTTCGGGGAGATCGAAGGAAAAATTGCGGATCACCGGGCGGTCGCGTCCGTAGCCGACCGTGAGGTCGCGCACTTCGAGACGCCCGCCCGCGCGAGGCATGTCGACCGTCGGGTGCATGGGTGGGTTCCTAAAAAGGTGTCAGTACGAGTGAAAAAGAGAAACGAGGAAAGCCCGCGATTGAGGTCGCAGCTTTCCTCGTGTCTTCATGTCCGCGGGCTTGCGCCCCTGCCGATTTTAACGGGCCGCGGGATAGACGACGTCTTCGAACGCGGGAACGGTCTTGAGCATTCCCTTATTGACCATCCATTCGCCCACACGCGTCACTTCTTCGGGCGCGGGAAGCGGAGGAAGGCCGTCCGCCGTCTGATAGATGGAGAAGCGCACCATCGTGTACTGCGGAGCGACGGGAGCGGGAAGAAGGCCCTTCTTGACCATCACGGCGCGGAACTTCTCGGGGTCCGCTTCGATGCGGCGGGCGGCTTCGGCGACGGCCTTCCGGAAGCCGGCGACGACAGTATCGGTCGCGACGTCGTTCTTGAGGGCGACGACGGCAAGGGCTTCGTTGAGCCCCTTGTCTTCCCAGAGGACGCGACCGCCCTTCGAGGCGACGACCGAGACGAGGGGCTCGGGCAGAAGGGCCGTATCGACCTTGTTCGAGAGAAGCATCTGGAGGCGGATCGGGATCTGCTTCACTTCGAGGTTTTGGAGCTTTCCTTCCGTCTTCGTCGTTTCGGTCATGCGGTCGAGCAGGTAATCGATGATGGTCGCGGAGCTCATCGCGGTTTTCGTCCCCGCGGGAATCGCTTCGAGACTCGTCAACTTTTCGGCCGCAGCAGGCGACGTCACCAGACCGAAGGCACGCTGTTCCGGGTTCGTGTGCGTCGTCGTAATCACGATCTTTTGCCCGACGCCCGTCGCATTCTGCGTGAAGACGTTCATGAGGTCGCCGAAGTGGCCCTGAAGACGTCCCGCACGCATGGCGGCACCGATTTCCAGCGCCGACTTGAAGGGAACGATCTCGACGTCGAGCCCCTCGGCCTTGAAGAGCCCTTCGTCGGCCGCGGCCTGCAGAACGATCGAGTCCGCAGCCGGGAGCGTCCCGATGCGAAGGGTTTCGGCGGCAGCGGTCCCTGCGGCACACAGGGCGAAAAACGCGGCGCAGATCGTCGCGGTCGTCTTCCGGGTCATGGTTTTTCCTCTCTTATGAAGGGCCCCCGTACGAACGGACCGGGCGACCCCGTAGTGTGACGAATCGATCGTGCGCCGCAGAGCGTCGCACGGATTCACGAAACATTAGCACGACGACGCCGAGCGAGCGATCCGGCCGCAAACATTGACTCCTGCAAAGGCTTGCTTCGTGTTTCGACCGAGCGTGTCGTCGCCCTCCGGATTGTGAATTTTTTCTTTATTCGGGAACCTCGTAAACTAAGCTATTTGCCTGAAGATCCCGTGTAGATCCGCGGATAAAATTGTTCGAACCCGAACGGACCGCCTGCTTGCAACAAGCCTCGCCCGTCCTGCGAATCGTGCCTGCCGAAGGAGGGAAACGATGCCCGCGTCGAATTTGCACACGACCGACGCGCAAGGGTGCCCGACCCGATTCGCAAAACGATTTCAGATTTCGCAGCCCCGATTCTCGGATTCTGAAAGTCGCGGACAGTGGATTTTCCGTTCCTGCACCTCACACTTTCGACTGCTTTTCGACCGAACACCCTCACCATGACCCACTCCTCCGTTGCCTCGGAAATGTTTCGAGGCTTTGTTCGCGGGCTGCCGCTCATCTGCGGGTGCCTGCCGCTCGGCTTCATTCTCGGTGTCCAGGCGAGCCAGCACGGAATGAGCGTCCTAACAACCGTCCTCATGACGGGCCTCAATTTTGCGGGCGGGAGCGAATTCGCCGCAGTGGCGCTCTGGAGTGCCGCGCCGCCTGTTCTTGTCGTGATTTTTTCGACCTGGCTCATCAACAGCCGTCACATCGTCTTGGGTGCGTCGCTTGCGCTCCATACGCGTCGACTCTCGCCTTTGCAAAACGCCCTCGTCTTTTTCTTCATGTGCGATGAGGTTTGGGCTTTGACAAGCGCCGACATCACGGAGCGGCGTCGCGCGGGGGTGTCGGCCGACGGCCTTTTTTCGTTTCCCTTTCACATCGGGATGGGGTTGGGTTTCTGGACCCTATGGATGGCCTCGGCCGGTGCGGGTGCCGCGCTCGGGCAGTCGATCGGAGACATGACGAAGTGGGGTTTCATGATGGCCTTTCCCGCGACCTTTGCGTCCCTCATCGTCATGATGTGGCCCGGTCTCCGTCGGGCGCTTCCGATCGTGCTGGCGGCACTTGCCTCCGCCGTCGCGAGCCTTTTCGTTCCTTCGCACTGGTGCGTGTTGGCGGGAACGTTGACGGGCCTTGTTGCGGTTCTTCTCGGGCTCGACGACACGGATGCGTTCTTTGGTAAGAATAAAGCCGATACCGACGCAACCGAAACCCGTGTCGAATCCTCCTCGGATCAAAAATAAGAAGGAGCACGCCTCATGACCGAATTCCCTCTTTTCGACCCCGCCCGCGATCTCTTCGCGCTTCCGACGTTGCTCGAATTCATTACCGTCCTCGGAATGGCCGCCGCCACCTATTCAACCCGCGCCGTCGGCTGGTTGGTGCTTCGCAACCGCACGGTCTCGCCCCGACTTCAGCGCGTCTTGGAGGCCGCACCCGCCTGCGTGATGGCCTCGATCGTCGCGCCCTATTTCATGACGACCGACCCCGTGATGCTCCTGTCGCTTGCCGTCATGACGATCGCGGCGCTTTCCACGAACCTCGCGGGCACCGTGGTGCTTTCGGTCCTCGCGTATGCGGGGTTCAACGCGTTTTTGCACTGAGAGCCGATCAAGTCGAACGACTTCCTTTGACTTGACCGGCCGAACGTTGGTTGCGGCGACATCTCGTAATGTCCGCCTGATCGAGGGATGTTTTCTAGCATTCGGCCTGATTTTGCCATTGACTTGAGATGTTATTTTTTTCTCGAACAATTTGACGGGCTCGAAAACCCTGACCCCTTTCTTTACGGCGCATCGGTCGGTTGCTCCTCGCGGATGAGCGGAATCGCAATGCGGGCTTGAAGCCCGTGCGCTTCCGTAGGATTGATCGAAAAGGAAAGCGTACCTCCGTGCCGCTCGATGAGGTGTCGTACGATGGAAAGTCCGAGGCCGAGCCCCGAGGGTTTTTCACTCGTGACGGGCGTGGTGAGGGTCTTGAGGCGCTCGACGTCTGCAAATGGACCGTTATCGACAACGTCGAACGTGATCGAGTTGTCGGTGAGGCCGACCCGCAACAGAATGACAGGCGACGAGACGCCTTCGGTGGCTTGTGCGGCGTTGCGAAGCAGGTTCACCACGGCGAGCTCCATTTCAATAAGGCTTGCGCGAATACGGGCAACCTTGAGGTTCTCCGGGCATTCGAGGGTGATTCGTTCTTTCCAACGCGGATACGACAGAAAAAGGTGATCGAGTAACTCTCCGATCGTCAACGGTGTGAGGACGGGATTGCGTTCGCGTGGATAGTCGCGAACGCGGTCGACGATGTTGGCGGCACGTTCGGCCTGGGTCGAAATTCGTCGGGCAATGCTGCGAATGCGTTCGGGTGTCGTAGCCTCCGAATCGGCCTGGCGCGCGAGCCCTTCCGCATAGAGTCGTACGGCCGCAAGCGGCTGATGCACCTCGTGTGCGATCAGGCTCGAAAGTTGTCCGACGGCTCCCGCGCGTTGTAGCGAATCGATGCGGCGGTTCTGATTCGTTTCCCGGCGATGTGCTTCTTCGAATACGCTGACGCCCCCGAATACGCTTGAAAAGCCCCGCCTCATCGAAAAGGGCCCCTTCTACGCTTTCGCCTTCCAGGGCGGCATGACGGCAACTTTCGGCGGTCCCAAGATCGGACTGAACGGCGAAGTGCTCAATACCGAAAACCAGCCGATCCCGGGGCTCTTTGCCTGCGGCAACTCGATCGGAGGCCTCTTCTACGACGACTACATTGTCGGTTCGCAACTGACGGCAGCCGTCATTTGGGGGCGTCTCTCGGCCCAAGCTGCCGTGAAGGCCCTGAAGGCCTGAGTGTGCTGATCGGGGACGGTTGCCGGACGGCGTCTCGTATTCTCGGTCTGCGGACCGAGAGACATGCCGATTCCGCGATTGCGTGATTGCTCTCCGGTAGCGAACACATGCGACTCGACAGTCTTTCCTCGAAAGGCGGTCGGGTCGCTTTCTTTTTGTCGGTCATCGATGCAGGCGTTGCAGGTGGACTCGGCCCTCTTTTCTCCTACGGACATGACCGCGTATCATTCGGGTCGACAACAACAACGAATGACGAGCTCGCCCATGACGACCCGCGCCCCGAGAATCGAAATCCTTTCGAAACCGTCCGACGCTCTGCCCGAGGACGGCGAG
>CAJLHF010000074.1 GCA_905206365.1 uncultured Sutterella sp. | reverse complement strand
ACCTCATTCCTCCCCCGTCTGAAGACGGGGGTTTCCTGATGCATCTCTATGAAACGCATCACCTTTTCGCTTCCCGACGATACCGCGGAACGCTTCGAAGCGTTCCTCGCCGAGCACGGCTACACCAACCGCTCCGAAGCCTTTCGCGACCTCATTCGCAAGGCCGAGGCCGACCGCCTCTCCGCGAGCGACGACCAACCGTGCGCGGCCGTGGTGAGTTACGTCTTCAACCACAACGAACGGCGCCTTGCGGAACGCACGACCGAGACGCAACACGAACACCTCGACGTGGTGCACTCCGTCATGCACGTGCACGTAGGCCCCGAAGATTGTCTGGAGTCGCTCGTTCTTCTCGGCAAAACCCGGGCGGTGCTCGAAGCCGCGAACCGCATTCTCGCGGAACCGGGCGTCCGCCACGGGCGCATCAACCTGATTCCGAGCGAAGCGAACGAACGGAACGGGCACGGCCACTCCCATGATCACGGGCACGGGCATTCGCACGAACACGTGCACGGGCACGACGATTCTTCGGACCGTTGATTCCGTTTGTCAGACTTTGATCCTCAGTCGAGCGACGCTTCGCGCAGCCGCCGTGCGGCGTCGCTTTGCGGTCGGTCGATCACCGAGGCAACCGGACCCGTTTCGACCGTGCGGCCCGCATCCATCACGAGCACTCGATCGGCATAAGCTCGCACGAGCGCCAAGTCGTGCGTAATGAGAAGCACGGCCAACGCCCGCTCACGCGCGATCCCCCGTACGAGGTCGAGCACGCGCCGTTGCGTGATGACGTCAAGGGCACTCGTCATCTCGTCGCACACCAAAACGCGCGGCTCCGGCGCGAGCGCGCGCGCAAGCGCCGCGCGCTGACACTGCCCGCCGCTCACTTCCGAGGGGTAGCGCCGGGCGAGTTCGGGCGAGAGACCGCAGCGCTCGAAAAGATCCTCAATGCGCCGCTCGCGTTCAAGAGCCGGCACCCCGAGGTTCAGAAGCGCCTCCTCGGCGCTTTCGCCGAGGGTCAACCGCGGATCGAAGGACGCAAAAGGCTGCTGAAACACCATTTGCACCGAGCGGCGATAGGTTCGAAAAGCCTCCCCGCGCAATTCGCACAATTCGGTCAAGGAGCGGCCCGAAAAACGCACCTCGCCCCCGTCGGGCCGATCAAGCCCGCACAAAAGTCGCGCGAGGGTACTCTTCCCGCACCCCGACTCCCCGACTACCCCGAGAATTTCTCCCTCGAAAAGCGTAACCGCGGCTCCGTCCAACGCCCTCAGGACGCCGCCCGCGGGCGTTCGGAAGCATTTCGTAAGAGAACGCCCTTCAAGGATCGGCGTTTTGCAAGTTCCCGACGTTTCAAGCATCGTTCGTTTTCCGTTCAAGTGCGTTCCGAGCGTTCCAAACGGAACAGCGCCGCATCGAGCTCCCGCGCGCAAGCACTTCCGTCGGGCCCGAAGACCGCATCGGGCGTACCCTCGGCGTCGACCCGACCGGAATTCAAAATCACCGCTCGGTCGGCCGGGCGAACGATGCCCGCGATGTCGTGCGACACCGCAAGAAGCGCCCCGCCCCGCTTGCGGGCGTACGCAAAAAGCGCCTCGCGCACGCTACGGCGCGACGCGGCGTCGAGCGCGCTCGTCGGCTCGTCGGCAAGGAGCACTGCGGGCTCCGACAACAAGGCAGCGGCCACCGCCGCACGCTGATTCATCCCGCCCGAAAGTTCGAACGGGCGACTTGCCCAGACGCGCTCGGGATCCCTGAGACCAAGTTCGGCAAAAAGCGTCAGCGCCCGTTCGCGAAAGTCCCGGGGGTCGATCGGGCCGTGCACGTCTTCGTGCGCGCGGGCGGCCTCGAGCATTTGGTCCCCGTAGCGGCGCACCGGACAGTAAGCGCCCGACGCGTCCTGCATGATCCAACCGATCCCCGCGCCCCGAATCGGGCGCAGGTGCCGCTCGGAAAGCCCCAGGAGCTCCCGACCGTCGAAAAGCACGGAGCCCGAAACACGCACCCGCGAGCGGTCCCCGAGCAACCCCGCGATCGCGCGCAGAAGCGTTGTTTTGCCGCCGCCCGACGCGCCCGCAAGCGCCGTCACCTCGCCCGCACGGAGGGTGAGGTTCACGTTTGCGAGCACCGTCCGACCGTCGATCTCGACGGACAAATCCCGCACCTTGAGGCGAGGCTCTCCGGCGGAAAGAGGTGCGAGGCTCGAACTCACGGCTTCGCCTTTTCAAGAGGCCGCACGAACGGCGTGATTTCGTAGAAGTCGGTCGGATGGGCTTTGAGGCCCTCCACCCCGTCGCGCGACACCATCGTCATTTTGAGGTGTGCGGCAAAGATGAAAGCGTCGTCCTCAAGAATCCGCTTTTGCATGTCGACCGCAAGGGCTTCGCGCTTGGCGGGATCGAACGTCTGCGAGAGCGTTTCCGCCAACCCTTCGAGCTCCGCATTCACGTAGCCGCCGTTGTTTTCCGAGGAACTCGAAAGTGCGTGCGTCGTGAAGAAGTACGCGGGGTCTCCGGTCGGGGCCGTCACCATGGCGCTCGCATAGACGTCCCAGGTTTCGGGACGACGGCGAAGCGTGTTGTGATCGGCCGTGGAATTCACCTCCACCTTGACGCCGATCGATTTGAGGTCGGCCTGCACCATTTCCGCGAGAAGCGGCAACTCCTGTCGACTCGGGTACGTGAGCCACCGAATAATCAAGGGCCTGCCGTCCTTTTCCCGCACGCCGTCGCCGTTCGCGTCGCGCCAACCCGCGCGCTCGAGCACCTCGGCCGCCGCCTTCAAGTCGAACGAGCGAGCCTTCACGACCTTGCCGCCGAAAGCAAAGTCGGCCGGGAAGGGGCCCGTGGCGGGAACGCCGTTTCCTTGCAAGAGGACGCTTGCGAAGCGCTCCTTGTCGACCGCCATGGCGACCGCCCGTCGCACGGCCGGGTCGCTTGCGATCGGGCTCTTGTAGTTCATATGGAGAAAGAACGTGCGGCTAGTGGCCGTGCCCGTCGAGACGAAACCTTTTTTAAAAAGCACGTGGCTAGCATAGGGGAGCCCGTACGCGGCGTCGATTTCGCCCGACTGAAGGGCCATCGTGAGGGTGTCCCCGTCGCTGATCGTGAGAATCCGAACGCGGTCGTACCCGGGGCGCGTTTCGCCCCAGTAGTTGTCGTTCCGAACGAGCTCGATCGAATCGTTCGTGACCACCTTCACCGCACGGTAGGGTCCCGTACCGACGACGATCCCGTCCTTCACGCCCGCGTCGACGTCGACCACCGCCCCGTAGGGGTCGGAGAGGTAGTTGACGAGCGTCGGGCGGGGGACTTCGGTGCGAATCGTAAGCGTCAGACCGTCGGCCTCGACGGCGGCGATCCGCAGGTCCCCGCGCGCGCGCGCGTGTTCTTTGACGAGCGCTTCCAAGGACGCCTTCACGGCTGCGGCATCCACCGGACGGCCGTTCGAAAACCGAACGTTCTCCTTGAGTTCAATCTTCCATGTGAGGGGGTCGACGTTTTCGAACCGTTCCGCCAGCCACGGCCGAGGCCGCATGTGTTCGTCGTAGCGAAAGAGCGTCTCCCCGACGCCGTAGCGCAACGCCGCCCAACCGGCGTAACCGTTTCGGGGATTGACGTCGGGCTCTTCGTTTTCCGCGTTGAAAGTCGTATCACCGAAAACAAAGACGGCGGGCGCCTCGACCGCGCTCTCGGCGGAGCTTTGAGAAACGTCTTTCGCCGTATTCGAAGCGCCGTTTGCGGCATTCTCCGAGGGGCCGCAGCCCGTAAGCGCGCAAGAGACCGCCAAAGATAGCGACAACACAAGCGCGGTCGTCGCGCGGGTTCCGGTCTTTTTCGAACGAAGCGTCGGGAGAAGAATCATTTCGAGAACTCCTCGACGCGAGCACGGGTGCTCGGATCGAGCGCATCGCGCAACGCGTCGCCAAAGAAATTGAAAATCGCGACGGCAAGCAGGATCGCCGCGCCCGGAGCGAGCACCACCCAGGGGCTGCTCTGGAGCATGCTGCGCCCCGCGCTCATCATGTTGCCGAGTTCCGCCGTCGGTGGCCGGGCGCCGAGCCCGAGAAAGGAAAGACCCGCCAATTCCATGAGCATCGTTCCGATGTCAAGCACCGCCGTCACGAAGACGGGCCCGAGGGCGTTGGGGAGAACGTGGCGCATCAGGATCCGCCCGTCGCTCGAACCCGCAAGTTTGGCCGCGTCGACGTAGAGACTTCCCCGCACCGCGAGCGTCAAACTTCGGGCGATGCGCGCGTATTTTGGCCAACCGATGAAAGCAAGAGCAAGGACGGCGTTTTGCAGTCCCCCGCCCAAAACGGCCGCCACGGCCAGGGCGAAAACGAGCCCCGGAAACGCGAGCACCACATCCGACACCCGCATGAGAACCGCATCGAGCATGCCGCCCCGATAGCCGCAGAGAACGCCGGCGGCGGTTCCGATCGTCGTCACCGCCGCAACGAGCACGAGCGTGGAGAGGACGCTCGTTCGAAGCCCCACGAGAATGCGTGAAAAGAGGTCGCGCCCGAAGCGGTCGGTCCCCGCCGGGTGCGCCCACGACGGAGGATCGAGAGGCGCAAAGGCCTGAAGGTCGGGGTCGTAGGGTGCGAAAAGTTCGGCACCCGCGGCCGCAACCAAAAGAAGAAGAACGGCTGCGCTCGCCCAAACGAAGCGCCTGTCGGAGAAAAGCTTCACTCAGGCGCCCTCCGACCGAATTCGGGGATCGAGCTTGCGGTACGTAAGATCGGCGAGGAAATTCACCGTCACGTAGATCACGCTCATCCACATCACGTACGCCAAGATGATCGGGTAGTCGCGCATGCGGATCGCCTCCACCGCGAGGCGCCCGACGCCGTCCCACATGAAGATCGTCTCGACGATCGCCGCACCCCCGAGAAGGCTCCCGATCGACAGTGCCAAAAGCGTCACGATTGTGACGCCCGAGGCGCGCAGAACGCCGAAAAGCATCGTGCGCCATTCCGGAACGCCCCGCGCCCGCGCGCCTTCGACGTAGGGTTTTTGCAACTCGTCGAGCACCGCGGCGCGCACCTGCCGGACGTACTTCGCGCTCATGGCGGTCGCAAGCGTCAGGGCGGGGAGAATCGCTCCGCGCAGACTCGGCTCCCGTGAGAGTACGGGAAGAAGCTCAAGTCGTATCGCAAAGACGTACATGAGAAGAAGCGCCACGAAAAAGTTCGGGGCGCTGTTCCCGACAAAGGAGAGAAGCCGCACCGCCCGATCGACGACACCCCCGCGGCGCATCGCCGCAAGGGTCCCGAGCGGAACGGAAACGAAAGCCGTAAGGCCCACGGCCGCGCCCGCAAGGAGGAGTGTGGCGGGAAGTTTCGAGACGAACGTGTCGAAGACGTCCAACCCCGACACGTAACTCTTTCCCATGTCCCCCTGCAGGATGCCCGCAAGCCATCGCGCATACTGAACGAGAAACGGCCGGTCGAGCCCGAGCTCCCGGCGCGCTTCGGCGACGACTTCCGGGGAGAGCACCTGCCCGGTGTTCTCCATCTTCTGCGTGACGACGTCGCCGCCCGCGAGGCGCAAGAGCGCGAAGGTGACGAACGTGATCGCAAGCAGCACGGGAACGAGCGCGAGGAAGCGCCCGAAAACCTTACCCGATCGCATCGCCCGCGGCCGCCTCCGGTTTCACCGCGCGCACCATGAAGAGCGGGGTCGACGCGTTGTTGAGGCGTTCGTCTTCGTTCCAGAGGTGACGCCACGCGTCTTCGTCCGTTTCGACCTCCAGCCCCAACGCTTCGAGCTCGGCCCGGTCCCAGGCCGGACGGACGCGACCGGAAAGTTCCGCACGACGGGCGATCGATTCCATGGCGGGAATGTCGGTGCCGTCCGTATCGTCCTTCACGCCCGCACGGCGCACGTTCGCCTTGTCTTCGCGGTGCGCGCGGGCGGCGTCTTCGCAGTAGAGGTACCGATACCAGTTGGCGTCGAAGTTGAGAAGCAGCCCGTTCGGGCGCAAAACGCGCGTCCATTCGCGATAGGCCTGAAGGGGGCGCGGGAGATTCCACGTCACGTTGCGCGAGACGACGACGTCAAACGATGCGTCTTCAAATCCGAGCGATTCGGCATCCATCCGGTGAAACCGCACGTCGAGCCCTTCCGCATTGCGGGCGGCCTCTTCGAGCATCCCCTCCGTGTAGTCGACGGCCGTCACGCGGGCGCCGAGCTTCGCGAGGAGCACCGCCAGGAACCCCGGGCCCGTTCCGACGTCGAGCACTCGCAGGTCCGAAATCGCACGATCGGGAAACGCGGCGGAGAACTCTTTTTCGAAGAGCGCGAGCCAGGCGGCCCCGCCGTCGCGCTCTTCGGCTTCGCGAACGGCGACGGCATAGCTCGGCGCACGCTTGTTCCAATAGGCTTGGTTGTCGTCGGCATAGGTTCGGATGTCGATCACGATCCCTCCTCAAGGCGGTTCGGTTGAATCGAGGCGAATTTTCGGGGAACCGCACGCGCGGCACACGGCACGAGTCGACTCGATGCGTATGAAGAATTTAAAATTCATCATACATCAGTCCTGTTCGACCCCGAATCGGGTTCCCGCCCTTTTCTTGCCGAAAGCGCTCGGAAGAAAAGCAGCGAGAAGCAATGGTTCGGACACCGCCGAATTTTCCCGTGAAGGACGGCCTGCGGTTTTCCGAACGGAACGCCGGCAAATCGGGTAGGAGGCGCAGGGATGTCCCCGCGCCGTCCTCCCACACCACCCAC
>CAJLHF010000073.1 GCA_905206365.1 uncultured Sutterella sp. | reverse complement strand
CGGGTGCCTTATATCCCCGCCGTGAACGGCGGGGCTTTACGGCACGTCGGGTAACGGCGTTCGAGCTCCGCTCGGTCGGGAATTTCGAGTTTCGTGTCGGGTTGCGGATCGTTCATCGGTTTTTCCTCTTTGTAGGGTTGGTCGGGACTTGCTCGGGAACCTCGTTGAATCGTAGTGCTTCTCCGAAAAAGCATTGCGGGTACCTGCTCTTCGGCAGAATTTCGCCGCGTCGAATGTTCGCCGGGATCGGCGTCGCTGCGGTTTTCCGTACGCCCTCTTATCGGACGGTCGCTTTTGCCCGACCCGCTTCACAGGCGTTTTCATGGATCCGAATTGACGGACGGCAAGGGGGCATGCACGGGAGCGGCGTTTTCTCGGGAGGCGGCGCAGAATGAAAGAAGACGCGGTCGCCCTTCGGATCGACCGTCCCCACCACTGAAAACAGGACAAATCCCATGACCGACCTATCCCGTCGCGGCCTCTTCAAAGCGGGCGGCCTTGCCGCCTGCGCCGCCGCGCTTCCCGCCGCCCATGCCGCTCAAAAGAAGACTTCGGGCGGCCCCGACCTCGCCGACAACCCGGCGGCCCGTGCGTCCGGAGCGCGCTTTGCGCCCGAGGCCGGAACGTTGCCGACCTCGGACCTCTCGTTAACCGACACCTTCAACCTCGGGCGCTCGACCCTGGACGAGGGCGACATCATCACCGCCTCGCGTTGGGGCGTCGTACGCGGGCACGTGCAGGGCGGAAAGCTCGTGCGCGTGACGCCCTTCGAGCACGACTACGCACCCTCCGTCAATCTTCCGGGACTTCGTCACCTTCCCTACTCGCCCTCCCGCATCCGCTACCCGATGGTGCGCGAAGGCTACCTCAAGAAGGGCCCCGCGTCGCGCGCGAATCGCGGGAAGGAAAAGTTCGTACGTGTCTCCTGGGAAAAAGCGCTCGACCTCGTTGCGTCCGAAATGACGCGCGTCTATGAGAATTACGGCCCGAGCGCCGTTTTCGGGCGCAGCTACGGCTGGATGTCGACCGGCAAAGTGAATGCTTCCATCAACCTCCAGCAACGCCTTCTCAACCTCATGGGCGGCTTCATCGGGTGTGAAAACAGCTACTCGACCGCCGCTATTTCGAAAATCCTTCCCTACGTCGTCGGGACGGGCGATCCGCGCTCGACCTCCTGGGACGTGGTGCTTGAGAAAAGCGAACGCGTCGTCTTCTGGGGGTGCGACCCCCTGGTGACGAACGACATCGACTGGCTGACGACCCTTCACAACGGGACGGGTTACATTCGCGCCTTGAAGGAAAAAGGGACGAAAACGGTAAGCGTCAACCCGATTCGCACCGACACGGCCGAATTCCTCGGGTCCGAACAGATTTCGCCGCGTCCCGGCACGGACTGCGCGATGATGCTCGGGATGATCCACGAGCTCGTGCGCACGAAGGAAGCCGACCTCGAGTTCCTCAAGACCCACACCTCCGGCTGGCGCGAGTTCCTCGACTACGTCGAAGGGAAGACGGACGGCATTGCGAAGACCCCTGCCTGGGCCGAAACGAAGTGCGGCGTCCCCGCGGCGAAAATCGCCGGGTTCGCGCACGACTTGAAAGCTCACCGCACGATGCTCATGGTCGGCTGGGGCATTCAACGCATCCAGTACGGCGAACAGTCTCACTGGATGGCCTTTGCCTTGGCGTCGGTCCTCGGGCAGATCGGTCTTCCGGGGGGCGGCATCGGCACGAACTACCACTATTCGAGCGGCGGCTCCCCCGTGGCGTGGGGTCCCTTCCTCGGCGGCATTTCCTCCTCCGTCAAGCCCGTGAAACCCGTCACGAAGCCCTGGGTCGGGAGCAAGACGATTCCGGTCGCACGCTTTGCGGAGTGTTTCCTTCATCCGGGGAAGACGATCGACTTCAACGGACGCAAGGTCACGTACCCCGAGGTAAAACTCGTCATGTGGGCGGGCGGGAACCCGTTTGCGCATCAGCCGCAGACGAACAAGCTGCGCGAAGCCTGGACGAAACCCGAAACGGTCGTCGTGACGGACACGGTGTGGACGGCCACCGCGCGCCATGCCGACATCGTTCTTCCCGCCGCGACCGCATGGGAGCACGACGACATCACCAACATCGGCACCTACTCGAACGACGGTCTCGTGGCGATGCAGCAGGCGATTCGCCCGCAGTGGGAATCGAAGTCCGACTACGCGATCTTCAGCGCTTTGGCCGAGCGCCTCGGTTGCGCGAAGGAATTTACCGAGGGGCTCGATGAAAAAGGCTGGATCAAGCGTCTCTACAACGAGTCGAAGGCGATGGGCGAACGGATCGGCGTGAAGCTCCCCGCATTCGACGACTTCTGGAAGAAGGGTTACGTTCTCTTTGACGTGAAGGAAAAGGACCGCCGTTTCGTCGCCTTCGAAGACTTCAGGAAGGACCCGAAGGCCAATCCCCTTTCCACCGAAAGCGGCTTGATTCAACTTTACTCGCCCAAGATCGCGGGCTACGGCTACGACGACTGCCTCGGGCACCCGGCGTACTTCGAGCCGTCGGAAGGCGTCAACACGGCCACGAAAGCAACGCCCCTCGCTTTGATGGCCGTCAAGAGCCGCTACCGCATGCACAGTCAGTTGGACGGCACGGTCTCGCACGACTACGCCAACATCGACGGGCGCGAACCTTTGTGGATCCATCCGAAGGACGCCGAAGCGCGCGGCATCCGCTCGGGAGACCTCCTGCTCGTTGCGAACGGTCGCGGGCGGGCGATGGCGGGCGCCTACGTGACGGAGCGGGTGCTCCCGGGCGTCGTGGTGCTTCATCACGGCGCGTGGTACGCCCCCGTCGAAACGAAGGAGGGGATCCTCGACCTTCGCGGGAATTCGAACACGCTCACGATGGACGAACCCACGTCGAAACTCGCCTGCGGCAACATCGCTTCGACCGCTCTCGTTGAGGTCTCCAAGTGGACGGGCGAACGCCGGCGCGTCTACGTCTTCGATCCGATCGACGAAGCATACGAAGCCGTCTGATCTCGATTGAAACGCTCCGCGTGAGTACGCCGCGGCCCGGTGCGTCACACGTTCTTTTCGCCTTCTTTGAAGAGACGAGAACGCAGAGAAGACGCCCGGGCCGCGGCGTTTTACTGCAATCTTTTCGGCCGCCCTCGATCGAGGGCGGTTTCCTCCGGTTTTTCCCCGTTTCCCGCCGCCCTTTCGGTAACTTTTCGCCTTCCGTCCCCGACAAAGAGCGGTATTCGCCGCGATCTTCGGGTTTTCCCTCCCGGAAAACGGCGTCCTACCGGAGGTCTGCGGGCGTTTGTCCCGTACACGCCCCGTTAACAAAGGGATAAAATAGCGATTATTGCGGTTTTCAAGCTAATCCGACCGCGTCCCGTTCTACAACCCTTCACGGTTATTTCCCGATGTATCCCTACCCCAAACCCCGCAACGCCACCACGGTCATCTCGTCCCGCCTCCCCCGCGCCCTCAAGGAGGAAGCGACCGCAATCTTCGCCGGCCTCAATCTGACGCCCTCCGACGCGATCAAGGCGCTCTGCCGTTACATCGCCCGCACGGGGACGCTTCCCTTCCCCGTCACGGAACACACGGTTTCGAAGGACCTCTCGACGAACACTTCGGGCCGCATCCCGACGGAATTGAAGCCCGTCATCAAGGACATCATCGAAACCAAGTACCAGACGACGATTTCCGCGGCGATCTGGTCGTTCTTCGAAGCGACGGTGAAGGCGAAGGCCCTCCCCTTCGACATCGAAGACGAGAACCGCCCGACCGCGAGCTGATCGAATTCGACGAATCGCACGATCGGAACGATTTCGGTCGAGAAGGACGCCGACCCCGAGGTCGACGTCCTTTCTTTTTCCGCTTTTCGGACGCTTCGGAGGTTCGGAACGTTTCGGGCGGACCGGCGAGAACGGCGGCCGGGCGTTCGCTTATTCCCCCTTCCTGCGCCTGACCTCCTCCGCCACGAATGCTTCGAATTCCGCCACGAACGCGTCGAGCGCGTACTCGCCCGCTTCGACGAGGGCGAGCTTCGTTTCGAAGGCGGCCGTCATGGCGGCGCTGCGCACCTTGGGAGAAGCCTGCAAGAGGACGTTGCGGCCTTCGGGCGTGCAGTGAAGGTGCTTGCCTTCCGCGACAAGATAGCCCTTGCGTTGAAGTTCCTTGATGATTGCGGCGCGGGTTGCCGGGGTCCCGATGCCGCCCGCCTCTTTGAGTTTCGCCTGGATGTGCGGGTCGTCGAACGACCGCCAGATGTTTTCCATCGCGGCAATCAGGGTCCCTTCCGTGAAGAACGCCGGGGGCTCCGTTTGGGATTCGGTGCCGATCAGCTCCCGGATGGGAACGAGTTCGCCCTTTGCGAGTTCGGGGAGGCGTTGCTTCGCGTAGCGCTCTTCGTCGGATTTCGTGCCGGAAGCATCGGCTTCGGTCTCGTCCGTTTCGGTCGTTTTGGCTCTCGAGCTTTTGGTCGCTTCGGCCGAAGCGCTCGAAGTTTTTTCCGGCTTTTCAAAAAGCGCCTTCCAGCCGCGCACCGTCACGACGCGGCCCTTGGCGGCGAAGGTTTCGCCGCCGATGGCGAATTCCGCCGTCGTTTCGTCGTACTCGTGCACGGGAAAGAACTGTGCGACGTAGCGTCGGGCGATGAGACGGTAGATTTTCTTTTCCTTTTCCGAAAGAGCCGAAGGGTCGACGGAGTTCGCGACGGGAACGATCCCGTGGTGAGCGGTCACTTTCGAGTCGTTGAACGTGGGGCTCACGAGCGCGGGGTTCGCCGCCGCCACGGCTTTGGCGGCCGCGGGGCAGGTTTCGGCGATCGCATCCAAGACGCGCGGCGCGTCGGCGTGCTGCGAGCGCGGCAGGTACCCGCAGTCCGTTCTCGGGTAGGACGCGACCTTGTGCTTTTCGTACAGAGCCTGGCAGACGGAAAGCGTTTCGTCCGCCCCGAACCCGTAGAGACGGTTCGCTTCGATCTGGATGTCGGCCAGGGTGTAGGCCTTCGGGGGATAGGCTTTTTTGCGCTTCGTGGCGGCGGAAATCACCCGCGCTTCCCGCTCGGTTTTGAGCCTCTCGCAGAGCGCCCGTCCACGATCGATATCGATCAGGCGCTTGCCCTCGTCGTCCATCCCCGGCTGCCCCGGCGCGGGCCTCCAGACGGCACGGAAAACGATTCCCCGTTTTTCCAGGTCCGCCGCCATGCGCCAGAAGGGAACGGGAACGAAGTGCCGCACGGCGTAGTCGCGGCGCGCCACCATCGCAAGAGCGGGTGTCTGCACGCGCCCGACCGCAATGAGGTTCGAGGGGGCGCGCGTGCGGCCCTTGGAAAAACGACGTCCTACGCCGGCACGCCCCGAGCGGCCGCGCGTTCCGTACGAAGAACCGTAAGCAGAAGGAGCTGCGGGAGAAGCCGAAACGTCCTCCGCCGCGGGGCCCGGATTGGTGAGCGTATAGACGCGCGAAAGATTCATCCCGAGGAGCCAGTCCGCGCGGCTTCGTCCGCGGGCTGCGTCGCGCATCCCGGCGTAGTTGCGGTTTTCCTTGAGATTCGCAAGACCCTTTCGGATCGACGCGGGGTCGACGGCCGAGACCCAGAAGCGCTTTACGGGCAACCTCGTACGGAAGTGTTCGAGCACTTCGTCAACGAGCAACTGCCCCTCGCGGTCGGGGTCCCCCGCGTGCACGACCATCGAGGCGTCTTTCAGAAGTTTCCCGATTTTCGCGAGCTGCGCCGCCGCACCCTTCTCCTTTTTCGGGAGCATCTTCCACGTTTCGGGAAGGATCGGGAGGTCTTCGAGGCGCCAGGCCTTTTTGCCGCTTTTCGTCGCGGGCGTTGCCGTCAGGTACGCATCGGGTTCCGCCTGCTCCAGAAGGTGCCCGAAGCACCAGGTGACGACCGTATTGCCGCGGCAAACGAGGGCGCCCTCTTCGCGACGCAGGACACCGAGCTCGGCGGCGATCGCTCGGGCGACGGAGGGCTTTTCGGCAATGTAAAGGATATGGGACACGGCGGCGGGAATCCTTCGGAAAAACGGGAGCGACGGGAACGAGGTCGGTGACGAACCTCGAAATTCGTGGCACGAACGTTCGGGAATTCTACTCGCGTTTTGCGGGGCGCCTTGCGCCCCGTTGCTTCGACGTTCCCGCCAAAAACGCAGGAAAGAAGACTCGAAGCGCGACGGCTCTGCCGAACTCCGCTTCTGTGTTTTGCTCCTGCCGCAAACCGCACGTCGCAGCGGCCGACGTGGCCCGGAGGATTCCGAGCCGCAGGTTTCGCAAGAAAAAATGAAGGCCCGAGTATCCGAAGCCTTGAGGGTGATCGCGTATCGGTCGCCCTTTTCGTTTTTCAGCGGAATGTTCCCGACGCCCGACGGCGTAGAATGGTCGGACCCGCACCCGTCGCTCCCGCTTCGGGCTCGCCTGGGCGCTTCAACCCGACCTTTCAACCTTTCAAACGACCCGCCCCATGCTTCGCAAACGCCATCCTCTTTTCGAAAACGGCGGACTTGCCGTTCTCGCTTTCGCCATCTTCCTGCTCGTGGGCACCCGGCCCTCGGAAGCCTTCCTCTACGCACTCCTACTCTTTGCCGCCGCGTGCGGGATCGACTACTTGAAGCAGAGAAAATAAGTCGCTCGTCGAGCGCGCCCCTTGCTTACCCGTGACGCAAGGCTTGCTCGGCTTCTTTTTACCCGACGTGCCGTAAAGCCCCGCCGTTCACGGCGGGGATATAAGGCACC
>CAJLHF010000072.1 GCA_905206365.1 uncultured Sutterella sp. | reverse complement strand
GCGACCGCGCGGCCTAAGGAATCCCCGCCCTTTAGGGCGGGGAGGAAGTCAAGCAAACGTGCGGCGACTTTCGTCGGCTTCGCCCTGCGGCGCTATCATGCGCAAATTCCGTTCGATGGTCGGCTTTCCGAAGAGAGCTTCTCCTGCGGCTCTTTCCGTCTTGAGGCCGAATAAAACGAACGCACGACACATACATACTCTCTCGGGACACACACTCATGACCTCGTACGCCACGCTCGACGAATGGCTCTCCCATATTGAAGCTCTGCACGCCAAACCCATCGACATGGGGCTCGAACGCATGCGGGAAATGGTTCGACGGATGGACATCCGCTTTTCGTGCCCCGTCGTCACGGTGGCGGGCACGAACGGGAAGGGCTCGACCTGCGCGATGCTTGAAAGCATCTACGGCGCGGCCGGGTACCGTACGGGCATGCACACGTCGCCGCACCTCCTGCGCTTCAACGAACGGGCCCGTATCTTCGGTCGCGAAGCGACCGACGACGAACTCTCCGAGGTTTTCGAAGAAGTCGAACGGGCGCGCGGCGACATGACGCTTTCCTACTTCGAATTCACGGCGCTCGGCATTCTGAAGCTCTTCCAACGCGCGAATCTCGACGTCGTCATCCTCGAAGTGGGTCTCGGCGGACGTCTCGACGCCGTCAACGTGATCGATCCGACGGCGGCGATCATCACGACGATCGGGATCGACCACACGGCGTTTCTCGGCACGACGCGCGAAGCGATCGGGCTGGAAAAAGCGCACATTTACCGTCCGGGCATCCCGTCGCTTTGCGCCGACGCGGACGTCCCTGCAACGGTCGCGGAGCATGCCGAAGCGATCGGCGCCGACTTCCGACGGGTCGGGCGCGACTTTGCTGTTGAAGTGCGCGAGGACGGCACGTTCGACTTCCGCGGGCGTACGTTGACGTTCGACGCACTTCCGAAGCCCGCGCTCGAAGGCGAAAACCAGTACCGCAACGCCGCGGGCGTGCTCGGCATCGTCGACGCGCTCGTCGGGAAGCTTCCCGTCGCGCGTCGCGCCGTGGAGGAGGGGCTCTCGAACGTTCGGATTACGGCGCGCTTCGAGCACGTGACCGACACGCCCTGCCGCACGATTCTCGACGTGGGTCACAATCCGCAGGCAGCCGAAGTGCTTCGTCGCAACATCGAACTCACGCGCCGTCCCGACGAGACGACGCTCGCCGTTTTCGGGATGCTTCACGACAAGGACATGCGGCAGGTGGCCGCGATTTTGCGCACCTCCTTCGACGCGTGGTTCGTAGCGAGCCTCACGGGGCCGCGCGCGGCGAGCGCCGGGGAACTCTCGGCCGCGATGCGCGAGGCGGGTGTCGAAAGCGAACGCATCCGTACGTATGAAAACGTTGCCGAAGCGCTCGCCGCGGCTCGGCACGAAGCCTTACAAATCGGCGCTCGCGGGGCAAATCGCACTGTTAGAATCATCGTGTTCGGCTCCTTTGTGACCGTCACGGCGGCTCTCGAAGTGCTCGGGCGCGAAGGCGTTCGGCGCTGAGAACCACCGCCCCCGGGGCGGTCCGAAAAACGAGGATGTTCGAGACTCCGAACAGAAGGACGCCTTCGGGGGTGCTCCGCGGATCGCTTGTCCGTCCCGCGAGCGAACGCCGCAGTGCCTCGGCGCGTGCCGGGGCTCCGATCGGATCGCAGTGATCCGCCAGCGCTCCCCCGACGTCCGAAAAAGCGAACCGCAAGACCCGACAAAGCCCCATAAAGCCGCACGAGGATTCCGAGATGTCCTTCTTCAATCGATTTCGCAAGCAGACGTCCGAAACGCAGGGCGAACGCATCGAACCCGGTCGCGCCGATCTTGATGCGCTCGACGAACCGAAAGAGCCCGTGCTCGGGCAGCCGAGCGGCGCGGGGATGAATCTCCGACCGAACGCCCCCGAGGCAAATGTCGACGCGCTCTCTGGTGCGGCGCCCTCTGTTTCGGGCGCCTTCACCGCTCCGACGACTCCGAGCGCATCGAATCCCTTCGACGTTCCCCGCATGCCCTCCGCCCCCACGACCGGTACGGCCGATGCGGCGAGCGTGAACCCCTGGCAGACCTTTTCGTCGCCCTCGGCGACCTCGACGGGTGCGTCCCCGTTCCCCTCGAGCTCCGCTCCGACCTCCGCACCGACGACGGGCTCCGCTTCCGGGTCGACCTTTGCGGACTTGGGCGCCTCTTACGGCGCTGCGGTCGGAACGAACGGCACGAGCAACACGAACGGCATGGCCGGCACGAACCCTGCGTCTGCGAGTTTCGCGGCGCCCGCAGCGCCCGCCGTTTCTTCCGCTCCTTCTGCGGCTTCCGTTTCTCCGGCGGTCGAACCCTTCCGTGCGGCATCGAGCGCCGCCGATGCGGCTCAGTCCCGGGGCTTCACGGCTGCGGCTTCCGGCTCGAAGGGTGCCGACGTCGAAGCACAAACCCCGATCGCCAAGCCCGTGCCGCGCGACAAGGCCGTTGCGCCGAAGCGCACGAAGATGGTTCAGGTTGAAGTGCCTTCCGACGAAGAACTCGCCGCTCGTCGTCGCACGCGTCATCGCCTCGTCGGGGCCGCGGCCCTCCTGATGGCGGTGGTCGTGGCGGCGCCCTTCGTGCTCGACAGCGAATCGAGCTACGAAGAGCTCCCGTTGCAAACGGAGATTCCGCCCGTGCCGACGGAGTCGGCTCCTCTTGACGTGCCCGATGTGGTGCCGAGCACCGCGTCCGCCGAAGCGCCCGCCGAAA
This sequence comes from uncultured Sutterella sp., assembly GCA_905206365.1. Taxonomy (GTDB): domain Bacteria; phylum Pseudomonadota; class Gammaproteobacteria; order Burkholderiales; family Burkholderiaceae_F; genus Sutterella. The sequence continues at coordinate 4,017 of CAJLHF010000072.1, read as the reverse complement.
CGGCGCCCGTCGCTCCGCCCGCGAAAGTCGATGCGAAACCCGAAGCGCCCGCGAAGCCCGCGACGAAGCCCGAGGCCAAACCCGAAGCGAAGCCCGACGCCAAGGCGCCCGTTCAAGGCGCTCAAGAGAATCCGAAGGTCGAAGCTCAGCCCGAAAAGAAACCCGTTCGCTCGGTCGGCATCACGCCCCCGACCGGGAAGGGCTATTACGTGCAGATCGTGGCGACGAGCTCCGAGCTTGAGGCCGAAAAGTACGTGAAGCGCCTTGCGCTGCTGGGGCTTCCCGCCTACCGCATTCCGGTCGAGCGACCGGGCGCGACGCTCTGGCGCGTTCGCGTCGGTCTCTTCAAGGACGCGCACGAAGCCGAAGGCGCCAAGGGGACGATTGTTTTGAACGGCGTCGCTCAAAAGCCGATGGTCGGTCAGCAGTAAAGCTCACGAGCGTTTGTTGCTCCTCCGCTCTTCCAACGGGCCTCCCTCAACGCGCCTTTCGGGCGTCGCGACGGGCGGCCCGTTTTGTCGGTGCCGCACCGGAGGACGCATCCGTACGCCCGACGCAAAGGCGCCCGCAAAGACGCCCGTCTATGCGCAATTTCGCTAGAATAAGCGCACTTTTTCGGATCCCTTTCGAGTCGGATCGTACGGAGCGACCCGAGCCCCTCGGGCTCGAGAGCCGTGCGCTTTCGACCCGCCACCTTTCTCCCCGCCCTGCCATGACGGAAATCGACTGGATCATTCTGGCGCTTCTCTTTCTTTCCACCATTGTCGGCGTCGTTCGCGGCGTCGTCAGGGAAACGCTCGCCGTAGCCGGTTGGATCGTCGGCATTCTGCTCGCTCTCAATTTCTCGGCCGAACTCGCGGACCGTATTCCGCTCGAGAGCCTCGGAACGATTCCCCGCGTGCTCATCGCGGGAACCGGCATCGTGGTGGCGGTGCTCTTTGCTTTCGGACTCCTCGGGACGTTGATGCGCAAGATGCTCGAAGTGGCGGAAGTGACGTTCGAAGACCGGGTGCTCGGTGCCGTCTTCGGTCTTACCCGCGGGATCGTGGCGGTGTGCGCGGCGGTTTTCGTCTTCGGCATGATCGACGACGTACGTGCGAGTCGGATGTGGCGGCAGTCGATCCTCATCGCGCCCGCGGAAACGGTGATCGACTGGTCGATGCCGTATCTCCCCGAAGGCATCGCTTCGATGAGAACGCCCGCGGGGCGGGTCGCCGTCGAGATGACCGACAAATTGAAGGAGCTCGGACTCTGACACTCGGATGGGCCTCACGGGCGTGCGCGACCGCACGACCTCACGGCCCATCGGCCGTTTGGGGGCCGGACAAAGTTTCGAAACCTCCGAAAAAATTCGGATCTTTTTTATTTTTCGCTTTTCGTTAATCCAGCTTCCCGCGCACCCCTTCACGTTCGCGGAAGTTCTCCCTCTTCAAGGATCACGACTATGTGCGGTATCGTTGCCATGATGTCCCGGGAACCGGTGAACCAACGCATCTACGATGCGTTGCACCTCCTGCAGCATCGCGGTCAGGACGCGGCGGGCATTGCCACGCTCGACGGACTTCACTTTCACATGTACAAGGCCATGGGGCTCGTGCGCGACGTGTTTCGCACGCGCAACATGCGCGACCTCACGGGCAATATCGGGATCGGTCAGGTGCGTTACCCGACCCAGGGTTGCGCGAGCTCGAACCAGGAATCCCAGCCTTTCTACGTGAACGCTCCCTACGGGATCATGTTCGCGCACAACGGCAACCTGACGAACGCCGCCGAACTTACGCAGGAACTCTACGAAACGGATCGCCGTCACATCAACACGACGAGCGACTCCGAAGTGCTCCTCAACGTGCTTGCCACGGAAATCTCGCGCGTCACGCAGACGAAGAGCCTCGACGCCGAAGGCGTATTCGAAGCCGTCGCGGCCGTGCATCGTCGCGTGCGCGGTTCCTACGGGTGCTGTGCCGTCATCGCCGGCAAGGGCCTTCTCGCTTTCCGCGATCCGCACGGCATCCGTCCGCTTTGCTACGGCACGAACGTGGCCGAGGACGGCTCGATCGAACACATGGTGAGCTCGGAATCCGTGACGATGATCGGTCTCGGCTTCAAGGTCGAACGCGACATCGCGCCGGGCGAAGCCATCTGGATCGACCTCAAGGGAAACGTGTCCGTGCGCCAGTGTGCCGAACACGCCGAACTCAATCCCTGTGCGTTCGAATTCGTCTACTTCGCGCGTCCCGATTCGACGATCGACGGCATCAACGTCTACGGTGCGCGCCTCAAGCTCGGCGAATATCTCGCGAAGACCGTTCGCGAAAAGCTTGATCTTTCCGAAATCGACGTCGTGATGCCGATTCCCGACAGCTCCCGCCCGTGCGCCCAGCAGCTCGCTCAGGAGCTCGGCATCCCCTACCGCGAAGGCTTCATCAAGAACCGCTACGTCGGTCGTACCTTCATCATGCCCGGCCAGGCCGTGCGCAAGAAGAGCGTCCGTCAGAAGCTCAACGCGATGCCCGTCGAATTCGAAGGGAAGAACCTGCTCCTTGTCGACGACTCGATCGTGCGCGGCACGACCATGCGCGAAATCGTGCGTATGGCCCGCGAATCGGGCGCGAAGAAAGTCTTCGTCGCCTCGTCGGCTCCGCGCGTGATGTTCCCGAACGTCTACGGGATCGACATGCCCACGAAGAGCGAATTGCTCTGCGGGGACGGCAAGGACGAAGCGGCCGTGGCGGAAGCGATCGGTGCCGACGCCGTCGTCTATCAGACGCTCGAAGGCCTGAAGGGGGCTCTGCACGACATGAACCCCGACGTGCCGCGTTTCGACTGCTCGTGCTTCGACGGCGTCTATGTGACGGGTGACATCACGGACGAATACCTTGCCCGACTCGACGCCGCCCGCAACGCCCCCGTCGCGAAGCCCGCCTCCGAAGAGGAGGGCGACGAGGCGGAAGAAGGGAAGTCGACCCTCGCCTGAGACGGTTTCTACTCCCTGCGTACTACGACGTAAAAGGCTGTTTCCGACCTCTTTCCGCTCGAGTTTCGACGGTTACAATAGGTCCACTTCAGTCTTTATCGGGTTCGCCCCGGCGTTGCCGGGGCGAACTCTCATCCAGAGGTTTCATTCTCATGACGACCCTTACGAAGCTCCTGCCTCCCGAGGCTGCTCCCGCTCAGGTTCTTCTCGAACGCGCTCATGCGCTTGTTCTCACCTCCGCCCAACGCGCCGAATGGCCCGACGTCATCCCGACCGAACTCGGCGACGTCACGGTGGCCGTTGAAGAGCGCCGCCCGCTCGAAGTGAACGACGTGTTCATCGACGAAACCGGCGCACTCTGGGTGGTTCGTCCGGCCGTCGAACCGATCCTTCACGTGACGGGCGACCTCGACGTCATGCGCGAAGCCGCCGCTGCGCTGATCAATCGCGGTGTTCGCATCGCCGATGCCGAAAACGGCTTTGCCGTTCTTCCCCTGCCGAATCTTGCGAAGATGCTCGGCATGATCGGTCTCGAAGTCGCGGAAGAAGAAGCTCCGTTCGATCCGATCCGTCTGGTCCGTCACGAGGGCGGCTGTTGTTGCGGCGGTCACGGCCACCATCATCACGAAGGCGGTTGCGGCTGCGGTGGCCACGGTCATCACCACGATGAAGGCGAATGCGGCTGCGGCGGTCACGGCCATCACCATCACGGCGAAGGCGAATGCGGCTGCGGCGGTCACGGTCATCACCACGGCGAAGGCGAATGCGGTTGCGGCGGCCACGGTCATCACCACGATGAAGGCGAATGCGGCTGCGGCGGTCACGGCCATCACCATCACGGCGAAGGCGAATGCGGTTGCGGCGGCCATGGCCATCACCACGGCGAAGACGAATGCTGTTGTGGCGGCGAGGGCCATCACCATGCCAAAGGCGAATGTTGTTGCAGCAACGAAGGCCACGGTCACAAGCACGAAGGCGACTGCTGCAAGAATTGACATCCTCTCCGCCCTAAAGGGGACGGAGATTCCCTACCGAGCCGTCAG
>CAJLHF010000071.1 GCA_905206365.1 uncultured Sutterella sp. | reverse complement strand
TGCCCACGTTAACGTGGGGCTTGGTTCGTTCAAACTTACCCTTGGCCATTTTTGGTCCTTCAAGTAATGGGGTTAAAACTCTGAGTATTTTAGATTACTTCGCCTTGTCGGCGATGACAGCTTCGGCGACGTTGCGCGGAGCTTCGGCGTAGTGCTTGAACTCCATCGTGTAGGTCGCGCGGCCCTGCGTGAGCGAACGGAGCTGCGTAGCGTAGCCGAACATTTCGGCGAGGGGAACCTCGGCCTTGATGCTCTTGCCGCCGCCGACGAGGTCGTCCATGCCCTGGATGACGCCGCGACGAGACGAAAGGTCGCCCATGACGTCGCCCATCTTTTCTTCGGGCGTTTCGACTTCAACCGCCATGATCGGCTCGAGGAGCACGGGGTTGGCCTTGCGCATACCGTCCTTGAAAGCCATCGAGGCGGCCATCTTGAACGCGTTTTCGTTCGAGTCGACTTCGTGGTACGAACCGAAGTGGAGCGTCACCTTGACGTCGACAACCGGGAAGCCGGCGAGCACACCCGCCTTGAGCGTGTCTTCCACGCCCTTTTCAACGGCCGGGATGTATTCACGGGGAACCACGCCGCCCTTGATGGCATCGACGAATTCGAAGCCCTTGCCGGGTTCGAGCGGTTCGAGCTTGAGAACCACGTGACCGTACTGGCCGCGGCCGCCCGACTGCTTGGCGAACTTGCATTCGGCGTTTTCGACGACGGAGCGAATCGTTTCGCGGTAGGCCACCTGGGGCTTGCCGACGGTCGCTTCGACGTTGAATTCGCGCTTCATGCGATCGACGAGAATTTCAAGGTGGAGTTCGCCCATACCCGAAATAATCGTCTGGCCGGATTCTTCGTCCGTACGAACGCGGAACGACGGGTCTTCCTGAGCCAGGCGGTTGAGGGCAAGCGCCATCTTTTCCTGGTCGGCCTTCGTCTTGGGTTCCACGGCCTGCGAAATAACAGGTTCCGGGAACTCCATGCGTTCGAGGATGATCGGGGCGTCGGTCGCGCAGAGCGTGTCGCCCGTCGTCACGTCCTTCAGACCCACGGCGGCGGCGATGTCGCCGGCCTCAACGAACTTGATTTCCTTACGTTCGTTGGCGTGCATCTGGAGGAGTCGACCGATACGTTCCTTCTTGTTCTTCACGGAGTTAAGAACCGTGTCGCCGGAGTTGAGAACGCCGGAGTAGACGCGCAAGAACGTGAGCTGGCCGACGTACGGGTCCGTCATGATCTTGAAGGCAAGGGCCGAGAAGGGAGCGTCGTCGCTCGCTTCGCGGGTGATTTCCTTGTCGTCAAGGTCGAAGCCCGGGACCGGCGGAATGTCGGTCGGAGCCGGGAGGAACTGAACGACAGCATCGAGCATGCGCTGAACGCCCTTGTTCTTGAAGGCGGTACCACAGAGCATCGGCTGCACTTCGCAGGCGATCGTGCGCTGACGAAGACCGGCGATGATGTCTTCTTCGGAGAGCGTGCCCTCTTCGAGGTACTTGTTCATCAGCTCTTCGGAAGCTTCCGCGGCGCTTTCGATCATCTTTTCACGCCATTCTTCGGCCGTGGCCTGAAGGTTGGCGGGGATGTCCTGGTATTCGAACTTCATGCCCTGAGACTTGTCGTCCCAGATGATGGCCTTCATCTTGATGAGGTCGACCACGCCTTCGAACTGGTCTTCGGCACCGATCGGCACGACGATGGGCACGGGGTTCGCCTGGAGGCGCTTCTTCATCTGATCGTAGACCTTGAAGAAGTTGGCGCCGGTACGGTCCATCTTGTTGACGAACGCGAGGCGGGGAACGTGGTACTTGTTGGCCTGACGCCACACCGTTTCCGACTGGGGCTGCACGCCGCCGACCGCACAGTAAACCATGCAGGCGCCGTCAAGGACGCGCATCGAGCGTTCCACTTCGACCGTGAAGTCGACGTGGCCCGGGGTGTCGATGATATTGAGGCGATACGGTTCCCACTGCATTTCCATGCCGCGCCAGAAGGCGGTCGTGGCAGCCGAGGTAATCGTGATGCCGCGTTCCTGCTCCTGTTCCATCCAGTCCATCGTGGCGGCACCGTCGTGCACTTCGCCAATCTTGTGATTGACGCCCGTGTAGAACAGAATGCGTTCGGACGTGGTGGTCTTGCCCGCGTCGATGTGGGCGGAAATACCGATGTTGCGGTAACGCGAGATCGGGGTTTGACGAGCCATTTAAGGTTCCTCTCAAATACGCCGCACACGGCCCGGGGCCGTGTGCGGCAAGATGCGAATTAGAAGCGGAAGTGCGAGAAGGCCTTGTTGGCTTCAGCCATACGATGGACTTCATCACGCTTCTTCATGGCGCCGCCGCGGCCTTCGGCCGCGTCGAGCAACTCGCCAGCCAAGCGCTGCGGCATGGACTTTTCAGAACGCTTCTTGGCCGCTTCGCGGAGCCAGCGCATGGCGAGAGCCATACGGCGGACGGGGCGGACTTCAACCGGGACCTGGTAGTTGGCACCACCGACGCGGCGGGACTTGACTTCCACCAACGGACGGACGTTGTTGAGAGCGGTGGTGAAAACTTCCAGGGCGTTCTTGCCGGACTTTTCTTCGATCTGCGTGAGGGCACCGTAAACGATACGTTCGGCCACAGCCTTCTTGCCGTCAAGCATGATCACGTTGATGAACTTGGTGATTTCAACGCTGCCGAACTTAGGATCAGGCAGCACTTCGCGTTTCGGAACTTCGCGACGACGGGGCATTTTTTACCTCTTTCGTGTCTTCAGTCTATGCACTTTCCCTTTTCAAAGCGCGGGAAGTCGTGCAAATGTTTCATGAGCGGTCCCATGGACCGCGACTTACTCGGTCGGCTCAACCGTTGAGCCCAACCGTTTCTCCACGGTGTGTCACCGCGAACGGAATTAAGCGGCCTTCGGGCGCTTGGCACCGTACTTCGAACGGGCCTGCTTACGATCCTTGACGCCCTGCGTGTCGAGGGAGCCGCGGACGATGTGGTAACGCACACCAGGAAGGTCCTTCACACGACCGCCGCGGATGAGGACGACCGAGTGTTCCTGCAGATTGTGGCCTTCACCGCCGATGTAGGAAATGACCTCGAAGCCGTTGGTCAGACGCACCTTGGCGACCTTACGGAGAGCCGAGTTCGGCTTCTTCGGGGTCGTGGTGTACACACGCGTGCAAACGCCACGCTTCTGCGGGCAGTTCTTCAGCGCGGGGCTCTTGCTCTTATCGCGAGTGAGCTCGCGGGGCTTGCGAACAAGCTGGTTGATAGTAGGCATAAACGTCCGTCTAAAAATTGGCCGACCGCCTCGGGCGGAGGGCTCAGGTTTTTACTCAACTTTCCGGAACGGAGGACTTTTTGCGATCCGAAGATCTCGGCGAGTCTCATCCCACTCTGGAAAGCACGTGATTTTCGGTCATAGCGCCAGCGCTGTCAAGCGCGGCGCCGCGATATTTTTCAATAAAAACAAACCGCCCCTTCGTGAGAAGGGGCGGTCGGGAAAGCGCTCCTATCGGGGAGTCCGCCCGTCGGGCGGACTCCCCTGCTCGCATTACTCTTCCTGCTTGGGCTCTTCGGCCTTCGGAGCTTCCGCCTTGGCTTCGCCTTCACCCTCGCCTTCGGGCTCGGGTTCCGGATCACGGAAGGTGATCGGATGTTCGGCGTCCTCCTGGAAGTTCACGAAGAAGAACGGGTCCTGTGCAACAGGAGCGGCAGGAACGACCGGTACGTCGCCTTCGAAGGGCGACTCGATCGGATCGGCTGTTTCGCGTTCGATGCGTTCGGCCAGTTCCTTTTCCTTGTGAGCCTTGTGGTAAGCAAGACCCGTACCGGCAGGAATCAAGCGACCGACGATCACGTTTTCCTTCAGGCCGCGCAACTCGTCGCGCTTGCCCATGATGGCGGCTTCCGTCAGAACGCGCGTCGTTTCCTGGAACGAAGCGGCCGAAATGAAGCTGTCCGTCGAGAGCGAGGCCTTCGTAATACCGAGAAGCACGTTGTCGTACGAGGCCGGACGCTTGCCGAGTGCAATCACGCGATCGTTCTCGTCGAGCATTTCGGAACGTTCAACCTGTTCGCCCTGGATGAAGTTCGTGTCGCCCGGATCGGTGATCTGAACGCGGCGCAACATCTGACGAACAATCACTTCGATGTGCTTGTCGTTGATCTTCACGCCCTGCAGACGGTACACGTCCTGAACTTCGTCGACGATATAGCGAGCGAGCTCTTCGATACCGAGCAGACGCAGGATGTCGTGCGGATCCACCGGACCGTCGACCACCTCTTCGCCCTTCTGCACGACCTGACCGTCGTGAACGAGAACGGTCTTGTCTTTGCTGATGAGCGTTTCGTGCGCGTTGCCTTCGCTGTCGGTGATGATGAGACGCTGCTTGCCCTTCGTTTCCTTACCGAACGTGACGGTACCCGTCACTTCGGCGAGCATGCCGGCATCCTTCGGACTGCGGGCTTCGAAGAGTTCGGCCACGCGCGGCAGACCGCCGGTAATGTCACGGGTCTTCTGCGACTCGGTCGGGATGCGCGCGAGCACTTCACCCATGCCGATTTCCTGGCCATCACGGATCACCACGAAGGCCCCCACCGGCAGCTGAATCGTCACGGAGTGATCCGTACCCGGGATCTTCACTTCGTTGCCATTTTCATCGATGAGGTGCACCAACGGACGGAGAATACCCGCGGAGCTCGCCTTACCCGACTTCGTCGTGGTTTTCTTCGGGTCGATGACGACGAGACTCGAAAGACCCGTCACTTCGTCAACCTGATTCATGACCGTAACGTTTTCGATCACGTTCTCGAACTTGATACGACCGGCGTATTCCGAAATGATCGGACGCGTCATCGGATCCCACGTCGCGAGCTGCTGACCGGCGCGGATTTCCTGATCCGGACGAACCAGCATCGTGGCACCGTACGGCACCTTGTGGCGTTCACGTTCGCGGCCGTGTTCGGTCACGATCACTTCGCCCGAGCGGGAAATGACGACGAGTTCGCCCTTCGACGACTTGACGTAACGCATGGCGGGCGAGTACTGGATCGTACCGGCCGACTTTGCTTCGATGCTCGAAGCAACGGCGGCTCGCGACGCTGCACCACCGATGTGGAACGTACGCATCGTCAGCTGGGTACCCGGTTCGCCGATCGACTGAGCGGCGATGACGCCCACAGATTCACCCGCGTTGACAAGCGAACCGCGGCCGAGGTCGCGACCGTAACACTTCGCGCACAGGCCGTAACGCGTTTCGCAGGTGAGCGGCGTGCGAACCTTGACCATATCGATACCGAGTTCGTCGATGAGATCACACAGATCTTCGTCGATGAGCGTACCGGCGGCGATGGCCACTTCATTCGTGTCGGGGTTGATGACGTCAACGGCCGTCACACGACCGAGCACGCGATCGCGCAACGCCTGAATGACTTCACCGCCTTCGACGAGCGCGCGCATTTCAACGCCGTGCGTCGTATGGCAATCGTCCTCGACCACCACGAGATCCTGCGTCACGTCGACGAGACGACGCGTGAGGTAACCCGAGTTTGCGGTCTTCAGAGCCGTATCGGCCAGCCCCTTACGAGCACCGTGGGTCGAGATGAAGTACTGCAGAACGTTCAGACCTTCGCGGAAGTTCGCGGTAATCGGCGTTTCGATAATCGAGCCGTCCGGTTTGGCCATCAGGCCGCGCATGCCGGCAAGCTGACGGATCTGGGCGGCAGAGCCTCGAGCCCCGGAGTCGGCCATCATGTAGACGCTGTTGAAGGACTCCTGACGAACCTTCTGACCGTGACGGTCAATCGTGGGTTCGGTCGAGAGTTCCTGCATCATCACCTTGCCGACCTGGTCGGAGGTGCGGCCCCAGATGTCGACCACCTTGTTGTAGCGTTCGCCCTGCGTGACGAGACCCGAGGTGTACTGCGCCTCGATTTCTTTCACTTCCTGTTCGGCCGCACGGACGAGCTGCTCCTTCTGGGCGGGGACGGTCATGTCGCCCACGCAAATCGAGATGCCCGCGCGCGTCGAGAGGCGGTAGCCGTTGTCCTTCAAGCGGTCGGCGAAGATCACCGTGGCGTTGAGACCGCACTTGCGGAAGCAACGGTTGATGAGCTTGGCAATTTCCTTCTTCTTCAGGGTGATGTTGAGCTCCTTGAAGCTCATCCCCTTCGGAAGGATTTCGGAAAGAAGCGCTCGACCGACGGTCGTTTCGTAACGAACGACCTTCGGCGTGAGTTCGCCCGTCAGCTTGTTGAGGTCGTATTCGCGGATGCGAACCGTGCAACGCGTCTGCAGATCGACAACGTGGTTGTCCCAAGCACGCTGAACTTCGGCGACGTCGGCGAAGTACATGCCTTCGCCCTTGCCGTTGATGCGTTCGCGCGTTGCGTAGTAGAGACCGAGCACCATGTCCTGCGACGGAACGATCGACGGATCGCCGTTCGCCGGGAAGAGCACGTTGTTCGAAGACATCATCAGGCTGCGCGCTTCGAGCTGAGCTTCAAGCGAGAGCGGGACGTGAACGGCCATCTGGTCGCCGTCGAAGTCGGCGTTGAACGCCGCGCAAACGAGCGGATGGAGCTGGATGGCCTTGCCTTCGATGAGTTTCGGTTCGAACGCCTGAATACCGAGACGGTGCAGGGTCGGAGCACGGTTCAGCATCACGGGGTGTTCGAAGATGACTTCTTCGAGGATGTCCCAGACGACCGCTTCCTGGTTTTCCACCATCTTCTTCGCAGCCTTCGGCGTGGGCGCGAGACCGCGCAGCACGAGCTTGTTGAAGATGAAAGGCTTGAAGAGTTCAAGCGCCATCAGTTTCGGCAGACCGCACTGGTGCAGACGAAGTTCCGGACCGACGGTAATAACGGAACGACCCGAGTAGTCGACGCGCTTGCCGAGCAGGTTCTGACGGAAGCGACCCGACTTGCCCTTGATCATGTCGGCGAGCGACTTGAGCGGACGCTTGTTGGCACCTGTCATCGCCTTACCGCGACGACCGTTGTCAAGAAGCGAGTCCACCGCTTCCTGCAGCATGCGCTTTTCGTTGCGCACGATGATGTCCGGCGCCTTGATTTCAAGAAGGCGCTTCAAACGGTTGTTGCGGTTGATGACGCGACGGTAAAGGTCGTTCAGGTCCGACGTGGCG
>CAJLHF010000070.1 GCA_905206365.1 uncultured Sutterella sp. | reverse complement strand
TGCCCACGTTAACGTGGGGCTTGGTTCGTTCAAACTTACCCTTGGCCATTTTTGGAAGGCTCCTAAACAAAAATCCGCCAAGCGGATTCTGTACGTGGAAGAAAAGGAGAATTTGTGGTGCCCATGATGCGGATCGAACGCATGACCTCTCCCTTACCAAGGGAGTGCTCTACCACTGAGCCACATGGGCGCGACATGGAGCGGGTGAAGGGAATCGAACCCTCGTCGGGGGCTTGGAAGGCCTCTGCTCTACCATTGAGCTACACCCGCCTAGTTCGATGGTCTTCAGCTCCGCACGCTGTCTGCTTGTCCGTGCAGAAGCGAAGAAATTCGCTGGTGGAGGGGGATGGATTCGAACCATCGTAGGCGTAAGCCAACAGATTTACAGTCTGCCCCCTTTAGCCACTCGGGCACCCCTCCGTTGCGAGAGAATTGAATTATTGCCTCTCGTCCGTGCCCTGTCAAGGGGCATACCATAAAAATTTCGAAAAATACGTTTTACTACGTATTTTTCGCTCCGTTCAGGCCTTCCGAAGCATACGGTTAGGCCCGTAGTCCCCTTTCCGAGGCCGTTTGCCGTTTAGTATGAAGCGTCCAACGGAACCATCGTCATGCTATCGAGCTCATCCCTTACGCATCTCTCGTTCTGGGGCCTTGTCGCCTTCTTCGTTCAGGCCTTCATCGTCCTTGCAGTAACGTTGCGCGTCATGTTGACGCGCCACCCGCCAGGAGCGAGCTTTGCCTGGATTCTCGTGACGACCATACTCCCCTATGCGGGTTTTTTCCTTTATCTGATGTTCGGCGAACGACCGATCGGGCGCCTGCGCGCCGCGCGACAGAAAAAGGCGATCGCCCGTTGGGCCCGGATTGCGAACCACAAACTCACTCCCCTCGGGCCGCTGCCGCGCTTTCTGGTGCGACACCGCTCCTTCATTCATCTGGCGACACGCCTGGGCGGTATGCCGCTCACGACTGGATCCCTACCGCGTCTTCTCGGCACGTCCCAAGACGTAATCGAGTCCCTCCTTCGGGACATTTGCCGCGCCGAACATTCGATTGCCATGACGTTTTACATCTGGGAGAACGGCGGCGAGATCGATCGCATAACGGAAGCGATTCTCGCGGCGCGCGCCCGGGGCGTACGCGTGCGCATTCTCCTCGACGCCTTCGGCTCCCGCGCCTTTTTGCGATCCGCCGCGGCACAACGCTTTCGCAACGAGGGCGTGGAACTTTCCTCCGCCATGCCAATGCGGTTTTGGAAAATTCTCGGCCTGCAGCGGGCCGACTTGCGCATGCACCGCAAGCTCGTCGTGATCGACGACACCGTGGCTTACACGGGGAGCTTCAACATGATCGACCCGACGGGGTACGACGCCGCGGTCGAAGTGGGCGCCTGGGTCGACGCCATGGTCCGCCTCGAAGGGCCCGCCGTGATTTCGCTGCTCGCCGTATGGCGCTTCGACTGGGCGCTACAACCCGACGAAGACCTCTCCGATCTTGAGCACGACTACGCGCTGCTCGACATGCCCAACCGCGGGCCGGCCGGCGTCGTCACCATTCCGTCGGGGCCGTACGACAAGGGCGATCAAAGTCTTCATCTCGTCATCGAAACCATCAATCGCGCCGAACGCACGCTCTCGATCACAACCCCCTACTTCGTTCCGAACGAGGCCGTTGTGATCGCGCTCGTCAACGCCGCGTTGCGTGGCGTTCGGGTCGAGCTCATCGTGCCGCACCGCACGGATTCGTGTGCGGTCGCGTGGGCGACGCGACGCTATTTCGACGACCTCTTGAAGGCGGGCGTCAAAATCCTGTATTTCGAAGGGGGGCTTCTGCACACCAAAGCCGTAGCTGTCGACGAAGAGTTTGTTCTCTTCGGAACGCTCAACATCGACAACCGCTCGATGCACCTCAATTTCGAGCTCTCGCTCCTCATCTTCGACGCGGGCTTTGCGGAGGACTTCGGAAAGACGCTCGAACGCTATCGCGCCTCCTGTGTTCCGATCGATCCCGAGCGGTGGCGCCGTCGCCCCGTGATCGAACGCCTCAAAGAGGGAGCGAGTTACCTCATCTCCCCGCTCCTTTGAGACACCGCGAGGATTACTTCACCTCTTCGACATCCGAGACGTCCTCCATACCGCGACGTCGGGTGCGATCCGTGCGAAGCGCGCGTACCTCGACGCGTTCGGACTCGTAGACCGTGCCGTCGGGATCCGCCGCGCGACCCGAATACTGAGAACGGGCGGCCGCTTCCGCCTGAGCCATGGCCTCGCGGAAGGTTTTCACCTCCTCGCTCTCCCAGCCCATCTTCATCTTGATCCAGCTCCAAAGCCAGAACACCAGGCCGGCCAGAACGACGACGGCGAAGATCCCGAGCACGACCGGCAGCATGAATACAACGAGCGAAACCACAATCGCAATCGAAATCAAGCCGAGAATGACACTCGTTGCCGAAGCCCGGCCGGGCTGGAAATAAACAAAACGCATGACATGCTCCCGATGTGTGTTGTCCGGTCGATGCCGGCGACCGTTTGGGTCGTCTTTCCTCAGAGAATGGGGCTCGAAGGTCGGCTTTTCAATACGGAAGAACGCTTCGAAGTGCAAGAATTCTTTTCCGATCCCGAGCCGCATCCGGTCGTCTTCCGCCTATTTAAGGGGCGCCCTTCGAGAAAACCGAACGCCTCGTTGAGGTAAGATAAGCGGTTCAACGCGACTTGAAACGGTCCCTTTGAGAACCGCCCCCAAGTCCGACGGCGCCCCCTTTTGGCCCCGTCGTCTCTCCCGGGACACCGCGTCGCCGGGATGATCGTTCCCTTATTTTGACGTCATTCGCCTCGGGTATGCGTACTCGCGAACCGTCATTCTCACTTCGACGAACACACCATGGACGCTAAAACCAATCTTCCGGACGTGCAGTCCGCCCATGACGGTCGCAACATCGCCATCGATCGAGTCGGTGTGCGCGGCGTCACGCTTCCCATTGTCATCGAGGGTCGCAACGGCCCCCAGCATACGGTCGCGTCGATTGCCATGACCGTTTCGCTGCCCGCCGATCAGAAAGGGACCCACATGTCCCGTTTCATCGCGCTCATGAGCGAGTGCACGGAACCTCTCAACGTCAACGTCATCCGCCGCCTCATGGGCCAAATGCTCGAAAACCTCCACGCGGTCGACGGCACCATCGAAATCCGCTTCCCCTTCTTCGTGAAGAAAACGGCTCCCGTAAGCAAGCTTGAGAGCATCATGAATTACGAAGGCGCTTGGATCGCCGATTCCGACGAAGGTGTGATCACGGTGCGCCAGGAAACGCTCGCTCCGGTGACGAGCCTTTGCCCGTGTTCGAAGGAAATTTCGAAGTACGGCGCTCACAACCAGCGCTCGCACCTGATCAGCTCGCTCATCCTCAAGTCCGACATGTCGCTCGAAGAGCAGGTCGCCATCAGCGAGTCCGTCGCCTCCTGCCAGCTGTGGGCCCGCCTGAAGCGCGCCGACGAAAAGTACGTGACCGAATACGCCTACGAACACCCGAAGTTCGTCGAAGACCTCGTTCGCGACATGGCCAAGGCGCTCAACGCCGACGACCGCATCGCCGCGTATCGCATCGAGGCGGAAAACTTCGAATCGATCCACAACCACTCGGCCTACGCGACGATCACGCACGACAAGCGCTGAGTCGTTCGCCAACCACTTGCCCGGGCCCGTTTCTTCAAAAAAAGGACGGGCCGAAACATTTTCTTAATCCTCGACGTTCGGCCCTTAGGGGTGCTGTCGTATGACACCCGATACACTTGAGCCGCCGTCCAACCACAGAGAATCGTCCTCCATGCTCGCGCAGCAAAAAGTTGCTCTTGAGGCTCTCATCAAAGAAGCCCTCTCCTCGATCGGCGTCGAAGACGCTCCGGTCACCCTCGAACGTCCGAAGAGCCCCGAACACGGCGACGTCGCCTGTACGACCGCCATGCAGCTCGCGCGTCAACTGAAGAAGAACCCGCGAGAAATCGCCGCTTCTCTGGTCGAAGCTTTGAAGCAGAACCCGAAGACCGAAAGCCTCGTCTCTTCGATCGAAATCGCCGGTCCGGGCTTCATCAACCTGCGCATTCAGCAAAGCGCCCACCACGACGTCGTTCGCCAGATTCTGCGCGAAGGAGCCGATTTCGGCCGCTCAAATTCTGGTGCGGGCAAGCGCATTCTTCTGGAGTTCGTCTCAGCCAACCCGACGGGGCCCCTGCACCTCGGTCACGCGCGCCAAGGCGCGCTCGGCGACGTGCTCGCCAATATCTTCGCTTCGCAGGGTTACGGGGTCGAACGCGAGTTCTACTACAACGACGCGGGCGTGCAGATCGGCAACCTCGCGCTTTCCGTGCAAATCCGCTGCCGACAGCTTCAGGGGGAAGCCGTCGAACTGCCCGAAAACGCCTACCACGGCGAGTACATCCTTTCGATCGCAAAGGACTTCCTCGAGAAAAAGCCCGTGCACGCTCACTCGGGCGAAACGGTCGAATCGACGGGCGACGCCTCCGACACCGACCTCGTTCGCCGCTATGCCGTGGCGTATCTGCGCAACGAGCAGGACGACGACCTGCAGGCTCTAGGCGTGCACTTCGACAATTTCTTCCTCGAGTCCTCCCTCTACTCGCGCGGCCTCGTTCGCGACGCCGTCGATGCGATGATCGCCTCGGGCAACACCTATGAAGCCGACGGCGCGCTCTGGCTACGCACGACTGCGTTCGACGACCTCGGCAACGGCCTCAAGGACGACAAGGACCGCGTCATGCAGAAGGCCGACGGCACGTTCACCTACTTCGTGCCCGACGTTGCTTACCACCTCAACAAGTGGAGCCGCGGCTTCGACAAAGCCATCAACATTCAGGGAACCGATCACCACGGTACGATTGCGCGCGTCCGCGCCGGTCTGCAGGCCGTCTCGGGCGTGAAGAACCTCAACATCCCGAAGCTCTTCCCGGAATACATCCTCCACAAGATGCTTTCCGTCGTGAAGGACGGCGAACCCGTCAAGATGAGCAAGCGTTCGGGCAACTACGTCACGCTGCGCGACCTCGTCGACTGGGCCGGCCGCGACGCCGCCCGTTACTTCCTCGTCGCCCGCAAGGCCGATGCGGAATTCGTCTTCGACGTGACGCTCGCACAGCAAAAGAGCGACGAAAACCCCGTCTACTACGTGCAGTACGCCCACGCGCGCATTTCGTCCGTCTTCGCGGGCGCCGCCGCCAAGGGTTGGAGCGTTCCGAGTGAAGCCGAACTCGCCGATGCGGACCTTTCCGCGCTCTCAAGCGAATCGGCGCTCTCGCTCATCGGCACGCTCGTCGAATTCCCCGCCGCGCTCGCGCAGGCCGCGCGTGATCAGGCGCCGCATATCCTGTGCTACTACCTCAAGGATCTCGCCGCCTCGATCCACGCTTTCTACAATGCGGAACGCGTGCTCGTCGAGGATGAAAAGCAACGTACGGCGCGTCTCGCACTTCTGGCCGCCGCTCGCCGCGTTCTCAAGAACGGTCTGACGCTTCTCGGCATCTCCGCTCCCGACCTGATGGAACGACGCGAGGAGTCGGAAGGTCCCGCGGCCTGACCGTCGAACTCACTTAGGAGGTACCTACCGTGGCCAAAGGTGGTTTTTCGACCGGCTTCGCCGGCTTCCTGATCGGTGTGGTGACCGGTCTCGGCATCGCCGCGGCTGCGGCGTTGCTCATTACCAACAGCCCCATCCCGTTTGTGGAAAAGGTCGAAAAGGTAACGGCCGACGTTGATCCTTCGGTCGCCCTCTCGGGCGGCGTCGATCCGAATGCGCGCCTCAACCGCAATGCCGCCGAAGTCCAAGGCGCCGCCCGTGGCGGCGTAGCCACGGTGACCGTCCCGGGGACGAGCTCGGCCGACACGGCCGAGCGCGACGCCTCCGGAAAGGCCGTCGCTCCGGGTCGAGTCACCCCCGTCACCTATTGGGTGCAAGTCGGCTCGTACTCAAGCGAAGACGAAGCCGAAACCGGCGCAGCTCAACTCGCCATGATGGGGATCGGCGCCAAAATCACCTCCGAGAACGACCGCTGGCGCGTTCGCGTCGGTCCGTTCGATGACAAGGCTTCCGCCGAAGAAGCCCTCAACAGTCTCTCCGATCAGGGCTATCAACCGCTGATCGCGGAACAACGTCAGTGACCGCGCGCCTCTGACACCACTTCCTACAATACACAACAAGGACTCCGAACCCATGATCCAACGTCGTGATCTGCTCATTGCCGCCGCGCTCGCTCCCGTTGCGGGCCACTCGTTCGCCGCTTCCAGCTACACGGCCGGCAAGGAATACCTCGTCGTCAACCCGCCCGCGCCTTCGAGCCGCGACACGATCGAAGTGATCGAGTTCTTCGCGTACACCTGCCCGCACTGTCTCAAGTTCGAACCCACGATCAACGCCTGGAAGAAGAACCTCCCCGCCGACGTGACGTTCCGCGTGTGCCCGGTCGCTTGGCAACCGAAGTTCCTGCCCTTTACCCAGACTTACTACGCGCTTGATGCGCTCGGTCTGCTTGACAAACTCCACCTGAAGTTCTTCGAGAGCGTGATCTATCAGGAACGCACCTACAACTTCGAAAATCCCGCCGCCGACATCGCCGAATTCATGGCCGACAACGGCGTCGACGCCAAGAAGTGGGAACAGACGATGCGCTCCTTCGGTGTTCAGAACAAGGCCCGCATCGCGACCCAGACCTGGCAGGCCTACCAGATCGACAGCACGCCGATGGTCGGTGTCGCGGGTCTCTATACGACCGGCGCTCACCTCGTCGGCACCCGCGAGCAAACACCCGCCGCGATCGACTTCCTCATCAACGAAGTTCGTCGCCAGCGCCGCGGTTGATCCCGCTCGCCCCGCACCGAACGGCAGGGAGGTCTTTCACGGATCGGCCTGCCGTTTTCTTTTTTGGTCTTTCTCTTTCTTTTTTTCGGAGCCCACCGTGCTCAACGTCTTCATTACCGGCGCGTCGAGCGGTATCGGCGAAGCCCTGGCCCGCGAATTCGCCCGACGCGGCGCCGTACTCGGTCTCGTCGCCCGTCGCCGCGAAAAGCTCGACGAACTCATCGACACGCTACCGGGCGGGCGCGAACGTCACCATGCGTTTGCGGCCGACGTCACTCACCGCGACGAGATCATCGCCGCAGCACGCGAATTCGAACGCCTGACGGGTGGAGCCGCCATCGTCATCGCCAATGCGGGCATCTCCCACGGCGTCAAAACGGAGTTCTACGAAGACCTCGACGTGCTCGAAGCGGTGTACCGTACAAACGTTTTTGCCATGGCGAACACCTTCCATCCCTTCATTGCTCCGATGAAGGCTCGCGGCACGGGCCAGTTGGTCGGGATCGGTTCGGTAGCGGGCATCCGCGGTCTGCCCGGATCCGAAGCCTATTGCGCGAGCAAGTCCGCCGTCATCACGTACTGCGAAAGCCTGCGCGTGGAGTTGGGGAAGGTC
>CAJLHF010000069.1 GCA_905206365.1 uncultured Sutterella sp. | reverse complement strand
CTGACGGCTCGGTAGGGAATCTCCGTCCCCTTTAGGGCGGAGAGGATGTCAATCCGACAAGGATCTCGATGCGACCAAGATCGACCTGAAGCGCACCTACGCAGGCGTGGGTCGTGCCTCGGTCGGCAACACCGGCGTGATCTCGCAGCTCGCTCAGCCCGTCAAGCACGAAGCGCGCGATGTGGACGGCGACGGCAAGACGGACCTCGTGCTCTCCTTCAAGATGAAGCCCCTGACGCTCAACATGCTTGCAGGCGCCAACTACGACCTGTGGCTCTACACGTACTCGGGCGACGAACGCATTGCCGCGATGGACGACGTGCTCGTTCAAGGCGAAGCCTACAAGGGCGCTCAGGAACGTAAGGAAAACGCCGACGTCTGAGTCGCGTTGACCGGCAAAACCCGACGCGATCTTCGGCTGCGATCGCGTCTCTCGGGGAGGGGTTGAGGGCGTACGGCACTCTTTGACACCTTCCCCGTATGCGGAGAGATCCCACGGGATCTCTCCGCTTTTTTTTCGTTCAACCGACGCCGCGACGACTTCGACGGAAAGCCTTCTTCGACTTTCGCTCCACGACGTCCTCTTTCTCAAAACGCTTAATCGCGGCGGAACTGAAAAAGCCCCGGCACCCGAACGGGCGCCGAGGCTTGCCAAGAGAGAAGGGAGTCAAGCGGGCCGTTGCCCGTAACGCTTTTCCGTCACTCTTCTTCGTGTCGGGCCGAAGCCGGCAAAAAGAGCGTGACGCGGGTGCCGCCGATGGGGCTTGCCTTTTCCACCTTGACGGTGGCGCCGATACGGGAGGCACGCTCCTTCATGATCGCCAACCCCACGTGCTGGCCTTTGCGCTTTTGCACGAGTTCGTCGTCGATCCCAACGCCGTCGTCCGTGATGCTCACCGTCAGGTCGTCGCCGTTTTCAATTCGGACGTCTACCGTTTCGGCCTGAGCGTGCTTGCGCACGTTGGAAAGCGCTTCCTGGATGATGAAAATCGCCTGGAGCTTCTGCCGTTCGGTGAGTTCCGCCCCCTGACCGTTGACGGAAAGGCGTGCGGACACGTGGGACTGTCCTTCGAAGCGCTCGATCACCGTGCGAACCCCTTCGACAAAGCCTTCCTTGTGGATGCGTTCGCGGAAGTTGAGAAGCAGTTCGCGCACGTCCTCGTAGCATTCCTGAACGCCCGTGCGGATCGCGTTCAAAGATTCGTCGCGGAGCTGATCGTCCTTTTTCGCGATCGCGTCGTCGAGGAACTGAACCTGAAGGTTGAGGAAGCTCAACGCCTGAGCGATCGAGTCGTGCAGACCCTGCGCGAGGAGCTGTCGCTCCTGCACGACCGCGAACTGACGATCGCGCTCGATCAGACGGCGATTCGCGATGGCCACGCCCAAGTGCGTCGCCAGGCTCTCGAGCAATTGCACGAGCTGACTCGCAAGCTCCGGCTCGTTGCGAAAGAGCAGCGTGTAGATGCCGACGTCGCTCGTGCTGCTGCGAACCTGGAAGCAGTAGGCCGTGCGGAACCCCTGCTCGGCGAGTCGCTGCCAGTGTTCGTCCTCGGACGCTCGGAGGCGAAGTCGGATCGGGTAGTTTTTCTCCAGCACCTCGTCGATTGTCGAGTCGGAATAATTCAATTCGGCGTACTTCTGAAGGTACTCGGGCGACACGCCGTAGGAACTCGCCAAGTGCACGCGATCGCTGCGGACGTCGATGAGGTTCACGAGGCAGGCATCCGCTTCGGTGTAACGGATGATGCGCTCGACGAACCCGTCGGTGAGCTCTTCGAGGGGACGCTGCTGCGAGAAGAAGGACGTGATTTCGTAGAGCTGTGCGAGATGGCGGTTCTTTTCTTCAACCGTGACGGTCTTTTCCGCGACCTTCTGCTCGAGGTTCGTGTAGAGGTCTTCGAGGCGATCGGCCATGTGATTGAAGCCGCGCGCGATGCGCCCGATTTCATCTTCGCCGCCCACGTCGATGCGCGCTTTGAGGTTCCCGCTCGAAAGACGCTTGATCCCTTCGCCCAGGCGCTCGACCGGCCGGATCACCCAACGGAGCAACAGGAACATGATCGTAAAGAGGCTCCCGATCGCAAGGACGATCAGGAGGATCTGGAGATAGCGCAACTGCCAGAGGTAGCCCTCGCGGTAGTCGTCGATTTGCGCGACGAGGCGCGAAACGTCCGTCGCGTAGCTTTCGACGAGTTGCATGGGCACGGGGCGGCGGAATTCTCGCGCTTCCCGCACGACGGGCACGATCACGGTGCGCCAAGCGGTTTCCAACTCTTCGAAACCCTTGCGAATATCGGGATCTTCGGGAATGGCGAGCGGCAGCCACGGGTCGCCCGCCTTGAGAAGTTCGTACTGACGGTCCGAGATGCGAAGCTCCTCCGTGAAGGCCGCGTCGTCGTACGAGGGCTGCGCGACGAGAGCCGCGCGGAAGGCGTGGTAACGCAACTCGCCCGTCGCCGCTTTCGCGGCGGCGCTCGCTTCGAGCTGCCAGTTGAGCATCATCGTGTACGCAATCGACGTGACGATGAAGCTCACCCACAGGAGCGTAAGCAGAAGCAGTCGGGCGGAGAGACTCTTGAAGTAGAGAATCCCGTGCTCGCGCAGCGTTTTGGGAGCCGCCTCCGGATAGGAGCCGATCGGGTTCGGGTCGGTGTTCGACATGTGCGGTATCGTTGAGTCCGTTCGTTTTTTCGGTTCTTTTTTCAATGCGCCGGGTCGGCCGGGGCCGGCGCATTTGTCGTCTCGAAAAATGTCAGAGAAGCTTCTTTTCTTCTTCGAGCACTTCGATGACGAGCGACGAGCCGCCTGCGTCGGCGCCCGCGCCGCCCTCCGCAGGCGGTAGCGCCTCAAGGCGCTCGGCGCGCCAGGCCGCGGCGAGCTGCTTGCCGCGACGGGCGCGGTGCAGGAGATGATCCTCGAACGACTTCTTCGCGAGAAGCACTTCTCGCGGCTTCGAGCCGCGGCCCGTACCCGTTACGACGACCCCTCGGGTGTCGACCGCCTTGAGGTCGACGAGCTTTTCGCTCGCAAGGAGTTGCATGAGCGAGACGCCCACGCCGCCCGCACTCAGACGTCGGATTTCCTCGAGCGGGAAGATGAGAATGCGACCGAGCGCCGAGAGGCAGGCCGCGTGCGTGCGCCCCGTCGTCACGACGGGCGGAAGCGCCCGTTCGCCCGGAGCTACCTTGAGGAAGGTGCGGCCCGCCTTCATGCGGGTCGAGAGGTCGCCCAAGGTGCACACAAGCCCCATCCCGTCGCTCGTCCCGAAGAGAACGCCCGTATCGGGCGGACCCGCGAGGAACCCGACCGCTTCGCTGCCGCGTTCCATTTCAATGAAGGCCGACAAGGGCGATCCGTCGCCGCGTCCGCCCGGAAGGCTGGCGACGGGAACGTTGTAGACGCGTCCCTTGTCGTCCACGACGACAAGCGTGTCGACCGAACGGCATTCGACCTGCGTAAGGAATCCGTCCCCCATCTTGAAACTCATGAGCGAGCCGTCGTGACCGTGCCCGGTGCGGGCGCGCACGAAGCCCTTCTTCGAGACGACCACCGTGACGGGTTCGTCGGCCACGGCGGGCTCGGCGGCGGCCACGGCCGCTTCTTCGATTACGGTGCGGCGCGCGTCGCCGAACTTCTTGGCGGCGGCGTCGATTTCTTTCGCGACAGCGCGCTTCAAAGCGCTTTCGCTCGATAGGAGACGCTCCAACGAGGCGCGCTCTTTCGTAAGTTCGGCAAGCTCCCGCTCGATCGCAATCGCCGCGAGGCGCGCGAGCTGACGCAGACGGATTTCGAGAATGTCTTCGGCCTGACGGGCCGTGAGCTCGAACTCCGTCATGAGCGCTGCTTTCGGCTCGTCGTGGTTGCGGATGATTTCGATCACCCGATCGAGGTTAAGGAGCGCGATCGATCGGCCTTCGAGCACGTGAATGCGGTCGTTCACCTTTTCAAGGCGGGCGCTCGTGCGACGGCGCACGGTCTTCAGTCGGAAGTCGAGCCACTCGGCGACGATTTCGAGAAGCCCCTTCTGACGAGGCTTGCCGTCGAGACCGAGCATGACGAGATTGACGGGAACATTCGCCTCAAGTTCGGTCTGAACGAGAAGCGTCTGCACGAACTCTTCGCGATCGATGCGGCTCGACTTCGGTTCGAACACGAGTCGAACGGGCACGTCTTTCCCCGACTCGTCGCGCACGCGTTCGAGCACGGCGAGCATCGCCCCCTTGGCCTGCTGCTGCTTGGCCGTCAGGGACTTTTTGTCCTTGCGCACCTTGGGGTTCGTGATCTGCTCGATTTTGTCGAGTACAAGCTTCGAGGAGCACGCGGGCGGCAGTTCGTCGACGACGAGCTGCCACTGACCGCGAGCGAGCTCTTCGAAATGGTAACGCGCGCGAACGCGAAGCCGGCCTCGCCCCGTACGGTATACCTGACGGATTTCATCGCGCGAGGAGATGATCTGACCGCCGCAGGGAAAGTCGGGCCCGGGCAGAAGGGCGAGCACTTCGTCCAAGGTCGCTTCGGGCTTTTCGAGAAGCAACGTGCAGGCCGCGGCCACCTCGGTAAGGTTGTGCGAGGGGATTTCGGTCGCCATACCGACCGCGATCCCCGAGGAGCCGTTCAAAAGCACGAACGGAAGCTGCGCGGGGAGTTCCACGGGTTCCGTGAAATTTCCGTCGTAATTCGGCACGAAATCGACCGCCCCCTTGTCGACTTCGTCGAGGAGAAGAGCCGCAATCGGCATGAGGCGCGCTTCGGTATAACGCATGGCGGCCTGCGAGTCTCCGTCGCGCGAGCCGAAATTCCCTTCACCCGCCACGAGCGGGTAGCGAAGCGAAAAGTTCTGCGCCATGCGCACCATCGCGCCGTAAACCGACTGATCGCCGTGCGGATGGTATTTGCCGAGCACGTCGCCCACGACGCGGGCGGACTTCACGGGGCGGTTTTCATAGCGCAACCCCATGCGGTCCATGTCGATAAGAATGCGACGCTGCACGGGCTTTTGCCCGTCGGAGACTTCCGGGAGCGCACGGCTTTTCACGACCGACATTGCGTACTCGAGGTAGGCGCGCGACGCGTACCGCGCAAGCGTAAGCGCCCCGTTTTCTTCCGTATCACCCGTCATCGCCTGCGCCACGGGAGAATCGCCCGGACGGTCGGCCTCGGGAGCTTCGGGGGTTGCGGCATTTTCGGCGGGTTCCCGAACTTCAACGGCTTCTGCGGTTTCCGTGCTTTCGTCCGTATTTGCCTTGTCGGCCTTGCGAGCCGCACGGTCCGACTCGGGCATGTCGAACGCCTTCGCGTTCGTCGTCCGCGCGGCAACCTTTGCAGCGGTTTTTGCGGGCGCGACCGTCTCGGGCACGTCCGCAAAAAGGAGACCGACGGGAGCGCTTTCGGTTTCGCATTCGACGGGGGCGCGGCGCGTGCGCTTTTGCGCGGCGGCCGCCTTGCGTTCCTCCGCGAGGCGCTCGGCCTTCAGTTTTTCGAGCGCGCCGTCATTCCACGGAATCGGCACCTCTTCGCCGAAGAGGTCTCCCGTAAAGTCGTACGCCGGAGCGGTTTTCTTCTTGGCCATGTCGATATTCCTCAGACGTCGGTTTCGGCGCGGTCGCCGTAGGCTTCCATCCATTCGCGGCGGCCGTTGGCCTGATTGCCGCTCATCAGGAGGTGCATCACGGAGCGCGTGACCGCTTCGTCCATGTCGCCGAGCGACACGGGAAGGAGTCGGCGCGTATCGGGGTTGAGCGTCGTTTCCGCAAGCTGTTCGGCCTGCATTTCACCGAGCCCCTTGAAGCGCGAGACCTTGAGTTCGTCCTCGCAGAAGCCTTCCTTTTTGAGCGCGTCGATCGTTCGGGTGAGTTCCCGATCGTCGAGGCAGTAAATTTTGCGGTCCTTCTTGCGGCCCTTTTTCGGCGCGTCGACGCGGTACAGAGGCGGCATCGCCACGTACACGTGCCCGAGCTCAATGAGTTTCGGGAAGTGCCGGTAAAAGAGCGTGAGAAGGAGCACCTGAATGTGAGAGCCGTCGACGTCCGCGTCGGAGAGGATGCAGATCTTCCCGTAGCGCAACCCCTTCAAATCGGGGTCGCCCTCTTTCGGATGCGGATCGACCCCGATCGCAAGCGCGATGTCGTGAATCGTGTCGGACCCGAGGAGTTCGTCCGCGTCGACCTCCCACGTGTTGAGAATTTTCCCGCGCAGAGGAAGAATCGCCTGGAATTCCTTGTCGCGGCCCGCTTTGGCGGACCCCCCGGCCGAGTCCCCTTCGACGATGAAAAGTTCGTTGCGGGTGATGTCGTCCGTTTCGCAGTCGGTGAGTTTGCCGGGCAACACCGCCACGGTCGAACTCTTGCGTTTTTCGTATTTCGAAGCCTGACGCTGGCGCGCCTGCGCGACGCTCACGATGTGTTCGACGAGCTTCTTGCCGTCTTCGATATGGTCGTTCAGCCAGAATTCGAACTGCGTGCGCACGAAGTTCGAGACGAGCTTCAGCGCGTCGCGGCTCGTGAGCTTTTCCTTCGTCTGCCCCTGGAACTGCGGGTCGAGCGACTTCGTCGAAAGGACGAAATTCGCGCGCCCGAAGACGTCTTCGGCCAGTACCTTCACGCCCTTCGTTTGAAGGCCGTGAATTTCCATGAAGGTTTTGACCGCCTGAAAGAGCCCGTCCTTCAGGCCCGATTCGTGCGTGCCGCCCTGCGGGGTCGGAATGAGGTTCACGTAGCTTTCGCGCGTGAGCGGCCCTTCGGTCGTCCAGGCAAGCACCCAGGCGGCACCTTCGCCCGGCGCGAACCCTTCCGTATTTTCGTCGGCGTAGCCCGACGCTTCGAAGGGTTCAACGAGCGGATCCGCGCGCAGTTCCGAGAGGAGATATTCGCGCAGGCCCCCTTCGTACTTCCACGTTTGGGTTTCGCCCGTCTTTTCGTTCGAATAGACGACTTCGCATCCCGGAAGGAGCACGGCCTTCGAGCGCAACAGACGCACGAGGGCGGCCTCGGGCACTACGGGGCTGTCGAAATATTTGGCGTCGGGCCAGCAGGTGACGCGCGTTCCCGTCTGCGACTTCGGGCGCGAACTCTTTTTGTCGGAAAGGGGTTCGACCACGAACCCGTCCTCGAACGCGAGATTCGCCTCGCGCCCGTCGCGCCAGACCGTCACTTCGAGACGGGTCGAGAGGGCGTTCGTCACCGAAACGCCCACGCCGTGCAAGCCGCCCGCAAAGGAGTAGGGCCCCGAACCGTCCGCTTTGGCAAACTTCCCCCCCGCATGCAGTCGCGTGAAAACGAGTTCGACGACGGGCGCGTGCTCTTCGGGGTGCATCCCCGTGGGAATGCCTCGCCCGTTGTCTTCGACCGTTACGCCGCCGTCGGCGCGCATCGTGACCGAAATCCGAGTCCCGAAACCGGCAAGCACTTCGTCGCTCGCGTTGTCGATGACTTCCTGCACGATGTGAAGAGGATTGTCGGTGAGCGTATACATGCCCGGACGCTGCTTGACGGGCTCAAGCCCCTTCAGCACGCGAATGGAACCGACGTCGTAATCCTCAGCCCTCGTCTTCTTTACCACTTGACCACCTTGAAACACACCCGGTGCTTTTTTCAAGCTTCCGGGTCGACCGCGAGGTTTTGTCCGACGCCCGCTCGACGCCGACGCCCCGAAAAGCCCGGAAAGCCCGCCGCATCTGACGTTCGGCAGGCAAACTCCCCTCGAAAGAGCCCCTATTCTACCAACGTTTCTCACGGGCTCTTCGGGGGTGTCCAAGGGGTGAGGGTCCTTGAAAAACAGTGAAAATCATCTTGAAAACCATGATCTTCGAGAGATTTTGCTTCGAGAAGTCGAATGCTGGACGGACCGCTTGAAAAAAGCACGCGCATCTCGCCTTCGGAAGGACTTCGACCTACGCAAAAGCCCTGTTGACTTCCTCCCCGCCCTAAAGGGCGGGGATTCCTTAGGCCGCGCGGTCGCGCG
>CAJLHF010000068.1 GCA_905206365.1 uncultured Sutterella sp. | reverse complement strand
GCGCGACCGCGCGGCCTAAGGAATCCCCGCCCTTTAGGGCGGGGAGGAAGTCAAAGGTAGAAGCGATGGAAGGGCTCGGAACGTAGCGATGCCGCGATTATAGGGAGTCGGGGGCGAGGAAACGGCAATGCCGTACGAAAGCGCCCCCGGGATCCGCGGGGGCCCGGGGTATCGGTCAAGGTCGCCCGGTCTCAGGCACGAAGGAGTCGATCAGAGCTCCTTGACGGCATTCTTGAGGTGTTCGACAAAGCGCGCCATGTCCGCTTCGATCTGCGGGTTCTTGAGGACGTCGTTGGCCATAAAGGAGGGCAGGGGCTTCATGCCGAGGAAGGCCATCGTTCGGTGAAGCGGCAGGAAGACGCCGTCGATCCCGACCCCGCCGAAGAAGTCGTTCGGGTCGTCGAAGGCTTCGACGGGAGCGTTCCACGTAGATGAGAGGAGGTAGTGCTTGTCGGTGAGGATGCCGCCTTTGCCGTAGTTGCGGGTCGGATCCGTGCGGGTGCGTCCGTCCGTGCCGCAGATCTTGGGCGAAACGAAAACTTCGTCCTGGTACTTCTTGAATTTCCAGGGCGTGCTCATCCACCAGCCGGGTGTCTGCACGATGATGAGGTCGGCAGCGAGGATTTTTTCTGCTTCTGCTTCGACGTCCCAGCCGTCGTCGATGCGGGTGACGTCCGTCGTCCAACCGAGCGATTCGAGGGTTCGGCGGCCAAGGTCGACGAACGCGTGCGAGAGTGCGCCCGAGGAGTGGGCGTAGTTGCAACCCGCGTCAAGAAAAAGAGCATGGTGGGGCATGATGGAATGATCTCCGAACGGGGGGCTGTCCGAAAGCCGGAGGCACCCCGTGAAAAATTTCTGAAAGGATACGATTCTAGCCTTTGGCGGATCCGTCGGATGCTGCCTAAGGCGTGGGTTCGGGATCGGCCGAAAGTGGGAAAAAGAGAGAAAAAAGGCCCGTTTCCTGAAAATCCGGGAAACGGGCCGAAGCATTGCAAATTAAAACGGGTGTAACCACGGGTGTTCCGAAGCCTCACGAGCGACCTCGTCACCCCTCGTTAGGAATGTTCCGAGCCGCCCGCCGGTTACGAGTTACACGCTCGATAATTTATTCGATCGCGATCATGCGTTTTTCGGGCGCTGCGGCTTCCTTCTTCGGAATCGAGATTTTGAGGATCCCGTCCTCGAACTTCGCTTTGACGTCTTCTTCCTTCACGGCTTCGCCCACGTAGAAGCTCCGAGAGCACGAACCTTCGTAACGCTCGCGCCGCAGATAGTGGCCGTGTTCTTTTTCATCGCCCTTGCGTTCGAGCGACTTCGAGGCGGAGATCGTCAGATAGCCGTCCTTCAGTTCGGCCGTGACGTCCTCCTTCTTGAAGCCCGGCAGATCGATGTCGATCTCGTAACCCGTCTTGAGTTCCCGGATGTCGGTGCGCATCACGCGCGCGGCGTGCTTGCCGAAGAGCGGATCGCGCTTTTCGCTCGGGAATTCAAGGCCCCAGCCGTTCGTGCCGTTCATCATCCGATCAAAGGGATCGAGACCGTCGAAGAGATTTTCGCGATAGAGAGTCGGAAACAACATAACACATTCCTCCGAATTCCCCGGGAGGCGCCTTCGAGCGTCCGGACGGCTCACGTCCGGCACGAGCACTCGGTGCCGCGCTCGAAGCGCGCCCGCGGGAACAACCGGGAAAAGCGCAGTGCCGCAACCCTGCGGCGCTCGGCGTTTCTCTCTTTCCTTACTTTCTATATGGAGCCGGAAAGCTGCGGTTCAAGGCGGAGGATGTAACACTATGTATCTATCGCTTTCGTCGGCACATTCTCAAGCTTTCCCGACGGCTTCTTCGGCAAGCGGCAGGCGGAGCGTGACGCAAAGCCCCGGCCCCGAGCGTACGGGAGGGGAAGCGGGCGCAGCGGGGTGGTCGGTCGCGGCGGGGGCTTCGGCAGCGTCCGAGAGCGTCACCGTGACGTCGTACTTTCCGGCAATCGCGTGCACGATCGCAAGCCCGAGGCCCGTTCCTTCGACGCCCGTTCCGAGCACCCGATAGAAGGGATCGAAGACGCGCGAGCGCTCGGATTCGGGTATGCCCGGGCCCGTGTCGGAAACGCGCAGCACGGCATGCGTCGCGATTTTCTTGTCTTTCGAAGAGGTCGCGCTTTCGAGCGCCAAGTCGATCGTGATACGGCCGTTTTCGGGCGTGTAGCGAACCGCGTTTTCGAGCAAATTGCGCAGCATCCCGTGGAGCGCCTCGGCGGGCATCGCGGCGGCCGGGAAACGGCCGTTGCGTTCGATCTCGTCGAGCCCTGTCACTTCAAGATCGATCCCCTTCTTTTCCACTTCGTCCCAGAGGGCTTCGACGGCGAGACCCACGGCTTCGTCAAGGGGCGCACGCAGAGACTGCGGGTTCGGCAACGGGGACGCGGAATCGGTCGATGCGTTCGAAGAACCCGAAGTGTCGGAAGGCGATTGTCGACTTTGCGCGGCTTGAACCTCCGCGCGTTTCAGAGCCAGGAGCTGATTCACCATCCGTACGAGCCGCTCGGTCGCGGCCGAAAGGCGCTCAACCTCGGCCCGGGTTTCAGGGGGGAGCGTCCGTACGGTTTCGGATTCGGCGAGTCGCTCGATCCGAAGGAGAAGCGCAGCGAGGGGCGTACGCAATTCGTGCGCCGCGTCCGCCACGAAGCGCGCCTCGCGCTCGCGAAGTTCCGTGACGCGCGCGAGCAATCCGTTGAAGCTTCGGGCCATCGGGAGCACTTCCGCGGGGAGCCCCTCCGTCTCAAGGGGGGAAAGGTCGTCCGCGCGGCGGGCGTTCAAAGTCCGCGCAGCGGCCTCGACGGGAAGGAGCGCCCGGTAAAAGAGAAGCCCCGTGAGAAGCGCGATCACAATGCCCGACGTAACGATCGGAAGCACCACCCAGAGCGCGGCGATCGCCGCGTTTTCGAGAAGTTCGCTCGTACGTTGCGCGACCGCGATGTGAGTGCCGCCGCGCAGTGTTCGGACGTGCATGCGGTAGTCGACGCCGTCAATCGGAAGGGTCTGCAATCCCGGTCGAATGTCGACGCGAAAGACGACGGGAACGCCCGCCCCGCCGCGGTGGAGCGTGTGAACGAGAACGGGGGTGCCCGCCGGAATCCGCGACGCGGGGTCGTTGCGTTCCATTTCATAGACGTCTTCAAGATCGTCGTCGTCCATTGAAAAGACGAAGGCCGCGTCAAGAGGCCACTTCGCTGCATCGGCGCCTTTTCCCGAAATCACAAAGCGCGCGATCACCCCGGAAACTTCTTCCAGGGTATCGTCCTGGTGTTCGGAGGCTTCCTCGTAAGCGTAGAAAAAGAGGACTCCGCCCGTCACGACCGTAAAGAGTAGGGTCGCTGCGGCGCTCGTACGAAAGACGCGCGTTCTGAAGGAGGGGTTCCCGACCGTGCGACGGGTCGGGTGCCTCTTCGCGCTCTTTTTTCCCAAGCTTTCTTCGCTTTCCCGGCCGGGAGCGGGCTTGACGAATTGCGCAAGGCGCGCGAGCGTCCCCGACGACTGCTCCAGAAATCGTGCGAAGCGATGTCGCAATCCTTCGGCGCCGGGGATACCACTAGTGTCCTTGGTGCCCGTACTCATAAATACCTCACGATCGGGAATTTCAGGACGCATCCGCGTCGCGGGGCGCCACGCGCCAACCGAGACCGCGGACGTTTTTCACGGTGTCCGCGCCGAGCTTCTTTCTCAGGCTGTGAATGAGGAACTCGATCGCGTTGCTCTCGGGCTCTTCCCCCGACGTGTAGATCCGTTCTTCAAGCGTGCGGCGGGAGAGAATGGCGCCCGGGCGCGCGAGGAGCGCCGAAAGGAGCGCGTACTCGCGACGCGAGAGCGTCACGGTTTTCCCATCCTTCATGCGGGCGGTCTTCGTTTCTTCGTCAAGAGTTACGACGCCGTTTCCGGGGCCTTGGAGGACCGTTCCGTTTCGGCGCCGCATGACCGCGCGCACGCGCGCCATGAGCTCCGACATGTGAAAGGGCTTCACGAGGTAGTCGTCCGCGCCGGCGTCGAGCCCTTTGAGGCGGTCGTCGAGCGCGTCGCGGGCCGTGAGAATGATGACGGGAACGTCGCTTCGGGCGCGCAGTTTCGCGAGGACCGCCATGCCGTCAAGCTTCGGAAGCCCCAAATCGAGGAGCACGAGCTGATACTCGGTCGTGGCCGCAAGCGTGAGCGCCGTGAGTCCGTCGGACGCACGGTCGACGACGTGGGTCAGGTCGCGAAGGGCGGCCTCGGCGGCGTCGCCGATCATCGCGTCGTCTTCAACGAGGAGAATGCGCATGGTGAGAACCCGAAAGAAGAGTCGGTCTTCAGTCGATTGTACGGGACGTGTGCTCGAAAAAGCGGGTGCGGCGAAAGGCGGAACCGAATCGGCGGGACCGGGGATGGCTCTCGGGGTGCGTCAGGACGGACTGAAATTTCACCTTCTGACGCCGACTTGCCCACCGTGCCCGAGGTGGACTTCGTCCTCAAGCCGGAAGCGGCGAAAAGGCCGTCTGCTACTTGTCCGTCGATTCGACGGGGCGTCTCGGGTGGAAGTCGAACATCCTTTCCTGTTGTGTCGCCAGAGTTTCCGTATGTGATTGGGGGCGACAGATTGTTACTTCGCAAGTTGCGGTTGCTCTTCGAAAGTGAAACCCTGACGTTCGGCGGCGGAGGCAGTCTGAATTGGTCCCTTGTCGATGCGGGTCTCTGCAACGAGGTGAGCATCGCCGCAGGCGCAGAAGCGGACGGCTCCTTCGATACGATACGCCGACGCTCTTCGAGTTGCTTGTCGGGTTCGCGTCGTCTCGCGCGTTACGCTATGCGTTGACCGATGCAAAGGTCGAAGAGGGCGGTGCGCTCCGGTTGCGATATCGGATGGTGCAAAAGAACGCGTAATCTCCGAAAATGTCGAATCTCGGTTCGGAAGCGTTCACACGAAATCCCGGATAAGCCGAATTCCCTATAATGATCGGTCCGAGAGCGACCGCCCGATTCTCCGACGCCCATCCGACGCCTTGAACCTGCGTTCGGATCCGGGGGTCGACCGTGCGGTCGTGCACCCGAATCGAAAAAAAGAGGAATTCTCATGACCGAAACCGCCCGCACCGAAACCCGCGAAACGAGCGAAACCGGCAAGGTGGGTCTCGAAGGCCGCGTCCTTTTGACCTTTGCGACCTGGAACCCCGCCGCTTTTCTGGCCGACTTCGAAGCGGACTGGGGCGAGGCGCCCGAGGTCGTTCTAAAGAGCGAGCAGGGGATCGTGGTGGCGATGAACAACGCCCACTTCATCCTGCGTTTCGTCGAAGGGAAAGACCCCGACGCCGAAGTCGTCGCGAAGAACAACCGCGAATGGACGGGGGCGGCGGATGCCGCCGCGAATCATCTGGCGCACATTGAAGTGACTTCGCTCCTTTCGCCCGAAGCCTTCGTGCTTCGGAGCGCCCGCGATTTCGTGCGGGTGATGGCGAGCCTCGCACTGCAGGAAGGCGCGGCTGCGATCGATACGACGAATACTCTTTTGACCCCCGAAGGCTACCGAAACGGCGCCCAGGTCATGACGGACGGGCGCAGCTTCCCCGTTCACAACGTGATTTTCACGGGCGTTTGGCGCAGCAGCGAAGACGGCGGTACGAACGGCTACACGGCGGGGTTCAACCGGTTCGGTTTGCCCGAACTCGAAATCGTCGACTCGAAGCGCGGCGCCTACGAAGTGCGCGAGTTCCTGCGCAATCTCTCGGGCTACATCCTCGAAACGGGGAACCCCGTTCGTCCCGATACGACGTTGCGCGTGAGCGCCGACGAGGCTTTCGACGTGACGTTGTCGGCGGGCGTTGCCTTCCCCGAAGAGATTCAAACGCTCAAGATCGCCTTCGGCTGAGCGGACGGTTCCAAGCCGTTTCAATCACAATTTCGAACGCGAGGGCGGACTATGACGCAGAGTACGAAGAGCCGTTGCCGCGATTTCCGAGAGGGTGTTCTCTTCCTGCACTCCAAGCGTTTCGGGCGCTCCGTTTTCGGTGTCGCCCTCGCTCTCGTCCTCGGCCTCGGAGCGGCTTCGGACTCGAGCGATGTCGCCGCCGCCGAGCCCTCCGTCCTCTCGCCCGTCATCGACAAAGAGCTTCCTGCGGATCCGCCTCCGGGAACGCGCGTCCGGGTCGGGATCCTGCAGTTCGAGCAGGAGTCCTCCTACGGGCCGACCCTCGACAACATTCAGGGCGATCTCATCGGGTACCTCAAACGTGCGACGAAGGGTCTCGACATCGTCGCCGTCCCCTACGACTCCTCCGCCCGACTCAAGGCCGCCGTGGCGCGGCACGAGGTGGAATTTTTCCTGGCGAGCTCGGGCCTCTACGTCGAACTTCAGCGCTACGGCGTTCGCGACATCGGGACGCTCGTGCTCGCACAGATGCCCGACCCCAACCAGTGCGTGGCGGGGGTGCTTGTGGCCCGCGCCGACCGTTCCGACATCACGGACCTCGCGAGCCTCAAAGGAAAGCGCGCCGTCTCGACGGACCCCGCGAACTTCATGACGTTTCAGACGAACATGGGGGAGGTTGCGAAGGCGGGATTCGACCCGGAGGGATTTTTCTCGTCCGTCGAATTCACGCAGAACCGCCCGAAGGCCGTCATCGAAGCCGTGGTGAATGGCAGGGCCGACGTGGGACTCCTTCGCGCCTGCATGCCCGAGGCGCTCGTTGAAAAGTATCCCGCCTGGAAGGGAAAACTCAAGGTCGTGAATCAACAGGAGACCCCGGCCGGGAAACGTCTCGGTTGCGCCTTTTCAACGGAACTCTTCCCCGGGTGGACCGTGGCGGTCTCGAACCACACGCCCGCCGTCATCACGCGGCACCTCGCCACGGCGCTCTTGGCTCTCTCGCCCGAGGACACCCAAGGGGGCTACACGATTTCGTACGCCACCGACTTCGAACGCGTGAACGAGGTCTTCAAGCGTTTGAAAATCGGTCCCTACGCGTATTTGCGCGATTGGACCGTCGAGCGCGTAGTGACGACCTACTGGCCCGTCCTGATGCTCGTTTTGGCGGGGCTTCTTCTGTGGGCGCTTCATGCGTGGCGGCTCGAGCGTTTGGTCGTACGCCGTACGGCGGCGCTTGCCGAGGCGCTGCGACGTGAAAAGGAAGCGAGCGACCTTGCCCGGACGACGAGCGAGAAACTCACGCGTCTGGAGCGCGTCGGGATGATCGGAAAATTGTCGTCCGTCTTCGCGCACGAATTCGTGCAGCCCTTGTCCGCGATGCGCTACAGCGCACGATCGCTCGCGAAACTCATGGCACGCGAGCCCGTCGACAAGCCTCTTGCCGATCGGTGTCTCAAGGAATTGACGGAGCAGCTCAAACTTGCGACGAGCATCATCGAGCGCGTACGCAGCTACGCGAAAGAAGGCGCCGACCGTTCGAAGCCCGTGGATCTGGCCGCGCTCGTTCTCGACGTGCGTCGCGAGATGACGGAGTCGCGCCGCTTGAAGCGGGACGTCGCCGTCCGATACGTGACGCCGCCGGACAACAGTCTTCTCGTCGCGGGGGACGGCGTGGAACTGCGCGTTCTCCTTATGAATCTCTTCAAAAACGCTGAAGAAGCGTTGTCGGCTGCGGGTCTTTCCGACCCGATTGACGTCACGATAGGGCGCTTGGAAGGGAAAGAAACCCGTGAAACGAAAGAAGCGAAAGCGGCAAACGATGCGCAAGCGCCCGAAGGTGCCGTCCTTCGCCTTGTCGTTCAAAACGGCGGCGCGCGCTTGACCGACGCCCAATTGGCGGAGCTCGCCGAACCCTTGGCAACCACCAAGGAGCGCGGTCTCGGTTTGGGGCTGTTGCTTTGCAAGTCGATTGCCGAAGTGCACCGCGCGTCGATACGGTTCGAAGCGCCCGAAGACGGAGGCGTGCGGGTGACCGTCGACTTTCCGGCCTTCGAGGGCGGTGCTTGACATCCTCTCCGCCCTAAAGGGGACGGAGATTCCCTACCGAGCCGTCAGA
>CAJLHF010000067.1 GCA_905206365.1 uncultured Sutterella sp. | reverse complement strand
TCTGACGGCTCGGTAGGGAATCTCCGTCCCCTTTAGGGCGGAGAGGATGTCAACCGAACTGGCACGATTCGCCGAATGCCATCCGAAGGGCTACATGGAACGCGTCTTCTCGAAGCAGTTCGCCTACCGCGACACCGAGAAGGGTCTTGAAGGGCTGCTGAAGGACAAGGGCATCTTCGTCATCATGAACGCGGGCTGGGTCGGCATGGGCCGCGGCTCCGTCGGCGACGGCATCCCGCAGAAGGCGGGCGAGAAGTCGAACCCGATCTGGGACAGCTACATGACGGCCTACAAGACGGTTTGGGACGATACGGCGGGCTTTTGGGGCGTCAAAAACCTCGGCCAGTTCGTCAACGACCGCACGCCCGGGAACCACGATGCGGACTATGCCGAGAAGCTGCAGAAGTTGCGCGACGTCCTGAAGGTGTCGCTCGACCGGAATTTCGGCTCAAGTAAGCGACCGTCGTCACGCTCGACGCCGACGTGCTCTTTCGTTCGATCGGAGGAGCACGTTTTTCTCGGCTCGGCCGCGATCGGCCTCCTTCTTTTCTCACAACGGCTCTTCGGAGCCGTTTTTCGTACGCCCGCCTTCTGTTTCTACCCCTGCCTAGTACCAAATAACTAGGAGTAAACAGGCAAAACCGTTGTTTCGACCAATGGTTTCGCGCGGATTCTCCCTTTAATCTTCGAAGTGAGGAGGTCGGACGGATGCTTCATCCGTCGTCCGTTCCTTTGCCCCAAAGGGCGGAGGACTTCGAACCTGAAACACCGTCGCCCGGTGCGAAGTCCTTCGGTCTTTCGGTCCGGATAAAAACAATGCGTGGGAGAACCCCTATGTTTGAAACGCAATACGAAGCCCTTCGCCGCCGGGGCGTGAGCCGGCGAAGCTTCCTGCAGTTCTGCTCGCTCACGGCCGCAAGCCTCGGGCTCGGCAACGCGGGCGCTCAGGAAATCGCTCAGGCGATGGAAACCAAACCCCGCACGCCCGTCGTGTGGCTCCACGGTCTTGAATGCACCTGCTGTACGGAATCCTTCATTCGTTCTTACACGCCCGTTGCGAAGGACCTCGTCCTTTCCATGATCTCGCTCGACTACGACGACACGATCATGGCGGCCGCGGGCGCGCAGGCCGAAGAAGCCCTCGAAGAAACGATCACGAAGTACAAGGGCAATTACATCCTCGCCGTGGAAGGGAACGTTCCGCTTGCGGACGACGGCGTCAACTGCATCCCGGGCGGTGAGATTTTCCTCGACAAGATCAAGCACGTCGCGAAGGACGCCAAGGCCGTGATCGGCTGGGGTTCCTGCGCCGCATGGGGTTGCGTGCAGGCCGCAAAGCCGAATCCGACGCACGCCGTGCCGATTACGGAAATCATCAAGGACAAGCCCATCGTGCTCGTCCCGGGTTGCCCCCCGATTCCGGAAGTAATGACGGCCGTCGTCACCTACATCCTCACCTACGACCGCCTGCCGCCGCTTGACCGCATGGGTCGTCCGAAGATGTTCTACGGCCAGCGCATTCACGATAAGTGCTACCGCCGCGGTCACTTCGACGCGGGTCAGTTCGTCGAACAGTTCGACGACTTGGGCGCGAAGCTCGGCTACTGCCTCTACAAGGTGGGTTGCAAGGGGCCGACCACCTACAACGCGTGTTCCACCGTTCGTTGGAACGAAGGTCTTTCGTGGCCCGTTCAGTCCGGTCACGGTTGCATCGGTTGCTCGGAACCGAACTTCTTCGACAAGGGGTCGTTCTACGAACACGAAACGACGGTTCTGCCCCCGGGCTGGGGCGGCGTCGAATCGACGGTCGACAAAGTGGGGCTTGCGACGGTTGCCGTCGTCGGCGCCGCCGCGGCCGCGCATGCGGCGCTTTCCGCCGTCGCACAGGCCCGCAACAAGACGAATAAGGAAATCGGAGGCAAGGAATGAGCAACGAACGCCGTATCGTCGTCGACCCCGTAACCCGCATCGAAGGTCACCTTCGCGTGCAGGCGCTTCTGGGCGAAGACAACCGCATTGCGGACTCGATGAGCACGGGCACCATGTGGCGCGGGCTTGAAGTGATTCTCAAGGGGCGCGATCCGCGCGACGCCTGGGCGTTCGTGGAACGCATCTGCGGCGTGTGCACGGGCATTCACGCTTTGGCTGCCGTTCGCAGCGTCGAAGACGCCATCGGGATCAAGATCCCGAAGAACGCGAACATCATCCGCAACCTGATGAACGCGACCCTCTACGTGCACGACCACCTCGTGCACTTCTATCAGCTCTCGGCCCTAGACTGGGTCGACGTGGTGAGCGCGCTTGAAGCCGATCCCCGCGAAACGGCCGATCTGCAGCAGAAGATCTCCCCGAAGCATCCGCTCGCTTCGGTCGGGTACTTCCGCGACGTGCAGAATCGCCTGAAGAAGTTCGTCGCTTCCGGTCAGCTCGGTATTTTCAACAAGGGCTACTGGGGTCACCCGGAAATGAAGCTGCCGCCGGCGGTCAACCTCCTTGCGGTCACGCATTACCTTGAAGTGCTCGACTTCCAGAAGGAAATCGTTCGCATCCACACGATTCTGGGCGGCAAGAATCCGCACCCGAACTATCTCGTGGGCGGCGTCGCCTGCCCGATCAACGTCCACGACACGGGCGCTCAGGGCACGATGGTGAACGAAGTCACTCTCAACTACATGCGCGACATCGCGAAGAAGTCGCTCGAAATGGTTGAGAACGTGTATCTGCCCGACATCAAGGCGATCGCCTCCTTCTACCCCGAATGGTTCAAGGTGGGCGGGGGCCTCTCCGGCAAGAACGTCCTTTGCTACGGCGACTTCCCCGAAGTCGCGAACGACTGGTCGGATGCGAGCCTGCAGCTGCCGCGCGGCGCGATCGTCGACGGGAAGTTGGACGAAGTCCACGACGTCGACTTGCGCGACCTCCAGCAGATTCAGGAATTCGTCGACCACTCCTGGTACAAGTACCCCGATGCCACCAAGGGTCTGCACCCCTGGGAAGGCGTCACGGATCAGGCCTTCGAACTTCCCCCGGGCTCGGACGGCACGAAGACGAAGTTCAAGTGGCTCTCCGCCGACGGCAAGTACTCCTGGATCAAGTCGCCGCGCTGGAAGGGGCACATGATGGAAGTGGGCCCGCTCGCCCGCCTCGTCATGGGCGTTGCGAAGAACGTTCCGCACATCAAGGAACCGGCTTTGGGTCTTCTGCAGGAACTCAATCTCCCGCTCGAAGCGGTCTTCTCGACGCTCGGCCGTCACGCGGCCCGCGCGCTCGAATGCCACTGGGCGGCGCAGAAGATGATTCAGTACGTCGACGACCTCACCGCCAACATCAAGGCGGGCGACGAAGCCGCGGCGAACATGGAGTTCTGGGAACCGAAGACGTGGCCGAAGGAATGCCGCGGCGTGGGCTTCTGCGAAGCGCCGCGCGGAGCGCTCGGTCACTGGTGCGTCATCAAAGATACGCGCATCGCCAACTGGCAGGCGATCGTGCCGACGACGTGGAACGCCTCGCCCCGCTCGCCCGAAGGCGCTCTGGGGGCGTTCGAGTCGTCTCTGATCGGCACGCCCGTGGCGGATCCGGAACGTCCCCTCGAGATCATCCGCACGATTCACAGTTTCGACCCGTGTCTCGCGTGCGCGACGCATCTCTACAACCCCGAGGGTGAAGAACTCTGCCGCGTGCGGGTTCGCTGAGCCCGATAACGACGGGTGCCGAGGGAGGAGGGCGTACCGCAAGGCTTCGTCCCGCCTCCCCGGAACTCAAAGGAGTGAGCTATGAAAATCGATCCGGTCACCTTCGAGGTCGACGTCTCCGCGGGAACGCATCCCATCTACGTGTGGGAAGCTCCCGTGCGAGTCTGGCACTGGGCGATGGCGATCGCAATGGCCGTGATGATCGTCACGGGCTTTCTGATCGGAGCTCCGCTCACGGCGAACATCGGCGATACGTGGTCGACGTACGACTTCGGTTACGTGCGTCTCGCCCACTTCGTTGCCGGCATCGTCTTTACGGGGCTTTTCGTCTATCGCCTCTACTGGGCCGCAGTCGGGAACCGCTACGCCCGCATGATCTTCCTGCCGCCTCTGTGGTCCCTCAAGTGGTGGAAGGGCGTCTTCGCGCAGGTCGCCTACTACCTCTTCATGAAGAAGACCGCTCCGGAGTACGCGGGGCACAACCCCCTGGCGCAGCTCGCGATGTTCGCGATGTTCGTGCTCGGTTCCTTTCTCATCATCATCACGGGTCTCGCGCTCTACGCCCAGGCCTGGGGATGGGATACGGGTTGGATGACCTACTTCGGCTGGGTCTTCACGCTCTTCGGCGACGCGCAGGCCGTTCGTACGGTGCACCACGCGCTCATGTACGTCTTCATCCTCTTCTCGATCGCTCACATCTACATGAGCTTCCGCGAAGACGTGATGGGCGGCGCGACGACCCTTTCGTCGATGAGCACGGGCCTTCGCATGTTCAAGGGCCACTGAGCGCTAGAGAGAGCACGATCAATCCCAATCGGCCTCAAAGCCGCCTGCGGTTTCGGGGAGCGTTCTCCCTCCCCGAGCCGCAGGACCGCACGACAACATGAACCCCGTTCGGGATACCGCATCCCGGGCGGGGTTTCGTATTTCAGACTGCTAGCTCTCCTTCCTTCTTCCGTCCCGCCGTTCGCCGTGTTTATCGACCTTCCGAAACATTCGGTCGGAATGCGGCGTCGTGCGGTTGCTCCTTACCTATAGATATTGTCAATCGAAAGCATAGCCCTATAGTCGACCTTTTTATCAAGAATTCGAAACTTCGAAAACGGTCGGAAACAGCCGCATAGCCAAAAAAAATTTCTGGTATTTGAAGCGGATGAGTCAAGCAGGAAGAATCCGGCGAAAAGTCGAGTGTTTCCGTTGTGTTTTGTTTGGAATAGCGTAACAACGCGCTCTACGTACAATTCCGCACATACGAAGGTAGGGCCTCTCCTTTAGTGTGGGGCGCTCGTTCGGAGCTTGTTCCGTGAGCCGCAGGGAAAGTTGCGGAGCAGACTCCCGGAAAAAGCCCGAAACGAAGCACAAACGAGCCGCCCGCCTCGAAAGGGAACCCCTCTTTCTTCCGAGCGACGGAGCGGCAACTTAAGGAGAGATCCCACTATGACGAAGAACACCACGGAAAGCGCGACGGTTCTCCCCAAGCTTTCCCGTCGTACGTTCCTCGGCGCGGCGGGTGCGACGGTCGCGGGAGCGGCCGTCCCCTGGTCGACGCTCGAAGCCGAAGTCGCACAGCTGAAGTCCGAAGGTTGGGAGGCGCGTCCCTGCGCCTGCAACGTTTGCGGCGGCTACTGCGGTCTTTTGGCCATGCACAAGAAGGGCGAACCGTATTCGCCTCAGACGGTCAAGATCATGCCGAACCCCTCGCACCCTCAGCGCGGTTGCTGCGCGCGCGGGGCGTCGGCCGTTTGGGCCTGGGCGCATCCGCTGCGCTTGAAAAAGCCCATGAAGCGCGTCGGCGAAAAGGGCGAAGGGAAGTTCGAAGAAATTTCCTGGGATCAGGCGCTCGATGAAATCGCCGCGAAGGTGAAGGCGATCTGCGAAAAGGACGGCGAACGCGCCGTCGCGATGACGAGCCACAACTTCTCCTCGATGCAGAAGTGGTTCGGTGCGGCGCTCGGCACTCCGAACGTGATCGGTCACAGCTCGACCTGCAACAGCGCGTCCGTCATGGGGCGCCGCATGGTGTTCGGCAAGGGCTTCGACAGCGCGGGCAAGGTCGAACCCGACTACGCGCGCGTGCGGTACCTCCTTTGTATCGGCCGTACGCTCAACTGCGCCATGGGCGTTTCGAGCGTCCTCGCTCGCGCCCGCGAAGCGGGCGCCCGCGTGCTTTTTGTGGACCCGCGCATGCCCGAAGGGGCGTTCGGCGACGCCGAATGGCTCCCGATCAAGCCGGGTACGGACTCGGCCTTCATCTACGCGTTGGTCAACGTTGCGATCCGCGAAAACCTCGTCGACCGCGCGTTCCTCGCGAAGTGGACGAACGCTCCCTACCTCGTTCGGACGAACTCGATGAAGCCCGTGACGGCTGCCGAATGCTGCCCGGGTGCGACGGACGGCACGGCCTTCGTCGTCATGGACAAAGCGTCCGGAGAACTTCGCCCGATGGGTCTTGTCAAGGACGAAAAGGGCACGGTTACGGGTTTTGCGGAACCCGAAGGGGTCGATCCGGACCTCGACTTCACGGGTACCGTGACGGGTACGGACGGTGCGACGCTTGACGTGGAAACGGCCTATGCGGTCTTTGCCCGCACGGCTTCGAAGTGGACGCCCGAAGAAGCTTCCGCCGTGACGGGGATCCCCGCCGAGCGGATCGTGACGGTCGCGCGTGAATTCTTCACGTTGGGCGGCGTTTGCGACGACGGTTGGTACTCGTCCCGCAACGGGAACGACAACGAAGCCTATCAGCTGATGAGCGCGTTGAACCTCTTTACGGGCTCGCTCGATCAGAAGGGCGGTTTTGTCGTGACGCAGGGCGGCGGCCTCAAGATGCCTTCCGCTTCTTCGAGCGGCACGAAGGGCAAGGGCCCCGCGGGTCAGACGTGGGAAATCCCCTTCGGCAAAGCCCTCGACAAGGAAATCTATCCCGAAAGTTCGGGCACCTTCTCGACCGTTTTCCGGGCGATCCTCAAGGAAGAACCCTATCCCGTTCGCGCCGTCTTCGTGACGGGCTCGACCATGTTCCACCGCGAAGCGAATTCGAACCGCATGGCGGAAGCCCTGCGCGCGCTCGAACTCCTCGTCGTGCAGGACATCCTCCCGCACGAAATCATCGACTACGCGGACTACGTGCTGCCGTCGACGATGTTCCTCGAATGGCACGAGTACGCGGGCGTCAAGTGGGCGCTCGACGGGAACATCCAGTTGAACAGCGCCGGTTTGCCGCTCCCCGAAGGGTGCGAAGCGCGCCACGAAATCTGGCAGTTCTGCGAAATCCTGCGCCGCGCCTATCCCGACCGTGCCGCCGACCGTCTGGGTTACGCGAAGGAATGCCGCACGACGGAAGAATGGAAGGCGTGGTTCGACGGCATGACGGAAAAGGCCTGGGCGAAGTTCATCGCGTCGAAGAACGAATCGAAGCCCGGCGAAGGCGACCGGATCGCCGCCGAAATCGCCGAAAAGGGCTGGTGCCGTACGGCTGAAAAGAAGTTCGGCGTTTATCCCTACAAGAAGCCCTTCGGGACGCCCACCGGGAAGCCCGAAATCGTCTCCTTCCTCTGTGCGTCGAAGTACCAGGAAAAGGGCTTGAAGGGTCTCACGGACTTCGAGTACCCGAAGGCCTACACGCAGCCGAAGCCCCGCTCGGACGAGTTCTTCCTCGTCTCCGGGAAGGACAGTGCCTCGTGCTCGGGCGTCACGATCTTCACGTGGCCGACGAAGTTCCTCGGGGACCGCACCCTCTGGATGCATCCCGTCGACGCCGAACGTCTCGGGATCTCGACGGGCGACATGATCGAAGTGACGGGCATCGACACGGGCGTCAAGGGCGAAGCGCGCGTCACGGTCACGAACCGCGTCATGCCGGGGAGCCTCTTCTCGCACGGCTTCTCCGGGGGCGTTCGCACGAAGA
Source organism: uncultured Sutterella sp. (assembly GCA_905206365.1). Lineage (GTDB taxonomy): Bacteria > Pseudomonadota > Gammaproteobacteria > Burkholderiales > Burkholderiaceae_F > Sutterella. Next base: position 406 of record CAJLHF010000067.1, on the reverse strand, counting down.
ACCTCCCGCCCGAATACGCCTGGGTGCGCGAAGGCATCAACTCGCATTGGTTCGCCACGGGCTTCGCGCAGCCCGTCTGCGGCAACCTTGCGAACAACAGCTCCGTGCGCGTGAAGCGCCTCTGAGGCCGAAGGAGATCCGAGAATGACGGACAAGAAACATAAGAAACTCGCGCACCTCTTCGACGCCACGCAGTGCGTCGGGTGCTCGGCGTGCATCGTCGCGTGCGCGCAGACGAACTACCCCGACATGTTGACGGGCGAAGTGGCCGGTTGGGAATGGCTCCCCTCCAATATCCGCAAGGTGACGGTGGAACGTGCCCGCCGCCCGGTGCAGATCCTCGTGCAGTGCCAGCAGTGCGAAAACGCGCCCTGCATTTCGACGTGTCCCTTCGGGGCGAACTATC
>CAJLHF010000066.1 GCA_905206365.1 uncultured Sutterella sp. | reverse complement strand
GAAGGCGTTCCCGAAGCTCTGATCGCCCGAGACGCGCCTTCCGCCCGACGGGCGCATCGCCCGCGGGCGCCGAAAACCCGCATGAAAAACCGATGCGTGCGGAGGGGCGGCCGATACTCGGCTCCCCTCTGCGCGCGTTTCCGCGGGACTCGATTTTTCCCTCAATTCAACCATATACAAGGAGAAGCCCCGGACGGCTCCGACCGATCTCGCCGTCTGCGGCCCTATGATGCACACCACCACGCTTCGCTTTTCCGCGCTCGCCCTCGCGACGAGCTTCGCCGTTCTCGGCGCGACGTCGACTTCCGCTCTTGCCGCGGAAACCGAAATCTACGGCCAAATCGACACGGGGTTCTACGCGGTCGATTCCAAAGGCAAAAATCCGTCGCTCGAAATGAAGCCCTCGATCGACGCTTCGTCCTACTGGGGCTTGCGGGGCCGCGAGACGCTCGGCGAAACCGGGTACGTGCGCTTCGTGCTCGAGTCGGGATTCGACGGCGACACCGGGCGCGTTGCGAACGACACCCGTTCGGGTGCGCTCTTTTCGCGCGAGGCGATGGTCGTGCTCGGCCGCGAAGGCACGGGCGAAATCGCTCTCGGTCGCATGGCGGGCTTTCTCGGCTCGACGGGCACCTACGCGCAATGGGCCGCGACCGGCATGAATCCCCTCGCCTCGAACGCCCCCGACGCGGCGCTTGCGGGCGTCTTCCAGTCAAGCCCCATCATGGACAACGCAATCGTCGTGAAGAGCGCTCCGATGCACGGCGTCACGCTCCTCGGGCAGTTCTCGAACAGTACGAACCAAGCGACCTATCCCGAATCGGAAGGGTTCTCGAACACCGAACACCTCTATGCGCTTGCCGCCGGCTGGAAGGGTGAAAACGCGACCGCCCTGCTGGCCTGGCAGATGATCGACTACGCGAACACCGCAAACGGCGCGCAGCCCCACAATGCCAAGCCGACCCACAACATTTTTGCGGGCGCCTCGCGCGGTTTCGGCGACTTGCGCGTGCACGTCGCCTATCAGCATTTGGAAAACGCGCGCGGCATGCTCGGCGTGCCGAGCGTCATTTCGGCCTCGAGCATGGGCTTTAACGGCGCGGCAAGCCGAGAAGGCTTCCGCGCGGATGCCTTCTCGATCGGCGGGAGCACGCCGCTTCTGGGCGGGCGTCTCCACGGCTCGGTCAAGATGGTGACGGGCGAGTGGCGGGGCGAGCGCGGTGCGGCCGCCGACACGGAGGGCGAACGCTGGGTGGGGGCGCTGCGCTGGGCGTACCGTTTCTCGAAGCGCACGGGCTTCTATGTGTTGGGGACTTACGCGTACGCGAACGGGATGTTCGAAAATACGGATGCTTCGAACGCGATTGCGAACCGCGCTACCGCGGCGGCGGGCCTCACGCACAAGTTCTGAGGCGCGTTCCTCATCCGTCCGAATGCCCCGCCGAGAGGCGGGGTTTTGCCGTTCGGGTGCTAGAGTGAGGGGACGCGGGACCTCAGCACTCCCCCGCGGTTTTCTCACCCGCCGCACCGCGGCTCCTTCGACCGTCCCGCACGCTTCGACCATGACGACTCCCGACCGCCTCGACATCTTTCATCTGAGGTTTTTGCTCGACCTCGTGCACACACGCAAGCTCGGCGCCACGGCTCAAAATTTCGACATGAGCACGGCGACGGCCTCGCGCATGCTTCAACGTCTGCGCGACGCGTTCGACGACCCGCTTTTCGTGCGCGGTCCGACGGGATTAACGCCCACCGAGGCGGCGATGCGGCTCGAAGAGCCCGTACGGCGCAACATCGAGGCGTTCGACCGCCTCACCGCACCGAGCGTCTTCGTGCCCGAGGCGGTGGAGCGCCGGATCGTGATCGCTTCCTGCGGCGCGGTGTTTCCCGAGGTGATCGAACGCGTGGCGTCGGAGCTCTTCGCACGCGCTCCGCGTCTCAAACTGACGCTTCTGCACCGCACGCCGCACCTCTGGGAAGATTTGCACGAAGGTGCGGTCGACATGGCCTTGGTCTCGGGCTTCAGCCTGCCGCCGGGTTTGAGGAAAATGCTTCTTTTTCGGAGTCCCGCCGGGATCGTCGTTCGGCGCGACCATCCGCTTGCGCGACTCGGACGCGCGATTACGCCCGCTGAAGCGGGCGCTTACCCGCGACTCACCGTCCTCGTCAATTCCGATGCGGGTCGTCCGACGTACGAGCGCGTCCTGACGGGCGGCGCCGATCGAAGTCGACGCGACGAAGAAGCGGCTCTCACGGCCGAATCGGTCTACGACATCCTTCCCGTTCTCGAAACGACCGATGCGGTGCTTTTCGCACCCGAAACGGCGGGGCGCGTCTCGGCCCGGCACTATGCGGTCGTTTGGGTGCCGTTCGAAGCGGGCGCGGGGCGCGACGTCGAAGTGCATCTCGTCTGGCCCGAATACCAGCATCTCGAGCCCGCCCACGTGTGGGTGCGAGGGCTCATTCAGAAGGCGGCCGCGGAGCGCTTCGGTACGTCGGAGCTCTCGGGCGGTTTGCCCGCGGCAACGCACGAAAGCGGGGAATAAAAAAACCGCCCGTGAACGGGGCGGTCGTGCGGCCGGGCGGTCGTTCGGTCGATCCTCCGCATCGGGACGGGATCGAACGACGAGCTCGACGATCGCGAAATCGACGACCCGAAGGCCGTCGATTCCGGACTTATTCTTCTTCCTTGCGGTTGAGCGTTTCCTTGAAGCGCGTGCCGGGGATGAACTTGGGCTTGCGCTGCGCGGGGATGTGGATGAGCTGACCCGTCGAAGGGTTGCGACCCGTACGCGCGGCGCTTTCGACGGCCTTGAAGGTGCCAAAGCCGATCAACGTGACGGTACGGCCTTCGGCGCAGGCATCGATGATCTGTTCGAAGCACGAAATGAGCAGGCGGTCGATGTCGGTCTTGGCGATCTTGTGGCCGTACTTGGCGGCCAGGCATTCAACGAGTTCCAAACGGTTCATAGATTTTTACGGTGCCGTATTCCCCGCACGACGACATGCGGGAGGGGCCCTCTCCTTCTTTCGGTTAGGTTTGAGTCGGCAGAAGGTCGTCGGCAACCCGCTGCCACAAGGAGCCGTACCGCGGTACGACCCTGCAATCGACAAACCCGCGATTGATCCTCATGAGGGTTTGCCGTCCAATTGCATTCGTCACGGCTCGAACGCAGGAAAGTGCGGTTCGGTGCCTTTTCGAAACGCCTCCCGAGGGGACGGGCCGAGGGTGTCGGAACCCGATCCGATCGGTGCGGAGATTCCGCACGCCGGGGTGCTTCGAAAAGACGCCGACGCGTTGCATCGACCGCTTGGGAGTCATTGTAGGCTCTGGGGCGCCGAGCGCCATCAGGGTTAACCTACCTGCATCATTGGAAACGGGCCGTGCGGCAGGGGAAAAGAAGGGTCGACGAGGCGTTCTTCGGGGCGGACGACGCACTTCGTGAACGGGGTCGGCGAGCTCGCCCGAAAGGGGTATCGAGAGCGGCTTTCGGAGTGCGAACGGGGGGCTATCGGGGGCGTTTTCCACTCGGTCGAAAAGGAGCGGAGGCATGCTTTCGGGCAGGACCCGCCGGGCGGGGGCAAATAACGAAAAGCGCGTGCGGCGGCGGCTTCGAACTCCTCCGAAAGCTCTTCAAGGGTATTGCGAAAGGCGACGAGAAAACATCTCCGAATGCCACCCCGAATACCGCTCGAAACGCGGTCCGTCGGTCGATCGATCACGGTCGGTCAACGTTTCCGGAAAGGATATCGATCGAAGCGCGTACTCGAGAAAAAGCACTCCCGGCACGGCACGAAAAAGGGGCTGAGAACGGCGTCGGTAGGTTTCGAAGGGGCGCCCGAGGACGGAGCGCCCAGGAGAGTCCGAGCAGATCCGGGCGAGGGCAAATGCCTCAAGAAATGCATAGCGAGCCTTCCGGTCGCGCATCCGTCGACGGGCTTCGAGCCGGGAGCGGATATGAGGAAGAAGACGATCTCGCGAGACGGATGCGACCTCTGCGGCAGGACCGAAATGCCTAGGGATTCGGTTGTGTTCGGTTCGCTTTCGAGACGTTTCGGCGATGCCGTGCGGAAGGTCGAACGCGCGACCGGAACTCCTTTGGGGGTAAGCATAAATCCTTGGAAAACACGACGATTTTCGGAAGTTTCGGAGAATTTATTCCAGCCTCTTTCATGCCGCGATCGGGGCCTAGAGGTCGGGCGGGCGGACTTTTCGACGATTGCGGCGAGCCCGATCGCAGCCGGAAAGCGGTGTTTCGTGCTTGGCGTTTGTGTCGTTTGCTCGCCGTCCGACCCGGTCCGTTGCCGCGTTGCGGGAGCATGTTCCGAGTCTGAAAAAGGGGGCGTTGCGCGAAGAAAAAGGGCTTGATGCAAGGCCCCCGTCGCGCACGGGCGACCAATCGGCATTCGCCGGGGGGAGGCCTCGAAGGGCCTCCGAACCGGTTCGACGAGAGGGGAGAGAGGGGAAAGGGAAAGCGAGACGGATGCCGCACGAGGATCGCCCCGGGAAGAACGGTCGGGGTGTGATCGAGCTCTTGAAGGGGCTTTAAGGGGTTCGAAAGGACGGTGAAAAAGGAACGGAAAAACGGTCGCCCGGAAGTCGACAAAAGTCGATGCGAGCCGTCGTAAAAAGAGGGCGACGCACGTCGCGGAGTCCCCTCGTTCCCAATTCGAAATTCCATCCGAAATTCCTCCCAAAGTCATCCCGAAGCCGCCAAAAAAGGGGGGTGTCGGAAGGCGTCTCGAAGACGTCCCGAACCGGCTGCGAACAGGACCTCGAACGGACCTCGGAAAAGGACTTGAAAGTCTCTCTCCGGTCTCCTGAAAACGACGTGAAAGACGTCCCGAACGAGGGGTCGGCAAGCGACTTCAACGGAGCGGAAAAGAACGTCGAAAAAAGAAGAAAAAATTTCTACGGAAGTGTTGTAAAAATCCAACAGTCGGAGCGATCGGACGTAAACGATAGGGGGAAAATGCCCGTCCTCAGCGCTTCCAGTTTTTGGGGAGGAGCGCTTCGAGAAGCGACTTCGTGTCGGGGCAGCGTTTGAGGAGCTTGCGTCCTTCCGAACGCTCCCTCGGGTCGAGCAGGTCTTTGAGTCCGAGGGCGGTCGCGTCCGCCGTCGGGTCGCCGAGCGCCTTGGCACGCTGCAGAAGAATCCAGGCGTGGAGGCGGTTGAGTTCGAACACGTTTCCCGTCAGGAAAAGGCCCGCGAGCGTGGCCGCCGCCCGGGCGCTTTCGCCCTCGGCCGCGCGGGCGAGCCACCGAACGGCAAGTCGCAGGTTGACGGAGCCGCCCGTGCCCGACCAGTAAAAGAGCCCGAGTCGGTACTGCGCGTCGACGTTCCCCGAGAGCGCAGCTTCTTTCATCCAGCGGCGGGCCGCCGCGGGGTCGCGGTCGGGGTTGTCGCGCCGCAACTGCAACAGGGCCGATTCGTATTGCGCCGCCGAGTCGCCTTTTTCGGCGGCCTCCCCGAGCCATCGGGCGGCCTGCGCGAAGTCGACCGCGGTGCCGAGACCGTCGCGGTAAGCGCGCCCCGTTTCGCGCTGGGCTTCGAGATTCCCGGCCGCGGCCGCAAGCCGCCACCAGTAAAGGGCGTCTTCGAGGGAGGCGTTGCGCCCCAAGCCGAGTCGGGCGAGGCGTGCGGCGTCGACTTCGGCCTCCGTTACTCCCGCCCAGGCCGCGGCTTCGACGGCGCGCGCCCCGGTCTCGGGGTCGCGCGGAACGCCTTGTCCGCGCAAAAGGGTGAGGCCTTTGAGGTAGAGGGCCCGAGCGCGCACGTTCGACGTGCGTGTTGCGGGCTCGTCGAGCACCCGATCGAGAAGCCGTCGCGCGCGGCGGTTGTGCGTCCAGTGCGTTGCTTCCGAGAGGAGTCGTCGGGCGAGCTCGACCCGGGCTTCGGGGTCGCCCGCCTCGGCCGCCCGCTCGACGGCTTCGCGCCGCTCGAGTGCCTCGGCGGCGGAAAGCGGACGACTTCGACCGCTTTCCGTGCGGGTCGTCTCCGAACGGGGCGGCCCGGGAATGCGGAAGGTCTCGTCAAGCCGCCGGGACATGGTGCTCGAAAAGAGGACGGGGAATCAGGGCTTCGCGCCGAAGTCGGGCGAAACCGTCACGCGTCCGATACCCGCTTCTTCCACCTGCTTGGCGGCGGCTTCGGACTCTTCGGGCGTCATCGGACGCACGACGGGCTCTTCGGCTCCGGGCTCGCGGCTGATGACGACACCCGTTTCGGAGGTCCCCGCGGTGCCTGCGACTTCAAGGGGTTCGAACCCCGTCAGAACAAGCGCGAGCGTGATCGTGGCGGAAATCATCCCGTAGAGCACCCACCCGAGGACGCCCATCGACATCGTGCGCCCGAAGGGGAGTCGCTCGTACTCGGGCACTTGGGTCTTCACGTAACGGAGCTGTCGCATGCCGCTCGTGAGCATCCACGCGGCCCACAGTACGAAAAGGAAGTAAGGACCCGCATACGTCATGACGGGCTCGTTGCGAAAGAGGACCTGCATGACGAAATAAAGAACCACAAGCCAGATCGACATCCGCACCCAGTGGCGCGAGGCTCGGGCTTCGTCGGGGTTGCCGAGCGAATCCCAATTGCGGGCCTGCAAAAGCCCGCCGTAGATCGGCGTGAAGAGAAGACTCGCCGCGCACACCCATTTCGGTTCGAAAAGACGCGGGGGTTCCTGGGAGACGGTGCGTTTGCGGCCGGAAGTGCGGGGGGCGGTGCGCGGGGAGCTCATGGTGGGATCGGGCTGGATTCTGTGGGGTGAAGGGGACGGGCCTCGGACGTCGGCGGAGGCCCGTCCCCGGGGAATCGCGAAATTCGCACATTGTAGAGGAAGCGCGCCGGCGTGTTTTCGCGCGTTTGCAGACTGTTGCAAGGAGGAGAATGGCGGGCGGACGGTTTTTGGCAACGCGAGGCTCAAAAGTCCAGCGAGGCGGGCTCGATGCCGTTTGTTTCCGCGGTTCGTTCGTTTCTTGTCCCTTCGCACGAAAGCCGTCCGCCGCCTGCGTGCGATTGCGCTAACCTTAATAAATTGCAGGTGCGCTTTTCGAGAAGCGCGCCCGACTCGAGCGGAGATTTTTGAAGAATGCCGTCATCCCGTCCGAATTCGGTTCCCTTGCTTCGAACCCTTTCGTCGCGTGCCCCCGAAAGCATTCGGGAGCGTACCCGTCGTCGCACGCTCGGACTCTGTGCGCTTGCGTTGGCGCTTGCGGGGTCGGTCTCGGGGTGTGCTTGGCGCGGCGACGCGCCGAGCGGTCCCGATGCGGCCGCGCGCGTTTCGCGCCTTGCGAACTTTCCCGAAGCGGGCGTCGAAGCCTGCCTGATTCCCGGCGAAGGCTATTCGCCGTCCTTGGATCTGGCCGTGCGCGGAGCGCTCGACGACCGGGGCTTTCGCGTTCGACTCCTCGATCGGGGTGCTTCGCCCGAGGCGCATCGTTGTCGTACGACCGTGACGATTTCGGCCGTATCGTCGAAGGGCTTCAGCGAACTGCCCGAACGCTTGACTTTGGATTTTCGCGACGCCGTCACGGGCGAAGCCAAACGCGCGGCCTGGAAGTGCGACGCCGACGCCGCCGGGAATGCGCTTACGCCCGGCCCCTTCGGGGACCCCGAGCGGATCGTGCGCGACCTTGTCGATCAGCTCTTTCCCCGCCCCGTCGCCTACCATTGAGGCCCCGAGGCGCATCTCCGCGAACGACGACCCCCAAGGGAAACCGATATAACTCGAAAGGCGTATTTCGCGTCCCGTCACCCTACGAAAGGACTAGACAAAACGACGGGATGGCGTAGAATGACCCTCAATGCGGCGCGTCGGGAAGCACGTTCGGCGCAACGCACGCGGAAGGATCCGCGACGCCTTAGGGCGTTGCCTTCGCCGTGGGTGAAGGGACATACGTCAATCGACGAACGGATACGGGTTTGTCGAAAGAGGTGCGTCGGCCTTGCATCGGGGGATGCATTTGTCAGAAGGCCGGGGACCGCGCGCCTCGCACGGTTGCGGCGGCGGAACCGTCGTGCTTCGAAGGGTGTCGACGCTTGACGCGCGAGCCTTCGGGACGCACGCCGCACATCGCTTCGGGGAGTGTTCGCACACTCCCCGTTCTTTGTGTGCTCGGCATGGGCACGTTCTCAAGGGTGCAAGTCCCAAGCGCAGG
>CAJLHF010000065.1 GCA_905206365.1 uncultured Sutterella sp. | reverse complement strand
GACTGGATGATGAAGATCTTGTTGCCCGACTTGTTGCCGACCGACTTGACGATCATGTCCTGCGGGCGGATGATCTCCTTCTCCTCGACATAGGCCTTGATGAGCTTGACGAACTCCTCGCCGAACTTGCGGGCCTTGCCCACTCCCACGCCGGTGATGTTCTGCATCTCCTCGATGGTGATCGGGTACTGCACGGCCATGTCCTCGAGCGACGGATCCTGGAAGATGACGAACGGCGGCAGCCCGTGCTGCTTGGCCACTTTCTTACGCAAATCCTTGAGCATCGCAAAGAGTTCCTCGTCCGCCGCGCCGCCCTTGCCCATCGGGACGACGGCCTCGGCCTCCTTCTCCTCCTCGTCATAGTCGTGGTCGAGCGTCACGGTGACGGGGAAAGGCATGGCGATGAAATTCTCGCCCTTGCGGTTCACCGAGATCAGCCCGTAATTCTCGATATTCTTGTCCACCAGCCCCAGGATCAGCGCTTGGCGCAGCACGGCGCCCCAGAAACGCACGTCGTGCTCGGCACCCGCCCCGAACCACTTGCTCTTGTTGTGGCCGTAGCTCTTGATGAGCGCCGTGGTCTTGCCCGTGAGCACGTTTATCAGGTAGTCGGCCTTGAACTTGTCGCCGATATCGCGCAGCGCCTCGAGCGCCATCTTGAGCGCCGCCCGCGCGTCGATCTTCGGCTTGGGATTCCGGCAATTGTCGCAGTTGCCGCAGTTCTCCTCGGTATACTCCTCGCCGAAATAGTGCAGCAGCGTCTTGCGGCGGCACATCGAACTCTCGGCATAGGACACCGTCTCCAGCAGCAGCAGCTTGCCGATCTCCTGTTCGGCGATGGGTTTGCCCTGCATGAATTTCTCCAGTTTCTGAATGTCCTTGTAACTGTAAAACGTCAGGCAGTAACCTTCGCCGCCGTCGCGGCCGGCACGCCCCGTCTCCTGGTAATAGCCTTCGAGCGACTTGGGGATGTCGTAATGGATGACATAGCGCACGTCGGGCTTATCGATGCCCATGCCGAAAGCGATCGTGGCGACGATCACCTCGACCCGCTCCATCAGGAAGTCGTCCTGGTTGGCGGCGCGCGTCGCGGCGTCCATGCCCGCATGGTAGGCCAGCGCGCGGATGCCGTTGGCCACGAGCAGTTCGGTCAGCTCCTCGACCTTCTTGCGGCTCAGGCAGTAGATGATGCCGCTCTTTCCCTCGTTCTGCTTGATGAAGCGGATGATATCGCGGTCGACGTCCCCCTTGGGGCGTATCTCGTAATAGAGGTTCGGCCGGTTGAACGACGACTTGAACACCGAAGCGTCGGACATGCCGAGGTTCTTCTGGATGTCCAGCTGCACCTTGGGCGTCGCCGTCGCCGTCAGGGCGATCAGCGGCGCGGCACCGATTTCGTTGATGATCGGGCGGATGCGGCGGTACTCGGGCCGGAAGTCGTGCCCCCACTCCGAAATGCAGTGCGCCTCGTCGATGGCGTAGAACGATACCTTTATTTTATGCAGGAAGGCCACGTTGTCCTCCTTGGTCAGCGATTCGGGGGCGAAATAGAGCAGCTTCGTCTTCCCGGCCAGCACGTCGGCACGCACCTGCGCGACGGCCGTCTTGTTGAGCGACGAATTGAGGAAATGGGCGATTCCCGACTCGGCCGAGAAGGTGCGCATGGCGTCCACCTGGTTCTTCATCAGCGCAATCAGGGGGGAAATGACGATCGCCACGCCCTCCATGAGCATGGCCGGAAGCTGATAACAGAGGGATTTCCCGCCGCCCGTAGGCATCAGCACGAACGTATCCTTCCCTTCCAGCACATTGCGGATCACCGCTTCCTGGTTCCCTTTGAACGATGAAAAGCCGAAGTACTCCTTCAGCTTGTCATGCAACAGGGACGATTCAAATTGTTTCATTTCGCCGTTTCTACTCTAAAATCAGAAAATTCAATGTAAAGTTAAAAAACTTTTCGGAAAAAAGCATAACTTTGTAAAAATTTTATAGCAAGAGAACGCAATGCGCCTATACACCAGCGAACTTGTCAAAAAATATAAGGCCCGTACCGTCGTCGACCACGTCTCGATCGACGTCAACCAGGGGGAGATCGTCGGACTGCTCGGCCCCAACGGAGCCGGCAAGACCACGACTTTCTACATGATCGTGGGGCTTATCAAGCCCAACGAAGGGCGCATCTTCCTCGAGGACGACGAAGGCAAGGTCGCCGAACTGACCAAGGAGCCGGTCTACAAACGCGCCCAGATGGGCGTGGGCTACCTGGCACAGGAGGCATCGGTCTTCCGCCGCCTGTCGGTCGAGGACAACATCCGCGCCGTACTCGAAATGACCGATTTCTCGAAGGAGTACCAGACCGAGCGCGTCGAGTCGCTGATCGAGGAGTTCCGCCTGCAAAAGGTTCGCAAGAGCCTCGGCATCCAGCTTTCGGGCGGCGAACGGCGCCGTACGGAGATCGCGCGCGCGGTGGCCATCAACCCGGCGTTCATCCTGCTCGACGAGCCCTTCGCGGGCGTCGACCCCATCGCCGTGGAGGACATCCAGTCGATCGTGGCGACGCTCAAGCACAAGAACATCGGCGTCATCATCACCGACCACAACGTCGACGAGACGCTGGCCATCACCGACCGCACCTACCTGCTCTACGAGGGCAAGATCCTCAAGACGGGTACGGCCGAGGAACTGGCCGCCGACCCGATGGTTCGCAAGGTCTACCTCGGCCAGCATTTCGAGCTCAAGAAGAGCCACCAGCTGACCCAGCAGATGAAGAACCGCAAGGGACAGCAGGCGCAGCAGGCCGGAGAGGAGACCGAAACACAGGAATAGAGGCGAGGATTTTAATTTCAGGGTGCCGGCCAACCCCGGTGCCCATAAAAGCATATAACCTACACAATGGACAAGACGGTTCCATTGGGCCGCGTTAAAGGCACGCTGACGCCGCCCTGTTCGAAAAGCTATGCACAGCGTGCCCTGGCGGCATCGCTCCTCTGCGGGGAGACCTCGGTGCTGCGCAACCTGGAATTCTGCGACGACACGCGCTCGGCGCTGCGGTGCATCGAGACGCTCGGCGCCCGCGTAAAGCACGTGGACGCCTCGACCCTTTCGATCGAAGGCGGGCTGCATCCCCGCGGGAAGGTGCTGCACGTCGGCGAATCGGGGCTCGCCACACGGCTTTTCACCCCCATCGCCTCGCTCTGCGGGATGCCCGTCACCATCGAAGGCCAGGGCACCCTGCTACGGCGCCCCATGCACATGATGATCGACCCGCTGCGCCGCCTCGGCGTCCGGGTACGGGACAACGACGGTTACCTGCCCTTCGAAGTGCGCGGCCCGATCCGGGGCGGGGAGATCGACGTCGACGGCTCGGTTTCGTCGCAGTTCATCACGGGGCTGCTGCTGGCGCTCCCGCTCTCGCAGCACGACACCACGCTCCACGTCCGCAGCGCCGTCTCGACCCCCTATCTGGACATGACCGTCGACACGGCGGCACGTTTCGGCGTGGAAATCTGCCATAACGACTACAAGGAGTTCTACATCGAGGGCGGACAGCGCTACCGCCCGGCCTTTTTCAGCATCGAGGGGGACTGGAGCGCCGCGGCCATGCTGCTCGTGGCGGGCGCCGTCGCGGGCGAAGTCACCGTGAAGAACGTCTCCATGCTTTCGAAGCAGGCCGACACGGCCATCTGCACGGCACTCGTGCGGGCCGGGGCCGCGGTCATCAACGACGAGGACTCCGTGACGGCCTCGCACCGGCCCCTGCGCGCCTTCGAATTCGACGCCACGCACTGCCCCGACCTTTTCCCGGCACTCGCGGCACTCGCGGCGGCGGCCCAGGGCGAGAGCGTCATCCGCGGTACCTCGCGGCTCGAACACAAGGAGTGCAACCGTGCGGACGCCATCCGCGAAGAGTACGCCAAGGCGGGCATCGAGGTGGACACCTCCCAGGAGGACGTCATGCGCATCCGCGGCGGCAGGATCCGCCAGGCCCGCGTGCAGAGCCACGGCGACCACCGCATGGCCATGTCGATGGCCGTCGCAGGACTGCTCTGCGACGGGGAAATGACCATCGAAGGCGCCGAATGCGTAGCCAAGAGCTACCCCGGATTCTTCGAAGACCTGGAAAAAATCAGAATCTGAACGCCATGAATATTTTCGGACACAATTTCAGGCTCGCCATCTGGGGCGAGTCGCACGGCCCGCAGATCGGCATCTCGATCGACGGGGTTCCCGCAGGTATTCCGCTCTCGGCGGAAGATTTCGAAGCCGACCTTGCACGCCGCCGCAGCGGGGCCCGCGGCACCACGCCGCGCCGCGAGCCGGACATCCCGCAGATCGTATCGGGGCTTTACAACGGCATGACGACGGGGGCGCCGCTCACCATCGAATTCGCCAACACCGACACCCATTCGCAGGATTACGCCACCGTAGCCCGCCACTACCGGCCTTCGCACGCCGACCTGGTGGCCTACCACCGCTTCAACGGGTTCAACGACCCGCGGGGCGGCGGCCATTTCTCGGCACGCCTGACCGTGGCGTTCGTCGCCGCGGGCGTCGTCGCCAAGAAGATGCTCCCGCCGGGCATCGCCTTCGACACGCGCATCACCGAGATCGGCGGATGCACCGACCCTGCGCGCTTCGACGAGGTGCTGCGCGCGGCGGCGGCCGACCGGGATTCGGTCGGCGGAATCATCGAATGCCGCGTACAGGGCGTCCCACTGGGACTGGGACAACCCTTCTTCGATTCGGCCGAAAGCCTGATCGCCCACCTGTTGTTCGCCGTCCCGGCCGTCAAGGGGGTCGAATTCGGCAGCGGCTTCGCCGGGGCGCGCATGCGCGGTTCGCAAAACAACGACCCGCTGCTCGACGTCGAAGGCACCACTGCGACCAACAACGCGGGCGGTATCAACGGCGGAATCACCAACGGCAACGAGATCGTGGTACGCGCGGCGGTCAAGCCGACCCCGAGCATCGGGCGCGAACAAAATACCTACAACCTGGCGACGGACAAGGTCGAGCCGCTCACGATCCGCGGCCGCCACGATGTCTGCGTCGCCCTGCGCGGGGCCGTGGTCGTCGAAGCCGCCGTAGCCATCGCGCTGGCCAATTTCATCCGGCACTGATGTCCGCCCCCGACACCCCCGCCCCATACGCCCCGCAGCCGCTGGACGCGGCAGAAGGCCACGGCAACCCGCCCTCGCAGGCGGCACCGGAGAGCACCACCCGCCGCGGGCTCCTCGACAAACTCACAGCCCGTCTCACGGGACTTTACGACGCCCGCGAGGCACGGAGCATCGCCCTGATCGCCCTCGCCGAATTGGCGGGGCTTCCCCTATCGGCCTTGCTGACCGACCCCGGCGCACCGATGGCAGCCGACGGGTTCGAGGCGATGGCCGCACAACTCGCCGCCGGCCGTCCCGTGCAATACGCGGTGGGGCACACGGAATTTTACGGGCATCGCTTCGCCGTACGCGAAGGGGTGCTGATCCCCCGCCCCGAAACCGAGGAGCTGGTCTCCTGGGTGGTACACGACGAACGCAGGGCCCGTGCCCTGCTCGACGTGGGCACCGGCAGCGGCTGCATCGCCGCGAGCCTGGCGCTCGCGCTGCCCGGGGCCGAGGTTTGCGCGGCCGACCTGTCGGACGCGGCGCTGGCGATCGCCGCCGAAAACTTCCGCACGCTCGGCGCCCGGGTCACGCTCCGCAAGGCGGATGCGCTCGGCGGCCTGGACGAAGCCTTCCCGGGGCCGTTCGACGCGATCGTCTCGAACCCGCCCTACGTGCCGCAAAGCGACCTTGCGGCAATGCACGCCAACGTCCGCGGGTACGAACCCCCCGAGGCGCTGTTCGTCCCCGACGACGACGCACTGCGATTCTACCGCGCCATCGCCCGCGCCGGGCGGCGGATGCTCCGCCCCGGCGGGAAGCTCTATTTCGAGATCTACGAACGCTCGGCCGGACAGATGCGCCTCCTGCTCGGCGAGGAGGGATATACGGACACCGAGGTGCGCGAAGACCTCAACGGAAAACCCCGCATGGTATGCAGCCGGATGAAATAAGGAAAAAGAAGGTCAAGACACCCGAGCAGGCACTCGCTGCGCTCATGCGGCTCTGCGCCCGCGCCGAAAAATCGCAGGAGGACGCCCGGCGGCTGATGCGCGGCTGGGGACTCGCGGAACGCGACGCCGAGGGGGTGCTGGCCAAACTCGTCCGCGACTGCTTCATCGACGATGCCCGTTACGCCGGGGCTTTCGTGCGCGAAAAACTGCGGCTGAGCGGCTGGGGCGAATACAAGATCCGCACGGCCCTGCAACGCAAGCGCATCGACCGGGCGCTGATCGACGCGGCACTCGCCGAAGCCGACCGCCCGGCGATGGGCGAACGCCTGTGCCGGCAACTGGAACGGAAGGCACGAACGGCGAAATATTCGACACAATACGAACTGAAAACCAAACTGATACGTTACGGGCTTTCGCTGGGCTACGACTACGAAACGGTCGTGGAGGCCGCCTCGGGGCTCGTGACGGACACGGAGACATGCGACGAATTCTGATACTGCTCATATCGACCGCCGCCTGCCTCGGGGCCCGGGGACAACACCCCGCCCCGGAGGAGTACATATACCCGATCCGCGACGTCGAAGGGCTCTACTCGGCCAATTTCGGCGAGATGCGCCCCGGGCATTTCCACGCGGGCATCGACATCAAAACCGACGGTGCCGAGGGCAAACCCCTCGTGGCCGTGGCCGACGGCTACGTCTCGCGCGTAAGCCTGGGCGCCTACGGCTACGGGCGCGCCGTCTACCTCACGCTGCACAACGGCACGACCGCCGTATACGGCCACCTGCAACGCTTCCGCAAGGACATCGAGGAGCGCGTGCGCGAAGAGCGCCACGCCCGCCGCTCGAACAGCGTAAACCTCTGGTTCGGCCCCGACACCTGGCCCGTGAAGCAGGGCGACGTGGTGGGCTATTCGGGCAACAGCGGCTCGTCGATGGGGCCGCACCTCCACTACGAACTGCGCGACACCCGCACGCAGCGGCTTTACAACGTCGTAAGCGCCGGGATCATCCGCCCCCATGACGACCTCCCGCCGCGCATCATGCGGATCCACTACATCGAGGTCGACACCGTGCAGGGCGTCCCCGTGCACAGCCGCCCGGAGAGCTATGCCGTCGTCCGCAGCGCCGGGGGCAACTACCGCCTGACGCGCGAAGAGCCCGTCGGCGCGGGGCGCAAAGGCTACTTCGTCGTCGAGGCCAGCGACCGCCGCAACGGCGTGGGCAACACCTTCGGCCTGTGGCGCCTCGCCCTATCGGCCGACGGCAAGCCCCTTTTCGAATACCGCATGGACGGCTTCGAGCAGGCGAATTCGCGCTGCTGCGACGCCGTGAGCTACTACCCGCTGCAACTCACCTCGCGCAACGAGGTGATCCGCGCTGCGCAGCTGGCCCAATCCCCCGCCTGTTTCTACCCCGTCATGGAGGAGCGCGGAATCATCCGCACCGAAGCGGGACAGACCCGCCGCATCCGCATCGAGGCATGGGACGACTGCGGCAATCGCTCACAGCTGGAATTCGACATCCTCGGCCGGACGGAGAGTTTCCGTGCCAAAGCCGACAGCGCCGCCACGGTGCTCACCCCCGGGCGGACGGGCATCGTCCGCCTCGGGCGCGAAGTCACGGCACGCATCCCCGCCGGAGCGCTCTACGAACCGGTTTTCTGCCGCGCTGAACGCTGCCCCGCCCCGGCGTCCGATTCGACGCTCCTCGTCCTCACGTCCGGCTACCGCATCCTCCCGGTCACCACGCCGCTGCACCGGGCAATGACGGTCAGCGTGCGGGCGTTCGTCCCCGAAAACCTGCATCCCCACACGGTGCTGGCCGCCCGCAACGCCAAGGGACGGCTCACCTGCATAGGCGGGAAATACGCCGACGGCGCCGTCACGGCCACGACTCGCACCACCGGCGAACTGTTTGTCGTGGCCGACACCATCCCGCCGCGCATACGCCCGCTCTTCACCGACGGGGCAGACCTCACACGCGCCCCGGCCATGCGCTTCCGCGTGGGCGACAACTTCTCGGGCATCGCCTCGTGCACCCTGTTCATCGACGGCAAATGGCTTCCCTGCGACCGTCTCCCGATGCAGGGCACGCTGATCCACCTGTTCGAGGAACCCCCGGCCCGCAAAAGCCACAGCGTCCGGCTCACCCTGACCGACGCATGCGGCAATACGGCCTGCTGGGAAGGAACAATTCGCCGGTAATCCTATTTGGTTCCGGGGATTTTAATATCGTCGCTGTAACTTAACAAGTTACGGCGATGATTATTTATAGGTAATGATTTAGTAACGCAGGTTCCTCATTTCTACGTTCAATCTTCATCAAGTCAAAGACTCTACGACAAATATACGCAATTTTTTGTAAAAAATCAAATGACTATTTGTGTCCCGTCCTGAAAAAGGTTTACAGTGATTGATAATTAAAGATAAACATTTTG
>CAJLHF010000064.1 GCA_905206365.1 uncultured Sutterella sp. | reverse complement strand
TTCAAGAGTGGTTGTTCTTTCCCCGAGGCCGATCTCCAAAATCGTATGCACGCCCGATCTTCGAGCGGGTCGGAGGGAAAAAACGGTGTTTCATTGCGGCGTTGTACGAGCGGAGCCGCCTCGGACGTCCCGTGATATTCCTCGGCGTCTGCGATCGGTTAGGCGCTTCGGAGCGGTCGGGGCGGAGGGGCGGCGAGCTTAAGTCGATCGTCGGATCGGCAAAAGCGCACCGCGAGCAACGTGCCGCGGGTCGGTCGAAGAGCCTCGGGCGTCGTCCTCGCATTTCGTTTCGAAAACGCCGCAACACCCGAGTCTCAAGACCGCCATGGGGAGTTCTCGGATAAAGAACCCGCACCATACGGGTGGAATAATACCAAGTCTCTGCCTCGAAACACGCTTTCCCTCCGAATTTCAAGCAAAAAAGCGTTGCGAAAACGCCACACGGGCGTTCGCTTTCGCAAAAAAGACCGGAACTCCCTACGTATCTTCCGTGTGAAGTCGTCGACCGGCGCCGTCGGCGCGTTCTCGCGATTTTCCACGGGATTTCGCGACCGATTTGAGAGTCCGACGGTTTTCCTCTTTTTCGGGGTTTGTTTTCACGAAATAAGCGGTTGGCCGTGTATTCCGTACAACACGTTGCGGGCGCCGACCGACTCCGAAGGTCTTCCCGAAACCTCGGCGAAATCGCCGCGGAGACGCCTGGCGGACGGGGCGGCTATCGGCGGCGAGTTGCGATGAAGGAGCGGGAAGTTCGTTGACATCCGCGAACGTTCGTGAGTGCCCCCCCCCGTCAACGGCGCGGCGACCCGCCCTCAAAACGAGCTCAATGTGTGCCAGAACAGGACCCTGTGCGCCTATTTACGGTGTTCCATAGAATTTCCCGATACCGGCCATTGGAAATATCGGAGGAATTTCTGCGGAAATTCGCACGCAGAACGAAGTCGTATTCCGATTCCGACCGTAATCCCGAGCGCGATTCGGGAAAAGATTCGGATTTTTTCCATCGGACAGCTCGGATAAGTAAACGATTCCGCTTTTTTTTCGGGTCGACGGATTCGATACCGTTGATGGAATAAAATCCGCCGAATTCCGATCAAACCGCAGGTCATTTGTTATGTTTTTTTTTGCGTAGCCCCTGAAGGGTCGACCGTTCGGATGAAGTTCTTCGGGAATCCCGAGAAACGACGGAAATCGAACGGAGGAAGGCGACGGGCCCGAATTCATTCGGACGGTCGAGCTGCGGGCGAGACAACGGCGCGTTGCGGGGATGCGGTGCGGTCTCGTTTTTGGGGCTGCCCCTACCCTTCGCTCGTTTTCCTGTACGATGCGCCGTACCTTTTCGGATCCGTGTTACCCGTGTTGACCCGCGGGGATGCGGGGACTTACGGGATTACAAAGCTTTTGGTTGCGCGGGGGAGCACGCAGGATCGCTGCGTTCCGCCAGGCTCCGTTCCCGCTTGCGACACGTGTCCGTTCGTCTTCCGAACTTGTTTCGAAAACCTTTCACCGCTTTTTCAACGTCCGTCGCCATGCTGCCAAGCAAACTCCTTCGAAAAAAAGCCGTTCGTTCCGCCCTTCGTCAAGCCCTCACCCAAAGTACGGCGGCCGCCGCCGGCACAACCGCCGCGGGCGGAGGCCTTCACTCCCTCCTCACCGCTCTCGCGACGGGCGTTGCGGGTACCGCGGGCATTGCGGGGGTGGCGAGCTTTACGGGGCTTCACATGGCGGACGTACGGGCGATGTTCGACACGGTCCTTACACATGCGGGCCAAATCGACTTTGCGGCGCTCTCCGCCCACGTCGCAGACGGAGCGCGCACGATCGCACACATGTTTTCGGACCTCGGGCGCGATGCGCTCGTCTTCGTGAGGCACCATCTCCCCGAAGAGGCGACGCTCGAGCAAGCGGCGAAGTTCGCGCGCGAGCTCTTCGACGCCCTGCGTCAGGCGGCGGGCGAAGGCCTCGAAAAGCTCGGGCGGTTCGTCAAATCATAAGCATCCCGTTTCGGTACTCGATCCCCTCGAGGGGATCGAGCACCACGCGGTCGGCGGAGTTCAAGGGACGCAGAATCTTCGTTTTCGACGTGAATCCCGCACGAGCTCCGAAGAGACTCGGCATGGGGCTTGCAAGTCGCACGCCCGCCCGGACGAGCGCACCGTAAAAGACCCGGGACCAGAGGAGCGCCGACGCGGGGAGCGTCTTCTTGTCGAGATGCGCCGCCCCGAACCATTCGAATCCCCAGTGAACGGAGGGGTCCGCTTCGGTCCCGCGAACGCCCTCGGGGACGAAGAGCGACGTACGGAAGTCTTCCGACACGCGGATCGTGAGCGCACGACGGGCCGCATCCGCCAAACCCGCATCGTTTTTCGACATCATGAACGCACGCGCTCGGAAGGGAGCGTGCAAAACGGCCCCGGGGTCGCAAAGCGCCGCACGCTCTTCTTCGCAGAAGTCGACTTCCGCGGGCATCCCCGCCGCGACCGCAAGAGAGGCGAGCGTCGTCAGGTCTTTCGTCACGTCCCAACGGCGAAGCTCCACACGGATCGCCTTCGTGCGCGAATAAAGGAGAAGCTCCGTACTCGTCGTCCAAGCCGCGTAGGCATTCAAGAGCCCGACCGCCACGGGGACGGAACCGAAATTTTCGAGCGCGAGACACCGGACGTTTTCGTCCGCGGGGTCTTCGAAGATCAAAAGAAGGGGAAAGAGCTGTCGCCTCACGGCCCCGGGGCGACTCTGCTCCAGGTCGACGATCGGATCGTAGGCGGTCTGAAGGGGTGCGATCGGGGTAGAAGCGGGAGCAACGGCAGGCTCGACTGCGGGATCGGCTACTGCTTGGGCCCGGGCTTGGGCTTCGACGGCCTCGGGTGCCCCCGCACGGATGCGTGCCAACGCCTCCTGGAGCGCGGTGCGCTCTTCGGGCGTCAACCACAGGTCGGTGCGACGACGGCCGAGGCGCTCCTGTTCGGCGAGGAATCGGGCTTTGCGTTCCTTGGCGGTGGGATCCTTCGGCGGCATGATCGAATGTGCTCCTTTCGTTCTTTCGCTGCGAGCATCGGAGGAAAAAAAGCGTTTTCTCCCTTCTCGGTGCTCCGTTTGCGGTGTTTCCATCCATTGTAGAGGCGAGAAGGACGGTTCAACGCAAACAGCCGGATACGAGCTTTCGATCCCAGATCGAGAGTACCGGCAGGCGATCTGTTCAACGCCAGTCGTTCGTAAAAACCGAACAGACAAATAAGTCTTCTCAAAAGGCCGAAGACCTAGGAATATCCCTTAGTCTAAGGTGTTTACCCTAGACATTTAAGCTTGAATTCTCCTTCGAAAACACAGTATTAGTGCCTAGGCACACAGGATGTTTTGAATTGTTTCCAGTGGCGTTTTCTGGGGTTTTCCCTCTCCGTCAGACGGCTCGGGAGTCGCTACCGTAGTTCGGTGTTTCGACCCGGACCACGCGCCCGACCGGGCGTGCGGGGTTGAACACACGTTTGCAATCACCTCAGAGGAAAGCAAAATGAATCGTGTATTCAAGACTCGCTGGAGCATCGCGCGTCAGCAGTACGTCGTCACCGACGAACATCACACCACGAAGGACCGCAGGAAAACCCTTATTGCGGCCACGGTCGCCGCTGTGCTAGGGGGGGGGTAGCGCAGGCTGCCTACGTTGACCCCGGTTTCGTAGCTCAGACTCATGAAGACGTCGCGAAGGCGACGGCCTCTTGGGAAACCGCCGAATACCTCGACGACTGGGGCCTCAAGGCTCTGAACGCCTCGTCCGCTTACGCGCTCGGTTACAACGGTTCCGGCATTGCGGTGGGCGTCATGGACTCCGGTGCCCTGCTCTACAAGCACCCCGATCTCGACGGCAGCCGCTTCCATGCCGTTGATGTTCCGAACCAATCCTACGGCTCCTCGGGCAACCGCTATCCGCAACACACCACGGATGACGGCGTCTACACGCCTGACAGCGAAGTTCCGGTGAGCGGCGAATGGCAGATGGGGATGAACGACTCGCACGGCACGCACGTGACGGGTACCGTGGGCGGCAACCGCGACGGTAACGTCTTCCACGGCGTTGCATGGGGTGCCGATATCTACGTCGGCAACACGGGCGGCACGGACGACACGAACTACGGTCCGTTCCAAGATCCCCAGTTCTTCTATCAGGGCTGGAACGCCATCGCGAAGGACCTCTCCGACGCGAACAAGTTCAGTGACGGTACGACCCGCGGCGGCTTTATCAACAACAGCTTCGGCACCAATACCCGCGTCGTCAACAACGGCAGCTACGGCCCCGACGGCGGCAACACGGGCGTGCACTTCCCGACCGACACGGTCTCGCAAACCGAGTATGAGTACTTCCTCTTCATGAAGGACGCGGAAAACCGCGTCAACGAAGACTCGCGCTGGGACGGCAAGTCCTTCGTAGACGCCGCGTACGAAGCCGTGAAGGATGAGAAGGTCGTTCAGATCTTCACGACCGGCAATCGTGACTTTGCCAATCCCTTCTATCGTCCGCTCTACCCGTACTTCAATCCCGAAGCCGAACAGAACTGGATTGCCGTGAGCGGCCTCACGAAGGACGGCGACGACAAGTACAAGCTCTGGGGCACCGTCAACGAAGCGGGCAACGCCAAGTGGTGGACCGTCGTCGCTCCGGGCACGAACATCTCTTCGAGTATCGTGAACGGTGACGGCACGCCGGGCTACAGCAACACCTACAGCGGCACGTCGATGGCTGCCCCGCACGTCGCCGGTGTTATGGCCGTTCTTATGGATCGCTACGATCAGATGGACGCCCTGCAGGTTCGCGACGTGATGCTCACGACGTCGACCCACTACAATCCCGACGGTTCGATCATGACCGGTTGGACCAATACCAACGGCACGACGCCGAAGGACGGCGAAGTCTCCGACCGCATGGGCTGGGGTCTTCCCGACCTGAAGAAGGGTATGTACGGTCCGGGCCAGCTCCTCGGCACGTTCACCTATAACATGCGCGATGCGGACAGCATCGACGTTTGGTCGAACGACATCTCCGAAGTCGCCCTCAACCAGCGCGAAGCCGAAGACAAGGCCTGGAAGGCCGCCGCTGAAAAGTGGTACGAAGAAGGCCAGCCTCGGGAGCTCGGTGACGAGTTCACGCCTGAACAAAAGAAGCTGATCGGTGACATCCTCCTCAACACGGATGACGACATCGTCGGCATCGACGAAGCGGGCGAAAAGATCGTCGAAGCCGACGCCATCGCCTGGCGCGACGCCTACTTCCAGAAGCGCCTTCAGGCCATCGACGATCGCGAATATGACGGCTCCCTCGTGAAGGAAGGCGAAGGCACGCTCGTTTTGACGGGCACGAATACCTACGAAGGTACGACGACGGTGACGGGCGGCAAGCTCCTCGCCTTCGGCGAATCGATCGGTAAGGACAAGACCGTTACGGTCGAAGGCGGCACGTTCGGCGTCATCTCGGGTTACGCCGACAACTTCACGCTGACGGGCGTCCATACGAGCACGACGGCGGCCGACACGGGCCTTACGATCAACGTGGGTGCCAACTCCGCCCTCTACGTGAGCGCTGCGGGCAACGTGACGGTCGACCAGGTGACGTTCGATCCGACCGCCAAGATCGTGGTGGGCGTCGAAGGTGCGGCTCCCGAACAGCTCGCCAAGGCCTACACGAACGGCGACGCCGTGGACGGTACGTTCACGACGAAGGCGGGCTCTCTCGCCGGTGTTGCGACCTCCGTCGAAAAGCAGGACTCCGCCTTCTTCACGGTGTCCGACAAGATGGAAGTCTCCGCCGACGGCAAGACCCTCTCCACCAACCTCGTTCGCAAGGAAGGCGTCACCTACGGTACGTTCGCCCGTACGGCCAACGAACGTGCGATCGCTCAGGCTCTCGAAACCCAGACCAACGCCTTCGCGGGTGAAATTCTCTCGATGACGGGTGACGAAGTTTCGAACACCTATGCCTCCCTCTCGGATGACATGTACTCGGCTGCCCGCAACGCCTTGGTCGTCAACTCGACCATGGTGACGCGCGCCGTGATCGATCAGGCTCGCGGCTTCGGCGAAGGCCGTGCTGCGGAACTTGAAAACGGTCGCGGTCGCATTTGGGCCACCGGCATCGGCTTCTGGGGCAATGCGGACGGTTCCGAACGCAGCCTTGACGTCGACTTCCGTGCGGGCTTCCTGGGCGGCGAAGTCGTGGCTCACGAAACCACCAAGCTCGGTGCCTTCTTCGGCTACGGCTCGACCGACTACAAGGGCGACCTCGGCAAGATCGACGGCGACGACATCCACTACGGCATCTACGGCTTGACCGACATCGGTGCGGTTTCGCTCACCTACGGCGTCAACTACACGACCGAAGATCGCGACTCGCAGCACCTGATGGGTGAAACGCAGAACGCGCACTCCGAAGACGCGACCGTTCTTCAGGCGTACGCCGAAGCGGCCTACAAGTTCAACGTGGGCGGCCTCTCGATCGATCCATACTTGGGCTTTGCCTGGGCGCGCGTCGAAACGGACGGCTTCAGCGAAAACCTCGGCTCGACCGCGATGAGCGTCAAGGACCAGAAGGACGACATCCAGATGACCACCTTGGGTGCTCGCTTCACGCTTCCCTTCACGATGGGCACGATGCCCGTCGCGCTTAAGGCCGATGCGGGTTGGACGCACTACTTCGGCGACACCGAATCGATCACGCAGTTGCAGCTCGGTGCGGGCGGCAACGTCGCGCAGATCCAGGGTCAGGAACTCAAGGACCAGTTCAACCTCGGTCTCGGCGTGAACGGCCAGGTCGCGAAGAACGTCACGGTCGGCGTTTCGTACACGGGCTCCTTCGGCACCGATACGGACACGCACGGCGTGATCGGCAACGTCCGCTTCGCGTTCTGATCCCCCTTCGGCTGAACCGGCAACCGAAAGAACCGGACGTCGTTCGGAGATGCTTACTTCGAACGGCGTTCGGTCTTCTCCCGGAAAAGCCGATTGTCGGAGCACAAAATGAAACCCCCGCTCGATCCGTCGAGCGGGGGTTTCGTTTGCTTTGGTTTCGGCAACCTTTCAGGTCATGGAAAAAGGCGGGCGGTGCGAGAAATGCCCCGCACCGCCCGCCTTTTCGAAGGGCTTGAAAGGCTCATCTGAATCCTCAGAACCGTCGTGCGAGCCCCACAACCACGCCTTCGACGCGGAAGCTCTCGAGGTCCGCCGGTTCGATATCCGCGTACCCCGCCGCTTCGTTGCGGGCGAGGAGCTTCGGACGCCCCTTTTCAAGCGCGAACTCTTTGATCGTGAAGTTGCCGTCGACGTGCGCGAGGACGATCTTCCCGGGACGCGGTTCCGCCGTACGGTCCACAAACACCATGTCACCGTCGTGGATCCCCGCGTCGATCATGGAGTCGCCGCTCGCTTCGACGACGAAGGTCGCGTCGGGACGGCGCGCGAGATAGTCGACCGGGCTGAAAGCTTCGACCTCCGCATCCGTACTCGGATTCGGAAAGCCGCAGGCGGCACGCAGATCGAGCTTCGGGAGCCGGAGGTTCGCGGCGGGCAAGTCCGTCGGGATTTCGTGCGTCTTCTCTTCGGCGTACTTGGCGAACGCCGCCCGGGGATCCGCGTCGGGGACGGAATCCTTGAGAGCGAAATAGTTCGTCAGAAGCGCACGCATCGCCGTACTGCCTTCGGCAATGCAGCGGGCATGGAGCTCTGCGGAGATGCGAATACGGTACGTGGCGGCAAAACGTTTTCCGTCGATGGGCGGGCGACCCGCTCCGGGACGCGCTCCGCCGTGAGAGCCGCGGGGTTCGCCGCGCATTTTCCGGGCGCGATTGGACTTGACGGGGGCGTCTGTTGCAGGCGCAATGGATTGCACTTCGGACTGCGTTGTCGTCGGCTTTTCGGTCGACACTTCCGACGTCGCCCGTGCGGCTTTCGTCTCTTTTTTCGTCGCGGTTGTTTTTCGAACGGCCATCGAAATTCTCGTCATTTGGGTATGGAACCGTCGGCAAGCGGCCGACGAACGCCCGTATATTGTGCCACGATCCGACATCCGAGTCGAGTGCCCGCAGGTATTTTCGCTGCTCGAAAGTACCTCTCCGCCATGCGTCCGCGAACGCGACCTTGGACACAACCTCGCACCCGAGGAAAAACCCTCCGTCGGTCCTTTTTCGGCCTTACCCGTATTGACAGGCCCGCTTCCTCTTTGATATCGTGGCACCAAATCGAGATTTCGGAGGAATTCGGTATCGGCCTTGGTGCGAAACGACACTTCCCGCACCGAGACCGCACCGCCGAAGCTTCCGAGTCGATCGACCTCAGCGCCCAACGGAGACTGCCATGACCCATCCGTTTCTTTCCCGTCCGTTTGCCGAACTGCCTCTTTCGAAGACCCGCCTCGTCGAAAACGCCGGCATCGGTGCGCTCGGCTTTCTCGCCTTCGTTGCGACGGGGATCCCCGTCGCGGATGCGCTTCTCTATACGGGGGCGTTCCTTGCGATCGGGCTCGGGTTCGACCTTCTGCGGCTGAGCGTCGAACGACGTGAAAAGCAACGCTGAGCACTCTTCCTTGCAACCCTCAAATTTTCAAGACTCACGTTGGGATCGACTCCGGACGATCTCGGCGTACTTCAGCAGGACATCGCGCTCCAATCGAAATCAGTAGACATCGCTTACCCGACGTGCCGTAAAGCCCCGCCGTTCACGGCGGGGATATAAGGCACC
>CAJLHF010000063.1 GCA_905206365.1 uncultured Sutterella sp. | reverse complement strand
CCCACGACCCCCTGGTTCGTAGCCAGGTACTCTATCCAACTGAGCTACAGCCGCTCATCAATTGCAGGAGATGAATAATACAGAGGTTTTTTGAAAAAAGCAAGAGGTCGGCGAAAAAAAATCAAAAAATTCTGAATTCGACCGTCGACGTAGGAAAAAAAGGAGGAGGAACGCGGGAAAAAGGCGTATGTCCCTTGTCGCGCGTTCCCGTTTGAATTCTCCGAGCACGGTGCCGTCGATCGTACGAGCTGATAGCGTGCTTTACCGTGAGCGGCGCAGCGAAAGAAGCACGAGATTCGCAAGGATGGCGCCCGCCCCCGCAAGTTCCCACGCACCGAACGTGACGCCGAGAAGAAGCGCCGAGAGAACCACGGCGGAGAGCGGTTCGAACGAAACGAGAAGTCCGGTGACGGCGGGCGAGACGTATTTGGTGCTCGCGAGGTAACACCAGAAGGCAACGACCGTGCCAATCAGGATGACGACGAAGCACGCGGCCACGGTCTCCCATGTCCATGCGACGCGTGCGGCCCAGGGCGGGTTGAAAACGGTCATGATGCAGCCGCCCGCAAAGAGCCCCCAGCCTGCCGTCAGGCCCGCGCCGATGCGCCTCAGAACGTTTCGCGGCTGAATCGTCGAAAAGGCGCCCGAGGCGGCGGAAAGGAGTCCGAAGACGACGCCCGCCGCCGAAAAGTCGAGCGAGGAAAGGTCGCCTTTCGTCACGAGGCAGCCGACGCCGAAAAGCGCAAGAAGCAGACAAAAACCTTCTCGGGGCGTGATGTGTCGTCCGTCGTGAAAGGCGAGCCACAAAAGGATCATGAGGGGTTGCGTTCCGATCAAAATTGCGGCGGTCCCCGCATTCGTGTGAGCGATCGATAGAAAAAAGGTGTACTGCCCGCTCAGAACGCCCGCGCCGTAAAGAAGGACCGCGGGGAGGTTTTCGCGCCGGAAGACGGGAGCGACGACGTTTCGGGGATTGAGCAGAAAATCGATCGCAATGAGAAGCGCGCCCGAAGCCAGGAGGCGCAACGACACGAGGTCTTCGGGTGAGAAACCGAGGTCCGTGAAGAGGTATTGAGCGGCCACGCTCATGCAACCCCAGCAGAGACCGGCGCCGGAAGCAAGGACGATGCCTCGGGTTTGTTCGCTGATCATGACGAAAAGCGTCTCCGGGAGGGCGGAGCGCGCAAAGAGGTCGTGGAAACGGTTGAGAGAAAACGGGCGGTCGAAAGGCCGATCCGATGAAGATCACCCGAAGTGACGAAGCCCGGTCGGAACCGGGCTTCGCAGTCAGGGGAGCGTCACTCGCATCGCTTGCGAATGTCCGTTACGTAACGGACACCCTCCGTCGTCGTCTCTTCGTGTTGCTCGAGCAACGCGTGCCCGGTCTGACGGCAGAATTCCGCAAGGTCGCGAAGACTGTGCGGATCGGTGGATATCACTCGCAACCGGGCGCCCGCCGCCAGGGCGGCGAGACGCTTTTTGGTTTTCAAAACGGGCATCGGGCAGGCGAGCCCCGGAATGTCGAGCGTTTCGCTCGACGCTTCCGAGGGGATGCAACCCGGGACGAACGTTTCGACGGTCATGTCCCCCGTCCTTCTCAGAGCTTGGCTTCGATCCAGGACGCAACGCCCGCAAGCGCTTCGTCGAGCTTCGAGGCATCGGAACCGCCCGCCATGGCCATGTCGGGCTTGCCGCCGCCCTTGCCGCCCACCTGGAGGGCGACGAAGTTGACGAGTTCGCCCGCCTTGACGCGGTCGGTGAGGTTCTTCGTGACGCCCGCGGCGAGTTGCACGCGACCGTCAACGACGCTCGCGAGCACGGCCGCAGCCGTACCGAGCTTGTCCTTCACCTTGTCCATCGTTTCGCGAAGGGCCTTGGCGTCGGCGCCGTCCATGCGGGCGACGAGCACCTTGACGCCCTTGACGTCGACGGCCTGTTCGACGAGCGTGTCGCCGAGCTTGGCGGCCATGCGGCTCTTCAACTGTTCCAAGGCCTTTTCGAGGGCCTTCTGCGTCTGCATCAGATCGTCGATCTTGCCGGGCAGTTCGGAGACGGGGGCTTTGAAGCGGTGGGCGCTTTCACTCAGCAGTTCGGCCTGTTCCTGCACGAAGCGAAGCGCTTCGGTGCCGGTGACGGCTTCGATGCGGCGAATGCCCGCGGCAATGCCCGCTTCGCTCACGACCTTGAAGAAGCCGATGTCGCCGGTGCGCTTGACGTGCGTGCCGCCGCAGAATTCGACGGACGTGCCGATGTTGAGCACGCGTACGGTTTCACCGTACTTTTCGCCGAAGAGCATGACGGCGCCCGTTTCCTTGGCTTCGTCGATCGGGAGCACACGCGTTTCAACTTCGGTGTTGCGAAGGATTTCGGCGTTGACGATCGTTTCGACCTTGCGGATTTCCTCGGCCGTAAGGGGCTTCGGATACGAGAAGTCAAAGCGCGTCGACTTGGGCGAAACGAGCGATCCCTTCTGAGCGACGCCGTCGCCGAGGACCGTACGCAGGGCCTTGTGCATGATGTGCGTCACGGAGTGGTTGCGCATCGTGGCTTCGCGGAGTTCTTCGTTGACGCGAAGTTCGAACGTGTCGCCGAGCGAGACGCCGCCTTCGTGCACGTGGCAGTGTTCGCCCGTGACGGCCGCCTTCACCTTGAAGGTGTCAAGCACTTCGAGGAGCGACGTGGCGTTCTTCGCTTCGCCCTTGTCGCCCGTCTGGCCGCCCGATTCGGCGTAGAAGGGCGTACGGTCGAAGACGACGACGCAGTCTTCGCCCGCGTCGACGTGCTCGACGGCTTCGCCGTCGCGGTAAAGACCGATCACCTTCGCACCGCTTTCAACAAGCGTTTCGTAGCCCGTGAAGACCGTGTCGGCGCCCGAATATTCGAGGCCCGCTGCCATCTTGAACTTGGCGCTCGCACGCGCGGCGGCGCGTTGACGTTCCATGGCGCGGTCAAACCCTTCGGTGTCGATCGTGAGACCGCGTTCGCGACACACGTCGCCCGTCAGGTCGGCCGGGAACCCGTACGTGTCGTGGAGCTTGAAGAGGATTTCACCGTCGAGGCATCCGTTCGTGCACTTGGCGATCGCATCTTCGAGGAGTTCCATACCCTTCGTGATCGTCGCGAAGAAGCGGCGTTCTTCGTCTTCGAGCACGGCGGCGATTTTCGGATTCTTGAGTTCGGGGTAGGCTTCGCCCATCTCGGCGACGACCGCGTCGACGAGCTTGTAGAAGAAGGGTGCCCGCGCGCCGAGCTTGTAGCCGTGGCGGATCGCGCGGCGGCAGATGCGGCGCAACACGTAGGCGCGGCCTTCATTGCCCGGGACGATGCCGTCGGCAACCGAGAAGGCGCAGGCGCGGATGTGGTCGGCGATTACCTTGAGGGAGGGAGAAGACGCGTCCACTTCACCGGCGCTCACGCTCTCGACGGCGGCTTTGGCGGCGGCGAGAAGATTCTTGAAGAGGTCGATGTCGTAGTTGTTGTGCACGCCCTGCAGGACGGCCGCAATGCGTTCGAGCCCCATGCCCGTGTCGATCGAGGGCTTCGGCAGCTTGTGCATCACGCCCTTTTCGTCACGGTAGAACTGCATGAAGACGAGATTCCAGATCTCGATGTAGCGGTCGCCGTCTTCGTCGGGGGACCCCGGAGGGCCGCCCTGAACGCTTTCGCCGTGGTCGTAGAAGATTTCCGAGCAGGGACCGCACGGCCCCGTGTCGCCCATCATCCAGAAGTTGTCGGACATGTAGCGGGCGCCCTTGTTGTCGCCGATGCGCACGATGCGCTCGGCCGGGACGCCGACTTCCTTGTTCCAGATGTCATAGGCTTCGTCGTCTTCGGCGTAGACCGTCACCCAGAGCTTTTCGGGCGGAAGCATGAAGTGTTCGGTCAGGAGCTCCCAGGCAAAACGGATGGCGTCGTGCTTGAAGTAGTCGCCGAAGGAGAAGTTCCCGAGCATCTCGAAGAACGTATGGTGGCGCGCGGTGTAGCCGACGTTGTCGAGGTCGTTGTGCTTGCCGCCGGCGCGGATGCACTTTTGCGAGGTGGTCGCGCGCGTGTAGGGACGCTTGTCGAAGCCGAGGAACACGTCTTTGAACTGGTTCATGCCCGCGTTCGTGAAAAGGAGCGTGGGGTCGTTTCCGGGGACGACCGGACTCGAATGAACGATCGTATGACCCTTGCTTTCGTAAAACTTCAGAAAGGTCCGTCGAATGTCAGCGACTTTCATAGAAATCAAAAAAATGTTTGGGGTTCGAGGGCCCCGAAGGCCGAAGGGTAACGTGCCCGTCCGGGGATCGGTACGCCCGTGAGAAAGCTTGTTTGAAGCGACACATTTTAGCAAAGCGGTTGCAGCGGGCCGTTGCGGATCGCGTCCCTTCGGGCACGGGTGTTCTTCGAACGCAAAAACCCGCTCCTTTCGGGAGGCGGGTCTCGTGTGTCGGGCCGGGGCTTTGCACCCGAAAAAGCTCCGGGCGCAAAGCGTGCGGGACGCGATCAGGCGATGCGCGAGTAGCCGCCCGCGCGATCGGATTCGCGCAGGTAGCGGTCGAACTGCATCGCTACGGCGCGCACGAAGATCTTCCCCTTGGGGGAAACAACGAGGCGGTCGTCGTGGAGTTCGACGAGGCCGTGCTTCACGTAGGGTTTCATCTTCGACCATTCGTAGGCGAAGGTTTCGTCGAACTTGATGCCGAAACGTTCTTCGACATCCTTCTTCTTCAGTTCGAAGTTGCACATGATCTGCATGATCACGTAGCGGCGAAGATCGTCGTCGTCGTTGAGCCAATAACCGCGGTTCGTGGCGAGGCGCCCTTCGCGGATCGCGGCGTAGTAATCGTCGAGTTCGCGCGGGTTGCAGGCGTAGGCGCGGCCGATCTTCGAGATGCTCGAGACGCCGAGCGCGACCATGTCGCATTCGGCCATCGTGGAGTAGCCCTGGAAGTTGCGCTGCAGGGTTCCTTCGATCTGGGCGCGCGAGAGTTCGTCGTCTTCCTTGGCGAAGTGGTCCATGCCGATGTAGCGGTAGCCGTTCTGCGTGAGACGCGTGATCGCATCGAACATGATGTGCACCTTTTCGACCGTGTCGGGAAGGTCCGCGGGCAGAATGCGGCGTTGCGCCTTGAAGTGGTTCGGCAGATGAGCGTAGTGGTAGAGCGCGATGCGATCGGGCGAGAGCTCAAGCACCTTGTCGATCGTTTCCGAGAAGGTGGCGCGCGTCTGCTTCGGCAGCCCGTAGATGAGGTCCATGTTGACGGATTCGAACCCGTACGCGCGGGCCGCGTCGATCGTGGCCTTCGTTTGTTCGAAGGGCTGGATGCGGTTGATCGCCTTCTGCACGTCGGGATTGAAGTCCTGAACGCCGCAGGACATGCGGTTGAGACCGAGTTCGCGGAGCTTCTTCACTTTTTCGGGGGGGCAGGTGCGCGGGTCGACTTCGATCGAGAATTCGCCGCGCGCGGCGAGCGGGAAGCGCTTCGTGAGCGTTTCCATCATGTGCGCGAGCTCGTCGTTCGTGAGGAACGTGGGAGTGCCGCCGCCGAAGTGCAACTGTGCGAGCTCCTGCGGGCCCGTGATGTGTTCTTTCACGAGGTCGGCTTCGCGGCCGATCGTCTCGATGTATTCGGCGCTCCGGCCGTGGTCGCGCGTCACGATCTTGTTGCAGCCGCAGTAGTAGCAGACGTCGTTGCAGAAGGGAACGTGAACGTAGAGGGACAGATCGACGGGATTCTTTTCGTCGGCGCGCCCCGCGAGGGCGCGTTCGTAGTCTTCAACGCCAAAGGACGCATTGAACCGGTCGGCCGTGGGGTAGGACGTGTAGCGCGGGGCCGGCACGTCGAATTTGCGTAGCAGGTCCATTTCCGGCAGTTCAACGCCGCTCGTTTCCGGGGTCGTCATTGTTTTATTCCTTTGAGGCTATGACTTAAGTTAAGGATGCTGATATTATTCGACCCAAGCGTGCCGCTTCCTTGATTCGCATCAAGGCACAGGGGTATGTGACTGCCGCTCGCTGGTATATGGGTCCGGGACAGGTGTGTCCGAAGCCCGCATCCCGACGGTCGGCATTGTATGCGCCGCATATTATTTCAACATTAGCAGGCTGCCGTACTCCGCGAAAGCTTTGAGGGCGAACGTCCCCGGGGCTCAGTCCCCGACGAGCCCCCCCGAAGATCGACGGGCGCCCGGTGCCCGCGAAGTCGATCCCGTCCCTTCCGGGGCGAAGAGGAGAATAGTTCGTGATCAGCTTGTCCACGCTTCGCGTCACCTGTTCCAACTGCAACATGCGCGATTCCTGTCTGCCGATCGGCCTGACGCTCAAAGAGGTCGAACGGCTCGAGGATCTCGTTTCGGAGCGCCGCCGCGTCAAACGCGGTGCTCCTCTTTACCGCGCGGGCGATCGTTTCCGCGCGCTTTACGTCGTGCGTCTCGGCTTCGTGAAAGGGGTCGTGATGGGCAGCGACGGCCGCGAACAGGTCTCGGCCTTTTACATGGCGGGCGACATGCTCGGGATCGACGGCATTCCGAACGCCGTGCACACGATGGATCTGATCGCGCTCGAAGACACCGAAGTCTGCGTGATTCCCTACGCTCGCATCGAAGAGTGCGCGGTCGCCGTGCATGCGATCGGATCGCACCTCATGAAGACGCTTGCTCGCGAAGTCGTCCGTCAGAACAACCACATGTTGCTTCTCGGCTCGATGCATGCCGAAGAGCGTCTCGCCTACTTCCTTCTTTCACTCTCGCAGCGCTTCGAGCAACGCGGTTACTCGCGCTCCGAATTCGTGCTTCGCATGACGCGCGCCGAAATCGGCTCCTTCCTCGGGCTGAAGTTGGAGACAGTGAGCCGCGTGCTCTCGCGCTTCGCGCACGACGGCCTGATCGAGGTAAATCAGAAGCACGTGCGCATTTTCGATTCCTCGGGACTCCGAAGCATTATTTCGGGCGCGGCGGGCGAAGCCTACGAAGAGGTCGTTCCGCTTGTTCAAGTACCCGTCGACGAAAGTTTCGTGGGCGGTGCAGCCTATTCCGGCCCGGCCGACCGCTCGGTCGACTGACGTTCGAACATCGACCTTCGAACGAAAAAAAAGGAGCCTCGACGATATCGACGAGGCTCCTTTTTTACGAGAGGCGTAGGCCCCTATCCTTCGATCGGCCTCGGATTTTGTGCTTCCTTTCGTGCGGCTCAGGCGTAGGGACGCACCAGGTCGAGTCGGTCCGTGCAGAGGCCGTCCACGCCCCAACGGAAGAGCTCTTCGACGCGCTTCGGGTCGTTCACGGTGTAGCAGAACACCCAGTAGCCGAGATCCTTCACTTCGCGAACGAATTCGGGCGTGATGCGCTTGTGGTTGCAGTGAAGCGCCACGCATCGCAGTTCCGCAAGAAGTTCGCGCCAGTTCTCGGGAATCCGGTCGACGAGGAAACCGCGCGGAATGTCGGGCGCGGTCTCAAGCGCTCCGCGCAAGGCGTCGGGTTTGAAGGAGCTGAAAAGCGGTGCCTTCGGATTGATTTTCTCCTGCCGGTCGCCGCCCTCGCGCACGAGGTCCGCGTAGAGTTCCGCCGTCAGCCGACCGACGACGCGTCCCGTTTCGAGTTCCGCACCCGCAGCGGGTTTGATTTCGATGTTGAGCCAGACGTCGTTCGCGCGACACCAGCGCACGGCCTGCTCGAACCCGGCGGGCGGCACGCCCGCGTACTGCGGTGCGAACCAGCTGCCTGCGTCGAGCACGCGCACTTCGAGGCTCGTCAGTTCGGGGACGGAACGGTCGTCGTCGAGAATCGTACGACCGAACTTTTCGTCATGCATCAGAACGGGAACACCGTCTTTGGCGAGCATGGCGTCCGTTTCCATGGCTTTGAAACCGTACCGAAGGCCCGTACGGAAACCTTCGAGCGTGTTCTCGGGAGCCATCGTGCCCGAGCCGCGGTGCGCGGCAATGCGAAGAAAAGGCCAGGGAGCCATGATCTAACTTCTCCGGAAAAGTGATAAACGGGAACGTTCTCATGCTACTGCAGGGGCGTCGTTTGCGGCGAGAAGTTTGTCGGCTGCCGAACCGATCCCGTATCCTTGGGGCCTCAGTTGTTTCCGCGCTTTCACCTAATCACCCCATGACGTCCCCCAACCTCGACATCGACATGATGCGGCTTTTCAAAGCCCTGTGCGATTGCGGCAGCCTGTCGCTCGCCGCGAAGGAATTGAACGTGAGCATCCCGGCTGCAAGCCGCTTGCTTGCCAAACTGCGCCAGGTCTTCGGCGAGGACCTTTTCCTGCGGGGCGCTCACGGCATGACGCCTTCGATCCGTGCGACGGAACTCTACGCGCCGATTGCGGGGATGCTCGCGAGCTACGGGAAGCTTTTCGTATGTGCGATCCCCGAGCCCGGGAGCATGACCACAACGATCCGCATCGGTGCCCGGAGCGAACTCGACTTCACGTACCTCGACACGGCGCTCGCGCACGTCCTTGCAAAGGCCCCGAACCTTTCGATCGAACTCGCGGCGCTCGGGGTCGACCTTGAGGAGGCGCTCGTCGCCAACCGGATCGATCTCGCTTTCGGGGCGCGCGATGTGTTCGGCGCGTGGCGGGCGAACGGGGCGGTCGACGTGCTCGGGCGCGACGCGTTCGTGCACGTGACGGGGTGCGCGCATCCGCTCGCGGAGGAAGCGCGCCTGAGAGTACTCGCCGAATCCGACCTTCGGGGATGCCGTCGCGTGTGCGTCGCGGACATAAAGAACTTGACATCCTCTCCGCCCTAAAGGGGACGGAGATTCCCTACCGAGCCGTCAGACTGGCCTTTTCAGGCCTTCCCGACGGTCTCCTCGATGGGTTCCTGCTGCTGACCTGAGCGTCTCTTGCGAGCCGTCCGGTTCACTTGCGTCGAAGCTGCTTCGACGCTCCCACAGGCGCTGCGGGTCTGCCCGACCCTGAGAATGTTTATGGCGCCGACTCGGTCGGCATTGTTCTTGTAGCCGCACTTGACGCAACAGAACTTGCTCTGCGTCGGCCGGTTCTCGGC
>CAJLHF010000062.1 GCA_905206365.1 uncultured Sutterella sp. | reverse complement strand
GTACCTGGCTACGAACCAGGGGGTCGTGGGTTCGAATCCTGCCAGCCGCGCCAATTTTCCTCAACGGGAAAATTAAGAAGAGTATTTCGAAAGAAATGCTCTTTTTTTTTTGCGTGCCGATTCGGTCTCTACGGAATATTCCTTAGTTTGCCTATTTTTTAAGCAACTCCGTAAGCCTTTGAAACTCCTTCATAAAATATCGTTTCGGACACATGTCCGCCGAGTTATACACAGGTTCTGTGGAAAACTGGGGACAACTTTTTCGCAATCGGTGGAAAAGCCGCAGACGATCGGTCGATCCGTTCGCCGAACACGCCGTAGACAAAAAGGCCCCGACGCATGTTCGCATCGGGGCGCGGTGTTCGGGTCCGGATCAGACCTCTGTGGACATCTTCCGGCGATCGTAGCGGCGGAATTCCACCGCGTACGGACGGTCGGGCACGGGTTCGAGCCGGTCGACCACCTCATAGGTCCATTCGTTCTCGGGCAACTCCGGAAAGACGGTATCGCCCTCGAAGTCCCGATCGAGCACCGTCACCCAGCAACGATCGGCCGAGGGCAGCGCTTCACGGTAGATTTCCCCGCCCCCGATCACGAAGATGCGGGGCGCGTCCGCCAGCAGCTCGAACGCCGCTTCGAGGCTCGTCACCGTTTCGGTCCCTTCGGCCCGGAAATCGGGATTGCGGGTCACCGCCACATTGCGGCGCCCGGGCAAAGGGCGACCGATTGAGAGGCGGGTCTTGCGTCCCATCACGATGGGCGAGCCCATCGTCGTACGCTTGAAAAACGCGAAGTCTTCGGGAATGCGCCAGAGCATGCGGTTGTCCGCACCGATGACGCCGTTGCGCGCACGCGCCACAATGAGTTCGATCATAAAAAAGGGGCGCCCCCGAGCTCGTGCGCTCGGACCGGACGCCGCTCCCTCCGAAAAGAAATGAAAGAAGAAGGCTTCGGACCCGTCAAACGGCCACGGGCGCCTTGATGTGAGGCCACGGATCGTAATCGACGATTTCGAAGTCCTCGTACCGGTAATCGAAAATCGACTCGGGTTTGCGCAGGATCCTGAGCTTCGGATACGGACGCGGTTCGCGCGAGAGCTGCAACTTCACCTGCTCGACGTGGTTGTCGTAGATGTGGCAGTCGCCGCCCGTCCAGACGAAATCCCCGACACCGAGATCGCACTGCGCGGCCACCATATGGGTGAGGAGCGCATAGCTCGCAATATTGAAGGGGACGCCGAGGAAAATGTCGCACGAGCGCTGATAGAGCTGGCAGGAAAGCTTCCCGTTCGCCACGTAGAACTGGAAGAGGCAGTGACAGGGAGGAAGCGCCATCTCGTCGACTTCGGCCGGGTTCCAGGCCGTCACGATGAGGCGGCGCGAGTCGGGATTCGTGCGAATCGCGTGAACGACGTTGGCGATCTGATCGATCGTACCGCCGTCGGCCTTCGGCCAGGAGCGCCACTGCACGCCGTAGACCGGACCGAGGTCGCCGTTTTCGTCGGCCCATTCGTCCCAGATCGAGACGCCGTTTTCCTTCAGGTAGGCAATGTTGCTCGAGCCCTTGAGGAACCAGAGCAACTCGTGAATGATCGAGCGGAGATGGAGTTTCTTCGTCGTCACGAGGGGGAAGCCCTCCTCAAGATCGAAGCGCATCTGATAGCCGAAGACGGAACGGGTGCCCGTTCCCGTCCGATCGGATTTCGGGGTCCCGTGTTCGAACACGTACCCCATGAACGTTTCGTACTGATTGCTCGGCACGGCACGGGTCCTCAGAAAAAAACACAAACGCTCGGCCGTCGCCCTTTTCGGAACGACGGCCGGAGACCAACCCGCATTTTAGCGGCTGAACGCGTGTTTATTTGTCAAGTGCCGTCCGCGGGGACGGACCGCACCGTCAGTCGATGGGATTCACGGCGCCCGCAAACGGATAAGGGCCTGAAAAATCGTCAACCACGGGGATGAGCCCCGTGTGTGTCACCCAAGCAGAGTCGATCCGTTTGTGCAGCGCAAAACCCGGGGGTTCCAAGCGGAAGGCGTCTCCCCCTTCGGGACCGAAATCCAGTTCGATCGAGAGCGCAACCGGGGGCGCCGTCACCACGACGTTCGCGCCGAAAAGACCGACGATCGCCCGGTGCATGTGCCCCGTCGCCACCCGCACGTCGGAGCGCGCGGCAAGCACACGCAGCAATGCGTCGCGGTTTCCGAAAGACTCGTCCATTTTCGGCATGCCCGAGTGCAAGGGCGTGTGATGCATGAAAAGGATCGTGGGCTTCGGACGGCCCGCACGACGGTCCGCGTCAAAGAGTGCTTCAAGGCGCGCGAGCGACGCGTCTTTTGCCTCGCCCCAGTGCGTGCCCGGAATCAGGGTGTCGAGCCCAACCGCACGAAAGTCGTCCGTTTCAAAAAGAAATTCGACGGGGGCGCTCGGAGAAACCTCTTCGGACGATTCCGTCAGTCCCTTGAGGTGCGCACGCATCGCCGTGCGTGAGTCGTGGTTTCCCGGGAGCATCCGTACGGGAGCGGCCAGACCCGAGAAAACCTCGCGCACGTGCCGGTACGATTCGACGTTCCCGTCGCAGGCAATGTCGCCCGTGACGACGATCAGGTCGACTTCGCGGGCTTTGACTTCGAGCCAGGGACGGATCGCATCGAGCCGCGAGGCCGTATCGGCTTTGCCGTAGGCGAGCACGCCCCGCGGTTCGACATGGAGGTCGGTGAGCTGAAGAATCGTGCTCATCGTCGTTACCCCGGAAAGGCCATTAGGTGCGCGGCGTTGACCGTGAGGCGCGCACGCGCGCCCGGGCGGATCGCTTCGCCCGCGCTCGCAAGATTGACTTTGAGGAGCTCCCCGGAGGCGGCCTCGACCGTCACGCGAACGAAATTTCCCATGAAGTGGAGATCCTTCACCTTGACGATGCGGTCTTCGAGCGCGACCGCCGCACCCTCCTCAAGCGCTTCGAGCAAGGCAACCTCGGGGCGGAAGTAGACGTCGACCGCTCCCGAATGGTTCGCGAGCCCCGCGGCGATGCCGTGCGCAAGCGAGCTCGCCGGCGTGGAAGCTCCGAGCCAGGAGAGCATCCCCGATTGGTAGGTGCCGCGCACGCGGTTGCTGCCACCCACGAAGCCCGCCACGAAACCCGAGGCCGGACGACGCCAAACTTCTTCGGGCGAGGCGGCCTGGTGAATGACGCCCCCTTCCATGACGACGATCCGATCGCCGAGCACCATGGCTTCGTCCTGATCGTGCGTGACGATAACGGCCGTAATGCCAAGTTCGCGCAGGATGACAGCAAGCTCTTCGCGCACCTTGTGGCGGATCTGCGCGTCCAGAGCCGAAAGCGGCTCGTCGAGAAGCAGAATCTTCGGACGGATCGCCAGGGCGCGCGCAAGCGCGACGCGCTGGCGCTGCCCGCCCGAGAGGGCAAGCACGTTGCGGCGCTTGAATTTTTCAAGGTTCACGAGCGCGAGCATTTCGTCCACGGTCTTTTCGATCACGGCCTTCGATTCTCCGCGCACCTTAAGGCCGTAGCCCACGTTTTCCTCCACCGTCATGTGGGGGAAAAGCGCGTACTGTTGGAACATGAAGCCGATACGGCGCTTCTCGGCGGGCACGTGCGTCATGTCTTTGCCGCCCACGATGAGCTGCGACCCTTCGTCGGGAGTCTCCAACCCCGCGATGATGCGCAGTAGCGTCGTCTTCCCGCAGCCCGAGGGGCCGAGGAG
Source organism: uncultured Sutterella sp. (assembly GCA_905206365.1). Lineage (GTDB taxonomy): Bacteria > Pseudomonadota > Gammaproteobacteria > Burkholderiales > Burkholderiaceae_F > Sutterella. The sequence continues at coordinate 5,319 of CAJLHF010000062.1, read as the reverse complement.
CACCGTACGGCAACCCGCTTCGAGGGTGAGGTTGAAGGGCGAGAGCACGCGGGTCGAGCCGTAGTGCTTGCTCATGTTTTTAAGTTCGATGGAAACGGATTCGGTCATGATGTCGGTTCGTTGAGTTCATTCGGGCTGCGTCGCCGAGGGGTCCGGTCGTCAGGCCGCCTCGTCCGCGAGGCGTCGCGCTTCGGCACGCTTTTTGATCCATTCGGGGAGCGCCTGCATGAGCGAGAGCAGCGGCACGAGGATCACGAGGAAAAGGAACGTATAGGCGCTTCCCACTTCGAGACGCATCGACGCGTAGCTGTCGGCCATGCCGACGGGGAGCGTCTTCGTATCGGGCGTCTGGAGCATCCAGGAGATGTTGAATTCGCCGAGCGAGACGGTCATCACCATGAGGGCGCCCGCGAGAATTCCCGGCATCGCCACGGGAACCACCACCTTCGTGAACGTGGTCCACGGGGAGGCTCCGAGCGTGGCGGAGGCTTCTTCATAGGCCGCGATCGGCTCGACGCGCAGAACCGCCATGACGCTTCGCACCATGAAGGGGAGACAGAACATCACGTGCCCGCAGAGGATGAAGAGCGAGCTGTGTCGCAAACTTGTAAATCCTCCCCAGACAAGCAGAATCCCGAGACCGATCGCGAGCCCCGGCATCGAAAGCGGCAGAATGAGGGCTTCTTCGAGAAACGCTGCCCAGCGCTTGCGCTCTTCGCGCACGAGGATCCAGGCGGCCGGAACCCCGATCGCAACGCAGATCACGAGCGCCCCGCAGGCAAGACCGATACTGCGCAGGATCGTGTCGCCGTAAATGTCGAGCACTTTCGCAATCCAGTCCGTGGTGAACCCGGCCTTCATGCCGCGGAAGGCGTTCTTCATGAAGGCTGTCGCCACCATCTGGACGACGGGCACCATCAGAAAGAGGAGCGTGAGGGCGGTGAGCGCCGCCGAAAGCACCGTCGTGGCGCTCAGGTCTTTGAATTTCGTTTTCATTTTTTTCTCCGGCTCAGCGGTCGCTCCGGCCGCCCGCGAAGCGCGCGAGCACGAGCATCGCCCACGTAATGAGACCGAGCACGACCGAAAGCATGGCGGCCGAGGCGATGTTGGCCGAGAGCGTGAATTCGGTGTAAATCGTGATCGGCAGCACGTTGATATCGGTCGCGAGCGTGAAGGCCGTACCGAAAGCGCCCATCGAGGTTGCAAAACAGATCGCACCCGTCGAGAGGAGCGCGGGCATCAGAGCGGGAACCGTCACGTCCTTCAGGATGCGCCAGGAGCTCGCGCCGAGCGTTCGGGCCGCTTCTTCGTACATGGGTTCGATCTTGCGGGTGGCCGCCATCACGGTCGTCACGACGCGGGGAATCGAAAAGTAGAGGTACCCGAAAAAGAGCCCCGCCATGCCGTAGGCGAAGACAAGCTTGCCCGCGCCGAGTGAGGAAGAAATCATCGAAGCGATCCCGTTGCGACCGCCCAACATGATGATCATGAACCCCACGACCACGCCGGGGAAAGAAAGCGGCAACGTAATGAGCGCGACGACGGCATTGCGCCCCGGGAAACGGTGGCGCTCGAGAAAGAGCCCCGTCAGGCCGCCGAGCACGACACTCGCGAACGTGACCGCCACCGAAAGAAGTACGGTCGACACCATGCTCGTCGCGTAGCGCGGGTTGGTGAGGATCTGCCCGTAGAGAAGAATCCCCTCCTCGGTCGAGACCGAAGCGGGTAGCAGTCGGAGGACCGGCAAAACGAAAAAGGCCGTCAGAACGGCGAGTGCCGGAATAAGAAAAAGAATGTGGGTGCGCTTCATCGAGAAGCCCCTCGGCGGAGGGTTCGGAAGGTGGTTCGGAGGGCTCGAAAGGTTCGAATCGGAAGGGGCGTCGAACGCGGATTCGAAGGGGCGCTCGGCGGGGGCGCCCCCTGAACGCCCTCGAGTCCCAAAACGAAAGCCGCTCCGGACTCGACCGAACCGGCTTCGGGAAGGAACACCCCGGCGCGGACCGACCGCGTCCGGGAATTCGGTGCGTCAGCTCTTGACGGCCTTGAGATAGGCCTCGCTGAAGGCCACCTGCACGGCCGCCATCTTCGCGTAGTCGACGCTGCCCGCACGGGCGTATTCGGAAGCCGGCAGGAACTTCGCCGCCGCTTCGGGAGCAAGCGTTTCGATATCGCCCACGACCGGACGGAGGTAGTTTTCCGCCCAGTGCTTCTGCCCCTTTTCGGAGAGCACGAAGTCGATCACGCGACGACCGGCCTCGGCGTGCGGTGCGTTCTTGACGAGCGACATTACGTAGGGAACCTGGATCGTGCCTTCCGACGGGATGACGAATTCGATCGGCGCCTTGTCGGTGTAGCGGGCGCGATAGGCGGAGAAGTCGTAGTCGAAGAGGATCGGAATTTCACCCGAGAGGCAACGGGCATAGGCGGTCTGCTTCGGAACGACGGGGCTGTTCTGCATCAGGGCCTTGAAGTAATCGAGCGCAGGCTTGAAGTCGTCGAGCGTTCCGCCCAATGCGTGGTTCGCGGCCACCGCGCAGGCATAACCCACGAAGGCCGACGACGGATCGAGAAAGCCCATGAGGCCTTCGTACTTCGGGTCGAGCAGGTCCTTCCAACCCTTCGGTACGGGTAGACCGTCGAGCGCTTCGACGTTGACCATGAAGCCCACGGTGCCCGCGTGGATCGACACCCAGGCACCTTCGGGGTCCTTGAGGCCTTCGGGAACCTTCTGCCAGCCTTCGCCCTTGTAGTTTTCGACGAGCCCCTGGTTCTTCGCGTTGATCGCAAAGGAGATGCCGAGGTAGGCGGCGTCGGCCACCGGGTTCTTCGCTTCGGCGATGATCTGCGAGACGGCCTGACCGGAATTCTTGTTGTCCATCGGGACGTCGATCCCCGTTTCCTTCTTGACCAATTCGAGCATCGCGCCCCAACCGGCCCATTCGGCCGGGCAGTTGTAGACGATGGCGCGCGAAGCGGGCGCGGCAAAGGCGTTCGAGAGACCGAAACCGTTCAGAAGAAGCGCCGAACCGAGAAGGTTGCGGCCGAACTGACGACGCGTAAGCATGGTGTGTCCTTGAGATGAGGGCCCCGGAAGTCGGGAGCCGGGAAAACGGGTGTTTTTGGGTTGCGGCTCATCCTAAGGACGTCCCATGACAGTTCAATGACAAGTCCGTGACGTTCTTTTGACGGCTGCCGGGCGGATTTCCGAACTTACCCCGACCGCGCGAATCGTTCCCCGTTGACACCCGCCGAAGGTCGCGAGCTCGCGCACCGAGACCCTCGGTCGGCGATCGGTAGGGGAAACTCGCGAAAAATAAAATGCATCTTCCGTATAACTTTTTCTTGCTTTCCTTCTGTCGCCTTCCTATACTTCGGAAAATCGGTATTTCAAATACATATTTTTTGGGAAACCCCGTCCGAACGAGATACCGCCCCGTCGATTTACAAGGAGACCCCGACGATGTTCTGCATCCAGTGTGAACAAACGACCAATACCCCCGACATGCACGGCTGCGCCTTCCGCGGCAACTGCGGCAAGACCCCCGAAACGTCCGACCTTCAGGACGTGCTCGTGGCGATGCTCGAAAGCCTTGCGGCCCGCGCGCTTACGGCCGAAGCCGAAGGGATCGACATCTCGAAGGCGGCGCTCTTCGTGCCGCGCGCGTTCTTCTCGACCTTGACGAACGTGAACTTCGACCCGGTGCGTATCACCGCCTACATTCACGAAGCCGAAGCGATGCGCGACGAGCTCGCCGCTGCGGGCGCAAAGCGCCCCGATCATCCGCTCGCGGACTTCTCCGTGAAGGGCCTCTGCGCCTCCGCGCTTCCCGCCGCCTGCCGCGAAGCGTCGTTGCGTCGCGAAGAACCGAACGCCGACATCGCGGGTCTGCGCCTTCTCGCTCTCTACGGCCTCAAGGGTACGGCCGCCTATCTCGAACACGCCGTCGCGCTCGGCCTTCGCGACGCTGCGCTTGAACGGCGCGTTCTCGAACACCTCGCCCGCATCGGTTCGCCCGAGGCGGGGGCCGACGAACTCCTCGCCGACGCGTTGGAGATCGGGCGCCTCAACCTCGACGTGATGGCCGCTCTCGAAAAAGCCAATACGACGAGCTTCGGCAATCCCTTCCCCGCCCAGGTGAATACCGCGCCCGTCAAGGGGAAGTGCATTCTTGTTTCGGGTCACGACCTGCGCGACCTGAAGCTCGTCCTCGAGCAGACGGAAGGCAAGGGCATCAACGTCTACACGAACGGCGAACTCCTTCCCGCACACGCCTATCCCGAACTTCGCAAGTACCCGCACCTCGTCGGCAACTACGGCTCGGCCTGGTACAAGCAGCAGACGGAATTCGCCGCGTTCCCCGGCCCCATCGTCATGACGACGAACTGCATCCTCGACCCGAATCCCGGGCACTACGCGAACCGCATCTACACGCGCAACATGGTGGGTTGGCCGGGCTGCACGCACCTCGATACGGACGACTTCTCGGTCGTCATCGAAAAGGCGCTCGAAATGCCGGGCTTTGCCGCCGACGAACCGAAGCGCACCGTGACGACGGGGTTCGGGCGCGCCGTTCTCGAAGGGGCCGCTGACACCGTGCTGAAGCTCGTGGATGAAAAGACCCTCCGTCACGTCTTCCTCGTCGGGGGCTGCGACGGGGCGCGTTCGAGCCGCTCCTACTACGCGGACTTCGTCGAGCAGGTTCCCGCCGACTGCCTCATCCTGACGCTTGCCTGCGGCAAGTACCGCTTCAACGACAAGGCGCTCGGCCACGTGGGCGGCCTCCCGCGCCTTCTCGACGTCGGTCAGTGCAACGACGCCTACGCCGCCGTACGTCTTGCGGTGCTCCTTGCGGAAAAAGCGGGTTGCGGCGTGAACGATCTTCCCCTCACGCTCGTTCTTTCCTGGTTCGAGCAGAAGGCGATCGCGATTCTTCTCACGCTCCTCGCGCTCGGCGTCAAGGGGATGTACATCGGCCCGACGCTCCCCGCGTTCCTCACACCCAATCTTGTGAAGACGCTCGTCGACGCGTACGACCTCCACGTCGTCTCGACCCCGGAAGCCGACCTGAAGGCAATCCTCGAGTAAGGGTCGGTGCCCGCGCGCCGGGAAGCGCGCGGGCCCTCGAAAAACAGAAACCGGAAAAAGGCGCCGATTTTGCGGAAGTTCTCCTCGCAAAATCGGCACTTTTCTTTGTTTGGCCGTTTCGCGCGTTGCGAGTGTTACCCGACGTGCCGTAAAGCCCCGCCGTTCACGGCGGGGATATAGGCACCCGCGCGAAGCGCGGACCGATGCCTATAATTAAAATCATGGTCCTACTT
>CAJLHF010000061.1 GCA_905206365.1 uncultured Sutterella sp. | reverse complement strand
TCGCCATCCGCGAAGGCGGTCACACCGTCGGCGCCGGCGTCGTTGCCCAGATCATCGAATAAGATCTGAACGACAGGGGTATAGCTCAATTGGCAGAGCGACGGTCTCCAAAACCGTAGGTTGGGGGTTCGATTCCCTCTGCCCCTGCCACAAAACAAAAAAGCCAAGTCCAGCTGACGCGGACTTGGCTTTTTTCTTGACTAAAAAAACGCTCCCTGCGGGATGCAGTACAAAAGGCAAGTCGTTAAAATGACAAGCTATTTTTGCTGTGGCCGCGGGGTACGCCCCCGGAAGAGCCGCACGTCGAGTGCGGCTCGGGTACACCTGGATGAATGAATCATGACCAACAACCAAAACGTTGAAACGGTGACGAGCAAGTCCGACATCGCGCTTGTGACGCTTGCCGTCCTTTGTGCGATCGCCGGTGTCGTGGCGTTCGCCCTCCTGACGGAGCAGCCGCTTTCGATCCGTCTGGCCTCTCTCGGCGGCGGTCTCGTCCTCGGCGTGCTTCTGGCGTGGGTGAGCCCCTCCGGCAAGCGCCTTTTGGCCTACGGCCGTCAGTCGTACGAAGAGCTGCGCCGCGTCGTGTGGCCTACGAAGAAGGAAACGCTCAACACGACCGGCCTTGTCATGGCTTTCGTCGTCGTGATGGCGTTCTTCCTGTTCGTCGTGGACAAGCTCATCGAACTGGGGCTCTACGACGGTCTCCTTCGCCTTTCCCTTTAACCTTCCGGAGTGACATATGTCGGACGCCAAGAAGCAGTGGTACACCCTGCACGTTTATTCGTCGATGGAAAAGAGCGTCAAAAAGGCTCTGGAAGAACGCATCTCGCACAGCGACCTTCGAGATCAGTTCGGCCAGGTGCTCCTGCCGATCGAGCGCGTTCAGGAACTGCGCAACGGTCGCAAGATGACGAGCGAGCGTCGCATGTACCCCGGGTACGTGTTCATTGAAATGGAAATGAACGACGCAACGTGGCACCTCGTCAATTCGACGCCCCGCGTGATCGAGTTCCTCGGTAACAACAACCCGGTCGTGCTTTCCGAGAACGAAGTCGCAAACATCCTCAACGCCGCGAGCGTGAGCGCCGAAAAGCCCCGTCCCAAGATCGAGTTCGAAGTGGGCGAGACGATTCGCGTCAAGCAGGGCGCCTTCAAGGACTTCACGGGTCGCGTGGACGGCGTCGACTACGACAAGAGTCGCCTCAACGTGTTCGTTTCGATCTTCGGTCGCGATACGCTCGTCGATCTGGCTTTCAACGAAGTCGAAAAAATCTAAAAAAAAGCGAGCTTTTGAGTTGCACGTTGAAATTCGTGCGTGTATAGTCTCGCTTCTCGATTCAAACCAACTGGGGAGCTTCCGCGCGCATCGGTTTGCGACGGGGCGTTTGAACCCAAGAGGATATTTCAATGGCTAAGAAAATCGTCGGCTTTATCAAGCTGCAGGTTCCTGCCGGTAAAGCCAATCCTTCGCCTCCTATCGGCCCGGCGCTCGGTCAGCGCGGTCTGAACATCATGGAGTTCTGCAAGGCCTTCAACGCTAAGACCCAGGGCATGGAAGCCGGTCTTCCGATCCCGGTCGTGATCACGGCCTACGCGGACAAGAGCTTCACGTTCGTGATGAAGACCCCGCCCGCCACGATCCTGATCAAGAAGGCTGCGAAGATCCAGAAGGGCTCCGCCCGTCCGCACACCGACAAGGTGGGCAAGATCACGCGTGCTCAGGCGGAAGAAATCGCCAAGCAGAAGGAACCCGATCTTACGGCTGCCGACCTTGACGCCGCCGTTCGCACGATCGCCGGTTCCGCTCGTTCCATGGGCATCATTGTGGAGGGGCTGTAATGGCTAAGCTTACGAAGCGTATGCAGGCCCTTCAGGGCAAGGTTGAAGCGGGCAAGGCCTACGCCGCCATCGACGCTCTCAACCTCGTCAAGGCCACCGCTACTGCCAAGTTCGACGAATCCGTCGACGTGGCGATCCAGCTCGGTATCGACCCCCGCAAGTCCGACCAAGCCGTTCGCGGCGCCGTCGTGATGCCGGAAGGCACGGGCAAGTCGGTTCGCGTCGCCGTCTTCACGCAGGGCGCCAACGCCGACGCCGCTCGCGAAGCCGGTGCCGACATCGTCGGTTTCGACGATCTCGCCGCCAAGGTCAAGGCCGGTGAACTCGACTTCGACGTCGTGATCGCCTCGCCCGACGCCATGCGCGTTGTCGGCCAGCTCGGTCAGATCCTCGGTCCGCGCGGCCTCATGCCGAACCCCAAGGTCGGCACCGTGACCCCGAATGTCGCCCAGGCCGTCAAGAACGCCAAGGCCGGTCAGGTCCAGTTCCGCGCCGACAAGGCCGGTATCATCCACGCCCCGATCGGTCGTGCTTCGTTCGAAGCCGAACGTCTGCAGAAGAACCTTGCCGCTCTCGTTGACCAGCTCAACAAGCTCAAGCCTGCTTCCGCCAAGGGCCAGTACCTCCGCAAGGTCGCCGTCTCCTCGACGATGGGCCTCGGTGTTCGCGTTGACATCGGTTCGATCAACGCCTAATCGGTACGAAACTTTTCAGGGGTGGACGCTCCTGTCGACAACGCCGGAAACAGCGTTGCGACTCCCCCGCAACGGGGAGACGTCCGGGGGAATTCGTTCCCTCTCGAGGTCGTGAGGCCTCAAGGGCTTTGGGTGGCAGGAGGCAACTCCTGCCGCTGTCAAAGACCGCTGGAGAGATCTGGAGCCGTGTATTCGGGAAAGGCATTGGATGCACGCCGCCGGACTTTTAATGGTCTTGTGTCTTCGAACGGAATCTTTCCGTGTACCTTCGAAGGAACCGCCAAGACGTCCAGCGCAGACGGTAAACCGAAGAGAGATATTGCGTTGTGTTTCTTTCGCACCGAGCGATCGGTCGAATACAAAAAAACAGCCAAAACTCTCAGAAGTGCGCCGGTTATTTAAACCGGTGTCCGGAATTCGTTTCGGACACCTCTGAGTGGAGCCAGACCGTGGGTCTTAATCGTCAAGATAAAGCGGCTGTCATCGAGGAAGTTGCTGGCATCGTTGCCAACTCTTCCGCGATTGTCATCGCCGAATACCGTGGGCTGAGCGTTGAGGCCGTCACCAAGCTTCGTGCGGAAGCGCGTAAGAATGGTGTGACGTTGCGTGTTGTCAAGAACACGTTGGTTCGCCGTGCCGTGGAAGGTACGGAGTTTGCCGGGCTTGCCGACCAGTTCGTTGGTCCGCTCGTCTACGGTTTCTCCGCCGATCCCGTCGCTGCCGCCAAGGTTCTCGTCAACTTCGCCAAGGGCAATGACAAGCTCGTCATCAAGGGCGGTGCGATGGCCAACTACGTCATGGACGTGGAAGCCGTCAAGAACCTCGCCGAAATGCCGAGCCGCGAAGAGCTCATTGCCAAGTTGATGGCTACGATGAACGAACCTATCGCGAAGTTCGTCCGCACCATCAACGAAGTCCCGGCGCGTTTCGTGCGCACCGTGGCTGCCGTGCGCGATGCCAAGGAACAGGCTGCTGCCTAATTTCATTTTCAAAACAAACACTACGTAATACGGAGCTATAAAATGGCCCTTACCAATGAAGAAATCCTCGAAGCGATCGCTTCCAAGACCGTCCTCGAAATCTCCGAACTCATCAAGATGATGGAAGAAAAGTTCGGCGTTTCCGCTGCCGCTGCCGCTGTTGCCGTGGCTGCTCCGGCTGCCGGCGCTGCCGCCGCTGCTGAAGAAAAGACGGAATTCGACGTCGTGCTCGAAAACGCCGGCTCGAACAAGATCGCCGTCATCAAGGTCGTCCGCGAAATGACCGGCCTCGGCCTCAAGGAAGCCAAGGACCTCGTCGAAGGCGCTCCCAAGGCCGTCAAGGAAGGCCTCCCGAAGGCCGACGCCGAAGCCGCTGCCAAGAAGCTCGAAGAAGCCGGCGCCAAGGTCGTCCTCAAGTAATTCCGTTTGTTGAATTACTCCGCGGGGCAGGCGATAATGGATCACTGCCCTGCGTCAAAGCCTCCGCAAGGAGGCTTTGATCTAGGTTCCCCTCCCGCATAAACCTTAAGGAACACAGATCAAAGTCTCTTTCCTTGATGAACCGGTCCCAACACACTGCTCGATGATTTGTTCGCCGCGCGGACTCAGATGCCTGTCTGAAGTGCCGAGCGGCTTTTCGGCGTCCATAGGTTCCGCGTTCCTCCAAGATCCGACTTTTTGGTTCATCCCTAGTGCCGAACGGAGTGTCCATGTCGTACTCGTTCACTGAAAAGAAGCGCATTCGGAAGAGCTTTGCCTCTCGTCCGAGCGTCCTTGAAGTGCCTTCCCTGCTTGATACTCAGCTTCGTTCCTACGAAGAATTCCTGCAGGCGAATGTCGCTCCTGCCGCCCGCAACGCTACCGTCGGGCTTCAGGCAGCATTCTCTTCCATCTTCCCGATCCGCAGCCACAACGGTTACGCTTGCCTCAAGTTCGTCAACTACGAACTCGCCGAGCCCGAGTTCGACGTCGCCGAGTGCCAGTTGCGCGGTCTTACGTTCAGCAGCCGCCTGCGCGCCAAGATTCGTCTCGAAATTTACGATCGCGAAGCCGCGCAGCCGGAAACCGTCAAGGAAATCCGCGAGAACGACGTCTACATGGGCGAAATCCCGCTCATGACGGAGAAGGGTTCCTTCATCGTCAACGGGACGGAGCGCGTCATCGTCAGCCAGCTCCACCGCTCCCCGGGCATTTTCTTCGAGCACGACAAGGGCAAGACTCATTCCTCCGGGAAGCTCCTTTTCTCCGCGCGCGTGATTCCGTACCGCGGCTCCTGGCTTGACTTCGAATTCGACGCGAAGGACATTCTCTACTTCCGCGTCGACCGTCGTCGCAAGATGCCCGGCACGATTCTTCTCAAGGCCATCGGTTTCACGGCCGAGGACATCCTTGCGCGCTTCTTCGACTTCGACCGCTTCACGTTGCGCACCGTCGGCGCCGAACTTCCCTTCGTGGCCGAACGCTTGAAGGGTCAGACCGTCTCCTTTGACATCGAAGGGCCCGACGGCAAGATCATTGTGCCCCGCGACAAGCGCATCACCGCCAAACACGTCCGCGACATGACGAAGGCTGGCATGACCTCGATCGTCGTGCCCGACGAGTACCTGCTCGGTCGCGTGCTCGCCAAGGCGGTCGTCGACTCCGAGGGCGAACTCCTCGCGAACTGCAACGAAGAAATCACCGAAGGTCTCCTCTCGAAGCTTCGCACGGCGGGCGTCGCTCAGATCGAAACGCTCTTCACGAACGAGCTCGACCACGGCGCGTACATCTCCAATACGCTTCGTCTCGACGACACGCCCGATCAGTTCTCGGCTCGCGTGGCGATCTATCGCATGATGCGTCCGGGCGAACCGCCCACGGAAGACGCCGTCGAAACGCTCTTCAAGCGTCTCTTCTTCGATGCCGACGCGTACGATCTGTCGCGCGTGGGTCGCATGAAGGTCAACGCCCGCTTCGGTCGCGACTCGGCCGAGGGCGCGATGACGCTTACGAACGAAGACATCGTCGACACGATGGCTCTTCTCGTCGCGCTTCGCAACGGTCAGGACAACGTCAAGCTCATCGATGAAAACGGTGTCGTTCGCGACTGCGCCGTCAACGGCGTCGATGACATCGACCACCTCGGCAACCGTCGCGTTCGTTGCGTCGGCGAACTCGCCGAAAACCAGTTCCGCTCCGGCCTCGTGCGCGTCGAGCGAGCTGTCAAGGAACGCCTCAACCAGGCCGAAAGCGACGGTTTGACCCCGCAGGACCTCATCAATTCGAAGCCCATCTCCGCGGCCATTCGCGAATTCTTCGGTTCGAGCCAGCTCTCGCAGTTCATGGACCAGACGAATCCGCTTTCCGAAATCACGCACAAACGTCGTATTTCGGCTCTCGGTCCGGGCGGTCTGACGCGCGAACGCGCGGGCTTTGAAGTGCGCGACGTGCACTCGACCCACTACGGTCGAGTCTGCCCGATCGAAACGCCGGAAGGTCCGAACATCGGCCTGATCAACTCGCTCGCCCTTTACGCGCGCCTCAACGAGTACGGCTTCCTCGAAACGCCGTACCGCAAGGTGATCGACGGCGTGGCGACGCAGGAAATCCATTACCTCTCCGCCATTGAAGAAGGCAAGTACATCATTGCCCAGGCAAATGCGGAAATGGACGACGAAGGCCGTCTCACGCAGGAACTCGTGTCCGCGCGCGACAACGGCGAAACCATTCTTGCTTCGCCCGATCGCATCCAGTACATGGACGTCGCGCCGTCGCAGATCGTTTCCTGCGCCGCGGCGTTGATTCCGTTCCTCGAACACGACGACGCGAACCGTGCTTTGATGGGCGCGAACATGCAGCGTCAGGGCGTGCCGTGCCTGCGTCCCGAAAAGCCCGTTGTGGGTACCGGGATCGAGCGCACGGTGGCCGTCGACTCGAAGACGACCGTCCAGGCTCGCCGCGGCGGCGTCGTCGACTACGTCGACGCCAACCGCGTGGTTATTCGCGTGAACGACGAAGAGAGCGTGGCCGGTGAAACGGGCGTGGACATCTACAACCTGCAGAAGTTCACCCGCTCGAACCAGTCGACGAACATCAATCAGCGTCCGATCGTCGTGAAGGGCGACCATGTCGCTCGCGGCGACGTGCTCGCCGACGGTGCTTCGACCGACATGGGCGAACTCGCTCTCGGTCAGAACATGCTGATCGCGTTCATGCCGTGGAACGGCTACAACTACGAAGACTCGGTATTGATCTCCGAACGCGTCGTCGCCGACGATCGCTACACGTCGATCCATATCGAAGAACTCTCGGTTGTTTCGCGCGACACGAAGCTCGGGCCGGAAGAAATCACCCGCGACATCTCGAACCTTTCCGAGAACCAGCTCAACCGTCTTGACGACTCGGGCATCGTCTTCATCGGTGCCGAGGTGAAGGCGGGCGACGTGCTCGTCGGCAAGGTGACGCCGAAGGGCGAAACCCAGCTCACGCCGGAAGAAAAGCTCCTGCGCGTGATCTTCGGTGAAAAGGCTTCCGACGTGAAGGACACGTCGCTTCGCGTTCCCTCGGGCATGACCGGTACCGTGATCGACGTTCAGGTCTTCACGCGTGACGGCGTCAAGCGCGACAAGCGTGCCGAAAGCATCATCGCCGACGAACTGAAGCAGTATCACCGTGATCTCGACGACCAGCTTCGCATCGTCGAACGCGACGCGTTCGACCGTCTGCGTCGTCAGCTTGCGGGCCACAAGGTCGTCTCCACGATGCAGCTCGAAGGGCTCGGCGCGGACGGCATCCTGACGGCCGACGTTCTCAATGCGATGCAGGGCTACGACCTCTTCAATCTCCGCATGGAAGAAGAGACCGCTCAGCACAACATCGAACTCACGAAGCAGGCGATCGAACACACGCGTGCCGAAAACGCCCGCAAGTACGAGCTCAAGAAGAACAAGCTCACCCGTGGTGACGAACTGCCCCCGGGCGTGCTTAAGATGGTTAAGGTCTACATCGCCGAACGCCGTCGTCTGCAGCCCGGCGACAAGATGGCCGGCCGTCACGGTAACAAGGGTGTGGTCTCGAAGATCTGCCCGGTCGAAGACATGCCGTACATGGCCGACGGTCGTCCCGCCGACATCGTACTCAACCCGCTCGGCGTTCCGTCCCGTATGAACATCGGTCAGGTTCTCGAAGTGCACCTCGGCTGGGCCGCCAAGGGTATCGGCTGGCGCATCGAAGAAATGCTCAAGACCGAAACGGCTCGTCAGATCCGCTCGTTCCTGAATGAGGTCTACAACCGTACCGGAAAGACCGAAGATCTCGACAGTCTCACGGACGAAGAGATCATGGAACTCGCCCGCAACCTCAAGAACGGCATGCCTTTCGCGACGCCGGTCTTCGACGGTGCGAGCGAAGAGCAGATCCGCATGATGCTCGACCTCGCGTTCCCGGACGATGAAGCCCAGCGCCTCGAACTGACGCCCGCCAAGACGCAGGCGCGTCTCTACGACGGCCGTACGGGCGAACCCTTCGAACGTCCCGTGACCGTGGGCTACATGCACTACCTGAAGCTCCACCATCTCGTCGACGACAAGATGCATGCCCGTTCCACGGGGCCGTACTCGCTCGTAACGCAGCAGCCGTTGGGCGGTAAGGCCCAGTTCGGCGGCCAGCGTTTCGGCGAAATGGAAGTGTGGGCCCTCGAAGCCTACGGTGCGTCGTACGTCCTGCAGGAAATGCTGACCGTCAAGTCCGACGACGTGAACGGTCGTACGAAGGTGTACGAAAACATCGTCAAGGGCGATCACAAGATCGAAGCGGGTATGCCCGAGTCGTTCAACGTGTTGGTCAAGGAAATCCGGTCGTTGGGTATCGACATCGACCTCGTGAAGAACTGATGAGGAAACTTAAGCGATGAAAACAGCGCTTAACGACATTTTCAACCAGGTCCAGAAGGACGAGCATTTCGATGCGATCCGCATTGGTCTTGCGAGTCCCGAGAAGATCCATTCGTGGTCGTACGGCGAAGTCAAGAAGCCGGAAACGATCAACTACCGTACCCAGAAGCCGGAGCGCGACGGTCTTTTCTGCGCCAAGATCTTCGGCCCGACGAAGGACTACGAGTGCATTTGCGGCAAGTACAAGCGCCTCAAGAATCGCGGCGTCATCTGCGAGAAGTGTGGCGTTGAAGTCACGCTCGCCAAGGTGCGTCGCGAACGCATGGGGCACATCGACCTGGCGAGCCCGGTTGCGCACATCTGGTTCCTGAAGAGCCTGCCGAGCCGTATGGGCATGGTGCTCGACATTCCGTTGCGCGACATCGAACGCGTTCTCTACTTCGAAGCCTATATCGTCGTCGATCCGGGCCTCTCGACGCTCGAACGCGGTCAGTTGCTCAATGAAGAAGAATTCATTCAGGCCACGGCCGAATTCGGCGATGACTTCAAGGCCATGATGGGTGCCGAAGCCATCGGCGAACTTCTCCGTACGATCGACATCGACGGCGAAGTCGACCGTCTGCGCGAAGAACTCCGTTCGACCAATTCCGAAGCGAAGATCAAGAAGTACGCCAAGCGCCTCAAGGTCCTCGAAGGCTTCCAGCACTCGGGCATCCGTCCCGAGTGGATGATCCTGACGGTTCTCCCGGTGCTCCCGCCCGATTTGCGTCCGCTCGTGGCGCTTGACGGCGGCCGTTTCGCCACGTCGGACCTGAACGACCTTTACCGTCGCGTCATCAACCGCAACAACCGT
>CAJLHF010000060.1 GCA_905206365.1 uncultured Sutterella sp. | reverse complement strand
GGTTGATCGAGGACTCCAAGCTTCAGCCCGTCCTCGTGAAGATCGATCCGGGTTCCCGTCGCTCGGGCTTCGCCGTTGTTCGTGTGGACGAGAAGGGACATCATCATGCCCTCTTCTTCATCGAACTCGTTCATCGCGGAGAGTACATCCGTGATGCGTTGACCGGTCGAAGTGCCCATCGCCGTTGGCGACGTGGAAATCTCCGTCATCGTGCCCGAGGTTTTTCAAAGCGGCTACTTCGACATTCAGACGCCCGAAGGCGTCATTCAAGGTATCGGTTGGCGTCATTGCCGACTGCTTTCTTTCAACGACGGATACGGGTATGCGTGGCTTCGCCCCGCGCCTCATTCCTCCCCCGTCTGAAGACGGGGGTCCCTGAGGTATCTCTATGAAGTCGTTTTTCCGAGAACCATGTCTTCTACCAAAACCCCGTCTTCCGAAGTCCGCAAATCGGCTGCCGCATACAAAGCGAACGAAGCTCCCGAAGTTTCCGACGTTTCCGAATCGCCGTCGCCCGATTCGTCGACCTCCCCTCCTCCGGGCCTCTGCGCCGGAAACGCAAAAGCGCCGAGTCTTTCGAACCGCTTCGGTCGCTCCGGCAACTTGAACCGCAGTCGTACCCGAGTCGGTCGCGCGATATCCGCCCCGTCCGCGGATTCTCTCCGCAGGTCCCGTGTTGGGCAGCCGAATCCCGATTTTTCCTCCCTCTCCGCTCCCGCCAACCGGGCGGGGTGCCGTCTCGGTTCGGGGAGCAATCTGGTCGACGGTCTTGACGGTTTCGACGAGCTCGGCCGAGATCCTCGCTTCGAGCGACCGTTTTTGGACTGCCTCGCCATTGCCGAAGTCGAAATGACGGCAAGCTGCGGGTTCCCCTCACCTGCGATGGACTACCGGGTGGACGAACTCGACGTTGCGTCCTACTTCGTGCGCGAACCCGCGGCCACCTACATCGTGACCGCGCGCGGAGACTCCATGGTCGATGCGGGCATCCTCGACGGCGACAAGCTTTTCGTCGACCGCTCGCTCGAACCGAAAAACGGGGACATCGTGCTCGCGTTCTACGACGGAAGCTTCACCGTGAAGCGCCTCGTGTTGAAGGACGGCCGTCCCGAATTGCATCCTGAAAATTCGAGCGGCAAGTATTCGGTTCTGCGTCCCGATCCCGAGACCCTTTCGATCGAAGGGGTCGTGGTGTCGTGCGGTCGGACGTTTCGTCGGTAGTCGGAGGTCGTGATGGCACGCATCTACTTGCATCTCGACGCGAATTCCTTTTACGCGTCCTGCGAACGCCTCTTTCGGCCGGATCTGCGAACGAAGCCCGTGGTGGTCTTGTCAAACAACGACGGCTGCATCGTCGCGCTCACCCGCGAGGCGAAGGCATTGGGGCTCAAACGTGGGATCCCGTTCTTTCAAGTACGTGAAATCGTTGAAAAAAACGGGGTCGCAGTCTTTTCGTCGAACTACGAACTCTACCAGTCGATGTCGGACCGGATCGCGAGCATCATTGCTCGTTCGGTGCCCGATCTCGAACGCTATTCGATCGATGAAATCTTTGCCGATCTGACGGGCCTCCCCCGGAAACCGGACGATATCGTTCGGGATATTCGCTCGACCATTTTGCAGTGGACCCGCATCCCCTGCTGCGCGGGCATCGCCCCGACGAAGACTCTCGCCAAGTTGTGCGACCACTTCGCGAAGACCTACCCCGCATTCGGCGGGCAGCTGAATTGGTTCGATCTGACGCCCGAACGTCGGGCACGGGCGCTCGCCCTCACCCCGATTCGGGAAATCTGGGGAATCGGCGGACGTACGGCCGAGAAGCTCGGAAAGATGGGCGTTGAGAGCGCAGCCGACTTTTTGAAAATTCCCTCGGGGAGTATCCGTCGGATTTTCGGCGTCGTGCTCGAGCGCACTCACCTCGAACTCCAAGGCGTCGAATGCCTTCCGCTCGAACCGACCCCGAAACAGCGTCTTCAGATTTGTCGGTCGCAAAGTTTCGGAGAACCGTGCTTCGGAATCGAGGACATCAAGGCATCGCTCGCGACCCACATTGCCGAGTCGGCTCGGGTGCTCCGGCGGGAGTCGCTAACGGCAAAGCGTCTTAGGATCTACTTTTTCACGGATCCCTTTCGCACCGACCTCTCCTCCTACGCCGCGGACGTCGAGCGGGTGTTCTTCGAACCGACGAACGACGTACTCGAACTCACAACCGCCGCGCTCGACCTCGTCGACCGTGTGTTCCGAAAAGGTTTTGCATACAAAAAGGCAGGCATCATCCTCACGGACCTCGTCGGCCAGCAGGAGCGGGACGCCGAGCGGTCCCTCTTTGTGGAAACCGAGAGCGATCTGAAAAAGGAACGCAGTCGCGAACTCATGGCGACGCTCGACGGACTGGAGAAGCGCTTCGGAAAAGGGACGGTCGTGCCCGCCGCAGCGCTCCTTTCCTCTCGATGGCGGATGAAGCAGGATCGAAAATCCCGCTGTTTCACTACCCGGTGGGACGAGCTGATCGAGACGGCGCCGTGAACTCCGGAAATACAAACCCCTCCTGAAAAGGAGGTATTTGCTTTTTAAAAACATGAAATTCAGATAATAAATCAAAAGTTACGAACAACATCTCGAGCTATCCGACGAGAGACATCGTCAGTCGAAATCGCTCGAGCAGGCAACGTCGGTTTGGGTACGAAAATCGGCGAGGCGCTTTTCGAGCGTGTCGATGGTGCAGGCAAGCGCCTGAGAACCGAGCACAATGGCAAGCTGAATCCTGCGAACCTGGTTACTGAACTTGCGAAGATCGGCCGGATGAGCCGCGGAAGGAAGATGCGGAATATGTTCTCGATCAAGCCGCCGATCGAGCCGCTTCGACCGATGGGAGGAACGGGGTCGAAGCGGCACCGAGGCCTGCCGAACGTTGTCGTTCTGCGACAAGCCCCGGTTGATCGGATGCCTGAAGAGGATTTCGCCTCGTGCGCGAGAAATGCAAAGCGTTCGAGCACGTGTCGACGTACCTCGTCAAGCCCTTCTTCGTACAAAGGGAAAAAGCGAAGAAGGGCTCGACGAGAGCATTATTGGTCAAAGAAGCAAATCATTCAACCCCAAAACCTTTTAATCGATTCCTTTTCTTTTTACGATCTTTCTTCCCCAGGTACGACAGGAACCCGACAAACGGAAAACCGCGGTGTAATCACGGGA
The DNA here is from genome assembly GCA_905206365.1 of uncultured Sutterella sp. Taxonomy (GTDB): domain Bacteria; phylum Pseudomonadota; class Gammaproteobacteria; order Burkholderiales; family Burkholderiaceae_F; genus Sutterella. Next base: position 6,348 of record CAJLHF010000060.1, on the reverse strand, counting down.
TGCGAGGTTCTTGCCGTTTTCTCGCCGACCGTACTCGAAGGGAGACGAGGGAATATCTGCCTTATTCCCGAGAATAAAAATTGAAACCCACCCCTTTCGGGGTGGGTTTCAATGAACGGCGGCTGGGGCTTCTCGGCCCGGTTCGCCCTACGCGTCTCAATGTCAGTAGCCGTGAACGGCGGAGTCAATCTGTGCGATGAGGTTGCGACCTTCGGCATTGGTTCCCCCTGCAAAGAGGAAGAGTCCGCTAATGTCGTTCGCTTCGACCCAAATTTCGTCGATACGACACTTTTCTTCCGAGGGCCGTTGGTCCGGATTTTTAAGCCATTGTCACAGTCACCGAGCGCGTGTCGGATTCGGCGTAGCCCATGAGAAAGTCGACGCGGGCCTTGTCGAGGAGCTCGGGTTTCTCGGCGGGGTCCGTCAAGGCGAGTACCTGGCTGTAGGGAAGAAGTTCGCCCGAGGGATCGCCCTCAACCGTGAGACCATATTCGGCAAAAAGACGGAAACCGAATCGCCCGTAATAGGCGGGGTCGCCCAAGACCACCAACCACTTTTCGTTGGCGAGGCGGCACTGACGGATGCACTCATCGATGAGCGCCGATCCGATTCCGCGGGAACGGCGTTCACGCTTCACGCAAATGGGTGCCAAAAGGACGGCTCCGACGGCGTCGCCGTAAGCGGTCGTAATGGTCGTGCGGGAAAGCAACACGTGCCCGACGAGTTCCTGAGTTTGCTCGTCGAGAGCAACGAATTCGTTCGGGAACCGGAGTGCACGCGCCGGGTCGTTGCGAAGACGGTGAACGAGCTCTGCTTCGGTACCGTCTTTGTGTGTGGCGGTGGCGAAGGCTTCCGTGATGAAAGCGGCAAGCTCGGTCGCGGTGCACGGTGCGTGAATGTAGTCGAGAATGCGGAAGGACTGCGTCATGACGAGTCTCCGAAAAGTTGGCGATTATCAAAGTATATCGAGCGAAGGGTTCGATAGGTTCGACCGATTGTTACCGAGCGGACGACCTGACGACGCCGGACATATTCGCAGAGCGCCAGGCGATCGAGTGAGGATAACTTTGCTTTGTCCACAGAAGACGATTGACTGAGAAAAGTCGTAAGTTCACGAAGGCATTGACTCAGGACCGACTGCGTGACGCGGGCGGGTGCTCGCCGTACCTTCCCTACTTCCCATGAAAAACGGGACCCTCTTTCGGAGGATCCCGTTTTTCGTTTGGCGCACTCAACACGAGGCGGTCGGACTTCGAACCGATTGCGGTCTTACTTCTTCCCGCCCGTCAGTTCGGGAGGAAGCGACTCCATGGAGGGAGGAAGCCCGGACATGCCTCCCATTCCGCCCATGCCGCCGCCCATGCCCGGGGGCATACCGCCCTGAGCGCCGGGCTGCCCCTGGCCGATCGCGTCCCACATCATCTGCATCCCTTCCTTCTGAGGCTTGGGACCGACGGGATCCTTCGGGAGTTCGGTGAACTTTCCGAGATCCTTCGCCATTTCGATGTTGTGGTTCACGGCCGTATAGACTTCGCTGCCTTCGGGGAACTGGTCCTGAAGGCGCTTGAAGAGCATGGCGGCCTTCTTGTAGTCCGCATGGTCGAAAGCCACCGCGGCGCCGATCATGAGGGCCTTCTGGTTCCAGGGGTCGATCTCGAGGGCCTTGTAGGCGTATTCGCCCACCTTGCCCGTCAAGTCCCCGTTCTGGTTCGCAACGAGCACGTCGGCAAGTTCCGCATACGCGAGGCCGTTTTTCGGATCGAGTCGGATCACTTGCTCATAGGCGGCCTGAGCGCGTTCGAGGTCACCCGTCTGGTTGTAGTGGTCAGCAAGGATTTCCCACGCGGAAAGCGTGTCGGGATCCTTCGCAACGGCCGCTTCGAGGCGGGCGACCGAGTCGAGAATGTTCTTCTCGGCTTCGGCCTGAGCGCGAACGGCTTCGATCTGATCGTACGCATCCTCGTCGAGGCTCGAAAAGTCCCCGTAGTAGAGGTAGCAGCCGATCGACATCGCCGGAATCACGACAAGGAGCGCAAGGAGCGTCGACACCGGATACATCGCTTCGTTTTCGACGTGGCGCTTCGTCGCTTCCGGGGTGGTTTCGTCGAGAACGCGAAGGGCGAGTTCGTTTTCACGCTCCTCGAATTCGTCTTTCGACATCTTGCCCGCGTCGAAGCGTTCGCGCGCGCGTTCGTACTCGTGACGAAGGGCCGCCACGTTTTCTTCCGTACGCGCCCATTCGCGCTTCGGGTCGTCGTGCCCGCGCAAGAGGCGCCAACCGAAGGCCGCGATCGCAAAGAGCGTCATAAGAGCGGCGAGAACGCCGAAGATGATTTCATACGTCATGGCTTCCTCTCCTTAATTGCTCTTCGTAACCTTGGCTTCTCGGGCGGGAACGAACTCGCCCTCGAAGAAGACGAGTTCGCCGCGCAGTACGGCCTTCGCGCGTTCAAGCGTCTCGGGCGTTGCGGCAGAAAGTCGGGCCTTCGCCGCCGCACGGCGGGAGCGTGCCACCATCACCATCGCCCAGAAGGCGAGCGCGAAAAAGACGATCGGCCCCAACCAGAGGAAGTAGGTCTTCGCCTTGAAGGGCGGCTTGAAAAGCACGAAGTCCCCGTAACGCTCCACCATGAAGGCGATGATTTCGTCGTCGGTCTTACCGGCCGAAACCTGCGAGGCCACTTCCTTGCGAAGGTCGATCGCGAGCTCGGTATTCGATTCCGCGATTGTTTCGTTCGCACAGACGAGGCACCGCAACTGCTTCGCGATCTCGTAGACGCGGGGGTTCGCCTTCGGGTCCATTTCGGTCGGAGCGGCTTCGCCCGACTGATCGGCCTTGAGTTTGTCGAGATTCACGGGCTCGTTATTGACGGGAACCGCGTCCGCAAATTTCGACGCGGCGATTTCCTGCTCCGTCGCCGCGGGCGAAACCGTAAGGGGCTTCGAGGTCTCGGCGGCAGCGGGAGCGGAAGATGCGGAATCCGCCGCACACGCGGGTCCCGCAACGAGGCACGCGGCCAAACCCAAAGCGGCAAGCACGTTTGCAATGGAAGCGTTCGTTCGAACAGTCGTCATAGTTCTTTTCTCCCGTCCGAATCAAGCCTTGCGGCGATCAAAGAGAGCGATCGAGCCGCCCAGAGCCATAAAGAGGGTCCCGATCCAGATGAAGAGTACGAAGGGTTTCACGTAGGCGCGCACCACCCAGCCGTTCCCGTCGGGGGTGGGCGTGGCGAGCGAGACGTAGACGTCTTCGTGGGGACGGTGCCAGATGGCGGCTTCCGTCATCGTCATCGAGGAGACGGAGTCGTAGTTGCGCTTCTCGGGGTTGAGTTCCATGAGTTCCTCGCCGCCCGAGAGAATGGAGAGCGAACCCTTGGCCGCCTGGTAGTTGGGGCCGCGGTATTCGGACCAGCCGTTGTAGCGGAAGGTCGTGTCTCGAATCTCAACGACGTCGTTCGGGTACATGGTGACGTTGCGTTCCACTTCGTAAAGCGACACGGTGGCCGAACCGAAGATGAGAAGCGCCACGCCCACGTGCGCGAGGTGCATGCCCCACCAGCCCGCGCCCTGCGAGAGACCCGTGCGCCCCTGACGACGCGCAACGCGCGCGTACTTGACGAGGTCGGTTGCGACGCCCGCGAGAATCCACACGGTGAGGAAGGCCGCCACGGCTTCGATCCAGAAGAATTCGCCCAAAAGGAACGGAATCGCGACCGCAGCGACGGCCGAAAGGACGAAGGCGGGGAACATCTCGCGAACAAGTTTCTTCCCGTCCTGGTTCTTCCAGGAAGCCATCGCGCCCGGAGCGAGGAGGAACGCCATCGGGATCATGATCGCGCCGAAGACGGCGTTGAAATACGGAGCCCCGACGGAAATCTTGCCACCGCCGAGCGCGTCGAGCGCCAGGGGGTAAAGGGTCCCCAGGAGCACGCTCGCCATCGCGACGACGAGAACGAGGTTGTTGCCGAGGAGCATCGATTCGCGCGAAAGCGCCCCGAAAGTCGACGTCGTGCCAACGGAACTCCCGCGCCAGGCGAAAAGCAGGAACGAGCACCCGATCACGAGTACGAGGAAGATGAGGATGAAAAGACCGCGTTCCGGATCCGACGCAAAGGCGTGCACGGAGGTCAGCACGCCCGAGCGCACGAGGAAGGTGCCGAGAAGCGACAAAGAGAACGTGAGGATCGCAAGGAACACCGTCCAAATCTTGAAAACGCCGCGTTTTTGCGTGACCGCCAAACTGTGCATGAGGGCGGTACCCGTGAGCCACGGCATCAGCGACGAATTTTCAACGGGGTCCCAGGCCCACCAGCCGCCCCAACCGAGTTCGTAGTAGCTCCAGTAGGACCCGAGCGAAATGCCGAGCGTCAAAAGCACCCACGAGGCGGTCGTCCAGGGACGCATCCAACGGGCCCAGGCGACGTCAAGGCGCCCGCCCATCAGAGCCGCGACCGCAAAGGCGAAGGGAACCGCGAAGCCCACGTACCCGAGGTAGAGAAGCGGCGGATGGAAGATCATTCCCGGGTCCTGCAACAGAGGATTCAGGTCCTGCCCCGACACGGCGGGCGGGAAAAGGCGCAGGAACGGGTTCGAAGTCGTGAGGATGAAGAGGTAGAGGCCGAAAACGATCAGGTTGAGGGTCCCGAGAATTCGAGCGAGCACCTTTTCGGGCAGTTTCCGGGCGGAAACCGCCACGGCGAAAGTCCACCAGCAAAGCGTCGTCACCCAAAAGAGGACGGACCCTTCGTGGGAGCCCCAAACGGCGGCGAACTTGTAGAACCAGGGAAGGTTTTCGTTCGAGTTGCGGGCGACGTTCAGGATCGAGAAGTCGCTCGTGACGAAGGCGTAGGCAAGCGTGCCGATCGTAACCGTGGCGGTGACAAGGAGCGTCAGCGCGGCGGCAGATCCCGTACGCATCCACGAACGGATGTCGAGCGCGGCGCCCAAAAGCGGCAGAATGCCGCCGACGGCCGCCACGACGAGCGAGAGGATAAGGGCGTAATGCCCGATCTCAGCAGTCACGGATGTTGGTCTCAGGTTGGTTGAAAGGAGGAGCACCGACGCGTTGAAGAAAAGAATCGGAGCTCATTACGAAAAAAGCGCCGCCGCAGGGGTTACCCAAAGCGGTCGACGCTTTTTGCGCGTGGTTTTCGCGTACGGGGCGCCCGAAAATCGAAAGGATTCGGACGCCCGAAGGTACGTCGATTACTTGGCGGCGGCGTCCTTCACGTCGGCGCCGAGAACCTTGTCGTGAATGAAGGCCTGAACCTTGCGCTGCATGAGGATGTGGCGGAGTTCTTCCTTACGATCTTCGTACTTCGGGAAGAGCTGCGCGTCGCGGATGTCTTCGACCTTGACGACGTGCCAGCCGGCAGGCGACTGAACCGGGGTCTTGGCCATTTCACCCTTCTTGAGGGTCACGATCGTGTCGCCGAGGTTGCCCGTGTAGACGGAAGGCGAGGTCCAGTCGAGGATGCCGCCGACATCCTTGCTCTGCGTGTCAAGGGTCTTTTCGGCGGCGAGCTTCGCGAAGGAAGCGCCCTTGTTGATCTGGTCGATGATGTCCTTGGCGGTCGCTTCATCCTTCACCATGATGTGACGAATGCGGACTTCCTTCGAACCCCAGCGCTTGGCTTCCTTGTCGTATTCGGCCTTGATCGCCTTTTCTTCAACGGGGTTGGCCTTCAGGTAATCGTTGACGGCGTGCTTCATGAGGATCATGTCCGTCATCGTGGAGATTTCCTGCTTGACGGCGTCCTGCTTGTCGATGCCCTGCTGCTTGGCATAACGAGCCATGACCTTGTATTCGATGATCATTTGCTTCACCTGATCCTCAAGTTCGGCATTCATCATCATGCCGTGGGGATTCGGGTTGTTGGCAAGCGCGTCGGCCGCGACCTGTTCCTGCTGAGCCTTGGTGACGAGTTCGCCGTTCACCGTGAAGTCCTTGAATTCGGCCATGGCGGAGCCGGCGGCGAGAGCAAGGGCGAGCGCGGCGGCAATCGAGGTCTTGATCATTTTTTGATCCTTCTTTGGGGTTGAGTTGTTGAGTCTCTTCTCGGGAAAGTGCGAAACGACGCGGTCCGGCGTCCGCCGGTTGCCCGAGCGGGGTTTCGACACCTTGTGCGGTGCAATCTACACGGCAAATATTTCGCAAACCTTACGAAATCGGCCGATTCGGGCGCTTTCGGGTTTCCACGCACCCCAACCCTTCGACGCATTCGACGGAAGGGCGTTCGCACCCGTTTTCAACGGGTTCCGAGATCCCCGGTGTCCCGTAAAAACGATGCCTGTGCTTGACTTCCTCCCCGCCCTAAAGGGCGGGGATTCCTTAGGCCGCGCGGTCGC
>CAJLHF010000059.1 GCA_905206365.1 uncultured Sutterella sp. | reverse complement strand
GCTTGGGACTTTCACCCTTAAGAACGTGCCCATGCCGAGCACACCGAAAAAGGCCCGGTCCGAAGACCGGGCCTTTGCGGCTCGCTGGAGTCGATCTTAAGGTCGATCGATTACTTGGCGGCCGTCTTCGTGCTCATCGCCTTGCGCAGGAGGTCGGTGGCGTCCTGAGCGGCCTTGGCGGCCTTGGCGAGGCTGCGAACCGCCTGATCGGGATTGTGGAACCAGGCACCGTTGACGGCCGTCCAGTATTCCCAATTGATGTGCGCGGTGCTGTGGAGCTTGCGGGCTTCGTCGAGGGTCTTTTCGTCGACGCCCTGAGCGAGAGCCAGTTCGAACGCGTTGAACATGTCGTTCATGCGGGATTCGACTTCGCGGACCTTGCCGTCATAGTAGGCGTGCATCGCATCGATCGACTTTTCCATCTGGGCTTCGGTCTTGTCCTTGTGGCAGGTCAGACACGTTTCCTTGATGTAGTGACGCGGCGACGTGGCCCAGTGGAGGGTGTAGGTCTTGCCGGTCTTTTCGTTCGTCACCTTGGGCATGTGGCAGGACTGGCAGGTGGCGCCCGCCTTTTCATGCTTCGAGCCCATGAAGGTTTCGAAGTCCGGATGCTGCATCTTGACGAGGAGCGCGCCAGTGAGGCTGTGCTTGAAGTCGCGGTAACCGATCTTGTCGTAGTAGTCTTCGATCTGATCGGCGTTCACGAACGGGAAGTGGTTCGTCAGACGGTTGTCCATACCGATCTTGGCGCCCGTTTTCGCATCCACGCCCGGGTTGCAGACATACTCGACGTGGCACTGCGCGCACATGAGGTTCGAGTCGGACTTTTCCATGTAGGCGATCTTGCGCGTGAAACCGCGAACGCCCGCATCCTTGACGTCGATCTTCGTGGTGTGAGCGGCCACATCCGTGTAGACGGTCGGCATGTCCTTGCGTTCGAGCGCGTCGATGAGCGCGTCGCGAACGATGCGGGGCTTCGCGTTGTGCGGATCGTGGCAGAAGTTGCAGTTGATGGCGTGGTTGACTTCGCGAACGAGGTCCACCGGGTTCGAGGCACGGTTGAACTTCGCCCCTTCGACCTTGTCGCCCATGTAGGCCCAGTCGAGCATCGCGTCGGTCGACTTGCAGGACCAGCAGACGGCGTTCGCAGCGGCGGCCGTGCCGGGCTTGAAGGGCTTGTGTTCGTTGTTTTCGGGATAGTTGTCCTTGAGGACGTCCCAGACCTTATAGGATTCGCCGCCTTCGAGCGTCGTGTAGAGCCAGCCTTCCTTCGGTTCGAAGCGGCCGCCGAAGGCACGGTCGACGATGAACTGGTCGAGCGCCATGAAGGCGTGGGCGCGCGGCAGGTCGTGCTCCTTTGTGAAGCCGTGACCGCCGAGAGCACGATCGAAGAAGGGGTCGGGAGCGGGACCGGTCGCCGACTTCTTCGAGGCGCGCGCCGTGCGGTCGCTCGCCGTAAAGAGCGACTTGTACTGGTCTTCGTGGCAGGCGCCGCAAGTCTTCGGGTCCATGCTGACCGTCGGACGGGTCTTCATGTTCTTCAGGTGAGCGTCGACGCCCGAGTGGCACGACGTGCAGGCGACGTCCTTGTGCGCGGCACCCGCGTGGGATTCCGTGATGTTCGAGTGGCAGGTCTGGCAGGCCTTGAGATCGGCGGCCTGCGCCGAGGCGCCGAGCGCGATCGCAATCGCGGCGGCGAGGGAAAGCGGCAAGTGTCGCATGGTGTCTCCTTGCTGGATGCGAGGGAATTCGGGATATCGAAATCGAATCGGGCGGCTCGGGCGAAAAGCATTCGCCCTCGGGAAAAAACCGTCATCGACGCTCTCTTTGTTGCCGATTGTAGGAAGTCTTAAGTACTTCTTAAAGAATCCGAAAGGACTGACACCACCCTCCTGACGGGATGGAAGACAATACCCCTTTGGAGATATTCTCACAGAAGAACGGATCAAAATTTTTCTTAGTTTTCAACGTATTACGCAATATCCTCTTTCTTAAAGAAACCTTACCCCATCCCCCCTCGAGCACCCCCGAGGTTTCCCCAATCCTTCGGTAAAAAGCCGCGGAGCAAGCGCTCGCCTTCGATTTGTCGATGTGAATCGAATGCCGAATCGGACCTCGAAGAATTCGGGCTCCGGGAGGAAACGCCGAAAAAACAAACGCCCCGGATCCGCAAAGTGCGGATGTCGGGGCGTTGTTGATGTCGGAGAAAATCCCGTCGAATCTTCGGGCGGTGCGGAGTGTTGCGAGCGCGATCCGCACCGTTGCGCATCGAACGGGATTCGTCCGTCGGGCTTCAGGTCCTCGTATCAGGCCTGATCGATTTCTTCGTCCTTGTGGCGCGGCCAGGCAAGAACGCCGCGCGAGGAGGGAAGGATCGAGGGATCGAACTCGGGCTGAGCGATGCCCGCGCGCTTTTGCGCGAAGTAGTCGTCGAGCACGAGGAAGGCGATGCGACCGAGCATCAGGATCGCCACGATGTTGAGAATCGCCATGAGCGCCATGAAGAGGTCGGCGAGGTTCCAGACGAGACCGAGACTCGCCACGGAGCCGAAGAAGACCATGCAGACGACAAGAGCGCGGAAGATCTGGAGCGCGGCCGGACGACGGCTGATGAAGTCCATGTTGACTTCACCGTAGAAGTAGTTGCCGATGATCGAGCTGAAGGCGAAGAAGAGGACGATCACCGTCATGAAGATGTTGGTCCATTCGCCGAGCTGGCTCGAGAGCACGTGCTGCGAGAGTTCGATGCCGGTCAAGCCCGATTCCTGCCAGCCCGGGGTGAGAAGAACGAGCATCGCGGAAGCCGTGCAGACGAAGAGCGTGTCGACGTAGACGCCCGCGGCCTGAACGAGGCCCTGCTTTACGGGGTGGGTCGCGTCGGCCGTGGCGGCGGCGTTCGGGATCGAACCCATACCGGCTTCGTTCGAGAAGAGGCCGCGCTTCACGCCCGTCATGACGGCCATCGCAAAGCCCGCGCCGAGCACGGCGTCGAAGTCGAAGGCGTGACGGACGATTTCGGCGAGCACCGTCGGAACCATCTGGATGTTGAGGATCGTGACGATCGCGGCAACGAGGAGGTAGGCGCCCGCCATGAAGGGAACGAGCACGCCCACCACCTTGGCGATGCGGGTGACGCCGCCGAAGATGACGAGAGCCGTGAGGAGCGCAATCGCGACGCCCGTCATCGAGGGGTCGAGACCGAGCGAGGTTTGCATCGAGAGGGCGATCGTGTTGGCCTGCACCGAATTGAAGATGAGGCCGTAGGTCACGGAAATGAGCACCGCGAAGACGGTGGCGAAAAACGGCGATCCGAGCACGTTGCCGATGTAGTAGGCGGGACCGCCCACGAAGCCGCCGCCCTTCTTCGGGGCCTTGTAAACCTGAGCCAGGGTCGATTCGACGAAACCCGTCGCCGCACCGAGCGTGGCGATCACCCACATCCAGAAGACGGCACCCGGGCCGCCCGTGGCGACCGCAATGGCGATGCCGGCGATGTTGCCCACGCCCACGCGGGAAGCGGTCGAAACACAGAAGGCCTGGAAGGTCGAGATGTGACCTTCGCGGGGCTTGGCGCCCGCACCCTCGCCGATCAGGCGGAACATTTCGCCCAGGCGACGCAACTGCACGAACCCGGTTCGGGCCGTGAACCACAGCCCCGAGCCGACGAGCATCAGGATGAGAACATACGACCATAAAAAGTCGTTGATGACGGTGACGATTTCATTGAGCCAATTCACAGTTTTTTTCTCTCTTCGGATGAACCGATGTCGGGGATTGCGTCCCGGGGAGCCGGCTCGGACGGGTCTCTCGTTTTGGCGCGCACCGTTTCCCGTTTTTTTTCGGACGTCAAACGCAAAACGGGCGCCTGCTTCGGGAGAAAAACCTGCGAAGCGAAGCGCCCGAAGGCGTTGCGCCCGAACTTTCGTCGTGTCCGGGAATCGATGCCGGAGACCGCTTGCCCGGCCGGTCCCGAACGGGGACCGACGGATCGGCGTGAACTCTAGCGACCCGCCAATTGTAACCCGACATGTCCGAACACACGTTCGGACGCGGAAGAAAAATTCGTGCGAGCCTCAGTCGGCGAGCTTTCGGCGGCTTCCGTGACGGCCGCACGTCACCTGTCGGACGTCCCCCTGACGAAGCGCACGCTCGCGTCGGGCCTCTTTCGGGTCGACAAGCAAGGGGGCGCACAGGTCCACGCGGTCCCCGGCGCTAAGCGCGGTTTCGAGCGTCGCGCGACGCCCCCAAAGTGCGATACCCGTCCCCTCGGGGAGCGATTCGGGCGCAAGGCCCGCCGCACGGATCGCGTCTTCTACGCGGGCGCCTTCGGCGAGCGTGATGTCGGTTTGCGTTGCGCCCGAGGCGTCGACGCGGCAGAGCGTAATCTGCATGATGAAATTGATTCCCGCTAAAATTATGGGTTCCTTCGGAGTATTCGGGCCCGGTGCGCGTCAACGCGCATCCGAGGACTTCCTCGACCGATCCGCGCCCGAGCCGCGCCCTCGTGCGGCGCACCGCAGACCGACCGATGCGCCAAGAAGCGCGTCGGGCGTATCGTCCGCGGCCCTCCATTTTTTCACGAAACCGTTCGAGATTCCAAATGGCCCTTATTCAGAACAAGCGCGCCCGTCACGATTACGCCATCGAAGAGAAGTTCGAGGCGGGGCTCGTGCTGCGCGGTTGGGAAGTGAAGAGCGTTCGCGCGTCGCGCGCGCAGATCAATCTCGCGCACATCTACGTGCGCGACGGGGAGCTCTTTCTCTGCAACGCCCACATGACGCCCGCCGACCAGGTCTGCACGCACGAGACGCTCGAAACGAACCGTACGCGCAAGCTCCTCATGCACAAAAAGGAAATCGCCAAACTGATCGGCAAGTCGGAACGCGCGGGTTATACGCTCGTGCCGCTCGACCTCCACTTCACGCGCGGTCGCGTCAAGGTTACGGTGGCGCTTGCGCGCGGCATGCGCGAATTCGAAAAGCGCGCCGACGAAAGCAAGAAGGAGTGGAAGCGCGAGCAGGAACGCATCATGAAAAAGGACGCCCGAGGCCGTCACATCCTCTGACGCGCCGAGCGTCTTTCGAGCTTCCCGGCTTCCGCCCTTCCGTCCGTCACGCTTTTCCCCGGAATTTTTCGTCATGTCCTTTTTGAAGTTCGCCCCGAAGGTCGCGATTCTTTGCTGTTCCGCGATCCTTTCGGTCTCCGCCCTCTCGGCCCGCACCGTTACGGACGACAACGGCGATCGGGTCGACGTGCCCGAAAAGATCGAGCGCGTCGTCGTTGCGAACATTCTGCCGCTTGCCGCCGCCCTCACCGCGTACACCGGGGACGGGTCGATCGTTGCGGGCATGCACCCCGCGAGCTATTCGGCGGCGAAAAACGGGCTTCTCGGCGAACTCTTTCCGGAAGTGCTTCGCGCCGACACGTCGTTCATCCGCGGAGCGGCCCTCAACGTCGAAGCGCTCATGGCACTTGAGCCCGACCTGGTGCTCATCAACGCGCCCGATCGGCGCATGCTCGAACAGGTGCGCTCGGCGGGACTTGCCGCCTATGCCGTAAGCCCCACGAAGTGGCACTACGACGTCGTCGAAACCTATCGCGGCTGGACGGCTTCGCTCGAGCAGCTCTTTCCCGAAGTCGACGGCAAGGGCGCGCTCATCGAAGCGCGCACCCGCGAAATCGAGTCGCTCGTCGCGGACCGCACGAAGGACATCGCCGAAAAGGACCGCGTGCGCGTTCTCTTCATCGTGCGCCTCGACGAAAAGGAAATCGTCACCTCGGGGCGCAATTTCTTCGGCGAATACTGGTGCCGTGCGGCGGGGGCCGCGAACGCCGCGCACGACCTCGAAGCCGAAAACGCGAACGCGCGGCTTTCGATGGAATCGGTCTACGGGTACGACCCCGACGTCGTCATCCTTACGAATTTCACCAAGGCGGTGCCTTCGGATCTGCGTGAAGGGAAAATCCCGGGGCAGGATTGGACGCCCCTCAAGGCCGTGGAAGAGAACCGCATCTACAAGATGCCGCTCGGCCTTTACCGCACCTTTACGCCCGGGGCCGACACGCCGCTCACGCTCTTGTGGCTTGCGAAGACCCTCTACCCCGCGCGCTTTGAAGACGTCGACCTCGCACGCGAAACGAAGCGCTGGTACAAGGAAATCGTCGGGGTTGATCTCACCGACGCGCAGGTCGAACGTATGTATTCGCCCGACCGGGCAGCGGCCGAAGGCGCTTCGCAGGGCGTGCGGAGCACGCAGTAACCGGTGCCCGACGAATCCGCCATGACGAACGAAAACACCCGCGACGCCGGTTGCGCCTTCGATGCGGCGCGGCTCGACGGTCTCGCTCGCCGCCGTTTCGCGCTCGCGATTTCGGCCCTTTTCCTGTTGCTCCTCGCCCTCTCGGTGGCGGCGGTCGGCATGGGACGCTTCGGCCTCGCGCCCGCCGACCTTCTTTCGACGCTTGCGGGCGAAGCGCCTTCGCGCGCCGCGGAAAACGTCGTTTGGAACGTGCGCCTTCCGCGCGTGGCGCTTGCTCTCCTGGCGGGTTCGGGGCTCGCGCTTTCGGGCGCCGCCTTTCAGTCGCTCTTTGCCAATCCGCTCGCCTCGCCCGACACGTTGGGCGTCGCCACGGGGGCGAGCTTCGGTGCGGTACTCGGCATTCTGTGGGGGTTCCCGGGGATCGGCATTCAGGCAATGAGTCTCGCCTCGGGCCTACTTGCCATGGGGATCGTGCTTCTCATCGCGCGCACGCGCTCGGGGACGTCGATTCTCATGACCGTCCTCGCGGGGATCGTGACGGGGGCGCTTTTCACGGCGCTCGTAAGTCTCGTGAAATACGTCGCGGACCCCCAGGACGTTCTTCCCGCCATCACCTTCTGGATGATGGGGTCCCTTACGGGCGCTTCGAAGGACGCACTCCTTGCGGGCCTTCCCATGGTGGCCGCGGGGTCTCTGCTTCTCTGGCTTTTGCGCTGGAAACTCAACGCCGCCACGCTCCCCGCCGAAGAAGCGGCGAGTCTCGGGATTCCCGTGCGGCGTCTTCGCGCGCTCGTCATTCTCGCCGCCACCATGATCACCGCGTCAGTCGTTTCGATGTGCGGCCTCATCGGTTGGGTGGGGCTTCTCGTGCCGCACGTCGCACGGATGCTTTTCGGCTCGGACAACCGCTTCGTGCTGCCCGCTTCCGCCGTACTCGGCGCCCTTTTCATGCTCGTCATCGACACGGCCGCGCGCACGCTCACGGCGAGCGAAATTCCCGTCTCGATTCTCACGGCCGTTGTCGGCGCGCCCTTTTTCATCGTGCTTCTTCGTCGAACGGGAGGTGTGGCGTGATTCTCGAAGTTTGTCGCGGCACCTACGCATGGCCGGGCCATCCCCCCGTTTTCAAGGACGTTTCCTTTCGCTTCGATACGGACGCCTTCGGAGGACGCGGCGGGATTTTGAGCATTCTCGGTCCGAACGGAGCGGGGAAGACGACGCTCCTAAAAACCATGCTCGGGCTCCTTCCCTTTTCCTCCGGGCACTCGGAACTCAACGGGCGGCGCGTCGCCGACTGGCCCGCACGCGAATTCTGGCAACGCGTGGGCTACGTCCCGCAGGCGAAAGCCGGGGGCTTCGCGCCGCTCACGCTCGCCGAACTCGTCGTACTCGGTCGAAGCGCCCGCATCGGACCCTTTGCCGTTCCCGGGCGCCACGACTGGGAAACGGTCGATCGTGTCATGGAAGCGGTCGGGATCGCACACCTGCGCACTCGCCGCACGAACGAAGTCTCGGGCGGGCAGTTGCAGCTCGCCATGGTGGCGCGCGCTCTGGCCGTGGAGCCCGAGCTTCTGGTACTCGACGAGCCCGAAAGCAACCTTGACTTTCGCAACCAGATGCTCGTTCTCGACGTCATCGAGCGACTCGTCGATCAGGGACTCTCCGTCGTCGTCAACACGCACTTTCCGGCCCATGCAACGGAACTCTCCGACCGCGTGCTCCTTTTGCCGCGCGGCGAAGCGCCGATTTTCGGCCCGACCGCGGAAACAATCACTGAGGAAAACCTGACGCGCCTCTTCGGCGTGCAGGTGCGCATCCGCGAGGTGCCGACCCCCGAAAAAATCGTAACGTGCGTGGCGGCCGTAAAGCTTGACGACGTGCCGTAACCGGCTGTCTTGGTCTTAAAGCGGTCAAGAGACCGTGCACCGTAGCATTTCCTAGTGAAAACCCCCACAACACTCCTTCCCCAGACGCGGGACAATGGCTTGCGACTTGCCTTTTCGGGTGAGCCTCCTTTTTAATCACATAAGTCATTGAAAATTATGAAATTTACCCCCCCACCACCACCTGCGCACCTAAAGGCGCGCAGTCCGATCTGACGTATTCCAAAAAGACGCTCGTCGCTCTTGCCACGCTTTCCGCGCTCGGCATGGCCTCCGGTTCGGTCTTCGCGTGGAATAACATCACGCACTACCCCGTCGACTCCAACTGGGAGCTGACCGTCAAGGGCCCGGACTATCCCGGTTCCACCCAGGCGGATTTCGTCCTCTCGAGTGCTTCTCAACCCAAAGACAATACCGACGCCGTCATCGACCTCACGTTCACCGACGACCTTTACGACAAGGTCAACGCCATGGATGAAACGATGGGCAAGTGGGGCAACCTCAACGAAGATCAAAGAGAAGATTACTGGTCGACGGTTTCCGGCCTTCACATGACGGAGACCGAAGCGGCCGCGTATACCTCACTCGACATCGATTTGACGGCGAACACCACGGACGCCTCGGAGGGAGCTTACGAGCTGGCCGGCATCTACCTGACCGGCGCGAACAACCTGACGATCGGCCCTGCGAACGGCGAATACGAGGGTACGACGAACATCTCCGTGACCGGCAATTACGACGTACCAACCTCCGAAGACAAACCGTCTTCGTTGGTCGCCGGTCTTATATCCGAAGCCTACGGTGAGTCGGGAACGAGCCGTGTCTCGTTCAACACCCGGACAACGAACATTACGGTGAGCGCTACGGGCAGCCATCTCCTCCCGACCGGCGTGACCATGATGAACGGTTCGCACCTTCCCGTCATCGAGTTCCACGGCGACGAAACGACGATTTCCGTGAAGAGCGCTACGGGTAATGCGATGGGCATGTGGCTCATGCAAGACGACTTGATGGACGACCCCAATCCCGAATACCGGGGCGTTCTCAACCTGCAGAGCGCCAAAACGACGATTTCGGTTGAAGGTGCCGATACTCTCGGTATTTGGGCGACGGGCGACAACACGGTCAATGTCGGGGGCGACCTCCAGGTAACGGTGGCGGACGACAACTACGCCCTCTGGTTCGGGAGCGAGGACGAAGTCCGCGACGAGTCCTCGGGACTGGCGGAAGCCTTCCAAGCCATCGCGAATTCCGACAGCCGAGAGCAGCGCGGCAACACGACCTTCCGTGTCTTTGAAGGCGCCTCCGCCACGCTCAACGGCAAAGTTCACTTCGACAAGAGCGCCGCGATTCTTCTCGGCGGTGACATGACGGTGAACGGCACGTTCACGCTTCTCGGCACCATCGACGGCGTCGAAGGGACAGATTCGAAGACCGTGCTCGGGAACCTCGTTCTCACAAAGGGCGGCACGATCGGCGCTG
>CAJLHF010000058.1 GCA_905206365.1 uncultured Sutterella sp. | reverse complement strand
GTCTGACGGCTCGGTAGGGAATCTCCGTCCCCTTTAGGGCGGAGAGGATGTCAAAGAGATATCCCCGATACATCTGTAAAGACCGCTTTACGATGCGCCGCCTTTTGCAAATTCCGGCCGTAGACACGGACAGCCTCTCCGGGCACGAAGAAAATGGCTCTCAAAGGGGAGCGGCATCGGGCTACTCCCCCAGAGCGACGCCGATTCCCGACGGTTTTTGTGAACCCCGCCGATCGTCGGGCAACGGTTGCCGAAAAGGAGCCGACCATGCTGAAAAACACGCCCCCCGCCAAACACGGAGCCCCGGCCGTTATTACGGGCCTCACGCTTTTTACCGTCCTGCTTTGGGCGATCAACCTTGCGATCGTTCCGCCCGAGATGACGACCCGATCGATCATTCACGAGGTTTTCTATGTGACGGGCACGGTCGCCTGGCTTTGGATGGCCTTGGCGCTCGTCATCGCCGCGCGCCCCGCGGGGATCGAACGGTGGATGAAGACGCCGCTCGACGCCCTCTACCTCTGGCATCGCCGTCTCGGCGTCGCCGCGATCGTCCTCTCCGTCGTTCACTGGCTTGTCAAGTCCTGGGTCGGCCCGATCCTCACGGCGCTCGCCGTGCCGTCGGCCCCGAAACCCCAAAATTCGGGCGCGGTACTCGAAGGGTTCGATGCATTGTGGGCGGCCCTTCGGCCGTTTGCTGAAACGTCGGGCCTGTGGCTCACCGTGCTCATGATCGCGCTCGGGCTCCTTTCCTACCTGAAGCGCCTGGGTTACGCCCGGTGGCTCACGACCCACAAACTCTTCTCCGTCGTCTTCCTCGTACTCTCGATCCACTCCGTGCGCCTGATGGATGCGAATGACTTTCTCACGCCCTACGGCCTTTTCAACATCGCGATTACGGTCGTCGGTTGCGTCGCGTCGCTCGTGCTCCTCGTGCCGGGGGCGGGTCGCTCGAAAACCGTGGATGCGCGGGTGGTGGACACGGAAAACCGCGGAAGCGTGACGCTCGTTACCGTGGAAACGGCCGTTCCGATCCGTGCGATCGCCGGGCAGTTCGCATTCCTTGCTCCCGCGAGCGGCCCCTTCAAGGGCGAAAAACACCCGTTTTCCATTGCATCCGTCGACGGACGGCGGCTCGTCTTCGCCGTCAAACACCTCGGCGACTTTACGGACGGTTGCATTCCCGAGCTCAAATCGGGCGACGCGCTGCGCGTCGAAGGTCCCTGGGGCGCATTTCTCCCCAATCGGATGACGGACGACGCGGTTTGGATCGCGGCGGGTATCGGCGTGGCGCCCTTCCTCGCGTGGCTCGAAGCGCGTGCGAACGAACCCGAAGCCAACCGCCGTCCGGCACGTCTTCTCTGGTGCGTGCGCGACAAAGCGTCGGAGCCGCTCCTTGCCGATGTGCTTGAGCGCGCCGAGCGCGCGGGCGTTCGGGTGGAGGTGTTCGAGAGTCGCGGCAAGCGCTTCTCGCCCGATGCGCTCTTTGCCGCGGAACGCCCCGAAACGATCGCGGTCTGCGCGGGCGACGGTCTCGCCCGAAACGTCGCCGAAGCCTGGCAACGTGCGGGCGGACGACCCGAAGCGCTCGTGCGCGAACACTTTGCCTGGCGGTGAATCGAACGGGCGGTGAGAGAAAGCCGTATTCGGCTCCCGCCCGAACGATTCCGATCGGATACGGAGGGCCTGCCGCCGATGCGGCAGGCCTTTTTCCGTGCGGCTGCCTCCACCTCAGCCCCGCCAACGCATCGGATCCGGCATATCACATCACCGAAAACAAAGAGCAGCCTCGTCGGACTGCCCCGGAACAACTTCCGCAGACACAGAAATCCCGGTACTCCTCACGCCCGCATCCCTGCACGTCAAGCGATGGATCCCGAACTATAATCGACGCCGACCAGGTTTCACCCCGGGAATGCGATCGTCGATAAACCATGATGCCGCGCTCGGCATGCAAACCTGAAATCCAAGCAGGTTGGCAGATCCGAAAAGCGCCCCCAAAAGTGCTGATAAATCCAAACATGTCGATTAACTTTGAACAACATTGTTGGAGCAGCCGCAGGTAATGCAATCCCTTTGGATTCTCGTCGGTACCTTTTTGACGGTGCTCACCTATGTTTTTGTGAAGCTCACGCCCGAAGCGCTCGGCGTGGCGGACATTTTCTTCGTGCGTTCCGTCTTTCTCGCGCTTGTTCTCTACGGTTTGGCGCGAGCAAGCGGCGTTGCGCTTCGTACGCGGATGCCGCGGCTCCATTTGCTTCGCACCGGAGCGGGCGTTTCGGCGCTTCTGCTCAACATCGTGACCGTACAGGCGCTTCCGATCGCCACTTCGCAAACGCTCTTTGCAACTTCACCGCTTTTCGTCGCGGCGTGGGTTGCAATGCGAAAATACGTCGGAGCGAAGTCCGGTAAGGCATCGAGCGAAGCATTCGACCGAAGGTCGCTCGTTGCCGTCCTTCTCGGGTTCCTGGGCGTCTACTTGACGCTTTGCCCCACCTTCAACGGAGAAGACGGCCCCTTTGCACTTCTCGCACTTGCCGCCGCGCTTTGCGCCGCGGTTTCCGGACTCGCGCTTCGCAGGCTGGGAAGGGCGGGCGAGCCCGTCTTCCGGACCGCTTTCTATTTCGGTTGCGGATCGCTTGCCACGGCGGCGCTTCTGTGGTGTGCGACGTCGGAGACGCCCGTCGCGACGCTAGTGACCACACCCGAACTGCTCGCGGTGGGTCTCTGCACCGTCTGCTCGCAACTCGCGCAAACGCAGGGTTGGAGCCGCGGGCGAGCGCTTCTCTGCGCGAACCTTCAATTTTCGGGGATTCTCTTCAGCACGCTTTTCGGGCTTTTCCTTTTCAAGGACGACATCGGCCCGGGCGCGTTTCTCGGGATGACCCTCATCGTCCTCTCGGAAGCTGCGGCGGGATACGTGCAGATGCAGGGCGCGCAAAAGCGGGCTTGAGCGGGTTTTGCAAAAACAATTCGGCCCGAACCGTTTGACGGGCTCGGGCCGAATCGGACTTCAAATTTTATTGGCACGGTCGGAGACGCCTAACGACTACGCCTCCGAACCGGGATCGGGCGATCAGTGGCCGCCGCAACCGCAGGAGCCGCCGCAGCATTCCTGAGCGGAGCCTTCCTTCTTCATGGCGCGGATGAACCAAAGCTGCTTCGTGAAGCCTTCGATGTAACCTTCGAAGAGGCCCTGAACCTGGAAGTCGTCGCGTTCGGCGGCTTCGTTGCGGATTTCGAGGGCGAGCTTCATCATCGTCTGCATGTCGGCTTCGATCATCGAAACGACTTCGCAGCAGGAGAAGTCGCGCGGATCGACCTCTTCGATGGTGGCGACTTCGAGGTAGGCCTTCATCGTGGAGAGGGGCATGCGGTCGCGCATCTTGAGGACTTCGGCGACGGCGTCGTAGGCTTCGAAGGCTTCGTCGTAGAGGGCTTCCGTGTACTCGTGGAGGGGCTTGAAGACGTGGCCCGTGACGTTCCAGTGGAGGTTGTGAAGTTTGACCATCCAGACGGCGAGGTTGGCGAGATAGGTATTGACCTTGCAGTTCGACATGCGAATTCTCCTCAGAAGAGTTGCGAAGCGGAAGTCCTTCGAGGACGTCGGCTCCTGACGGTATCGGAGGCTCCGGAGATCGATCGGCTCGAACCGAAACGGTTCGACCGAGAAGTGAGCCTCCCGAGCTGTTGAACTCATCCTAACACGTCTCGCGGAAAATTGCAATTTCCTAATGAAAAATAATTTTCAATAGGGATGCCCTATATCGAATCACTCTCCCCGCGGAGCCGCTCCTCCACCTCATCATGGAGTGTAAAGGTTCCGCAACGGTAGGACACGCGGTTGGTTGCCTTTTCGGATAGGCTATGGAACGAGAGGCTTCGACCGAACCCTTACGGACCTCTTTTTCCCGCAACGCTTTTCTTTCACTCTCATGTCCGAGCTTACCCGAAACGCCACGCTCGCCGCCTACGAGGCGAACGCATCGACCTACTGCGCGCGGTACGAGGCGCTCGGGACGACCGCGACCGAGAGCCGTCCGCCCGAAGCCCTCGAAACCCTCTACCGACGGTGGGTCCTTCCCGGAACGAACGTTTTGGAGCTCGGTTGCGGCTCGGGACGGGACGCGCGCTTCATGGCGCGCTTGGGTGCCGACGTTACGGCTACGGACGGGTCGGAGGCGATGCTTGCCGAGGCGAAGCGCCTCGCGGGAACGGACGCGACGAATTGCACCGGCTCTACAAGCAACACGACCGGCACGAGCGCTACGACTCCGCCCGGGAGCCTCCGTTTCGTTCGTCTCGTGCTTCCGCCTTCCGAGGGCCTGCGCGTCGACCCGGCCGCGGCCCTTCGGGCCTTGGGCGCGACGAAGCCCTTCGACGTCGTCACTTCGTCGGGCGTTCTTCAGCACCTCGACGCGTCGGAACTCTACGAGACGGCGGCCTTCATCGCGTCGGTCACGGGCGAAAAAGGGATCGTGCTCGTCAGCGTCCCGACGGAGCATCCCGGGGACGGATCTTCCACCGGGCGGTTTTACTCCGACTTTCCCGCCGCACACTACACGTCGCTTTTCGAGCGTCTCGGGTTTTCGCTCGTGGCGCTGTCCGACCCGATCGAAGCGGGCCCGAAAGCAACGCCCGCCCTCTGGCGCACGATGGTATTTCTGCGCGAGACGGGACGCGTTCGGGCGGGAACGAGCCTTTTCGGGATCGTCGAACAGGATTCGAAGACGGCCACCTACAAGTTCGCACTTTTGAAAACCCTGTGCGACCTCAATATCCGCTCCTCGGGCGGCGTTCGATTTTTGTCGGACGCGGAGATGCGCCGAATTGCGGGGAGCACGAAGAGCGCCGCTTCGGATGCGACGCTTCGGATCCTCGCCGACCCGCGCGTCGCCGTTCCCTTTTACGGGATCGTCGAACTCTGGATCGAAAACTACTGGCGACTCTATGCGCCGGAAGTCGTCGGAGCGCCGGGAAATTCCGACGACGAAATTCTCAAGGCCGCACCGCGCCAGGTGGGCGGAAACCGGCGGCCGGGCTTTGTCGAGCCCCTTTTCGGCTTGATTCGAGCCTATTCGGGCGACCTCTGGCGCCTGAAGCGCGACCTCTATTCGGGAGCATGGACGGACGCCGCCCTCCTGCCGCTTCAAAGAACGGACCCCGCCGAACACGACCGACGCGTTCGCCTTCGGGCCGACTACGCGAAACTCGTCACGACCGTCGCGCACACCGTCAAAGAAGGGCCCGTTCGTTACGCGGGAAATTCCCTTTCCGAAAAGCTCCTCACCGTGCTCTCGGACGCAAACCGTCTCTTTTCCGTTCGTCCGTACGAGAACGTTGCAAACGCGCGGAAGGGCCGTGCGACAAAGCCCGCAACGCCCGAAGACTTTCGCCTTCGGTGCGGGGAGCTGGTATTTCCCGCCGACCTCTGGCGGGAACTCACGGCGGTCGCGCCGTGGCTCACCGACTCGGTGGCGCTCGGCTGGGCGAAGCTCTCACACCGCTTTTCGGAGCTGTCGGGGTCGACGCACACGAGCGCCGCAATTCTCGAGCGGCTCATTCCCGAGCCCGACCAACGCAGCACGGCGCTCGCGCGCACGGTGTACCTCGAACGCATTCGCAACGAGGGGCTCGTCTGCGTCTGGTCCGAGCTCCCGCTCACCGATCGGACGCTCGACGTCGACCATGTGATCCCCTGGGCGAAGAGCCGCTCGAACGACCTCTGGAACCTGCTTCCCGCGGAGAGTTCCGTCAACCGCGGCAAAAGCGATCGGTTGCCGAGCGCGGCGCTTCTCTACGAGCGCAGAAACCGCGTTTTCGAAGACTGGACGTTCCTTGCCGACCGGTACGAAGCGCTCTTTTTCGCCCAGGCGGCTTCGGCCTTCCCGGCGGCGGGCCTTTCGTCCGTGCGCGAGCCGCGCTGGACGACAAAGCTCTTCGACGCGCTTCTGGAAGCGACCGACACCGTCGCTCTCCAGTACCATGCCGATCGGTGGCGTCCGAGTGTACCGATCCCGTAAGGCATTCCAAATCCTTTTGTCGGGAGGACCTTCACCAGGCGGTGCGACCCCAAAACAAACCGTTGAGCCCCCCAAGAACCTCAGCCCGCACGACGGTTGCGGTGCTTCCCCGAAACACCCTCATCGGGCGACCGGACACCGCGTCGGGTCGCCCGATTTTTCTTCGCCCCTACGGGTCGAAGCCCCCTCCCGCCCGAGCGCCGACTCTTGCCCGATCCGACCGAATCCGACAGCCAAAACTGTTTACCCAACTTGAAAACCGAGTCGCATTGGATGAAAGCACCTACGCGGCCACCGTACGACTATTTTTCCAATTGAAATTGAGAATGATTATCGGTAACATGCGCATTATCGATGCATCACGCATACAACAAGAAGCGTTGCGGCATCGACCGTTTTCATCTTTGCTTTTGGTACGTACGCATCCCCGGGAGATACGACATGCCCGCCTCTTCATCCGACCTTTCGCGTCGCCCCCGTCCGCTGACGGAGTCTCCTCTTCGGCAGACCGTGACGGTCGTGCGCGTGAAGCTTCCCGAAGGCGAGACCGCCCGTTTGCTTGAGCTCGGTCTTCGCGTGGGAGGCCCCGTAACGCCGCTCGAAGGCAGCGACGAAGGCCCTCTGATGCTCGGCATCGGGTACGGCCGCATCGGGGTCGATCGTGAGACGGCCCGAAAAATTTACGTTTGTTGATTTCGAACGGTTCACCCGTCAAACCTCGCCGACGACCCGCCAGAGAGGCCGCCGACGCCCTACTCCAATCTTCAGGACAACAACTATGGAAATCCAACACCTTCCCGTCGGCGCCCGAGGGCGCATCGTCGCACTCGGCAAAACGCACCCCGAATACCGCCGTCGTCTCGTGACGCTCGGCCTCACCCCGGGCACCGCCTTCGAGATCGTGCGCGTGGCGCCGCTCGGCGACCCGGTGGAGCTGCGCGTGCGCGGGAGCTTCGTGAGCCTTCGCAAGGACGAAGCGGCCCTCCTCGACGTGGAGTCGCCCGCCTGAGCGTCGGAATCCGAAAACGATTCCGTCCTCTTTTCTCCCCGCCGGCCTCCGCTCGAGAGCTCTCGTCCGAGGCCGCCCTCTCAACCGAATCCGAGAACACACGTATGACCAAACGTACCTTATGCGTCGTCGGCAATCCCAACTGCGGGAAGACCACGCTTTTCAACGCCCTCACGGGCTCGCGGCAACACGTCGGCAACTGGCCGGGCGTCACGGTCGACAAGAAGGTCGGGCACTTCAAGCTCGGCGCCGACGAGATCGACCTCGTCGACCTTCCGGGGATTTACTCGATCACGCCCTCGTCGTCGACGAGCGAAGACGAACGCATCGCGCGCGACTACATCCTCTCGGACGAAGCCGAAGCGGTCGTGAACATCGTCGACGCTTCGAACCTCGAACGCAACCTCTACCTCACGGCGCAGTTGATTGAGATGCGCGTTCCGATGATCGTCGTCGTGAACATGCTCGACATCGCCAAGCAGCACCGCCTCTCGATCGACCTCGACGCGCTTTCGCGCCGCCTCGGCTGCCCCGTGGTCGGGATCGTCGCTTCGCGCGAAAAGGGGCTGGACGAACTCAAGAAGGCCCTTTCCGACTTCGTCGCCCGTCCGAGCATTCCGCCCCTCGGCTTCGAATTCGACGAAAAGACGACGGACGCCGTGCGCAAGATCGCCGATCTTCTCAAAAACGACGAAACGAAGCGTCCCGAGTGGTACGCGCTTCAGATGCTCGAAGGCGCCCCGGGCCTGGCGGAACGCCTCCCCGAAGCGACCCGTGCACGCGTTTCCGAAATCGTCGACGCGATGAACGCCGCCTACGACGGGGACCTCGACATCGCTATCGCGGGGTCGCGCTACGACTTCGTCGCGCAGGTGACCGAGGCCGCCGTCACGCGCAAGGGAGAAGTCTCCGAAACGATGACGGACCGCATCGACCGAATCGTGCTCAACCGATGGTTGGGGCTGCCGATTTTCCTCCTCGTCATGTACGTGATGTTCCTTTTCACGCAGAACGTGGGCGGGGCCTTTATCGACTTCTTCGATATTTTGGTGGGCGGCGTCCTGGTCGACGGTCTGAGCGAATTCCTCGCTTCGATCGGAACGCCCGACTGGCTGCGCGTATTCCTCGCAAACGGTATCGGCGGCGGTCTTCAGACCGTCTCGACCTTCATTCCGGTCGTCTTCTTCCTTTACCTTTTCCTTGCCGTCCTTGAGGACTCGGGCTACATGGCGCGCGCCGCCTTCGTCATGGACCGCATGATGCGTGCGATCGGTTTGCCCGGGAAGGCGTTCGTGCCCCTGATCGTCGGCTTCGGCTGCAACGTGCCCGCCATCATGGCGACGCGCACGATGGACCGGGCGTCGGATCGCATCATCACCGTGATGATGGCGCCCTTCATGAGCTGCGGCGCACGTTTGCCCGTCTACGTCCTCTTTGCCACGGCCTTCTTCCCGACGAACGGTCAGAATCTCGTCTTCGCCCTCTATCTGATCGGGATCGGCGCCGCGGTTTTGACCGGCTTCCTCCTCAAGAAGAGCGCGCTCCCCGGTGCGGCGTCCGCCTTTGTGATGGAAATTCCGCCCTACCACATCCCGACCTTGAAGGGCGTGCTCACCCGCACCAAGGACCGCGTCTCGGGCTTCATGTTCCGTGCAGGTAAAGTAATCGTCGTCATCGTCGCCGCCGTCTCGTTCCTCAATTCGCTCGGTACCGACGGCTCCTTCGGGAACGAAGACACCGAAAAGTCCGTCCTCTCGTCGGTCGGCCGCACGATCGTGCCGATCCTCGAACCGATGGGCGTTGAAGAACAGAATTGGCCCGCCGCCGTCGGCATTTTCACGGGTATCTTCGCGAAGGAAACCGTGGTGGGTACGCTCAATTCGCTCTACGACCAAATGGGCGCCGCGAACGCGGCCGAAGACGGCGCCGCCGAAGAGGAGAAAGGCTTCTCCTTCACAGCCACGCTCGGCGAAGCGCTTTCCGTTACGGGTGAAAACCTGGCGGGTCTCGGTTCCGCCCTGGTCGACCCCCTCGGCATCACCGTGGGCGACCTCTCGGACGAAGCCGCGGCCGCCGAAGAGCAGGAAGTTTCGACGGGCACGATCGACACGATCCGCACGCTTTTCGCGTCGCAATCGGCCGCCTTCGCCTACCTCCTCCTCGTTCTGCTCTACATGCCCTGCTGTGCCGCCATCGCCGCCGTCTACCGCGAAGTCGGTACGGCCTGGACGGTCTTTGCCTGCGTGTGGACGACGGCACTCGGCTACTCGGCCGCGACGATCTTCTACCGCCTCGTCAATTTCTCGGCCGATCCCCTCTACGCGACCGTAGCGATCGGCGTCTCGCTTCTCGTCCTCGTCTTCATGTGGTTCTACATGCGGTCCTTCGCGAAGCGCGATGCGGCGAAGCGTCCGCGCGTGATCCCGATTGTGGCCGACCGCTGAGAATGCCGAAAGTCTGCGAAGGTTGAGAACGCCGAAAGGTATCGAAACCTTCCCCACCGAGTCTCCGACACGACGGGGGTGCTTCGAGCGGAGGCATCCCCGTCGGTCTTTTTGAGAGAGTCGAAAGTCCCCGGGGCGTCGAGAACGTCGGAAACGTCGGCGGTCGACGTCCGAGACGAGCAGGCGGACGAACAAAAGTGCTTCCGTCGACACCGCCTCGATACCGCCATCAACATCGTCCCCGGGTGCTGCACGCTTGATTTCCAGCCCATCGAGCTCGCCCCGAAAAGGGTGCAAGGGAGCGCAAACTGAGCGCGAAAAGACCATAAATCGGGTAGGAGGCGCAGGGATGTCCCCGCGCCGTCCTCCCACACCACCCACC
>CAJLHF010000057.1 GCA_905206365.1 uncultured Sutterella sp. | reverse complement strand
CCTGCGCTTGGGACTTGCACCCTTGAGAACGTGCCCATGCCGAGCACACAAAGAAAGGCTCCCGATCCGGTACGGTTCGGGAGCCTCGGCGTCGGGCGGACTTCGGAGGGCATTCACCCTCCGTCGGTCGTCAACGACTTACTTCGCTTCGGGCTTCGGAGCCCAGGGATTGAATTCCGGCGTTTCAGGACCCGAGGGAGGAAGCACCGGGAGAACGATCTTCGGCTGCTCGCCCGTCAAGGTCTTCAGGAAGGCGACGATCTGAGCCGTTTCTTCGTCGGTGTAGCGCTTCCCGAGCTGAACGTCGCCCATCACCTGGACGGCCTTTTCAAGGGTCTTCGCTTCGCCGTCGTGGAAGTACGGATAGGTCAGTTCGACGTTGCGCAACTGCGGGACCTTGAAGGTCATGCGGTCCTGGTCGCGACCGGAGATGGCCTTGACGCCTTCGTCCGTGTTGGTCGTTTCGTAGGCACGCACCGCACCCATCTTCTGGAAGCTCTGACCGCCCAAAAGCGAGCCGTTGTGGCAGATCATGCAACCCGAGCTCTTGAAGAGTCGGTAGCCCTTCAGTTCGAAGTCCGTGATCGCCTTCGCATCGCCCTTCAACCACTGGTCGAAGCGGGCGTTGGGCGTCACGAGCGTGCGTTCGAACTCGGCGATCGCGTCCGTAATGCGGCCGATGTCGACCTTTTCGTCACCGAAGGCCTTCTTGAAGTGTTCGGCATAACCCGGGATCGAGCCGATCACCTGAACGGCGAGCTCGTGCGTGGAGGCCATTTCGAGGGGGTTGGCAATCGGGCCCGCGGCCTGTTCGGCGAGCGTCTTCGCACGGCCGTTCCAGAACTGGGCGATCTGACCGTAGGAATTGAGAACCGTCGGGGAGTTGATCGGACCCTGAGCCCAGTAGTCGCCGATCGAGGTCTTCAGGTTGTCGACGCCGCCCGTCGAGAGGTTGTGGCAGCTGTTGCAGGAGAGGAGCCCCGAGCGCGAGAGGCGGGGTTCGAAAAAGAGCATCTTCCCGAGTTCGACGAGCGCAGGATTCTTCACTTCGACCGGTTCGATCGGGTCGACGGGTTCGGCGGCAAGCGCACAGAAGGAGGAGAGGCCGATCACGGCGCCGACGGCGGCCGCAAGAAGGGACTTCTTGGTCATGGGGTCGTTCCTTGTTAGTGGTCAGTGAGTGGTCTCTACGACGAGCGGATGAAGCTCGTCGACATCGAAATAATTATATGGCTCGGTCGCTTTTGATAGCTAATTTTAATTATCTAAGGGGACAATAGGGATTCTCCATTCGTAGGACATCCCTTCGAGAGGGGTTCGTGCGTAGCGTGGCCGCAACCCTGCGAACTGCGCATGAAAAAGCCCTCGGCTCCGTACGAATCCGAGGGTTACTGTTTACAGGTCGTCAAAGGGAGCCGGTTTACCGTCCGATCGGGAGCGCCTTTCGCAAAGCGCTCCCGACATCGGACTTGACGCCGGATTAGGCGTCCAACGGGTGGATCTCAAGCGGCGGCAGCCCCTTCACGATCTTCACGGTTTCAAGGCTTACCGTGATCACTTTCAGGAAAAGATCCAACGGATAGCGTGGATTTCCGATTTCGGCCGCATAGTCGTTGAAGTCGTTGACGATTCCCGACTTGGCGTCGGTCGAGACGCAAGCACGCTCCACCACCCAGTCGAGCGCCGACTTCTTGTTGACGACGTACTCCTGGGCCTCAAGCGGAATGTTCTCGATGGTGAGCCAGTCGTTGTAG
This sequence comes from uncultured Sutterella sp., assembly GCA_905206365.1. Lineage (GTDB taxonomy): Bacteria > Pseudomonadota > Gammaproteobacteria > Burkholderiales > Burkholderiaceae_F > Sutterella. The sequence continues at coordinate 8,144 of CAJLHF010000057.1, read as the reverse complement.
ACGAGCCGGGTCTTGTCCTTCGCGGCGTTCCCCTTCTTCCCGGGGATCTTCCCCCACTGCATCTGCATCACGCGGTAGTCGGCGTTCCCCTCCTTCTTTACGAGCTTCACGCCCACATAAGGAGCGACGTGCTCGTAGTTGACGTGAAGATCCGCCAACTTGCGGCCCGCATCCGCGAACGCCCAGAACTGCTCGTAGGTCGCCACCCGCGGAATGCGGGGCAACTCCTTCATGAGGTTGTTCGCGAAGCGCGTGCGGTAGTCCTCCGAGTGCAGAATCCCATAGATGTAGTAGAAAAGGTCGTCTTCGGTGATCGCGTGATCGGGATAGGCCTTCTGGAAATACGGCAGCGCATCTTGTGAAAAACCGCTCTCCCGGTCGTCTTCGTATCCCAAATCCAGGCTTTCTTGTGCGGACTTATCAGACTTGGGGAGCCAACGCGGGAAGCACTGGGTTTTCTCCAAAAAATCGAGGCACGGAATTTTATTTACCATCAAGCAAGAAAACTCTTTTGCACCGACCCCTGAACAGCATATCAATAGGTTAGATGCATTATGAGTTGGGAAAATAGACTTGAGCCTATACATCATATCATTTGCATGCCTATCGAAATAACAGACCTGTAAATTAAAAGGTCGATACACCCCTTCATATATTCTCTCAGAATTAAATTTCAGATTCCTATCACCTCGCATGAAAAAATTTTCCAAGGTGCGATTCCAATGAATCTGCCTTTCATCCCGAATAAAACTAAAGCCCACAGGATCGCGATCAAACTCTTCAGCCTGCCTGTTGTATACGCAGAACATTTTTTCAACATTTTCCCTTACCCTTTCTTTACTTGACCCAAAAACCCATGCATCACGAGCAGTTGACAACCCTCTAGAATACAAGGAAAAAATACATTCCGACCTTTTCTTTTCACCAATTATCATAAACTTGGAAAAAGAAGAATCTCGGTGATCGAACCAGTCCCCGTGTGAATCCTGAAACAGCTCTGTAGTTGCAGCTTTCAGTATTGAACCATCACGAACCAAACAGGCCAGTTTTTCGTCTTTACTCAAATAATCATCAACTGCACAGAAGTGGATTTTCCCTCGCTCCTTAGATTCAGGATTCTTGATAAGAAAAACAACAGCAATGGGAGAGCGACTACCTTCACCAAAAACATTATCCTTTTCTTTTCGGCGCTGTTCTCCTTGAGTTCGTGCATTACCCCTCAAATGATAGATGTAAATCGAATTAAACTCTTCGATCATGCACTGCCGCATGCCGTCAGCACTACCCGAGTCCAACCAACCTGCATTTGTCACAAAACCAATAATTCCTCGATCACCGATTCGATCTGACGCCCAACGATATGCGCGAATATAGGAGTCATGCAAGGAATTTTTATTTCTGGCATTCGTTCTGGCTGCATATGTTTCACTGATCCGAGCATCGAGCACTTCATAGTGCTCGTTTTGATTGTCATCATTCGCACTTTCCTGACCAACCGAATACGGCGGATTCCCCAGGATGACCCGTACGTCCGTCTTCTCAAGATTTTCAAGCCGCTCGTTGTTTTCCCCAAGCGCCGTCTTGAAAACGTCGGGGTTGCTGTGGTCGGCAAAGGTGTCCGTCCAGAGCATGACGTTGTTGGGCGCGTAGGGCTGGCTCGGGCAGAGCTCGTGGAAGACCCCCTCGAGGTTCATCGAGGCGACGTAGTAGGCGAGCGGGACGATTTCGTTCCCGTGCAGCTCGGTCGCGAACTTCTTCGGGAGCTTGTCCTGCGGGATGAGGCCGCTCTGCATGAGGCGGGCGAGGAAGGTCCCCGTTCCCGAGAAGGGGTCGAGGATGTGCACCCCGTCGTCGTAGAGGTTCGTGCCGAACTCCTGCTTCATGAGGTCCGCCACCGAGCGGTTGATGAAGTCAACCACTTCTACGGGCGTATAGACGATGCCGAGCTTTTCCTGAAGTTTCGGGAACGCGGCCTTGAAGAACTTCTCGAAGAGGTCCTTGATGACGGTCTGGCGCTCGGCCGCGGTCTTGACGTTGCGCATGCGGATCTGCACCGACTCGTAGAAATCCTTGAGCGAGCTCGCCGCCGTGCGCATCCCATCCTTGTCGAGCGAATCGACCATCGCGGTCATCGCCCGGGCGATCGGGTTGTGCTTTGAGAATTCGTAGATGATGTTCCCCGCGTCGTCGCGAATCGTAAAGAGCGCGTCGAGGATCGGTTGCGTCACGACGTGCTGTCCGAGCATGTCGACGATTTCTTTGTCCGAAAGCTCGCCGTTCAACGTCGCCTTCAGTTCCTTCTTGAAGCTCTCGAACGCCGCGCGGGACGTTTCGCTTTCGCGGAGGACCTTCTCGATGTGGGCGACCTGCTTTTCGCAGAAAAGGCCCACGTCCTCGGCCCAGTCGCCCCACTCGCGTCGGTTGCCGACGCGCTTCAGGATACGGCTGCGGATGTGCTCCTCGAACACTTCGTCGCGTTCAAAGAGACTCCCCTGGCGTCCGGTGTCGGTCGTGCCTTCGGGCTTCGACCCTCGTTTGCCTTTCGGACCGGTTGCGCCGGAGGCCTTCGGTTTTTTGTTGAGCTTCTTTTCCGTGAGGCTCACGACCTCGATCTTGTCGGTATTGATCTTGCCGAGCTGCCCGTCCACGATGGAGCCAAACTCGTTGTCGATCGACTTCAGGGCGCGGAGCACCTGCCAAACGACGTCGAACTCCTTGTTATTGTTGAGAGCGTCCTCACCCGCGAGCCCGGGCGGCGTCACGACGGGGAGGATGACGTAGCCGCGCTTCTTCCCGGCGTTGGGCGCGATGCGCATGACGCGGCCCACGGTCTGGACGACCTCGACCTGCGACTTGCGGGGCGAAAGGAAGAGCACCGCGTCGAGCGCCGGCACGTCGACCCCTTCCGAAAGGCACCGAACGTTGAAGAGGATCTTGCAGCGGTTTTTGGCGGGTTCCTCGCGAAGCCAATCGAGGAGCGCCGTTTTTTCGGTCGCGTTCATCGACCCGTCGATATGCTTGCAGTCGCACTCGAGCGGGTACTGCGCCGCGTAGGCGGCCCGGCTGTAGGTCGGGTCCTTGGCGTTCAACGTGAGGAAGTTTTCCTTCTTGAAGGCTTCGACGACGTTTTCAAAGTTCGCCGCGAAGAGCTTCGACGAGGTCCGGTCGAGATTGCGCCCGGTCGGCGCGTTGATGATCTGCGCGAACCCTACGGCACGCTTCATCGCGCTAATGTCGTCGGAAATCGAACGTTCGCCCTTCAGGTCGACCTTGGAGAGCGCGCGCCAGCAACCGATCACCTTCGCCGCATGCTTCACGGGCAACCCGCCGTCGCGCACGAGCTCCAGGTCGTCGCGTCCCTCGGCGTACTTTTTGAGGACGTTTTCTTCGATCGTAAGGACGATCACCTTGTAGTCGACCAGACTCCCCAAACGGACGGCCTCGGAAAAGGAGATCGTATGGAAGGTTTTGCCGAACACCTTCTCGTCGTCCATCGAATAGAGAACGACTTCGCCCGCGTCTTGCTGGGCTTTGGCTTCTCCCCCGTAAATCTTGGGGGTGGCCGTCATGTAGAGGCGTTTTTTACCGCGAACGTAGTTCGCGTCGTGGATACGTTGGAACGGAGAATCGTCTTCGCCCTCGACGTAGTGACCGCCGGCCGTACGATGCGCTTCGTCGCAGATGATGAGACCGAAATCGGCCATTCCGAACTGCTGCGCTTCATGGATGACCTCGATCGAGTGGTAAGTGGAGAAAACGACCGTGAGGGCGTCGTGGTCGTTGAGGGCGCGGGTAACGCGATCGGCGAGTGTTTTCGCGTCCGTGGTGGCGGGATAAGCGAGCTCGCTTCCGACCGTCAACTGTTCGATGTCTTCGAGGTTGGTCTTACCCGTCGACGCGTCGGAACAGACGGCAAAGGCATTCAGGCGGCACGAGCACTGCTGCTTCCAGTCGGAGAGCGTCTGAGAAAGAAGGGAGAGCGAGGGGACGAGAAAGAGTACGAACCGACCTCTAGTATTCTGGTGGGGTGGGGGGGGGGGTAAATGCTTGATTCTTCTGCAATTTTCATTGACGTAAAGGTCTTCCCGGTACCGCAGGCCATGATGAGCTTGCCGCGGTCGGCGGTTTCGAATCCCTTCACGACGTTCGCAATCGCCTGCTCCTGATAGGGGCGGGGCGTGCGCTTCGGGCGTTCGACCACGCGACCCGACTTCAGGTACTCGGACCAATCGACGACGGAGGCCTCCAACTCGCGACGCGTGATGAGCGTCACGGGAATCGACTGTCGATGAAGTTCGTTCGCGACGTTTTCGGACCACTTCTCGTTCGTCGCCACCAAAAAGCGGTGCGTGAAGAAGGGTTTCGCCGAAGCGGCGAGGAAGGAGTCGATACCCGCCTTCGGGACGCTCGCATTCCGCGCGTAGAGCTTGCACTGAATCGCGGTGTAGCCCGAGCCGTCCGCGTTCGTGCCCACGAGGTCGATCCCGATGTCGCGCGCGTTGACGGCGAGGTCGGGATGACTCGACGCCCACTCCTTCCAGGTTTGCACGTCGGTAAATAGGTCCGCATAGGTGGGCTCCTTTCGGAGCCAGGCTCGGATGAGCGTTTCGAAGCGCGTGCCTTTGTCGCGTTCGGTCGCACTCGCGGTTTCAAGCTTGTCGAGAAGCTGCGTGAGATAGTCGGCGTTCTCGGGCAGCTCTTCCTTGACGTCGGTATCGTTCGTATCGAGTTCGGTCATGAGTCGGGAGAATGAGTTGTCTGTTTCAGGCCGTTCCGACGCGACCGTTGACATGCCTCAATTCCGAGACCCGGCCGATCGACTGAGGAACGGGGTGCGGGTCCAAGTATAGGGAATGCGGACGGAAAAACGGTCGGAGCCCCGCACGGGGCTTTCCCGACCGTCCTCCGTCTTCCGTCAGCTCACACGTACTCGCCCGCTTCGGCGCCGTAAAGAAAGTCAATCACGGACTTGGGTCTCGGATAGATAACTCCGTCCCCGTCGCAGGCACGCATCCAGCCGTGCGCCTCCTGAAGCCAAGCGGCATCGAAAACAACGAACTCCCCGTCGCGCTCGAAGGCGGCTTCCGCATGCAGGTGCGAAGAGAGTTTGTCCATCGTGACGGAGGAAACCGAAAGCACGTCCTCGATGTGGGACCGACGCCCGGGCGAAGGCATCCGGACGAGATGACGCCCGCCCTCCTCTCGAATCGATCCGTAGAAGACCGCCCACGCGAGGAACAAGGCCTGAAGTCGCTGGGGAGCGGAAAGCAACGCAAGTACCGAAAAGCCCATGCGATCGGAGAGATTTATAAGTTCGATCTGCGTGTAAAGAATGCGCAGGAACTCATTCGCATCATCGCGCGCCAGGATCCTTTCCTCGGCCTCGACTTGCGGAATCATGCGCACGGTACACTGCGAAAGCGTGCAGTAACGTCCGATCGCAGGGCGCCGCGTCACCCAGTTGAGGTTTCCGGCCGCGAAGCGCCCCGGGGTCGAAAGAGCTATCGCGCCCGCACCGCTTCGATCCCTGAGTACGGCCACCCCCCGTCCCGTGAGTCCCGAGGTGACCGTCACGAAGTGCGTCACCTGCGTCGTGGGGAAAAATTTTTCTCCGGGTGCAAAACACACCTCCCGACCGCAGGTCTCGAAAAATTCGCGAATCAGCGGATGAAGCGGCACCGTAATCCACGGAAGGATCGGCAGTTTCGGTCCGCGCGGCGACGACCAGGGGCCGGAGAAGCGTTTGAGCCCGACGGCCTCGATCCACGCGTCGGTAAAGCGGCGCATGCGATGTCTCCTTTCATTCAAACGTTCGATCGTTCGGTTGACGCTCCTGCCGGGGAATCGACCCGTTGCCGGAGTACGACGTTTCGCCGTCGATTCGATTTCCTCGGACGATCAACGCGCTCGTCGAACGTAACGTTTTCCTTTCCTCTTTCGGGCTCGGCAGATATCCTATTCCGATCGGTCCTGTCGGAAAGCGTTTTTCATGATTCGGTTACGCGTAGGACTGCCTGAAAACCACAGTGTTGTATTTTACCAACACTTGAGACCGGTCTTTTTTCGAGGTATTCCCTACACGGATTTCGATCAAATCCCCTGTGCCACAGGGGTTTCCGAACACCACAGGGTTTTTCCTTTTATTCGACACCCAAGTATTTGGGTGTTTGGCACGAACCTCGCCTCCGAAAATGTGCCCTCATAACGAAGGCGAAGTTGTGCGACGACAATCAACGTCAATCGACGGCCTTCAGCGGAGTCGACCGGCTCCGTCCCACATTCCAATCTTTTTTCAGGACCCCATCATGAAGAAGAGTCTTCTTGCCGTGACCCTCGGTGCCGCTCTGGCGGGCCTTTCCGTTTCCGCCGGCGCTGCCGAAGTCCAAGTCTACGGCCTTATCGACACGAGCCTTTCCTACGTGCACAGCGACGCCGACCGCCCGGGCATCGATTCGACCGATTCCCTCACGATGGAAAACGCCAAGGAATTCGGCTCCCGCTTCGGCATCAAGGGCTCCGAAGACCTCGGCAACGGCTACAAGGTGGGCTTCGTGCTCGAATCGGGCTTCAAGTCCGACGACGGCCGCTTCGACCAGAAGGAAAAGTTCTTCGGCCGCGAATCGCACGTCGACGTTCACGCGCCCTGGGGCAAGCTTTCCTTCGGTCTGATGCCCGTCTTCGGCAGCACGCTCGGTGCCGACGGTCTCTTCCGCGCGATCGATCCGCTCTTCGCGAACTACACCGTCGCCTTCGGTTCGGGCATGGTCACCGCCTCCTCCTGGACGCGCGTCGACAACGCGGTGAGCTACGTCTCCCCGACTTTCGCGGGCTTCACGGGCTACGCGATGTACTCCTTCAAGAACAGCGCCTCCGTCACGAGTACCGAAGGCCACGGCGGCGAATCCGACCGCTACGCCGCTCTCGGTGCCCGCTACCTCAACGGCCCGCTTGAACTCGTCCTCCTCGGCGACACGACGATGTACGGCTCGTACCGCCAGGATGAGGCCTCGAAGAACGACGGTTGGACCGTGACGTTCGGCGGCAACTACTCGCTTGAAAACGGCGTCAAGTTCCTCGCCTTCACGCAGTTCTTCGGCAACATGGAACTCAACACGGCCGCCCGCTCGGGCGTCGGTCAGAAAGGCATCCTCAACATCACGCAGGATAAGGGCTACGGCTTCGTCGACGGTTACGGCGTCAGCCTCGGCGTCAACGTTCCCGCCGGGAACGGCGTCCTGAAGGCCGCCCTCGCCTACCGCGACATGGACAACCACGAGAACACCGACTTCACGCGCTGGGTTGCCTCTGCGGGCTACGACTATCCCCTCTCGAAGCGTACCGCCGTGTACGTGATGGGCGGCTACTCGCAGGAAAAGGTCGAACTGCAGAGCGGCGACTCCGCCAAGCCGAGCGGCTACGAACTCACCTCGGGTATCGTTCACCGCTTCTGATCCCGAAAGCGTTTTCGTACGGCCTCGCTTGATTCCCTCGGGGAGCGCTTCGCGGCGCTCCCGCTAAGGGAACGAGTCGATACGGAAAGCTCGAGACATTCAAAAAGCCGGCACCCTTCGGGGCGTCGGCTTTTTCGTTTCTGCAGCGAGCGCTGCGGCCTTGCAGGCTTAGAGGATCGGGGCTTCATGAGGGAATTCGGCCGGCGTCCCGGAGCTTCATGCGTCTTTCCGCCGGCCGCTTCGGAGATGCGATCCGGCGCAGGCCGAAGGCCCCCAAGTAATCACTCGAAATCGACCGAGAAGCCGCCCGACCTTGCCACCCTCAGACGCCGAAAAGCCGAAAGGCCGAGACCCGTAGGGTCGCCGGCCTTCCGACTTCCTCCGTTTTGCTCCCCGAGGTTCCCTCCCCGCGACACGCCGTTCGGCATGCCGCGAGGACCCCGGGACTCACTCCTTTTTTAACGTCGTTCTCTGCAAAACCCGTCAGGAACCCTCGCCCTCTAAAGGCGGGGAGGAATGACGGCTACGTGTCCCTTGAGACTCGACGTAGCGCGTCAATACGTCAACCGTGACGCCACCCGCCGTCGCGGCGAAATAAGACCGGGACCAAAAAAGCCCCGTGTTGCCGCCGTGAAGAATGAGATGAGGGTGCTTTTTCCGGACTTGTTAACGAGGGCGAAATAGGTCACGATA
>CAJLHF010000056.1 GCA_905206365.1 uncultured Sutterella sp. | reverse complement strand
TCTCCGCCGCCTTCGACACGGCGGGCGGCATGCGTCTTGCTCCGGCCTTCTCGCTTGCGGTCGTTCCGACCGCGGGCGACACCGAAGTCGACCAGACCGTCGCCTTTGCGGGTGCGACGAGCAGCTACCGCTTCACCTTCGCTGACGACGTGAAGGTTCGCTCCAACCTCGCTCTTACGGCCGAGACGGGCGACTTCGCCTTCGGTCTCAAGGCGGGTTACGAATGGGGTGACGAAGAACGCGGGGCGACCACGTTCTCGCTCAACGCCGCGTACCGCTTCTAACCGCCTCCAACCGCGTTTGACGGCTTCGATTCGAACGTCCCGACCTCGCCCGGGACGTTCGGGCCGAAGCGTCACACGGGCGCCGCGGGTATCCCTTCTCGGATGCCCGCGGCGTTCTTTTTCGTGTTTCCGAAGAAGCGTTCGAAGGCGGAAACTTATGTGGTCCGCCTTGGCAATTTATTCGATATTGCAACTTTATCGTTTTGCAAAAACCGTGTAGTTACTTTTCCTTATATCTATAAATCACATACTTAGCGAATTTATATCGCAATTTTCGCAACCTTCCTTGACAACATAAACGATGCGGGTGTAGGGTTCATCTACCGGCGGACGAACCGCCTTTTTTCAACCCTCATTCCGGGAGCCCGAAGATGATCGACGATATATCCGCCGAGCGCGTGGTGATTTTTGATACGACGTTGCGTGACGGCGAACAAGCGCTTGCTCAAAGTCTTTCCATGCAACAGAAGCTTCAGATCGCCCTGGCGCTCGAGGACCTCGGCGTCGACGTCATCGAGGCGGGTTTCCCGATTTCTTCCGCGGGCGACTTCGAAAGCGTGCAGACGATCGCACGGTCGCTCCGCCGGGCCGTTCCCTGCGGACTCGCACGCGCCGTTCCCGGCGACGTAATCCGCGCGGCCGAAGCACTGAAAGTTGCCGAGCGTTTCCGCATTCACACCTTCATCGCCACCTCGACCCTGCACGTCGAAAAGAAGCTTCGCCGCTCGTTCGACGATGTCCTCGCCATGGGGGTCGCCGCCGTGAAAGAAGCGCGCAAGTGGACGGACGACGTCGAATTCTCCTGCGAAGACGCGGGCCGCACGCCGATCGACAACCTCTGCCGCATGGTCGAAGCGGCGATCGACGCCGGGGCGACGACCGTCAACATTCCCGACACGGTCGGCTACACCTTCCCGACGGAATTCGGCGGCATCATCCGCACGCTCATGAACCGCGTGCCCAACATCGACCGCGCGGTCGTCTCCGTGCACTGCCACAACGACCTCGGGATGGCGACCGCCAACTCGCTCACGGCCCTTCAGGAAGGGGCCCGTCAGATCGAGTGCTGCATGAACGGCCTCGGCGAGCGCGCGGGCAATTGCGCCCTCGAAGAGGTCGTGACCGCCATCCGTTTGCGTCAGGCGTGGCTGAAGGGTCTGACGACCGGGATCGTTCACGAACGCATCGCCCGCACGTCGATGCTCGTCTCGAAGATCTGCCACGAACCCGTCCCCTCGCACAAGCCGATCGTCGGATCGAACGCCTTCTCGCACAGCTCGGGCATCCACCAGGACGGCGTTCTCAAGAACCGCGAGACCTACGAAATCCTCACGCCCGAGAGCGTGGGCGTGCACGGGAACGTCCTTCACATGACGGCCCGCTCGGGTCGCCACATGATCAAGGCGTGCCTTGAAAAACTCGGCTACACCGAGAACGACTACAACATGAACGACCTTTATGCGCGCTTTTTGAAGCTCGCCGACAAGAAGGGCCAGGTCTACGACTACGACCTCGAAGCGCTCCTCTTTTTCACGAAGGTCGAAGAAGAAACGCCCACCTATCAGCTCGACCGCATGAACGTCATGTGCGGTAACGGCGAAACCCTTCCGACGGCAAGCGTCCGCCTGCGCGTGGGGAAGCGCACCCGCACCGAGTCGAGCATCGGGAACGGCCCCGTCGATGCGATCTACAACTGCATCACGCGCTTGACGGGCATTCGCTGCCGACTCGTTTCCTACTCGATCAACGCCAACGGCGAGGGGATGGACGCCCTCGGTCAGGTGGACGTGACGGTCGAGCACGAAGGGCGCATCTTCCACGGCATGGGTCTTTCGACCGACGTGCTCGAAGCTTCCGCCCGCGCGTTCGTTCACGCGATGAACGTGATCGAACAGGCGCGCGAAGTCGAGAAGAAGCGCAAGGGCACGAGCGCAAGCGCCCCCGCGGCCGAACTCGAAAGCCACGAACGCCGCGGCGTTTGAGGCCGCTCGCTTCCCCGCTTTTCCTTTTTCCCTTGCTCGGGCGCTCGCGCGCCCGAGTGCGGTCGGACTCGTCCCGAAATTTTCGAATTCGGATGCGTTCGCCCCGGAACACTCTCGTTTTTCAACCGAACTTTCGACCATTCCCATGCGACACCATACTTTCACCGTTCTCGCGGGCGACGGCATCGGCCCCGAAATCATGCGCGAAGCCCTGAAGGCCGTCGAGGCCGCCGCCGAGCGCGAACACTTCACCTACACGGCGGTCGAGGCCCTCGTCGGGGGCGCCGCGATCGACGCCGTCGGGACGCCCTTGCCCGAAGCGACGCTCGAAGCGTGCGACCGTGCGGAAGCCATCCTCTTCGGGAGCGTGGGCGGCCCCAAGTGGGACCACCTCCCCCACAAGGACCGTCCGGAAGCGGGCGCTCTGCTGCCGCTTCGCAAGCGCTACGGGCTCTTTTGCAATCTGCGTCCGGCGCGCTTTTTCCCGGGGCTCGAAGGGCTCTCCCCTCTGCGCGCGGACATTTCCGCCGCGGGGTGCGACCTCGTCGTCGTGCGCGAGTTGACGGGCGGGATCTACTTCGGTACCCCCAAGGGGCGCGAAGGCGAAGGTGCGGACGAAAAGGCCTTCGACACCGAGGTCTACAGCCGTCGCGAAATCGAACGCATCGCCCGCGCGGCCTTTGAAACGGCGCGTCTGCGCCGCCGCGCGGTGACGTCGATCGACAAGGCGAACGTGCTCGCCTCCTCCGTCCTCTGGCGCGAAACGGTCGAGCAGGTGGCCGCGGACTATCCCGACGTCGCGCTCTCACACCTCTACATCGACAACGCGACGATGCAGCTCATCAAGGCCCCGTCGCAATTCGACGTCGTTTTGTGCTCGAACATGTTCGGCGACATCCTCTCCGACGAATGCGCCATGATCACGGGTTCGATGGGGATGCTCCCCTCGGCCTCGATCGGGGAATCGGGCTTCGGGCTCTACGAGCCCGCGGGCGGGTCCGCGCCCGACATCGCCGGGCGCAACATCGCGAACCCCATCGCGCAGATTCTCTCCGCCGCCCTCATGCTCCGCTATTCCCTGGGTGAAACGGGTGCGGCCGACCGGATCGAGCGCGCCGTCTCGCGAGTGCTCGCCTCGGGCGTTCGCACGGGCGACATCGCCCGAGCGGGCGAAGCAACCGTGAGCTGCTCGGCGATGGGCGACGCGATTGCGGCCGCCGTTCGCGAAGAGAGCGATGTGTGTGAAACGACCGGGGAGGCTTGAACCATGGGAAAGACACTCTACGAAAAGGTTTTCGACGCCCACGTCGTCGCGGAGCGTCCGGGAGAGTTGCCGCTTCTTTACATCGACCGGCATCTCGTTCATGAAGTGACGAGTCCTCAGGCCTTTGCGGGGCTGCGCGCCGCGGGACGCAAACCCCGTCGGCCCGATTTGATGCTCGCCACCATGGACCACGACATTTCGACCGAGTCGCCCTCCCTGGAAGCGTGCTCGCCCATGGCGCGCACCCAGGTAACGACCCTGATCGAAAATTGCCGCGAGTTCGGCGTCACGCTCTACGGGCTCGGTCATCCGCGTCAGGGAATCGTTCACATCGTCGGCCCCCAGACGGGCTTCACGCTTCCCGGGACGACGCTTGTTTGCGGCGACTCCCACACCGCCACCCACGGCGCGTTCGGAGCGCTTGCTTTCGGGATCGGCACGTCGGAAGTCGAACACGTGATGGCAACGCAGACCCTGAAACAGCAGCGCCTCAAGACGATGCGCATCCGCTGCACGGGGCGTCTCGGACGGGGCGTGTCCGCCAAGGACCTGATTCTCGCCGTGGCGGGTCGTCTCACGACCGCGGGCGGCACGGGCTACGCCGTCGAATTCGCGGGCGAAGCGGTCGAGCACCTCTCGATGGAAGGCCGCATGACGCTCTCCAACATGGCGATCGAAATGGGTGCCAAGGTGGGGATGATCGCCCCCGACGAGACGACCTTCGCCTACCTCAAGGGACGCCCCTTCGCGCCCGAAGGGAAAGCGTGGGACGAAGCGCTCGCTTACTGGAAGACCCTGCGCACGGACGACGATGCGGTGTTCGACGCGGAAATCGAAATCGATGCCGCTCGGCTTGAACCTCAGGTCACCTGGGGGACGAACCCCGGGCAGGAATGCGCCGTGACGGGACGCGTGCCCGATCCGAGCGCTTTCGACGATCCCGTCGAGGCCGCGAGCGCGCGCGCCGCCTTGGAGTACACCGAACTCCGAGCGGGCGAACCTTTGATCGGCACCCCCGTCGACACCGTCTTCATCGGCTCCTGCACGAACGGGCGCATCGAAGACTTCCGGGCCGCGGCCGAAATCGTGCGCGGTCGGCGCGTTGCGCCGGGCGTTCGGGCGCTCGCCGTTCCGGGCTCGATGGAAGTACGCGCCGCGGCCGAAGCCGAGGGACTCGCCGACGTCTTCAAGGCCGCGGGCTTTGAGTGGCGCCTTCCGGGCTGCTCGATGTGCCTTGCGATGAACGACGACAAGGCGCAGCCAGGTTCGCGCGTCGCCTCGACCTCGAACCGCAACTTCGTCGGTCGTCAGGGCTACGGCAGCCGCACGCACCTCATGAGTCCGGCGAGCGCCGCGGCCGCAGCCGTCACGGGCGTCATCTCCGACCCGCGCGAATTCTTGAATTGAGGTTTAGTCATGGAAAAATTCACGACGCTCACCGCCGTCGCCGCGCCGCTCGCCCGCGCGAACGTCGACACCGACCAAATCATCCCGAAGCAATTCCTCCTTGCGGTCGACCGCAAGGGCTTCGGCAAGCACCTCTTTCACAACGACCGTTGGCTCGATGCGGAAGAGACGCGGGAGAATCCCGACTTCGTTCTCAATCGGGAGCCCTTCCGTCACGCGAAGATCCTCGTCGCACGAGAGAATTTCGGCAACGGCTCCTCGCGCGAGCACGCCCCGTGGGCGCTTCTCGACTTCGGGCTGCGCGCGATCATCGCACCCTCGTTTGCGGACATCTTCCGCAACAACGCGTTGGGAAACGGCCTTCTCACCGTCACGTTGCCCGAAGCGGTCGTTGAGAAGATGTTGGAGAAACTCGAACGCGCTCCGGGCACGCCCGTGACGATCGACCTCGAAACGGAGACGGTCGAATTCGAGGGCGAAACCTTCCCCTTTTCGATCGACCCCTTCCGTCGTTCGATGCTCTTGAAGGGGCTTGACGCCATCGATCTGACGCTTGAGGCGTCGGATGCGATCGACGACTACGAAACCCGTGCGCCCGCCTGGGTGCGACTCGACGGAGCGAAACGCTGAAGACTCCGCAGAGCTTCACGTCATCCCGAACCGGAAAAAGAACGGACCGTCCGACAGGCTCTTACGAGCCTTCGGGCGGTCCGTTTTTCCTTGTGCCGGATCTTACGCGGTTACTTGAGATCCGCAACGGCGGTTTCCGCCGCAACGACACCCGAGACGATGGCCCACGAATTCATCATTGCGGTCATCGAGTCCGCGCCATTCGCGCCGCCCACGACGCAACCCGCACCGTAGAGGCCGGGAATGGCCTTGCCGGCGGTGTCGAGGATCCGCAGACCCGCATCGGCCTTGAGGCCCCCGAGCGTCGTCTGGTAGCGCACCTTCTGTTCGACGATGCGGTAGGGTCCCTCGCCGAGCCCGCCCGTGATCTTACGGCTGAAGTCCGCGTCCTTGCCCGCCTTCACCATTTCGTTCCAATGCGTGACGGTCTTCGTAAGTCCCGCAGGATCGATCCCCATGGTGCGCGCCGCTTCTTCGAGCGAATCCGAGACCGCCATTACGGGGCGACCGTTGTTGACGATCTTCGTCCACGCATCAAGCGCCGCGGCGTCGGGAACGAGCTTGTCTTCCAACGACTTTGCCACGTACTTTTCCCAGGCGGCCTTGTCCATGACGATGTACGCAATGGAATCGGGCTGTGCGACGGTCGCTTCCGTGAGAACGCCGAGACCCGCGTTTTCATCGACGAAACGCTCGCCGCGGTTGTTGACGTAGATGGCGCCCGAAGCCTTCATCGTATCGGTTGACGATGCCGTGGCGGCCAGGCCGTGATGCGGACGGGTTTCGACGCCCTGCGGGTACATCTTGACGAGGTCGAGGTTGATCGTCCCCGCATTCAGAGCCCGGGCCATCTTGAGGCCGTCGCCCGTTTCGCCGTCGACACCGTAAAAGAGGTAGTTCTTCATCGAGGGCGGCAACATCGATTGATCCGCCCCGAACCCGCCGGAAGCGAGGATGACCGCCTTCGAGGTGAGTTCGACCGTATTGCCCGCGGCATCCGTCGCCTTCACACCGACCACGCGCCCGTTCGCATCCGTGATGAAGGACTGCGCGCGGGTCTCAAGCAGCAATTTCCCGCCCATGCCGAGGAACTTTTCCCGCATGAGGTTGAGGTAGTTGACCGAACGGCCCGTCACGCCGAGCTGGCGGTTGGCCGAATGGTCGGGATACTGCGTCGCGGCGGGACCGTACGGGATTTTGAGGTCGTCGATCAACCAGTCGACAACGCCGCCCACGCGCTCCGTCACCATCCGTACGAGCACCGGGTCGTTTTTGTGCTTCCCGACGCGGAAGATGTCTTCGGCCGCGAGTTCGGGGCTGTCCTTCGTTTCCTTCATTACTTCGCGCTGGTAGCGCGACCCCGTCGCGATCAACGTCCCCGCATTGAGGACCGTGGCGCCGCCGATCGTCGGCATCTTCTCGATGAGGATCACGGACTTGCCCAGGGTTTCCGCACGCACGGCAGCGGACATCCCCGAGCCGCCCGCGCCGACCACGACGATGTCGGCATTTTCCTTGATCGTCTTCGCGGCCTGCTTCTTGCCGACCTTCTTCACCGCGAAGAGAGCCGGATCGCCGCCCGCTTGGCGGATCGCGTCGGCCACGGCCGCCTTGATGCCCTCGCTCGTCATCGTCGCCCCCGTGACGGCGTCGACCGCCGTCGACTGCTGCGCGACGATTTCGGCGGGAACCCGCGCCAGAGCCGCATCCGAAATGCCCGCCGTTTCGCCGTGCCGAACGACGTTCACGGTGGCAAGCTTCCCCGCCTTGACGGTCAATTCGACGGTGATTTCGCCGTTGCGCCCCGAGCCCGTCCCCGTGTACGTTCCGTCTTTCAGGGCCGGGGTCGCGGCGGCCAGGCTTCCCGAAAAGAGCGCTGCAACGGCGAGCGCCGCCATGGTTTTCCCGATCATACGATGATCCTCCTTTGTGGTTTTCCTCTTGGTTTGTCTTTTGCCTCTCGAAGGCGGCCCGAGGTCCGTACGGTCCGCCAAACTTCGAAAAGGTTCTTCGAGGAACGGGAAAATCCCGTTTCGCCGTTTGATTATGACCCTCCGCCTTCGCGCCGCTCGCGGGAGCGCTCGGCAAACTCACGCTGGCTGTTTGATCGGCCTCAAAGAGGAAAACGCCGCCGCATTCGAAGGGGATCGGTATACCCGGGCGAAAAATTCGAGACCGTGAAGAAGGGGGCGAGATAGGTTAGATTTTCAAGACCCGAACATCTCTGATGCAAACATGGCCAAAGGACAAAATATCGGCTACGCTCGCGTGAGCTCCGCGTCGCAGCATCTCGACAGGCGGCTCGTCGAGCCGGAACTGCTTCGACGGACCGCATCTTCTCGGACACGGTGTCCGGAAAGAACACGGAGAGGCCCGGTTTCGAAGAGATGATGCGTTACTTGCGCGAGGATGACGACCTCATCGTCTGCAACATGGATCGCCTGTCACGCAGCCTGATGGTCCTACCGGATATCACCGGAAAACTGCGGCAACGCGGGGTGCAGGCGTCTTCCTCAAGGAAGGCATCCGTTTGGAACCCAAGGGCAACGCGGATCCGATGACGGAGCTCATCTTCGCGATGATGGGGGCGATTGCTCAGTTCGAGCGCTCGCTCATCCGCGAGCGGCAACAGGAGGGCATCGAGCTCGCAAAGAAGGAAGGCATCTACAAGGGCCGCAAGCCCGTAGACGCGGAGTTGCTCGAAAAAGCAAAGAAGAAGATCGACGCGGGCGTACCGGTCGCCCGTGTAGCCCGAGAGCTCAAGATCGGCCGAACCACGATTTACAAGTACTTAAAGGAGGAAGCTACGCATGAACGCTCGTGAACAGAGCAAGGCGGCCAAACGGTTTGCCGATTTTTGGGCCGGAAAGGGCTACGAGAAGGGAGAGTCTCAGACGTTCTGGCTCTCCCTGCTTCGCGATGTACTTGGTGCAGACCACCCCGAAGAGCTCATCAGCTTTGAAGACCAGGTCGTGCTCGACCATACGAGCTTCATCGACGGTTTCATCAAGAGCACCCATGTTCTCATCGAACAGAAGGGCCTCGGGAAGGATCTCTCCAAGAAGATCAAGCAGTCGGACGGCACGATGCTCACGCCCTTCCAGCAGGCGAAGCGCTACTCGGCCGAACTGCCCTACAGCGACCGTCCGCGCTGGATCGTGATCTCGAACTTCGCGGAGTTCCATGTGTATGACATGGAAAATCCGTCCGGAGAGCCGCAGGTCATCAAGCTTGCGGACCTTCCCAAGGAGTACCACCGTCTTCAGTTCCTGGTTCGAACCGACGCGGACGTCGTCGCGCAGGAGCAGGAAATTTCCGTCAAGGCGGGCGAACTCGTCGGAAAGCTCTACAACGAGCTCTTGAAGGGGTACGTCGACCCAAAGAGCGAGCGTGCCCTGAAGAGCCTCAATGTCCTTTGCGTACGCTTGGTCTTCTGCCTGTACGCAGAAGACGCCGGACTCTTCGGTCGCAAGTCCATGTTCCATGATTACGTTGCGATCAACCGCGACAAGCCCTTCGCCGTCCGCAAGGCCGTTCTCGAACTGTTCGACATGCTGAACACGAAGGAAGAGGACCGCGACCCGTACGACGACTCGCCTGCGTCGGAGTTCCCCTACGTCAACGGGAACCTCTTCGCCGACACGGACAAGCTGGAAATCCCTGCGTTCACGCCCGACATCGTCAAGCTTCTGCTCACGGAAGCGAGCGAAGGCTTCGATTGGTCGGGCATCAGTCCGACCATCTTCGGGGCGGTCTTCGAAAGTACCTTGAACCCCGAAACTCGCCGGAAGGGCGGGATGCACTACACGTCCGTTGCGAACATCCTGAAGGTCATCAATCCTCTTTTCATGGATGACCTCAACGCCGAGTTTGCCGAAATCATGAAAACCAAGCAACCGGTTACTCGCGATCGAAAGCTTCGGGCGTTTCAGGAGCAGCTCGGTTCGCTCAAGTTCCTCGACCCCGCCTGCGGGTCGGGGAACTTCCTGACGGAAACCTACATCCAGCTTCGCCGCCTTGAAAACAAAGTCATCCTCGAACTCAACAGGGGGGTTGGGCAGCTCGACTTCGGCGGGGAGCACTCGCCCGTCAAGGTGCAGATCAGCCAGTTCTACGGGATCGAAGTTAACGATTTCGCTTGCGCGGTCGCCGAAACGGCGCTCTGGATCGCCGAGAGCCAAATGCTCAAGGAAACCGAAGACATCATCGGTGCCGCCCTGGATTTCTTCCCGTTGAAAACGAACACGAACATCCATGAGGGCAACGCGCTTCGCATGGACTGGACGAGTGTCCTCCCCAAGGAAGAGCTTTCCTTCATCATGGGGAACCCTCCGTTTTCCGGTGCGCGCTTCATGAGTAAGGAGCAGAAGTCCGATTTGTTATCCGTGTTTGGCGAGGATTGGAAAAACGCTGGGGTGGGGCGCGAAATCCGGACTTGTTAAGCCGGTGAGATAGGCGTGAAGCGCTTAGGCGCTAGGCTTGACGGACTTGCTCGTTGCCAAGTCCTCTTCATATTCAAGCGGCGTCTTCATTGCAATGGAGGAATGAGGACGGACATGATTATAGACATGGATCCAGTGAGCCACGGCGGCGACAGCTGCTTCGTGGCCGGCAAACCTTTTCCAGCCAATGAGCACCTCGCGCTTTAGCGAGCTCCAAATCGACTCGCCGGGCGCGTTGTCCCAGCAGTTCCCCGACCGGCTCATCGACGGCCTCATGTTCAGCTGAGCCAGGCGGCCCTGAAACTTCTGAGAGCAGTACTGCGAACCTCGATCCGAGTGCACAATCGTGCCGGTCACGGAAAGCCTCTCCTGCCTGCGGGTCTGCACAGCCATGTCAAGTGCCTTCAAGATGAGCTCCGTTGTCATCTTCGTATCGATCGCCCACCCCAAGATTCTCCGGCTGCCCAGATCCATGAAGGTCGCCAAGTACGAGGTTCCGTTCGGCGTCGGCAGGTATGTAATGTCCGAAACCCAAGCGCGATTGAGCTTTCCAGGTCTGAAGTCGCGGTTGAGAAGGTTGGGATACACCGTCATGTCGTGATTGCTGTCCGTTGTCTTGTAGGGGCGCTTGCTGTGTCGGTATCC
>CAJLHF010000055.1 GCA_905206365.1 uncultured Sutterella sp. | reverse complement strand
TCTGACGGCTCGGTAGGGAATCTCCGTCCCCTTTAGGGCGGAGAGGATGTCAAGGCAGCTTCTCGTAGTCTTCTTTTGCTACGGGTTCGAGCCATTCGGCCGGGCCCTTTTCGGGGTCGATTTCGATCGAGATGTGCGCGAACCACGAATCCTTCGCGGCGCCGTGCCAGTGCTTGACGCCCGCGGGAATGTCGACGACGTCGCCCGGCTTCAGTTCGCGTGCGGCGCCTTCCCATTCGCAGTACCAGCCGCGGCCGTGGGTGACGAGCAGCACCTGCCCGCCCTTGTGTACATGCCAGCTGTTGAGCGTGCCCGGGGCGAAGGTGACGTTCGCGATCGGGGCGGCGGGGTTGTCGGTGAGCATCTTGAGATAGACCGGACCCGAGAAACTGGTAGTAAAGAAGTCGCTCGTTTGCAGCTCGCCCGTTTCAAAGGGCGTGGCTTTCGGGGCGTCGGTGGAAATCGTTTCGGTCATGAGGGAGTCCTCCTTCGGTGTTCTCGTTGCGAGCCTTGCTTGCCGTTGCGTTCACGACCTCTCGGAGAGGAGAAGGCAAGGCGTGCGCGGCGCTCGGCATGAGAAAAAGTGTAGGTTCCCGCATTCCGTTCCCCTTGCGGGACCGAATCGAAGTCTTGCCTTTTTCTCCAAGCCCCTGCGCCTGCTAGGATGGAAGCGAAGTATCTTTTCGTTTTGCCCGTTCGTTGCCGAGTGCCGAATACGGTCAACGGCCGCACCTTCATGAGCCCCATGCGCCTTCGCGTTTTTTCGGATCGTCGTATGCCCGGCGCCGCACGTTGCGCGGCGGTTTTCGCCGCGCTTTCCGTCGTGCTTCTCACAGCGGGCGCCCCCGCGCGCGCCGAAACGAACTGGGGGCGCGATCCCGAATTTCCCGTGCAACTTACGATCGGCGTGCAGGCGACGTTGCCGCCTTCGTTTCGCGCGGAAGTCTTGAAGCCCGCCGAGCGCTACCTCAAAGAAGCTCTTCCCGCCGCGCGCATCGTCTATCGGGACATGGCGATCGACGACCTGAAGCGCGAAGTTTCGGAAAGTCGCATTCGGGCGTACTTCGCCGACCCGGTTTTTTTCAGCGACCTTCAGTCCGAAGGGCGCAGCGAAGAGCTCGTCGCCCTGCGTCCGCCCGAGACGCTCGACCCGACGTATTCAACGGGGATTGCGGTCGTGGTGCCCGCAACGAGCCCCCGTCACGCGCCTTTCGGACCTTGAAGCGCGTACGGTCGTTTCGGACCGACCCGACAATTTCGGAACGCAAATCATCTTCGAAGGGCTCCTCGCCGACGAAGGCGTCCCCACCGATCGGATGCGCTTCGTCTATACGGATTTCGTGCCGCCCGCGCCCCTTTTGCGTCTTGCGCGCGGGGAGGCGGACGCGGCCGTCGTGCCGACGTGCGAGCTCGAATGGGCGGTCGAGGCGGGGTTGCTCGTTCGTTCGGACTTTCGGGTGCTCGACGAAACAACGCGCTTTTCGCGTTGCGCGCGCTCAAGCAAACTTTTCCCGAGCGTCATTTTCGGAGCTTCCTCGTCGCTCGATGCCTCGGCCGCCCGCGCGATCGCGATGTTGCCGATTCTCACGGGGAACGTCGGCCTTCCGGGGACCTCCACCGGCATGGAAGAAGACGGCACCAATTGGGAACCCGTCTACCTTCCGACGGGCGACAACAAGGTGAAGACCGCCATTCCGTGCTTCCTCTGGACGGAAGCGATTTTGCGCGGGAAGACGATGGACGCGGTGCACGACGGCCTGCGCGGCAAGGACGTGCTCGGTCACGACATCAAGATGATCGTCAACTCGGGCGGCAACGTCCTCATCAACCAACACGCCGACAGCAACGGCACGGACGAAATCCTGCGCGACACGACGAAGTGCGAATTCATCGTCGTGTGCGACAACATGATGACTCCGTCGGCCCGCTACGCCGATATTCTGCTTCCCGACACGCTCGGCCCCGAAACGTACGACATCGTCGGGAACGGCGACTCCATGGGGGACCTTGCCTGCATGTACCCGATGCATAAGGCCGTCGACCCGCGGTGGGAGCAGCGCCCCTCATGGGAAATCTGCCGCGGGATCGCGCGCGAGCTCGGCCTTGAGGACGCCTATACCGAAGGGCGCGACCAGATGGGGTGGATCCGTTGGTGCTACGAAGAAACGCGCCGCGAGAATCCCGAACTGCCGCCCTTCGACGACTTCTGGACGCAGGGGCCGAAGCAGCTCTTCGACGTGAAGTGGGAGCCCGTCATGTTCTCCGACTTCCGCAAGGACCCCGCGAAGCATCCGCTTGAGACCCCGTCCGGCAAGATCGAAATCTATTCGGAGCGCTTGGCCGACATCGCCAAGACCTGGGTTCTTCCCGAAGGCGACGTGATTTCGGCGTTGCCGAAGTTCGTTCGCACGTGGGAGATGCCGGGCGACCCGCTTGCAAGCAAGTATCCGCTCCAATGTGTCGGCATTCACATGCACGGGCGCACGCACTCGACCTTCCACAACCTCCCGTGGCTTCGTGAAGCGCATCCCGACCGCGTCACCCTGAACGAACTCGACGCCAAGGCCCGCGGCATCGCCGAAGGCGACTTGGTCGAGGTCGCGAACGATCGCGCCGCCGGCTTCCCGCCGGGGCGCGTTT
This sequence comes from uncultured Sutterella sp., assembly GCA_905206365.1. Taxonomy (GTDB): domain Bacteria; phylum Pseudomonadota; class Gammaproteobacteria; order Burkholderiales; family Burkholderiaceae_F; genus Sutterella. The sequence continues at coordinate 8,367 of CAJLHF010000055.1, read as the reverse complement.
TTTGGTAGGGCGACGACTCGCTCAGTCCCAGAGCGAGACGCCCCGGCGCATCGCTTCCGGAATGCGCGTCTTCGAGAAGGCGGGCTCTTCGGTTTGCGCGCGTTGAGTGCGGTAGTCGGCAAGGAGGGTCGTCACGACGCACGAGAGTTTGAGAAGCGCCGTGACGTTCACGAGAACCATGAGCCCCATGAAGAGGTCCGCGAGATTCCAGACGAGCCCGAGACTCATCTGTGCGCCGAGAAAGACCATCCCGACCACGGCCGCACGGAACACAAAGAGGAGCAGCCGGCTTTTCGTCACGACCCGAAGGCTCATCTCCGAGTAAAAGAAGTTCCCGATCACGGACGTGAGCGCAAAGGCCAGTGCGAGAAGAAAGACGGCCCAGCCGCCCGCGGGACCGAAGGCGTCCGTCAGAATGCGGGTGACGAGCTCGATCCCGGTAAGCCCGGACGCGGTCGCCCCTTCGGGGAGCAACACGATCATGGCCGTGGCGGTGCAAACGAGGAGCGTATCCACGTAAACGCCTGCTGCCTGCACGAGTCCCTGTTCGACAGGGTGCGCGCATTCGGCGGCCGCGGCGGCATTCGGAACCGTCCCCTGACCCGCTTCGTGCGAATATAGCCCGCGTCGCACGCCCGTCATGATGACGAACCAGAGGCCCGCACCCGTCGCCGCTTCGGGCGTGAAGGCGGATTCGAAGATGACCCGAATCACGTCGGGGACGCGCTCGGCGTAAAGCACCGTCATGCCGGCCGCGAGCGTCAGGTACGCGATCACCATGAAAGGGACGATTCGGGAGGCAAAGCCCGCGAGGCGCTTCGCGCCCGCGCGAACGACCCAGAGGGCGTAAAGGGCCAAGAGAATCCCGCCCAACCAGCGGGGTGCTCCCGTCGTCGTTTCGAGCGCGATCGCCATGGTGTTGGAAAGCACGGAGTTGAAAATGAGGCCGTCCGAAAGCGCCAACAGCACCGCAAAAGCGCCCGCCCAAAAGACGGACCCCACGCCTTTGGCGATGTAGGCGGCCGGCCCTCCGGCGTAGCCCGAGCCGTCGGCGGCGCGCTCTTTGTAGAGTTGCGCGAGCGTGCTTTCGGCAAAGCCCGAGGCGGCGCCGATCAGTGCCGTCACCCACATCCAGAAAACGGCGCCCGGGCCGCCCGTCGTTACGGCCAGGGCGATCCCCGCAATGTTACCCACGCCCACGCGCGCACCCGTCGAGACGCAGAAGGCTTCGAAGGGCGTGAGGCCGTCCGCGGCCGCACGCGTGCGGCGCCCGAGAATGCGCACGAGGTCGCCGAGAAGCGACACCTGCACGAAGCGCGTCCGGAGCGTGAACCAGAGACCCGCGCCGATCAGCAGAAACGCAAGGCCGAAATTCCAGAAGAATGCGTTGAATTCGGTGAGAAGTTCGGTGAGGTGTTCGTCCATGGGGAGCGCCAAAGAAAGAAAAAGCGTCGAATACGTCGAAAAAGATTCGAAACGATCCGAAAAAGCGACATGCCGCGCGTCGGGGTGTTGTTCGGTATCGTTTCCCGAAGTTTACGAGGCGCTTGAGGTTCCGGAGGTCTCCGAAGTCTCCGACATCCCGGAACGCGCCCAGCCGCGGATCAATCGCCGCACCCATACGTGCAGGGGGTCGCGGTGGTGCATCTCGGTCCAGACGAGGCACCCGTGTTGACGTACGGGCGCTTGAAGTTCAAGGGGAAGCGGCATCCACGCGAGTCCGTAGTAGGGGGCGATCGCCTCGGCGCCGCGTTTCGGCGTAATCATGAGGAAGTCCGAAACGGAGAGGGTCGCGGCGAGGTCGATCGAGGAACTGCTCGTCGCTGCTACGGGTTCGAGGAGCGCCGGGTTCTCGCCTGCAAGCTGCCGGTCCCACGAGGCGAAGCGAAAGTCGGAGCTTACCGACATCGCGAGGCGCCGATAACTCAAAAAGTCGGCGAGCGCAGGCGCGCGACCGCCCGTTTTCACACGAAGCGGGTGATCGCTTCGCAGGAGGATCCCGAGTTCGATGTCAAAGAGCGGCGCCGTACGAAAGGCGGGCGGAATCGAGCGGTCCGTCACGACCGCAAGGTCGATACGACCCGATTCAAGGTCCTCCCAGACGGAGCCCGTGCGGTGGTGATGCTCGATCACGAGGTGCGGAGCCTCCTCGGCCGTACGTGCGAGGAGGTAGGCCAAGAGGGACGACGTGATGAGACCGCGCGAAGCGATGCGGAACCGCCCGCGGGCCGACTTCGGGTCGAATTTCGGAGGCGCAAAGAGACGGTCCGCCTGCTCGAGCGTGCGACGGAGCTCGGGGAGAATGCGCCGGAGCGCGTCCGTCGGCTTCAAGCCCCGGGCGTGCGGTGTGAATAGGGGGTCGTCGAAGGCCGCACGCAGCTTTTCGAGCGTGCGCGAAGCGGCCGAGAGGCTGAGACCGAGCACGTCCGCGGTGCGCGAGAGCTTCTGTGTTTCCGAAAGATGCAGAAGAAACCGCAACTGGCCGCGGGTTACCGAATCGGCCGGATGATTTTCGGGGGTGGTCATGCGAGCGTAGGAAGCGGAAGAGTTCGTTTTGCGCATGATACGCGGGTTTCCGCACGTTGCTTTTGAAAAAAGAGGCGCCGCCCAGTCGGGCGACGCCTCCTTTCTCAGCATTGGAAGTTAAGACTTACTTCCCGTACGGATTGAAGGCCTTTTCAACGAAGAACGGCCAGGCCTGGTAGCCCATCGTGTCGTTGAAGCGCATGAGAACGGCCGGGTCCGTTTCGCCCCACTTGTATTCGGCAAGGTAGGGATGGGGTTTGACCGGGCCCTTCATGCCGCCCGAGGGCCCCGTCAGGCCCGAGGTCGAGTAGTAGACGACGAAGGAATCCTTGTCGGGCATGTACTCGGCAAGCCCCGTCACGGGCGAGTAGAAGGGGTTGCCTTCCTTCTTGCCCACTTCGTAGACCTGTTCGACCGTCATCTTCTTCTGGTCGATCTTGTAGACCACGCCGCGGGTGTACTTTTCTTCGGCCAGGGCGGGCTGCTCCATACCGCGCGCGTCGCCGTTGTCGAAGGCCGAAACGTAGATGATGTCGCCCTTGCTCTTCGAGTCGACGCGCCAGGCGGTGTGCTGCGTCCAGGTCCAGTCGAAGTCGCCCTCGCACTTCGAGTCTTCGCACTTGATGGGATTGCCCTTTGCGTCGACGGGTTTCAGGACTTTTTCCGCCCAGCCCTTCTTCCAGCCTTCGGGCGAACCCAGAATCCACTTCACCTTCTTGTCGCGACCGATCTTGACGATGGCGGACTGATGGCGCGAGGAGATGATGATCGAATCGTCACTCGGGTCGTAGTCGACGGAATTGACGTGTGCCCAGTTGCGGCCCGGCCCCGTACCGGTGATGTCGCCGAAGGCGTCCGACGCGTCCATCTTCGCGAGCTCTTCGGCCGACATCGTTTGACCGGCCTTCGAGGCGTCGATGTTGAGGCACACGGCGCCCTGGTCGAGCGCCTTCACGACGTTGTCGCGATAGGGGTCGAGAATGTCGAAGAGACGGAATTCGTCCACGACCGAACCGCTTTCATCGACTTCGATGATCACGTCGCGCACCGTATGGACGCGCTTGCCGTCGGTACGACGCAGGTCCGAAGAGGCCACGCGCAGGAACGTGTGACCGTTCTGCGCCGCGTCGAGCGCGTGCGAATAGTCGGCGTAGCCCATCGGCAGGCGACGGTTGAAGATTTCGCGGCCGAGCATGTCGTACTTGGCGTAGCGCTGGCCGTAACCGAAGACGAGGTTGCCGTCGGCCGCCTGCTGGAAGCCCATCATGATGCCCGACTTGTAGGGCTGCTCGGGGTCGTACATTTCGACGTCGGGCATGAGGTACCAACGCACGGTGCCCGTCGTGTCGACGATCGCGTTTTCGGGACCGAACGCCCATTCGAGCGCGCCGCCCATGGGGTTGTTCCACACGAAGCGCGAAGCGTCGGCGGGTCCCGGAATGAGGTTGTTGATGAAGTAGAGACGATCCTTGAAGGCGGGATCCATCTTTTCGACCTTCACGTCGAACGTCGTATGGGACTGGCCGGGCGTGCCGTTCGAACGGAGGTAAACGGGGGCCGTGTAGAGCTGATAGCTGTCCTTGAAGTGTTCGACTTTGCCGTTGTCGATCCGGTCGAATTCGACTTCGACCGTGTTGAGGTGGTCGGGATAAAGGCCGAAGACCGGAACGCCGCCGTGGTTGCGGACGTTCGCGTCCGACACCTTGTACGTGAGTTCCTGACCGCCCGCCTTCGGTACGATGCGCACGGTGACGTTCCGAACGACGTAGCCGCCGTTGCGAATGACGGCCGTAAGCGGCGCGATGCGGTACGGGTTCACGATGATTTCGCCCAGATGGCCTTGAGCGAGGTAGGCGACGTGCGGGCCCGAGGAGCCGCCCGAGGCGAGGGCGCTTCCCGCGCCCGCAACGAGTCCGAGACCGCAAAGTGCGGCGAGCGTCGCCGCAACGTGCTTCTTGCAAATCATGAGAGGGTTCCTTTGGTTTGTGGTGGCGGGCGTGGGCTTCCGTGGCTGAGGGAGCCTTGTCGCCCGTATCGGTCGAAAGGGTCGAATGTCGGAAGGAAAAACCGAAAAAGTGTTCTTCCTTTTCGATGCGTGAAATTCTAGAAACTCCGAAATGGGTTTCCGCGTCGTTTTCCGACAATACGCTTTCCGTAAATCGGAAAGCTTTTGTGAGCCGAAAAAAGTTCGACGTTTCGTGGTCGGATCGGTATGACTTCACCCTGAACACTTTTGGGTGACCAACGATCTTCTCATGATTTACAGTTATTTGTAGAGGATCACAAGCGGGAGGAGAGCAAATTTCAAAAAACGAAAATTCATTTTTACAAAGTGTCTCATCGGACGGGGAATATCCCTCAAAATCGACTTTTTCGACATTTTTGCTCTTTCCGAACGATTTTTTCGTACCTATACTTTGGCCTCAGTCGGGGGAGGAACGGTTCCTCCCCGTAAGACCGGCTCCGCGTGCGTGAGGACCCATGACGCTCGGACGGTCGGTCGCACCACTTTGAAAAGGAATCCGCAATCATGCTTCGTCGCACGCTCCTGAAGGCCTCCGCCGTCGTTGCCGCCTCCGCTCTCGTTCCCGCCGCCTTTGCCGGCACGCTCGGCACCGACTACGTCAAGCTCGACACCCCGCTCGTCGGCGGTGAAGGCAAGATCATCAAGGTCTGGTCCTACGACTGCCCCTTCTGCTTCAAGTACGACGTCGGCGTCGACCCGAAGGTGATGCCCGAAGCCGAAAAGGCCTCCGGTCTCAAGTTCGACATGTACCACCTCGAAACGAAGGGCAAGTACGGCCGCGCCGCGAGCGAATTCCTCGCTTACTGCAAGCTCGAAGACAAGAAGGCCGGCGTTGAAAGCGTCGAAGACCCGAAGAGCCTCTACAAGAAGGCCAAGGACGCCTGGTACCAGGCCTACCACAAGAAGGGCGAACGTTGGGCTGCCGGCGAAGAAGCCTTCCTGAAGACCGCCTTCGACGCCACCGGCATCGCTCCCGACGCCTTTGCCGCCGCCCGCAAGTCCGAAGACGTGCAGAAGCTCGCCGACTACTGGAAGCCCTGCTACGACGTCGCCAAGATCCAGGGTGTTCCGGCCTACGTCGTCAACGGCAAGTACCTCATCATGACGAAGTCGATTCGCAACGTGAAGGGCATGGTCGACCTCATCACCGAGCTCTCCAAGCTCTGATCCACCGTTCGATAGGAATCTCCGCCCATGTCTTCGACGACTCCCAAGCGCGACTGGCTTTCGACCGTCGCGCACCTCGAGCAGACGCGTTGGCCCTGGATCGTGATCGCGTTCCTGAGTTGCGCGCTCGTCCTGGTGGCGCACAACGTCTTCCAGGTCTGGCTCTACATGAAGCCTTGCGAGCAGTGCGTCTACATCCGCTACGCCTTCCTCGTGATGGCGCTCGGGTGCCTCTTCCCGATCATCTGTCCGAAGTCCCTCGTCACGCGCCTCATCGCGTACGTGATGGGCATCTACGGTGCGATCTACGGGATCATGTGCTCGGTGAAGCTCTCCAACATTCATCAGGCCATTCACGGCGACGACCCCGACGCGCTCTTCGGCATGCAGGGTTGCTCGACCGAACCGCACTACCCCTTCGGTCTTCCGCTCGAAAAGTGGGCTCCGGACTGGTTCCTGCCCACGGGTGACTGCGGTTACGACAATTCCGACGTTCCGCTCGGCACGGTGCTCTCGCCCCTGCAGGAGTCGATCATCAACATGTACAACGACGCGGGCGGTTGGTACCTCATTCCCCCGATGAAGTTCATGTCGATGGCCCAGTGCTGCTTGCTCGCCTTCGGCGTGGCGCTCCTTCTCTACGTCGTTCTCGGCGGCTCGATGATCCGCGAACGCATGAAGAAGTAAGGAAGTCGATCCTCGAAAGGAGAAGGGCGCTCGTCGCCCCTCTCCCTCGCAACACCGGGAGAATTTTTTGCTGTTCTCTCCTTTCCGCCCGGGAATTCCGATCATTCCCGGGCCTTTTTCTTTGTTTCTTTCTCGTCGAGGCCGAGGGTTCCGACTCGACGGATCCTCCGCGGGCGTCGCTCCGACGTGCGCCTTCAATGCCGGACAGGAACGGCGCGCTGCCGGCGCACAAAGAGAAAGCCGCCCCGGAGCGGTGCAAGCTCGGAGCGGCGTACGAACGGCCGAAAGGGGCGCGAACGGACGGCTTGCATCCGTTCGCGGGACGCGTCAGGGAGTAAGCAACCGCTCCACCATCCGTTTGTAAATCTCGAACGAAGCGAGCACTTCTTCGGGGTAGCCGCATTCATTGTCCCCGTGGAGGTTTTCACCCGAGGGCCCGAACGTGACGACGGGGATCCCGAGCGTGACGGCGACGATGTTGGAGTCGCAGACCGACGGGTCGTAGGCGAGTTCGAGGTCTTTCCCCGTCACGTCGGCGTAGCAGTCGACAAGCGTCGTCACGAGCTTGCAACTCGCCATGGAAGGGCGTGCGCCGGTGAGGCATGTTTATGCGCCTACCAGTGAGCGGGTCGGGATCGATCCGGGTCCGCGCAAAATCACGGTCTACTCGCACGCGGGCGTCTTCACGACGCCAGTTGCGACGGTTGAAGATCATCAAGTCGTTATTCGCCGCATTCAACGTGGAATGGACCGCTCCAAGCGGGCAACGAACCCCGACAATTACAACGAGGACGGAACCTACAAGACGGGTCACTTGCAGTGGACGTTCTCCAAGAACTACGCGCGGCTTTGGCGGAGATTTATCGCCGCCTCGCGCAGACTCGCAAGCGCGACCACGGAACGCTCGTCAACCTGGTTTTGTCGCTCGGCGGTAGGGTCGCCGTGGAGAAGAACAGCTACAAGTCATACCAACGAAATTTCGGGAAGAGCACGAACCAATACGGTGTGGGCTCGCTCGTCACACGTCTTGCGAACAAGGCTGCAAGTGCCGGTTCGAAGTTTGTCGAGCTGAACGCATACCGCTTGTGTCTTTCCCGGTACGAGCACGTCAACGGGACGTACTGCAAAAAGCCGCTCGGGCAGCGCTGGACCCGAGTCGGGGACTGCGTTGTTCAACGCGATGCCTATTCGGCTTTTTTGGCAGCTTTCGCCGATGACAAAGGACACGACCGTTCCCTCCTCCGTAAGGAGTGGACAAGGGCGGAACCGCTCTTGAGAGCTGCCGGTCTGTGTCGAGATTTCAATCCTGCGACGGACGGAGACTTGTCGAAGTCCACGAGGGAGCCGGTGTTTGCCGTGCACTTTCGGCAGAGCGGGATGCAGCTTGAAGCCTTTCGTAAAAGCGGTAACGGCCGGTCGTCCACCCGATGCCGAAAGCATCGGAGCAACCGGAGAAGCCGCTTGGGGTCGAAAGGAATCCCCTCACTTCAGTAAGGGGAGGTTCAAGAGATCAAACCAGCGTTGAATGAGCGGATCCATAGTGCGTTCCGTGGGTATGTCGATGGTGTTGTGTTTCGCGGCGTCTCGCGGGCGTTCTCAGGCGGGTTGTGCTTCGGTGCGTCCGTTCGTACGCCCTTCGCGGACTTCTTCGAGTTTTGCCGTGCAAAGGCCCGTCACCGCGTAAAAGACCGAGAAGAGGATGGAGAGCCAGAGCATCGGGGCGAAAGGCGTAAAAGCCAGGTTCGCAACCCCGAGCGTGCCCGCCGTGTAGGAGCCCGTCGTCGACCAGGGCACCATCGGGGCGAGCCCCGTGCCGGTGTCGATCATCATGCGCATCAGGTTCTTGCGCGAAAGGCCGTACTCGGGAAAGAGGTCCTTCGTCATGGCACCGACAACCGGGTAGCTGACTTGACATCCTCTCCGCCCTAAAGGGGACGGAGATTCCCTACCGAGCCGTCAGA
>CAJLHF010000054.1 GCA_905206365.1 uncultured Sutterella sp. | reverse complement strand
TGCCTTATATCCCCGCCGTGAACGGCGGGGCTTTACGGCACGTCGGGTAAGACGCCGCGCATCCGTCGAAGCCCCGAGCTCAAAACTACGGAGGCGTCGTCTTCCGTCCGGGCTTCGACGAAACATAAAAGCCTCGATCATCCGATGCGATGACGAGGCTTTTTTTGCGACCTTAAGTTTCGGTCAAATCGGAAATTTCTTCTTTCGTTGAGGCGGCGTTTCCAACGGGCCAAAGAAAAGCCCGACAGCCAGGTGTGACGGGACTACAGAGCCTGGATCAGTCGAGCTTCTCAATGAATTTGGCGCCCCCATCCCAGCGGCTTCGTCCCAACCGTTAGTGCCTGGCTCGGCTACCAAATCCACGCGCCCATGGTAATTCGAAACGCTTTCGGGTGCTAGAGAAAGCGGCGGACGTTCTACGTTAATTTCTTCTGTAGTCCCCGGCCGCACGGCAGGATTGAACTTGTTAGGCGAACCGCACTTCCTGCATGTAGCAACCGGGCAGTAACTAGAAGTGGCCGCCGACCATCAAGGCGTACCACATCCGGTGGTTGCCGGAGTTCGCTAAAGGTAGATGTTGTATTGTGGTGCGGAAGGCCGGACTCGAACCGGCACGCCTGAAGGCGTCAGGACCTAAACCTGGTGCGTCTACCAATTTCGCCACTCCCGCACGGGAGAAGGACAATTCTAGCGGATTCGGCGCCGCCGCGTTTCCTCCCGTCGGGTGTGAGAGAGGAATTATTCGTGATGACTCTCGGCACTGCGGACCGCAAGGTCGCGACGTTCGCGGTTGTACTCGCCCCAGGTGATTTTTCCCGAGAGCAGTCGGTTCTGGAGATCTTTGACGGCAGGATCGATCGTGCGGCGCGACTCGATCGCCTCGTCCATGTAGCTCGGAATCCCGGACTTGAGCATGAGGTCGCGCGTTTCTTCGTTAAGGGTGTGAGTGGCGTTGAAGACCTGTTCGGCCGCGCGCTTTTGAGCTTTCGTGATGCGACTTGTGTCCTTGAGCATTGCCTCGGTGATACCCGAGGGAAGGCAGGCGGTTTTGTTGTAGTAGGCCCGGTTTTCGGGCGAGACACAAATGGCGCGCATCCGAACGCCCACGACCTCGAAACGGTCCGAGAGCGCGTCGAGGGCGCGGTGCTCCTGCTCGTCGACGACGGGGTCGGCCTCAACGACGGCGGGTTGCTCGGTTTCGGGGGCGGGCGGAGGAACGGCGCAGCCCGCAAGGGTTCCGATGAAAAGGGCGGCAACGAGAAGACGGGCGCAATTCCCCGTGCGGATGCAATGAGGCGTCATGGAAAAACAGAAGCCGAGTCGTGATTCGGGAGCGTGTAGTCGGGATCGACGCGACGCAAAATCGATTGCATCGCATCGGGGGAATGCAGTTTACCAAGGGGCCGCCCCCTTGTCATACGTTGCGGACTCGGGAAGTGTTACCGATGGAACGCGGGACGTTTTCTTCGAAGAGACTGCCGTGCGGGCAAAGACGGGAAAACGCACGCAACTTCCTGATTTCCGTCGGGACCGTCGGCCCTCGGAACGAGGCCCTGAAATGCAGTGGCGGGAGGACTCCGTTATAATGCAAAGCTTCGATTCGTCTGCCGCCCGCGTGCGGGTTTCGGGCGGACGAACTCGCGCGACGCTTTTCGGAGCGTCGGCGCCCGCCTCGGGCGAAAGCCGGGCGGAACTACCGGATTCTCGCCGGACGCCAGGGTGGTGTCGGCGGACTTTTTCCCATCACGCATCCGGCCGACCGGCCAGGATCTTTTTGCGAAGAAATAGCGATGACTGAAACGAATGAACAGGCCGTCGAACAGGTCGAAGTCAATCCCCTCGAGCGTACCCTCGAATTCACGATTGCGACCTCCGCCGCCAACGAACTCGCCGAACGCAAGCTTGTGAAGCAGGCCAAGAACGTCCGCATGCCGGGCTTCCGCAAGGGCCATGTTCCGATGAAGCAGGTTCGTGCCATGTACGGCATGCAGGCTTTTGACGAAGCCGTCAACGAGCTCGTCTCCCAGGCCTGGGTCGACGCTTCCCGCGAATCCGGTCTCAAGGTGGCCGGCGCTCCCCGCATCAACGTCAAGCCCGGCACGGAAAACGACCAGAACGAAATGCACTTCGTCGCCACGTTCGAAGTCTTCCCCGAAGTCGAACTGCCCGACCTCTCGCAGGTTGAACTCACCAAGTTCGAATGCGAAGTGACGGACGAATCCGTCGATGCCACGATCAAGACGATGATCAAGCAGCGCGCCGAATATACCGCCTGCGATCGCGCCGCTCAGGACGAAGACCGCATCACGCTCAACTTCGTCGGCAAGATCGACGGCACCGCTTTCCAGGGCGGTACGGCCGAAGGCCACGTTTTCGTGCTCGGCGAAGGCCGCATGCTCCCCGAATTCGAAGAAGCCGTCAAGGGCATGAAGGCCGGCGAAGAAAAGACCTTCCCGCTCACCTTCCCGGAAAATTACGGTCTCCAGAGCCTCAACGGCAAGACCGCTGAATTCGAAGTCAAGGTGACCGAAGTCGCCGAACCGAAGTACCCCGAAGTTGACGAAGAATTCGCGAAGTCCCTCGGCGTCGAAGGCGGTGTCGAAGCTCTGCGTGCCGAAATCAAGACGAACCTTACCCGCGAAGTCTCGACGCGCGTCGAAATGGAAACGAAGGCCCGCGTGATGGAAGCCGTCGCGAAGCTCCTCACCTTCCGTCTGCCCGCCGACCTCGTCGCCAACGAAGAACAGAACCTCCTGCAGCAGAGCCTGCGCGACCTCGAAGCCCGCGGTCTCGACGTCAAGAAGATGAAGAGCCTCCCGCCCGCCGACCTCTTCAAGGAACAGGCCGAACGTCGCATCCGCCTCTCGCTCTTCGCGGAAAAGGTCCAGGAAGAAGCCAAGTTCGAAGTGACGGACGAAGAAATCAAGGCTCGCGCCGAACTTTTCGCCGTTTCCTACGAAAACCCGGCCGAATTCGTCGACTTCGCCCTGAAGAACGCCAACGCCCGCCAGAACTTCAGCGCGCAGATCTTCGAAGAGAAGCTCGTTGACTGGGTTCTCTCTCACGCCAAGACCGAAACGAAGAAGGTTGCGTTCGAAGACGTGATGAAGAGCCAGTTCTAAGGTTCTCCGACGCCCCCGCTTCCGGGCGGGGTGCGCCTGCCGACTTCGGGCGAGGGTTCGCCCGGACCCGAAGATTCGGAATGAAGAGGAGAGGCTTCCCTCCGTGGGGACCTCTCCTTTGTCGTTTCGAGATCGCGCGGATGACGAAGTGCGTGCGGCCCCATTTGAAACGCACGATCGTGCCGCATTCTTCCCGTATTCGGACCGATCGCGTCGAAGCCGGGCGCCCGACCGAGCAGAGGATCGAATTCTCCGCGATAATGGACGCACTTTTGCGCGCCGAACCGCCCTCGGGCGGACGCACGGCGCCTTTTCCGAACAAACGAGGAGCGAAACCGAGCTTTCAAAGCTCGTGTCGCACACCCCCCAAGAAACAACAGAGGTCGCGATGTCACTCGTACCCATCGTTATTGAAAATTCCGGCCGCGGCGAACGCAGCTTCGACATTTACTCGCGCCTTCTGCGCGACCGCATCGTCTTTCTCAACACGGACGTGAACGATCAGTCGGCGTCGCTCATCGTCGCGCAGCTCCTTTTCCTCGAAAGCGAAGATCCCGACAAGGACATCTCGCTCTACATCAACAGCCCCGGCGGTTCGGTGTCCGCGGGGATGGCGATTTTCGACACGATGCGCTTCATTCGTCCCAAGGTCAATACGATTTGCCTCGGGATGGCCGCTTCGATGGGGGCGTTCCTCCTCGCGGCGGGCGAAAAGGGCAAGCGTTACGCGCTGCCGCATTCGCGCATCATGATTCACCAGCCGCTCGGCGGCGCCGAAGGCCAGGCGAGCGACGTGGAAATCCGCGCCCGCCAGCTGCTTCTGATCAAGCGCCAGATGAACGAACTCATGGCCGAATTCACCGGCAAGAGCTACGAAGATCTCGTGCGCGACACGGACCGCGACAACTTCATGTCGGCCCAAGAAGCGCTCGAATACGGCCTCATCGACGAAATTTTGACGAAGCGTCCGTAAGAAGGACGCCCGGTTCACCATGGATAGCAAGAAAGAACTGACGTGCTCGTGTTGCGGTCGCCCGAAGAGTGCCTGCCAAACGCTCCTCGGTGTCGGACCCGACACGTACCTGTGCGACCGTTGCGTGCGCAACATGATGAAGGTCGTCGAATCGCGCGCGAAGTCGTCGGGCGAAGTCGCGCCCGCATCCGAGGCCGAAGTGCCCGAGACGCCCGCGTCCGAACCCAAGAAGCTCCCGACCCCGAAGGAACTTTACGAACACCTCGAAAAATACGTGATCGGTCAGGAGCACGCGAAGCGTACGCTCGCCGTTGCGGTCTACAACCACTACAAGCGTCTGAAGGCGCTCGACGAAAAGGGCGATGCGGCCGAAAAGGACCGCGAAGTCGAACTTCAGAAGTCGAACGTTCTCATCGTGGGCCCGACGGGCTCCGGGAAAACGCTTCTTGCGCAGACGCTCGCCCGCGCGCTTGACGTGCCCTTTGCGATTGCGGACGCGACGACCCTCACCGAAGCCGGTTACGTGGGCGAAGACGTCGAAAACATCGTCGCCCGTCTCGTTCAGGCGGCGGACGGCGACATTGAAAAGGCTCAGCGCGGCATCATCTACCTCGATGAAATCGACAAGATCGCCCGCAAGAGCGAAAACCCCTCGATCACGCGCGACGTCTCGGGCGAGGGCGTGCAGCAGGCGCTTTTGAAGCTCATCGAAGGGACGGTCGCGCGCATGCCCGAAGCGGGCGGGCGCAAGCACCCGAACCGTCCGATGATCGAAGTCGACACGACGCAGATTCTCTTTATCTGCGGGGGCGCCTTCGACGGGATGGAACGCATCATCGAGCAGCGCACGCAAAAGAGCACGATCGGCTTCGGCGGCACCGTGCACGGGAAGCGCGAACGCGAATCGACCGACATCTTCTCCAAAGTCGAAGCGTCCGACTTCGTGCGCTTCGGCCTGATCCCCGAGCTCGTCGGTCGACTGCCCGTGATCACGTGTCTCAACAGCCTCGACGAACAAGCCCTCATCCGCATCCTGACGGAGCCGAAGAACGCCATCGTTCGACAGTTCCAGGCGCTTTTCAAAATGGAAGGGATCGAGCTCGAATTTACGGCCGACGCCTTGCAGGAAATCGCCCGTCGCGCGATCGAACGCAAGACCGGGGCTCGCGGGTTGCGCTCGATTCTGGAGGACATTCTTCTTGACACGATGTTCGAACTCCCCGGCGCCGAGGAGCCCGTCGAGCGCGTCATCGTGACGAAGGACGCCGTTCAAAAAACGGCCAAGCCCGAAATCTTCCGCCGCAGCACTCAGACGCCTTCCGCCTGAGCGTGCTCGGCCGAATGCCAGGGGCGATTTTGTTTCGGGAAAGCGGTTGCCCGCACCCGACGCCCGGCCTCTTTGGGGCCGGGCGACGCCCCTTCGGCGTCATTTCCGTCACGGGGTCGGTTCGCGCATTGAAAACCCGACGAGTCGTCCCCATATAAGACGTACCGACAGAATTCTTTAGGAACTCATACTTTGACCAACAAGTTCAACTCCCCGGGAACTCCTGTGCGTCTGCCCGTGGTGCCGCTTCGCGACATGGTGGTGGGACCCAACACGATGACCACCGTCTTCATGTCCCGACCGGTTTCGGTGGAGGCCGCTCAAGCCGCGCTGAAGGAAACGGATGCGAAGGTGGTTCTTCTCACGCAACGCCAGAAAGAAGTCGACGAACCGACGGCCGAAGACCTTTGGGACGTGGGCGTCGTTGGCGAGATCACACAGCTTTTGCGCCTGCCCGACGGCTCGGTCAAGGGGCTTGTTCGCGGTCTGACGCGTTGCTCGCTCAAGTCGCTCGTCATGCCTCGTTCGGAAGATCCCGACAAGGCCTATTACGAAGCGGTCGTCGAAGACATTCCGACGCTTGACGCACCCCAGAACGAGCTCGTTCCGTTCCGCGTTTCGCTTGTGAGCGGCGTGCGCCACTTCCTTTCGGACGAGCGCAAGGTCCCGCCCGAAGTGTTCGAAGCCATCGAGAAAGAGTCCGATCCCGTGCTCTGCTGCGACCTCGCGGCGGCCGTGCTTCCGCTCTCGACCGAAGAGCGCATCGCCTTCATTCGCGAGATCGATCCCTTCAAGCGCTTCGACATGTTGCTTGAGCTCATGCAGCGTCTGCATCAAAGCGGTCAGATCGACCGCCGCATCCAGATGCGCGTCAAGGATCAGATGGACCGTAATCAGCGCGAGTACTACCTCAATGAGCAGATGAAGGCCATCCGCAAGGAACTCGGCATGTCCGACGAGGAGGACGGTCCGGACGATACGGCCGCGCTCGAGAAGAAGGTGCGCGAAGCGAAGCTCCCGGCCGATGTCGAAAAGACGGCGCTCGAAGAAGTGCGCCGCCTGAAGGGCATGTCGCCCACGGCGGCCGAAGCGGCCGTCGTTCGCGGCTACGTCGACGTGCTCCTCGATCTGCCGTGGACGAAGAAGTGCACGATCAACACCGACATCGAGCACGCCCGTCAGATTCTCGACGAGGATCACTGGGGGCTCAAGAAGGTGAAGGAACGCATTCTGGAGTACCTGGCCGTGCAGAAGCGCCAGGACAAGATGAAGGCGCCGATTCTCTGCCTCGTGGGCGGCCCTGGCGTAGGTAAGACCTCGCTCGGTCGTTCGATCGCGCGCGCGACGAACCGCAACTACGTTCGCATGGCGCTCGGCGGCATCGCCGACGAAGCGGAAATCCGCGGTCATCGCCGTACGTACGTGGGCGCGATGCCCGGTCAGGTCATCAAGCACCTCACGAAGGCGGGCGTTCGCAATCCGCTGTTCCTTCTCGACGAAATCGACAAGATTTCGGGCGGCGTGCGCGGCGATCCCAACTCGGCGCTTCTCGAAGTGCTCGACCCCGAACAGAACAACGCGTTCGAAGATCACTACGTCGAACTGCCGTTCGATCTTTCGGACGTCTTCTTCGTGGCGACTTCGAACTCGTACAACATTCCGCCCGCGTTGCTCGACCGCATGGAAGTGGTCGACCTCGAAGGGTACACGGAAGACGAGAAGGTGCACATCGCCGAACAGCACCTGGTCGGCAAGCAAATGCGCGCCTGCGGCATCAAAGAGGAGGAAGTGCGCATCGAGCGCTCGGCGATCCTTGAGGTGATTCGCTACTACACCCGCGAAGCGGGCGTGCGCCAGCTCGAACGTACGATCGGTCGAATTCTTCGCAAGATCCTGCTCGGCGAACTCGAAAAGAAGGACGGTACGGTCGAACTGCCGATCGTCGTCGACGACAAGGCGGTCGAGAAGTATCTCGGTATCCGCCAGTACGACATCACCGAAGCCGAACGCGCTCCCGCCGTGGGGTACGTGAACGGTCTCGCGTGGTCGAGCGTGGGCGGCGATATCCTTAACGTCGAAGTCGTCACTTTCCCCGGCAAGGGGAACGTGATCCGTACGGGCAGCCTCGGCGACGTCATGAAGGAAAGCGTCGAGGCGGCGCGCTCTGTCGTGCGTTCGCGTGCGGCTTCCTTCGGCATCCCGAACGACGTCTTCTACGCGACCGACTGGCACGTGCACTTCCCCGAAGGCGCAACCCCGAAGGACGGTCCTTCGGCGGGTGCGGCGATTACGACCGCCATGGTCTCCGCGCTTACGGACATCCCCGTGCGCAGCGACGTGGCCATGACGGGTGAAATCACTCTGCGCGGTCGCGTCACCGCCATCGGCGGCCTGAAGGAAAAGCTCCTGGCGGCCGCCCGCGGCGGCGTTCGCACGGTGCTCGTTCCCGACGAGAACCGCAAGGATATGAAGGAAATCGCCGAAGACGTGCTGAAGGATCTGCGCATCGTCTACGTGAAGACGATCGACGACGTGCTCAAGGAGGCGCTCGTGCGGATGCCCGAACCGATCGCGGCGACTGAAGCGAAGCCCGCGGCGCAGGGTGTTGTCCCCGGCGCTCCCTCGAACGCCGAACCTTCGAGCGTGTCGGCACAGCCCGCGTAAAAACCGCCGGGTTTCCGCACAAGGGACCGAAGAGACGGGACGTCCGATCGACGCTCCGGCCGGCGGGCCCCGCGCATGTACCGTGCAGTTTGTTCCGCATCGAAATCGTCGGAGCGACCCTTCGGGGTCGCTTCGATTTTTTTTTTCAGGGACTGCGTTTGGCAATTTCGAGCGAATTATGGTAAAGTTCCCCGCTCCTCGATTCGGAATTTTCCGATTCGCGGAACCGGAAACGATTCCGAGTCGATCGGAGTCGGAGTCGGGCGCTTAGCTCAGTTGGTAGAGCAACGCCTTTACACGGCGAAGGTCGGGAGTTCGAGACTCTCAGCGCCCACCACACTCAATCAGGAGTCGATGATTTTTTCAACGACTCTTGACAATCTCCGAAGTTTCCGTATAATTCGTTTTCTCTTCGGCGCTTGCGCCAAAGAAAACGTGCTGCGGAGTGGTAGTTCAGTTGGTTAGAATACCGGCCTGTCACGCCGGGGGTCGCGGGTTCGAGTCCCGTCCACTCCGCCAACACCGCCGTCGATCCGAAAGGGTCGGCATAAGAAAGCCATTTAAATCGGCTTTTTTATGCCTCGGAAACGAGACAGTATCAAAGACGTTCCCGGACGAGGACGGCTTTGAGAACCGAAGAAAAAAGTGTCGAGATGACTTGACAAACTTTTCGAAATCGGTATAATTCGTCCTCTAGGCTGAAACAAAGCTCAGTGGAATGGAGTGGTAGTTCAGTTGGTTAGAATACCGGCCTGTCACGCCGGGGGTCGCGGGTTCGAGTCCCGTCCACTCCGCCAACTACTTCACAAGGGTTTGAAACCCTTGTGAACAATAAGGTCCACGAATTCGAGCAAAGTTCGCTAAAATGTCGGACTTAGGTTTAAGCCTGCCAAACGCGCACAGCGTGGAGTGGTAGTTCAGTTGGTTAGAATACCGGCCTGTCACGCCGGGGGTCGCGGGTTCGAGTCCCGTCCACTCCGCCAACGAATTCTTGAGGAAAGGCGAACCGAAGGGTTCGCCTTTTTTCTTGTCCGTACGACGCGCACGGCCTAAAAAAAGAACGCAATCATCGACGCCGTTTCGCCCTCGCGAGACGAAACGGGATCTATAGGGTGACTCATGCTTCAGGCATTTCGCAATCACAAGCGCTGGCTGATGTTCATCGCCATGGTGCTGATCATTCCGAGTTTCGTGGTGACGGGGATTTATTCGTACAACCGCATGACTCAGGCCGACAACTCGATCGCCAAGGTGGGCGACGCCTCGATCACGCCCGAGGACTTCGACCGCGCCAAGCGCGAGCAGCTTGAGCGTTTCCGCCAGCAGCTCGGGGAAAACTTCCGCGCCAACATGCTCGAGTCGCCCGAAGCGCGTGAGGCGATCGTGCGTGCTCTGATGGACGAGTCCGCCGTGACGCAGACGGTGTTGTCCGAGTACGTCGACGTCTCCGAAGCCGACGCCATCAACCTCATCAAGAACGCTGCGGCTCTTCAGGTCGACGGGAAGTTCTCCCCTGAACTCTACGAACGCTTCCTCCAGAGCCAGGGGAAGAGCGACGCGCAGTTCGTCGCCGAAATCCGGCGCGATCTTTCGAAGGAAGTGCTTCTTTCGGGCGTTGCGGGTACCCACCCCGTGCCGCAGGCGCTCGTGCGCGAACTTCACAACGTGCTCACCGAAGAGCGCGAAGTACAGACTTTCATCGTGAACGCCACCGATTACCTCGACGCCCTCGTCGTCAAGGACGAAGAATCGAAGGCTTACTACGACGCGCACCGCGACGAATTCATGGCGCCCGAACACGTGAAGATTCAGTACGTCGAATTTTCGCCCGAAAACTTCCGTGACCAGAAACCCAATCCCGACGAGATCAAGGCGTATTACGAACAGAACAAGAACCGCTGGATCGTGCCCGAAGAACGCCGCGCGAGCCACATCCTGATCGAATTCGGCGACGACAAGGCGGCCGCGCTCAAGACGGCCGAAAAGCTTCTGGCCGAAGCGAAGGCCGATCCCTCGAAGTTCGCGGAACTCGCCAAGGCCAATTCCGCCGACACCGGCAGCGCCAACGACGGGGGCGACCTCTCCTTCTTCGGTCGCGGCCTGATGGTCAAGCCCTTCGAAGACGCCGTCTATGCAGCCAACAAGGGCGACATCGTCGGTCCGGTCGAATCCGAATTCGGTTACCACATCATCTACGTTACCGACATCCGCCCCGAGCACGGCAGGAGCTTCGAGGAAGTGAAGGGCGAGATCGAGCACGAATACGTCGAACAGATGGCGATCCGCGAATTCTCGGAAAAGGCCGAAGAGTTCACGAACATTGTTTACGAGCAGCCCGACAGTCTCGATCCCGCCGCCGAACGCTTCGGTCTCAAGATCGAAACGGTCGACAACGTGACGCGTGAAGGCGTGACGGATCCGGAACTGCGCCCGATCATCACGGAACACCTCGTCGAGTCGCTCTTCGGTGAAGAAAGCCTCAAGGAAAAGCGCAACACGAACGCGATCGAAGTGCGCTCCAACGTGCTCGTTTCCGCCCGCGTGCTCGAATACTTCCCGACGGCCGTGCGTCCCTACGAAGACGTGAAGGCTCAGATCGTCGAGAAGCTCAAGCTCGAGCGCGCTCGCGAACTCGCGAAGGCGGACGGCGAAAAGAAGCTCGCCGAAGTGCGCGCCTCGAAGAGCCTCGAAGGCTTTGCCGAACCCGTGCGCGTTTCGCGCCAGAAGACGCAGGGTCAGCCCGTCGAGTTGATCGACGCCGAAATCTCCTATCCCGCCGAGAAGCTTCCCGCTTTCGTCGGCATGCAGGTCGAGGGCGGCGCCTACATCATCGCCTACGTGAAGGATTCGAAGCTCGTCGAACCGACCGAAGCTCAGATCCGCAGCCTCACGAGCGAACTCGCCGGTATCTACGGCGAAGCCGACCGCATCGGTTATCTCGAAGCGCTCAAGGCGACGCTCAACGCCCGCATCGAAAACGAAGCGTTCGTGAAGGGTGAAACGCAGGCGAACGAGGATTGACATCCTCTCCGCCCTAAAGGGGACGGAGATTCCCTACCGAGCCGTCAG
>CAJLHF010000053.1 GCA_905206365.1 uncultured Sutterella sp. | reverse complement strand
GCGGGTGCCTTATATCCCCGCCGTGAACGGCGAGGCTTTACGGCACGTCGGGTAAATCCGTAGAATGCGTCCTTGCTCAGGGATGGGTGAAATTCCCTATCGGCGGTAAAGTCCGCGAGCGCCGGTCCGTTCGAAAACGGGACCGCGCGCAGATCCGGTGCAACTCCGGAACCGACGGTGACAGTCCGGAAGGAAGAGCAGGGGGTGCGGCTCGGCCGTCGGAATCTCGGAATGAGATTCCCGACGGCGTCCGGTATTTCGTACTCAGCGTTCGGCGCGCGAGGTTTCGCGTTACGAGGCACCCCGGAAGTGCGAGTCCTTGCGGGCTCGCGCGGCACTCTTTCGCGGCTGCTGTGCCGCCCCCTCGGGCCAAGAACCGTTTAACACCCCAATCAGGAAGGAGTGCCCAAATGACTGAACCTGCCCGCTACGATCTGACTGCTTTCGGCGCCGACGCCGAAGAACGCATGGTCCGCGCGCTCGAAGCCTTTCGCCGCGGCGAAGGTCTGTGCGTCGTCGACGACGAGGATCGCGAAAACGAAGGTGACTTGATCTATTCCGCTCAGCACCTGACCGAAGCGCAGGTTGCGCAGATGATTCGCGACTGCTCCGGCATCGTCTGCGTGTGCCTCACGGAAGAGGCGTGCGATCGCATGGCGCTTCCTCCGATGGTCGCCGCGAACACCAACACGCAGGGCACCGCCTTCACGGTCGCGATCGAAGCGGCGGAGGGCGTCACGACGGGCGTGTCCGCCCATGATCGACTGCTCACCATCAAGGCGGCCGCCAACCCGAACGGGCGCCCCGAAGACCTCCGTCGTCCCGGTCACGTCTATCCGTTGCGCGCCCGCAAGGGAGGCGTGCTCGAGCGTCGCGGCCACACGGAAAGCTCGATCGATCTCTGCCGCCTCGCCGGGCTCGAGCCCGCCGGCGTGCTCTGCGAACTCATGCACCCCGACGGCACCATGATGCGCCTGCCCGACGTCGCCAAGTACGCGATCGAACACGGCATGACCATGATCTCGGTGGAAGACATCGCATCCTACCGCACCGCGCACGGCCTCTGAGACGGGACGTCGCAAGCGACTTGAATTCAACAAAAGCCCGCGCTTCGGAAACGCTCCGGGGCGCGGGCTTTTTCGATGTCGCCTGTCGTCCGTCGGTTGCACGAAAGGGGACCCCCATGGGTCTTTTCGCCTTCGCGTAGACTTTTCGAACAAGCCATCCGACAGTTTTTGCTCTTCGAAGGTTTCCCATGCCGATTCGCATTCTTCACACTTCCGACTGGCATCTCGGGCGCACGCTCGCCGACGTCGACCGCAGCGCCGACTTCGCGAGCTTTCTCGATTGGTTGGTCGGGATCCTCGTCGAGCGCAGGCCCGACGTGCTCCTCGTTGCGGGCGACGTCTTCGATACGACGATGCCCTCGACCGCGGCGCAGCGTCTTTATTACGACTTCCTTCGGAAAGCTTCCGAAACGTCCGTGAAGGCCGTCGTCATCACGGCGGGGAACCACGATTCCGCCCGCTTTCTCGGGGCGGCGCGCCCGCTTCTCGAAGGTTGCCGCGTGTTTGTGGCCGGGGACGATCCCGAGGAGCAGGCTTTCGTCGTTGAAGACGAATCGGGGATGCCGATCCTCGGCGTTGCGGCGGTTCCGTATCTGCGCGAGGGGGACGTGCGCACGTCGGCCATGGATCTCTCGAACCTCGAGCGGGCTCAAATGTGGGAGCGAGGTGTCTTTGAGCATTATCAGGCCGTGCGGCATCTTCTGCTCGACGAAACGGGCGGGCGCGTACCGCTCGTTGCGATGGGACACCTCTTCGTGACGGGCTCGAGCCTCTCGCCCGGCGTCTCAACCCCCGCCGACTACGATCCGAGCGTCTACGTGGGGTCGCTTAAAAACGTCACCTCGGCCGCCTTCGGAACGGGCTGGCACTACGTGGCGCTCGGGCACATCCATCACGCGCAAAGCGTGAAAGCGGACATTCCCGTGCGCTACTGCGGCGCTCCTCTGGCGCTGCATTTCGGGCACGCCGCATACGACCATCAGGTGGTGCTCGTTACGATCGACGACGAGGGGCGGCTTCTCGAACCCGAAATCCTTCCCGTGCCGCAGCCGCGCGAAATCGTTTCGATCCGGGGGACGCTCGACGAACTGAAGTCGGCCATTGCCGACCGTGCGAATCCAGGGGGACTGGCCGCCATCGTCGAAGCCGAGTACGAGGGTGACGCGGTCGACGCGTCGATCGTGGTCGACGAACTGCAGCGCGCGGCTGAAAAAGCGGGGGTCGTGCTCGGTGCCGTGCGGCGCCGAACGCCTCGCCGGGCGGCCTCGGAGGTGAGCTTTCCCTCCATGAGTCTCGACGACATCACGCCCGAAGACGTGTTCCGATCGGTGGCGGAGCGGGAAATCGAAGACGCGGCGGAGCGCGAAAAGCTCACGCACCTCTTCAACGACGTCCTGCACGACGTGCGCGTGAAGGCGCTCCCCGACGAAGAGGTCCGAACGGCAAAGTTCGACGAAGAAGGCAAGGATAAGGCGGGCGACTCGGAGGACGGACGATGAGGCTCTTGAAACTGCGCTGGAAAAACATCAACTCGTTTGCGGGCGAATTCTCGATCGACTTTCGCGATCCCGCCTATCGGCAAAGCGGCATTTTCGCGATCGTCGGTCCGACGGGGAGCGGCAAAACTTCGATTCTCGACGCGCTCGCCCTGGCGCTTTACGGCACGACCCCCCGAACCGAAGCCGGGAAGGGAGCGGAAAAATGCATGGTCATGACGAAGGGCCGCACGGAATGCTATGCAGCGGTCGTCTTCGAAGTGCGAGGCGTTACGTACCTCTCGCGCTGGTCGCAACGACTCGCCCGCAAGAGCCTCAATTTGCAACCCGAGCAGGTGGAGCTCGTGCGATTGGCGAACCCCGACGATACCGCGGGGGAAATCCTCGCCGAAAAGAAAACCGAGTGGCGAAACGCGATCGATCGGGTCACGGGGCTCACGTTCGAAACCTTTACGAAGAGCGTCATGCTCGCGCAAGGGGCCTTTGCGAGCCTTTTGCGCGCCAAAGAGGACGAACGCGCGGCGATTCTCGAACAGATCACGGGGACGAGTCTCTATTCCGACATCGGTCGCGCCGTGTTCGAGCGCGAACGCGAGGAGCGTCGAAAACTCGCAGCGCTTGAAGCCGAACTCGAACATGCGCTTCCGATGAGCGACGAAGCGCGTGCGGTGCTTGATTCCGAGCACGCGCAGGCGGCCAAAGACGTGACCGAACACGAAGCACGCCGTGTGGTTCTTGAAAAAACAAAGGCTCTCTGGGAAGCCCGAACGCAGGCCGAGGTCGAACTCAAAGCGCGCGAAGCGCAAACGGAACGCGCCGAAGGGGAGAGCCGTCGCGCAGCCGAAGACGAAGCAAAACTTCAGGCCGCGCGCCGTGCTTTGGCGCCCGCCGAAGGGCTCGCGGCGCTTGAGCGCGATCGGCGCGGCGCCGAAGCCTTGGAGCGGGACTTGGAAAAAGCCCGCGCGAATGCGACCTCGGCGCGCGAGCGCGCGCACGCGGCCGACGCGGCGCGTTCAACCGCCCGCAGCGCACGCGAAGCCGCGGAGCGTTCGGAAGCCGAATTTCAACCCGTTTTCGAAGCGCTCCTTCGGGCGGACACGGAAATCGCCCAGTTGACGGAAGCGCTTGAGCGCGAAACAAAAGAAGCATGTTCGGCGCGTGAAAACCTCATCGCGTCCGAAGTCCGTGTGAAAGCCGCCCGGGCGACCTTCGAAGAGGCGTCCCGCGCGGGTGTGAAGGCCGAAGAGGTACTTCGCTCCGACCCCGATGCGGAAGCGATCCGCTCGGGGCTCTCCGCCGTGAAGCTCGCGGTCGAACGGCACCGCACCGCGGCCCTGCGACGCATGGCGGTCGCAAAGAAAACCGAAGCGCTCGCGACGGAAATCGCCGAAGACAAGCGCTTGGAGGCGGAACGCCGCCATACGTTGGAAGCGCTCGCGCAGAAAACGGCGCTCGTCGCCGGCGCCAAAGAAAAGGCCGAGCGCGATTTGGAAATCGCGTCGGCCGGGAAAGGCTTGGAGCAGAGCCTTCTTGAAATGCGCCGCGCCGCGGAAGCGCGTCTTTGTGCCGAGTGGGCGACTTCGATCGACGACGAGACCGTGCGCGGACGCGCGGTGCTCGAAAATGCCGACGGCCTTACGGACACCGTGCGCGATTACCTCGAAGGTCTTTTCAGGCGCTTCGGCGAAGTGCGCGCGCGTCTGGAAGGGACGTGGCCCGAAGCGTTCGAGGACGGAAGACCCTTGGAAGCGGAACGCCTCGAAGGGTCGATCGCCACACTTCGCGCGTGGTCGAGCACGGCGGGTGCGGCGCAGCGCAAGGCCGACGAAGTGCGTCGTGCCTTGACGCTCGCGGAGCGTGCCGAACGGGAGGCCCGCGACGAAGCCGATGCGGCTCGACGTCGTGCGGAGGGTCGGGCGCTTGAGCGTCAGACGCTCCTCGGAGAACTGGCGGGCGCCGAGAGCGCGCTCGAGGCGGCTCGGGCCGACTATCTGCAGTCGGTCTCGTCCTGGATTTCCGAAGAACGGCTCGCGAAGGCTCCCAAACCCGCCGTGATTTTGAAGGAGCTCGAAGAGCGCGCGGCCCGACGCGAAGACGCTCTTCGCGCGCGCGATGCGGCGCTCGAAGCCGCGCGCCGCGCGGAAAGTGCGGTCGCGCTTGAGGCGGCGAAGTGCGAAGAAGCGCGCACTCGGGCGGAAAACGCTCGAGTTGTGCTCGAAGCTCGGGAAAAAACGCTCGGCGAAGCGCGCGAGCAACGTACCCGAACCTGGGGAACGATCGATCCGAAGGCCGAAAACGCGGCGCGTCGTGCGGCCCTCGCGTCCGCCCGTACCTGTGAAGAAGCGGCGGAGACCGAGAGCCGCCGGGCGGCGAAAACGCTCGCCGAAGCGCTTGAGGCGGAAAAGAGTCTCGAGGTACGCCGGAGTGCGGCTACGAAGGAGTTGGCCGACGCCGAAAAGGCGTTCGGAGAAAAACTTCACGCGGCGGGCTTTGAAAGCGAAAACGAACTGCGCGCGGCGTGTCTCTCGGGCTCCGAAATCGAGCGCTTGGAGCGCGCCGTGCACGAGCGCGCCGAGGCGCTTTCGGCTGCGCGCACCGCGCTTTCCATCGCACGGAAGAACGACGAAGCGGCTCGAGGGGCGCTTGAGGCGCTCTTCGCGTCGCTCGAAGAGGCTGGGTCCGGCGACGCGCGTCTGGACGCCGCACACACCGAGGCGGCACTCTCCGCCGTGCTCTCTGCGGTTGCGAGGCTTCGCGAGACGTTGGGGAGCCTGGCGGAAAAGCGTCGGGCCGACGACGAACGGCGTCGCACGAGTGCCGAGATGAGGAAAGCGATCGAAGCGCAGCGCCTTCGCGGTGCCGAGTGGGCGAAGCTCGTCGCGTTGATCGGGGACGCCGAAGGGAAGCGCTTCCGCAAGGCCGCACAAAAGCTCACCTTTGCGATGCTTCTTCAAAACGCGAACGTGATGCTCGAACACATGCACAGCCGTTATCGACTGGAGCCCGCGGGCGCGTCGCAACTGGACGTTGCGGTGCGCGACGAGGATCTCGCGGGGGTCGTGCGCACGTCGGCGAATCTCTCGGGCGGGGAAACGTTCCTCGTGAGTTTGGCGCTTGCGTTGGCGCTCTCGCGCATCAGCACGAAGAACCTGCGCGTCGACACGCTTTTTCTCGACGAAGGTTTCGGGAGTCTCGATGCCGTCACGCTCGAAAAGGCGCTCTCGGCCCTCGAAACCCTGCAACGCACGTCGCAAAAGCTCATCGGCCTTATCAGCCACGTGAAGGCCGTGAGCGACCGCATTCCCGCACACGTCACTGTGCGACCGCGCGGCGCGACGGGCGAAAGCATCGTGACGGGGCCGGGGGTCGAGCGGATCGCCTGACGAAGGTCGAGGGGTCGGTACGTCAGATGCGTCGGAGACGTCGAGCCCCTCGGTCCTCCGGACGAAGCTGAAATCCAAGGCATCATCGAATAAGAAAGCGGAGGAAATCATGGCCGCTGAATTCAGTTTTTTTACGGCGGGCGACGACGTCTTGCCGTATTGGTCGGTCGACACCGTCACTGGCCTGTGTCGCATCATGTTGCTCGTCGACCGGGCGACGAAGACGGGCCTGACGGGAGAATACGTGCCCGTTGTCGTTGAGAAAAACGGCATTGCAATTCCAGGCGTCGCCACGCCCGAAGAGGCGAGTTGTCGGGCGCAGGAACTCCTTCCTTCGGTCGACGCGTCGCGCGACTGGTCGTTCGAGCTCGCTGTCGGCGAATGCCGCGGGACTTTTGCCGCGAAGGGCTCCGTCGGGACGGTCACCGTGGGCTTTTCATGCGACGCCCCCGACGCTTCCATGACGATCGGGGAAACGACGCTCGCCTCGGGCGAAGGGCGCACGAGCCACATGGCGTTTTTCGACATTCCCGGAATCGATGCGGAAACGGACGAGGGCCTTTGCTTCGTTAATTTCGCGGCGGCTTTTCTCGATCTGCTGACGTCCGACGACACGGACATTTCGCCCTATCGCCGGTGTGACCCGGAGTGCATCAACCGGACGACGGGCGAGGTGCTCGCCGCGCTTGCGGAACCGGCCGTACCGACCTCCCTCGAAGCGGATTGACGTGCCGTCTCGGGCCCCCGAAAAAAAGACCGCCCGAACGGTGTCGTTCGAGCGGTCTGTGTTTTGGAGCCGAATGGTTCTCAGTGGCGCTTTTCTTCGCCGATCAGGTGCGTGCTGTCGTACTCGGCCTGATTGCGGCGGTGCTTCCAGATCACGAGCCCCATCGACGTCATCACGAAGAGTCCGAAGATCACCATCGTGGCGGGCACCGAGAGATCGAAGAGGATGAGAAGCGAATAGACGCCGAGCATCACGAGAATCGAGAGATTTTCGTTGAAGTTCTGTACGGCGATGGAGCGCCCCGCGCTCATCAGGACATGACCGCGGTGCTGCAGGAGGGCGTTCATCGGAACGACGAAAAAGCCAGCGCAAATGCCGACGAGCACCATGACGAGCGCCGCCATGAGAACGGCCCAGGAAAGTTCGAATCCGAAAAGGTCGAGCCCGCCTGCGGGAGCCAAGTCCTTCGTGAAGTAAGCCGTGAGGGTGACGAGCGCCCCCATGCAGATCCCCATCGGCAAAACGGAGAGCGAGCGCTTCAGGGGAACCTTGGCGGCGGCAAGCACGGCGCCGATCGCAATCCCGAGGCTCACCACGGCCTGCATGACGGCTCCCTGCGAGAGGTCCATCCCGAGCGCGTGGTCGCACCACTTGAGAACGAGAAACTGCAGGACGGCGCCCGCACCCCAGAAAAGCGTCGTGACGGAAAGCGAAATCTGTCCGAGTCGGTCGTGCCAGAGGAGGCGGCAGCTTGACATGAAGCCGCGGATCGAATCGATCGGATCGAGCTTTTGTTTCGGGTAGCGTGCGCCCGTATCGGGGATCGCGAGGTTGACGATCGAGGCGGCGAGGTAGACGAAGGCGATCGCAAAGATCGCACCTTCGGCGTAGGTGTGAAGACCGATCGCCTCAAGACCGAAGATGTTCAAAATCGGCTGTGCTACTTCGGGCTTGATGAGTACCCCCCCGAGCACGACCCCGAGGATGATGGAGCCCACCGTAAGCCCTTCGATCCAACCGTTGGCGACGACGAGCTTTTCGGGGGGCAGGAGTTCAGTGAGAATCCCGTACTTGGCGGGCGAATAGGCTGCGGCTCCCACGCCCACGATCGCGTAGGCCAGGAGGGGATGGCCGCCGAAGAGCATCAGGAGGCACCCACACGCTTTCAGGAAGTTCGTGAGAAACATGACCCGGCCCTTCGGCATCGAGTCGGCGAAAAGGCCCACCCAGGCGGCGAGCAACACGTAACTGACGACGAAAAAGAGTTTGAGCAGCGGAGTCATCCACTCCGGCGCGCCGATCGAAGCGAGCAGCGCGATGGCGGCGATGAGCAGGGCATTGTCGGCAAGCGAAGAAAGAAACTGCGCCGCCATGATGGTGTAGAAACCACGTTTCATTGAGTAATGTCCTAGCCTGGGCCTACCGAACGCGGGAAGGCCGAAACAAATGTTACCGAAGTGTAGCAAACGAGCTCGGTCAAAAAAACGGACTCCGGTTGAAAGTGAACCGACCTTGACCGGGCGCGCACGCCGACGAAACGAGGCTTCGGGAAACGTGTCGGTTTGTTGCGAAGCGAGGTTCCCCGGCGGAGGGAAGCGTAAAATCTCGGAACCGTGCCTCCGTCGTATCGGGCGGACCCGGCTCGCGTGCGCGTGCCTGCCCTTACGGGCGGCGGGTTCGGCGTGCGATGGGGTTCGCGGCGAAAATCGCCGGGGGCGAAGTTTTTTCCCGGAGGATAACGTCGTGCCGCGCCCCATATATGCCGAAATCGATCTTGATGCGCTTCGCCACAACCTGAACGTACTTCGCGAGCGCGCCGAGGGGCGAACGGTCTGGGCGGTCGTCAAGGCAAACGCCTACGGGCACGGCTTGGAAAACGCAGTGAAGGCCTTTGAGGCGGCGGACGGTTTGGCGACCATCGATCTTTGCGACGCCGAGCGCGCGCGCCGGTGCGGTTGGAAAAAGCGCATTCTCCTTCTCGAAGGTTTTTTCGACGAAACCGACATCGAGCCCTTGCAGACGATCGGCGTCGAGACCGTGATCCATTCGCCCTGGCAGATTGAAATCCTCAAGCGCATGAACCTGAAGGACGTTCGCTGCCACATCAAAGTGAATTCCGGGATGAACCGTCTCGGCTTTCTCCCCGTCGAGGTGAACACCGTCTACGATCAGCTCACCGCCATCAAGGGCGTGCGGGTGATGGGGGTGGTCACGCACTTTGCGAACGCCGAACCCTCGTACCTCGGGGACGCGCCCGCGTCGGTCGGAAAGCAGCTGACTCGCATGGGGCGCCTTGCGAACGGCGGAACCGCCGCCTGCATGGCCAATTCCGCGGGCATTCTCTGGCACCCCGAAGTGGGCGGCAACGCCGTTCGCGCCGGGGTGGCGCTCTACGGGATCAGCCCCGACGCGCACATCACGTCCGAAGAACTCGGGCTCGTCCCGGCGATGACGCTCTGCGCGAAGATCATCGCCGTGCAGCAAATTGCCCCGGGCGAAGCCGTAGGGTACGGCTCGCGCTGGATCGCGAAGCGCCCCTCGCGCATCGCGGTGGTGGCGTGCGGGTACGCGGACGGTTACCCCCGCTCGATGCCGGACGGTGCTCCCGTGTGGGTCGAGGGGCAGATCGCACCGCTTGCGGGTGCGGTTTCGATGGACATGCTCGAAATCGACGTGACGGACATCCCGGCCGCAACGCTCGGTTCCACGGTCGAACTCTGGGGCAAGCACCTCCCCGTCAACCGCGTCGCTTCCGCCTGCGGCACGATCGGTTACGAGCTCATCTGCGCGCTGGCGCGCCGCGTGCCGATCAACGTGAAGAACGCGTGAGCTCGGAGCGGGTCGCATCGGACCCGTTTCCTTCTCATCCGTTCTTCATTCTTCCCCCGTCTCTTCGGGGAGTGCCGCGGCGCTCCCTTCGCGAGGAACGCTCGATGGCACCCAAAACGAAAAAGACCCGCACCGAATTCGTCTGCAGCGACTGCGGCGGTACGACGGCAAAGTGGCAGGGCCAGTGTCCGCACTGCAAAGCCTGGAATACGCTCCGGGAATTCACCGTCGCCGAAGGCGCGGCTGCCCGTTACGGTTCGGTCCGCCCCACACCGAAGGGCTTCGTCGACACGACGGGGTCCCTTCAGGATCTCGCTGACGTCAGCACCGACGAAGCGCCCCGCATTCTCACGGGCCTGAGCGAATTCGACCGCGTGATGGGCGGCGGCCTCGTGCGCGGAGGCGTGGCGCTGATCGGCGGGGACCCCGGGATCGGGAAGTCGACGATTCTCCTTCAGGTGATGGCCCGCTTGAAGCAGTTGGGCGTCAGCGCCCTCTACGTTTCGGGCGAAGAAAGCGCCTCGCAGATCGCGATCCGCGCGCAGCGCCTTCAGATCGATCCGCACGGGTTGCAGCTCATGAGCGAAATCGAACTCGAGCAGATTGAAGCGGTTCTTTCCGAGAAAAAGCCCGAATTCGTCGTGATCGACTCGATTCAGACGCTCTTTTCGGGGCAGCTCGACAGCGCTCCGGGGTCGGTCTCGCAGGTGCGCGAGTGCGCTGCGCGCCTGACGCGCATCGCAAAGAGCCACGGGATTACGCTCGTTTTCGTCGGGCACGTCACGAAGGACGGCGCGCTCGCGGGGCCGCGCATTCTGGAGCACATCGTCGACACGGTGCTCTACTTCGAAGGGGATACTCACTCCAACTTCCGCCTCATTCGCGCCTTCAAAAACCGCTTCGGTGCCGTGAACGAACTCGGCGTCTTCGCGATGACCGACCACGGGTTGCGCGGCGTCACGAACCCCTCGGCCATTTTCCTCTCGGAATACAAGTCGAACATTCCCGGATCGACCGTGCTCGTCACGCAGGAAGGGACGCGCCCGCTCCTCGTCGAAATCCAAGCGCTCGTCGACGAAAGTCACAGTCCGGCACCGCGCCGTCTCGCGGTCGGGATCGACGCGCAACGTCTCTCGATGCTCCTTGCTGTTTTGCATCGTCATGCGGGTGTGGCGTGCTTCGATCAGGACGTCTTCATCAACGCCGTGGGTGGCGTGAAGATTTCCGAAACGGCCGCGGACTTGGCGGTTCTCGCGGCCATCTATTCGAGCATTCGCAACAAGGCCCTCTCGAAGGGGCTCGTCGTCTTCGGCGAAGTGGGGCTTGCGGGTGAAATCCGTCCGGCGCCCCGCGGGCAGGAGCGTCTTCGCGAAGCGGCGAAGCTCGGTTTTTCAAAGGCCGTCATTCCGCGCGCGAACGCCCCGAAGACCCCGATCGAAGGCTTGCGGGTGGTGGCGGTGGACCGTCTGGCGGATGCCTTGCGCGCGGTGCTCTCGGACGACGTCGACTGAGTTCCGAAGATTCGAAAGGAACGAAAAGCCCCGGCAACCGAACGGATGTCGGGGCTTCGTTTGTTCGTCTTGGTACCGAACGATGTCACCCGGGAGCCGTCGACTTTACCGAGGCGGCGCGGGCGGCTGTGTCGGGCTTGTTCCCGTGACCGGGGTCCAACCGAGCGGGCAGGCAGGCACGCTCGGGTAGTAGGCGCCTTCGCTCTCGCACCAGTACCAGGTATAGACCTGCGGCACGGGCGGCGTAGCGGGCACGGTCGTTTGAGGAACGACGACGACCTCGGGCTCGCGGCGCGAGTCGAGGTAGAGTTGCGTGCCGAGGAGCGCCCCGCCGACCAGGAGCGGCGCCACCCAGTAGTCGTTGTGATGATGCACGCGGTAGTAGGCGGGCGGAGGCGGCGGTCGGTGGAAAGCGGGCGGGGGCCGATGGCCGGGCGGCGGGAAGGGCGGACGGGCGCCCGCCGGCGCCGAGAGGGCGAGAGCGAGCGCGCTCGCGGCGAGCATGAAGGCGATGATCGGTTTGCGCATGACGTACTCCTTCGAGGAGCGTCCGGCCGAGGGCTCTTCTTTCGGGTGTTTTCCGACGTCTTCAAACCTTCCCGGCCGGTTGTCGAATTTTTCTCCTCCGTTTGAAAACACGATAACGCAAATTCGCCGAGATGCACAGGGCTCGGCCGTATCGGTTCTTGACATCCTCTCCGCCCTAAAGGGGACGGAGATTCCCTACCGAGCCGTCAG
>CAJLHF010000052.1 GCA_905206365.1 uncultured Sutterella sp. | reverse complement strand
TCTCTCCGCTACCCCCTCAAGATAGTGCGTCTACCAATTTCGCCACGACCGCAGCGTCTCAGATTTTTCTCTTCCGAAGCTTCGTTGAGTTGAGGTCTCGTTCAGAAGAGAAGACGTATTTTACTGAGGAATTTGGTTCACGGGAGTAGTATTTTCACTTACAGGCATACCTTGTTCTTGGGATGCGGGCTGTTCGATCGTACCGAGAACGCCGCCGACGGGCTGTTGGGCGCGCTTGTTGAAGGCACCCGAAGCGAGCGTGAGCGCGATGGTCGAGCAGAAGAAGACCGTGGCCGCAATGGCGGTCGAGCGCGAGAGGAAGTTGGCGCTGCCCGTGGCGCCGAAAACGGAGCCCGAAGCGCCGCTGCCGAACGCGGCGCCGAGATCGGCCCCCTTGCCGTGCTGCATCAGGACGAGCACGATCACGACCACAGCCGAGATGATTTGCAGAACGAGCGCAATGCTAAGGAGGAAATGCATGGTGGGTTGTACCTTGGTTGTCGAAAGAGAAAATTCGTGAGTTCGGGGCGGCTTGGGATCAGTCGCCCTTGCGGGC
The DNA here is from genome assembly GCA_905206365.1 of uncultured Sutterella sp. Classification (GTDB taxonomy): domain Bacteria; phylum Pseudomonadota; class Gammaproteobacteria; order Burkholderiales; family Burkholderiaceae_F; genus Sutterella. The sequence goes on along the minus strand of CAJLHF010000052.1, from coordinate 11,713 downwards.
GGCTTCGATCACGGCGACGAAGTCTTCGGCCTTGAGGGCCGCACCGCCGATCAGGCCGCCGTCGATGTCGGGTTGACGGAAAAGTTCCCGGGCGTTCGAGGGTTTGACACTGCCGCCGTAGAGAATCGGCAGACGGTCGGCGCCTTCGCTCGCGTAGCAACCGAGTCGGCGACGGATCGAAGCATGAACGGTCTGGGCCGTTTCCGGGGTGGCGGTGCTGCCCGTACCGATCGCCCAAACGGGCTCGTAAGCGACGGCGCCCCACTTGGCGGGCGGAAGCACGGCGAGGACGGCATTCAATTGCCGCAGGACCACGGCTTCTGTCATGCCCTTTTCGCGCTCTTCGAGCGTTTCGCCGAGGCAGACGATCGGACGCAGCCCCGCCTTGGCGAGCGCGAGCGCCTTCATGGCCACACGGTTGTCGGTTTCACCGTAGATGTGACGTCGTTCGGAGTGACCGACGATGCACCAGGAGGCGCCCACGTCGGCGAGCATCGGTGCGGACACTTCGCCCGTGAAAGCCCCCGAGGCGTTTTCGTTCACGTCTTCGGCACCGAGTTCGATGCCGAGTTCGCGGCATGCGGGGGCGAGCTCCGCCAGGTACACGGAAGGCGCGCAGACGACGACGCGGCAGTCCGGTCGGACGCCCGAAGCGCGGTACGACTCGATCCAGGCTCGGTTCGCTTCGCGGGAGCCGTTCATCTTCCAGTTGGCAATGACGATCTTGTCGCGCACGTGACGAGCTTCCTTCAGAAAAATAGGGTGAAAAAAGGTGGAGCCCTCCGAAAGGCAAAACATCCGGAGACTAATCCCGGCATTTTAACGGTTTTCTCTTAAATCAAGGGCTCGGATTTACCAAAAGTTTGAGGGCGGCCATTCGCTTGCCTCCCGGCTCCCCGCCCGAACCCGTCGCGCGGCCGCTCGGTCGCCTTGGGTTGCGCGTAGCCTCGGAGAAGTCGAAGAGCAAAAAAGAAAAGCCCCTAGAGGGCATTCTCGGACGCTCTAGGGGCTTCGTCGAACGCCCCGAAGACGGGTTGCGGGGCGTCCGATGGCGGATCGATTATTCGCTCTTATGGGCTTCTTCCTTGAGAAGAGCCTTCATGGAGAGGCGAACACGTCCCTTTTCGTCGGCTTCGATCACCTTGACGCGCACCTTCTGGCCTTCCTTCAGATAGTCGGAAACCTGGTTGACGCGTTCGTTGGCGATCTGGCTGATATGAAGGAGACCGTCCTTGCCGGGGAGCAGCTGAACGATGGCGCCGAAGTCGAGCAGACGCTGGACCGTGCCTTCGTAGATCTGACCGACTTCGACTTCGGCCGTGATGAGCTCGATGCGACGGCGGGCCTCTTCGACGCGGGCCGTATCGGGGCTCGCGATCGTGACCGTGCCGTCGTCTTCGACATTGATCGTCGTGCCGGTTTCTTCCGTCAGAGCGCGGATCGTGGAGCCGCCCTTGCCGATCACGTCGCGGATCTTTTCCGGGTTGATCTTGAAGGAGACCATGCGGGGCGCGTAGTCGGAGAGGTCCTTGGCACCGCCGCCGGCCATTTCGTGCATCTTGCCGAGGATGTGCTGACGGCCTTCGTGGGCCTGCGCGAGCGCGGCCTGCATGATTTCGGCCGTGATGCCTTCGATCTTGATGTCCATCTGGAGGGCGGTGACGCCTTCGGCGGTACCGGCCACCTTGAAGTCCATGTCGCCGAGGTGGTCTTCGTCGCCGAGGATGTCGGTGAGGACCGCGAACTTGTTGCCTTCCTTGATGAGACCCATGGCGACGCCGGCCACGTAGTCCTTCAGAGGCACGCCCGCGTCGAGCATCGAGAGGCAACCGCCGCAGACGCTCGCCATCGAGCTCGAGCCGTTCGATTCGCAGATTTCGGAAACGACGCGGATCGTGTACTGGAATTCTTCGGGCGTCGGAAGGACGGCCTTCAGAGCGCGCTTGGCAAGACGGCCATGGCCGATTTCACGACGCTTCGGGGAGCCCACGCGGCCCGTTTCGCCCGTGGCGAAGGGAGGCATGTTGTAGTGGAGCATGAAGCGATCGTGGTATTCCTCGCACAGACCGTCGACGATCTGTTCGTCCTGCTTCGTACCGAGCGTCGTCGTAACGAGCGCCTGGGTTTCGCCGCGAGTAAAGAGGGCGGAACCGTGGGTGCGGGGCAGAACGCCCTGACGGATTTCGATCGGGCGCACGGTACGCGTGTCGCGACCGTCGATGCGGGGTTCGCCGTTGAGGATGTTCGAGCGCACGATGTTCGCTTCCATTTCGAAGAGAATACCGTGAACTTCGTTCATGTCGGGAGCGTCCGTGCCGGCGGCTTCGGCATCGGCGACGAGCTGCGCTTCGCAAGCGGCATAAACTTCACGGAGCTTTTCCGTGCGGGCCTGCTTCGAGCGGATGGCGTAGGCGTCCTTGAGCCCCTGACCGCAAATTTCGCCGATGCGGGCGATGAGCGCTTCGTTCTTCGGAGCGGGCTGCCAATCCCAGGCGGGCTTGCCGGCTTCGGCGACGAGTTCGTTGATCGCGTTGATGGCGACCTGCATTTCGCGGTGACCGAACATGACGGCTTCGAGCATCGTCTTTTCGGGGAGGATGTCGGCTTCGGATTCAACCATCAGCACGGCGCGTTCCGTACCGGCGACGACGAGATCGAGGCGCGAGGTCTTGAGTTCGGCGGGCGACGGATTGAGCTTGAATTCGTCGTTGATGTAGCCCACGCGGCAGGCGCCGATCGGGCCGCGGAAGGGGATGCCGGAGACGGCGAGAGCGGCCGAGGCGCCGATCATCGAGGGGATATCCGGATCAACGGCGGGGTCCGCGGAGAGGACGTGGATGATGACCTGAACTTCGTTGAAGAAGCCGTCCGGGAAGAGCGGACGAATCGGACGGTCGATAAGACGCGAGGTGAGCGTTTCCTTTTCGGAGGGACGGCCTTCGCGCTTGAAGAAGCCCCCGGGGATCTTGCCGGCGGCGTAGGTCTTTTCGATGTAGTCGACCGTAAGGGGGAAGAAGTCCTGACCGGGCTTGGCTTCCTTCTTCGCGACGACCGTCGCGAGCACAACCGTGTCGCCCATCTGGCAGACGACGGCGCCCGTAGCCTGGCGGGCGATTTCACCCGTGGTGAGCGTGACGTCGTAGTCGCCGAAGCGGAAGCTCTTCGAAACCTTGTTGAACATCGTCATGGATGAATGCTCCTTAATGATGGGTCGTCGCTGACGGTTGACATCCGCCTGTGAGTGGGGGCGGGCCCCGCACCACGCTGCGGCATCAGCCGACTCGCGAGATGGGAGAGGGCTCATGGCGCAACGCGATGACGGATGGGAACGTCGTCAACGATCGACCGGAAGGGAGTGATGGTGGCAGATGCGACGACGGCCTGTCGTCGATCGGCAGGCCGTTGTCTGGGAGAAATGATCCGTCTTACTTACGGAGATTGAGCGCGTCAATCAGCGTGCGGTAAGCGTTGAGGTCGGTGCGCTTCAGGTAGTCGAGGAGCTTGCGGCGACGCGAAACCATGCGGAGAAGGCCGCGGCGGGAGTGGTGATCCTTGGCGTGAACCTTGAAGTGATCCGTGAGGTGGTTGATGCGGGCCGTGAGGAGAGCGACCTGGACTTCGGGAGACCCGGTGTCGCCTTCGGCGCGCTGGAACTTGGCAACGATCTCAGACTTGTTCATTTCAACGGACATTTGAATTCCTGTAATAGAAATTGAATTTAAAACTTGCGGACACGAGCGTTGAGACTCGAGCCGTGAAAGCGGGCATTTTACCTGCGAACCGAGGGGCGCGCAATTGAAAAGGGACAAAAAAATTCGGGGAGCATCGCGCGGGCGTCGCTCCCCGTTCTTCCCCGCTCGGGGAAGTACCCGTCAAAGGGCGGTCAGCGTTCGTCGGAGAGTCGGTAGCGTCGTTCGACGAAGCTCACGAGTTGCGAAATCGAGAGCGTCATGATGAGGTAAAGGAGCGCGACGGCGGCCCAGATTTCCATCGTGGCATAGGTTTCGGCAATGACGAGCTGACCGGAGCGGGTGAGTTCTTCGAAGCCGATCACCGAGACCAGGGAGGAGTCCTTCAACATGGCGATGAATTCGTTGCCGAGCGGCGGGATGATGCGCTTGAAGGCCTGAGGCAGCACGATGTAACGCATCGTCTGGCCGTAGGTCATGCCGAGCGAGAGACCTGCGCGCATCTGACCCTGGGAGATCGACTGGATGCCGCCGCGGAAGATTTCGGCGATGTAGGCGCCCGAGTTGAGCGAGCAGGCCGCAACGGCGGCAATGAAGGGGTCGATGCGCGAACCGATGATGTTCGGGAGCGCGAAATAGATGATGAAGATCTGGATCAGAAGCGGGGTGCCGCGGATGAAGTCGACGTAAACCTTCGCGGGCCAGCGAAGCCAGGGCTTCTTCGAGAGTTGCGAGAGGCCGAGGATCAGACCGAGAACGAGACCGAGACCGACGGAGAGGGCCGTGATCTCAAGGGTGAGCGCCGCACCGCGCAACAACAGGGGGAAGCTGTTGAGGATGAGCGAAAAATCAAATTCCATGGCGGACCTTAAATTTTTTCTGTAGTGAACCTATGCGCCGCTCGGGGCTGAGACGACGCGGGGTCGGGAATCGCCGAAAAAAGGTGAATCGACGGATTGTAGCGGGTTTGAGCCGCTCGGCGCGGAAATCGTACCCCTTCAAAAAATACCGGTCGGGCCCGAAAGGCGCCCGACCGGACCGTGTCACATGTTCGACGTTCGAACGAAGCGCCGGGCGGTTACTGAGCGAACCACTTGTCGTGGATCTTCTGCACTTCGCCCGAGGCGACGAGTTCGTCGTAGGCCTTGTTGAGCTTGTCGAGGAGCTCCTTGTTGCCCTTGCGAACCGCAAAGCCGTAGCTCTGGGCGTCGAGGATTTCGGGCTGGAGCTGCATCGTACCGGCGCTCTTGGTCTGGGTCTTGAGGAAGTAGGCAAGCACCGGACGGTCGTGTACGACGGCGGCGGAGTTGCCCGTGGCAAGGTCCATGAACGCTTCGCTCGTCGTATTGAAGGCGGCGACCTTGGCACCCTTGATGCCCTTGGCGGTGTCGGCGCCCGTCGTGCCGATCTGTACGGCGATTCGCTGGTTCTCTAGCGCCTTGAAGTCGGGGTACTTCTGGGCGTCGGCCTTGCGAACGAGCATCGAGAGGCCCGCCGTGTAGTAGGGCTTCGTGAAGTCGACGCGCTTGGCGCGTTCTTCGGTAATGGAAAGGCCCGCGGCAATCACGTCGATCGAGCGCGTCATGAGAGCGGGGATCAGCGCGTCGAAGCCCATGTTGAGAATTTCGACGTCGTAACCCGCCTTGTCGGCGACGGCACGGATGAGGTCCATGTCGAAGCCCGCGAACTGCTTCGTTTCGGTATCGAGGAATTCGAACGGCGCAAAGGTCGGTTCGGTACCGACGCGCAACAGGTCTCGGGCAAGAGCCGCACCCGAAAGAGCGGTACTCATCAGGGCGGCGGCACAGGCGCCGAGAACGAATTTCTTCATCGACATGACGGATTCTCCGTGAAAAAAGTGCGGTTGCGAGTCGAACGCGGTTGAGAGTTTGCGGCGTCGGTCGACCTCGTTTCGGGTCGCTTCGTTTTCGCCGTCGTTAGGGCGGAATATAGCGCAGAATCGGGCTGTTTGTCGTTTTTGATTCGAAAAATACCGAGATATTTCAATATGTTGGCGAAATCGACCTATTGGTTGAACGGTGACGGGAAACTATCGGCATGGAGTACGAATAGGTGCGAATCTTGTCGACAAATGATGTTTTTTGGTCCGATTTTTCGGGACGCTTCATCGGAGCAAAACGTGAAAAAGCCCGAACACGAGGTCCGGGCTTCGGGGGCGGCGGAAACGGAGCGCGACGGCGCGTCGCTTGTCGATCAGGCTTCTCCTTCCGTCGTCGGGACGCCGAGCTTGCGCCACGCGGCGGTTGCCTTCGCTTTCTTTTCGGCGATGTCGAGGATGCGTTCGTGCTCCGCGAGCTCTTCGACCGTTGCGGTTACTACGACGAGGTTCTTCGGGATGGCGGGAAGGTTGTCCGCGTCGGGGTTGCGCATCTCCAGAACGTCCTGCCCGCGCGTGAGCGCGACGTAGACCTCCGCAAGAAGCTCCGCGTCGAGGAGCGCCCCGTGGAAGGTTCGGGAGGAGTTGTCGATCTCGTAGTAGCGGCACAGGCTGTCGAGGCTTACGGCGCGCCCGGGAAGAAGCTGCTTGGCGAGCTTTACCGTATCGACGATTTTGCAGTAGTCGGAGAGTTTCCCTCGGCCGATGCGTCCGAGCTCCATGTCGAGAAAGCCCGTGTCGAAAGCGGCGTTGTGGATGACGAGGGTCGAGCCGCGCACGAAGTCGAGGAAACGGTCGGCCACTTCGACGAAAGTGGGCTTGTCGGCGAGAAATTCGTTCGTGATCCCGTGAATTTCGACGGCTTCGTCGGGTACGTCCCGTTCCGGGTTCACGTAGAGTTGCAGGGCGTCTTCGGGTTTGTGGGTGACGATGCGCCCGTCGAGCGCGACGCAACCGATTTCGATGATGCGGTCGCCGTTGGCGGCGTCAAGCCCCGTCGTTTCCGTGTCGAGTGCGATGAGTCGGTCCATGGTCAGTCTCAAAAAGCGGGTTGGGGACGATCGTTCGGAGTTTCGGTCGCGTCGCCCGTGAGTTTCGCGAGGAGCGCTTCAAGCCGGTCGGCCTCTTCGGGCGTGAGGTTTTGTTCCGAGAGGCGCGCGAGCTTTTCGGAAATCGCGTCGATGACGGGTTCGAGCTTGAGCCCCTCGTCGGTCAGCGACACGTAGGTGCTGCGCCGGTCGTGTTCGGAGGCGCGTTTTTGCACGTAGCCGAGGCGTTCGAGCTTGTCGACGAGCGTCGTGACGGTCGGTTTCGTACGGTGGATGCGACGTGCGATCTCGCTCATCGTGAGGGGGCCGCAATGAAAGAGAACATGGAAGATGTCACCGTGACTCGGCGCGATCCCGTCGTAGCCCGCCGCGAGGAGTTCCGAGGCGATGAGTTGATTGGCTTGTCCGAGAAAGCGGGCGGCGAGATTCACCGTGCGGCGTCGTGCGTGATCGGTCATAAAGCGGCGGCGGCTTTCGCGGGGGCGAAAGCATGCCGTCTCCGTAGTGAGTTCCATACGAAGTCCGGCCGGATTTTGCGGCCCGAAGAGGGAGTGGCAAACGGTCGGGTGTTCCGTACGATAACGGTCGACGCGCCCGAATTCAAGCTTCGTTCGAGCGGGGGCGCATAAACAAAAACCCCGTTCGAATCGAACGGGGTTGTGTGCGACTGGAGCGGGCGAAGGGAGTCGAACCCTCGTCATCAGCTTGGGAAGCTGAGGTAATAGCCGTTATACGACGCCCGCACCGCTAAGTGCTGAATTCTGGCGGAAGGAGAGGGATTCGAACCCTCGATACGGAATTTCCGTATGCCGCCTTTCCAGGGCGGTACAATCAACCACTCTGCCATCCTTCCTTGATGTGCTCAGTCGTGTCGGCCGATCTCGTGGTGACGAAGATGTCGGCTCAAGGGAATGTCCCGAACTGAGAAGACGAACTATAGCACGAAAAATTGATTTTGTCACGGGTCGAAAGAAAATTTTTCTCTCGACCGAACCCGTCCTCTTCCGGAGGGCGTTCGGGGACGTTCTCGGTGCCCTTTTCGAGCGTCTCGGGCGATTGAGTGCCACCTTTCGCACGCTGTTCGAACGCCTTGCCTATACTTCGCGCAGAGTTTGCTTGTGGGCGGCGCATCCGCGGCCCCCGCCCGCGGCAACACGTTTTCCTCGGTTTAAGCAACGGCCCCTCGTTTCGGACACTCATGGCGCTCAAAGTTTTCAACTTTCTTTGCTCGAACGGACACCTCTTCGAAGGCTGGCTCAAGTCGGACCTCGACTGGAAGGCGGAGTCGGCCGCGGGACGCCTTGCGTGTCCCGTCTGCGGGGGTGCCGTTCTGGAGAAGCGACCGAGCGCTCCGAGCGTCGCCCGTGTGACGGGCACGACTCGCACGGACGTCACCGAAGATCTCGAAAGCCGCCGCGACCGCGAGCTCGGGGCCCGTCAGCGCGAAGCGTACGAAGCGCTCCGGAGGGCCGTGCGCGACGCCGAGGACGTCGGTCGCAATTTCAAAGAAGAAGCGCGGGCTCTCGCCGACGGGCGAACGAACCGACCGGGCGGAATCCGCGGTCTTTGCACCGAAGCCGACGCCGAGGAGCTCCGCTCCGAAGGCATTCCGGTATTCAGCGTCCCCGACGAACTCCTCAAGGACGGCAACTGATTTCATTGTCGAGCGCGGGGCGGATCTCCGGGCTCATTTCGCGAAGGATCACTCCATGACCAACACCGAATTCAAACCTCACGACGCGGTCGATTTGACGAATCAGGACACGGTTTTCCTCGTCCTCGAAGAGCTCGGCATCGCGCACATGCAGCACGTTTGGCTCAAGACGAACGCGCCCGATCACGAGGATGCCAAGGCGGTCGAAGCGCAGGCCGAAGAGTTCTTCGAAGACCTCTGTGCGATTCTCGCGGGCCGTGCGGATCCCTCCCGCGTGGTCGCAAACGGCTGGGCGGGTGCGGCGCTGGCAGCCCATCTGCGTCGGGCTCTCAAAACGGAAATCGAGGCGAAGCTCGCCCTCTGGGCGAACGGACGTACGGTCGATGCGATCGACGACGACACGACGATCGTGCTCGCGCTTCGCTGTTACCTCGAATGCATCGAAAAGCTGACGGCGCTCGACGCGGCCGAAAAGGCGGCGGGTCGCAAGCTTCCCGCCGAAGACTATATCCGGGTGATGGCGGGCTGGTCCGGGGTCTTCTCGGGAAAGAACGAAGCGCTCGAGATTCCGGACGCCTACCGCGCCTGAGCGCTTTCCGAAAGCAACCCAAGGCTTTGTTCGAAGATCGTCGCCCGAGTCCTCTCTCGTTAGACTAAGAGGGATGTTTGATCGGCGCTTCGGCTTCGGAGCGCTCACGATCCTCGACCACCTCAAAAAACAGCCGGAGATTCCCCCATGGATTCGACAACGAGCGTCAATGCGCTCACCATCGTGTTTGCGGCATTGTGTGTCTTCGCGATTGCCTACCGCTTCTACGGGCTTTTCCTCGCCCAAAAGGTTCTCAACATCAATGCGGAGCGCGCGACGCCCGCCGTTCGTTTTGCGGACGGAAAGGACTACGTCGCCACCGACAAGTACGTGCTCTTCGGGCACCATTTCGCCGCCATCGCAGCCGCCGGTCCCCTCCTCGGGCCGGTGCTCGCCGCACAGTTCGGCTACATGCCCGGGCTCCTCTGGATTTTGATCGGTTGCGTGCTCGCGGGCGGCGTGCACGACATGGTTGTCCTCTTTTGCTCGGTGCGACACCGCGGTCGCAGTCTGGCGTACATCGCCTCGAAGGAAATCGACCCGACCACGGGGTTCGTAGCGTCCTGGGCGGTGCTCGCAATTCTGATTCTCACGCTCGCGGGCCTTTCGATTGCGGTCGTCAACGCCATGCACGACTCGCTCTGGTCGACCTACACGGTGGCGGCGACGATTCCCATCGCCGTCATCATGGGACTTTACATGCAGATCTGGCGTAAGGGCGACGTGCGCGGCGCCACGCTGATCGGCGTCGTACTTCTGTTCCTCTGCATCCTCTCGGGCCCCTGGGTCGCGGCGCATCCCGAATATTTCGGGTGGCTCGACATCGACCGCAAGACGATGAGCATCCTTATTCCGGTCTACGGGTTCTTCGCTTCGGTGCTCCCGGTGTGGCTCCTGCTTCTTCCGCGCGACTACCTCTCGACCTTCCTCAAGATCGGCACGATCGGCGCGCTTGCGCTCGGCATCGCCTTCGTGATGCCCGACTTCCACATGCCCGCTTTCACCGATTTCGTGAAGGGCGGCGGCCCGATCGTGGGCGGTCCCGTCATCCCCTTCATCTTCATCACGATCGCCTGCGGCGCCCTCTCGGGCTTCCACGCCACGATCGGCACGGGCACGACTCCGAAGATGATCGGCAACGAACGCGATGTGCTCTTCGTGGGCTACGGTGCGATGCTGATGGAAGGGTTCGTTGCCGTGATGGCGCTCGTGGCCGCGTGCGTGCTCGTTCCGGCCGACTACTTCGCCATCAACGCGCCCGTGGAAAAATTCCAGGCGCTCGGCATGACGGTTCAGGAACTCCCGCGCCTTGAAGCGGAAGTGCAGGAAAGCCTCATGGGCCGCCCCGGCGGCTCCGTGTCGCTTGCGGTCGGCATGGCCCACATCTTCTCGCAGATCCCCTTCATGGAGCACCTGATGGCGTACTGGTATCACTTCGCCATCATGTTCGAAGCCGTATTCATCCTGACGGCCGTCGACGCGGGTACGCGCGTCGGACGTTTCTTCCTGCAGGAAATGGCCGCCAAGGTCTGGCCCAAGTTCGGCGACAAGAACTGGTGGCCCGGGATCATCATCACGTCCTTCGTCTTCACGGGGAGCTGGGGCTATCTCGTCTATTCGGGCGACATAGGTTCGATCTGGCCGCTCTTCGGTATTTGCAACCAGTTGCTCGCGTCCGTGACGCTCCTGATCGGTACCACCGTGATCCTGCGCCTCAACAAGACGAAGTACGCGTGGGTGACGGGCGTCCCCGGGCTCTTCATGACGATCATCACGTTCTGGGCCGGGATCTGGCTCGTCGTCAACCAATACCTGCCCGCGAAGCAGTATCTTCTGGCATCGCTTTCCGTCCTCGTCATGGTGCTCATGCTCTTCGTGATCGCGGGGACGTTGCGTCGCTGGGCGGTGCTTCTCGGCATCCGCACGACGACGCGCGACGCGTGGGGCAACGAAGTGAAGGCGCTCGTCGAAGAGTAAGCCCTTTTCTTGCATAACTTCCACGTGCAAGGGCCGCCCGGGGCGTCGTTCGACGTCCGAGGGCGGCCTTTTTCGTTTTCATCGTTCGCACCCCGACCGCCCGAAAACTCGGATCCGGTCCCCGATCGGCGGTATCATCAAACGCTTGCCCGTTCGGGTCACCCGCCTCAAGGATTCTCAATGTATCGAACCGCACCGAAGTCGCACTCCCAACGCATCGTCGTTCTCGACACCGAAACGACGGGGCTCAGTTACCGCTACGGCGACCGCGTGTGCGAAATCGGAGCGATTGAAGTGAACGAAGCGTTCGAGCCGCTCCGGGACTTTCACGCCTACATGAATCCCGAGCGTCCGATGCCCGTGGCGGCCTACAACGTGCACGGACTCTCGACGGCGTTTTTGAAAAAGCAACCCCTCTTTCGGGAGATTGCTCCCGAGTTCGTCGAATTCGTGCGCGGAGCGCGCATCGTCGCGCACAATGCTTCTTTCGACGCGGGGTTCATCAATCACGAGCTTTTTCTCGCGGGCTACGACAATCTCGAGACGCTCGGCTGCACGATCTTCGACACGCTCCGCTGGGCGAGAAGCCTCTTTCAGGGCTACCCGAACGGACTCGACCATCTCTGCCTGCGTTTCGGCATCCTCGGCAAAGATCGCACGATCCACGGGGCGCTCTCCGACGCGGAACTCCTCCGAATCGTCTGCCGCGGGCTGGCGACCTATGAAAAAACGGGGGTCGTGACGGCGTTTGCGGGCGAATTCCGAGCGGAAACGACCCGACTGGTGCCGAGCCGTTCGTGATCACTTGACATCCTCTCCGCCCTAAAGGGGACGGAGATTCCCTACCGAGCCGTCAGA
>CAJLHF010000051.1 GCA_905206365.1 uncultured Sutterella sp. | reverse complement strand
GCGGGTGCCTTATATCCCCGCCGTGAACGGCGGGGCTTTACGGCACGTCGGGTAAAAAAAGTGAAACCCCCGAGTTTTCAGGAAACCCGGGGGTTCATTTGTCTCGTTATGTCTTACTGTGACCTAACGGGGATTTACTCCCATTCGATCGTGGCGGGCGGCTTGCCCGAGACATCGTAAACAACACGGTTGATGCCGCGAACCTCATTGATGATTCGGTTCGAGACCTTGCCGAGAAGGTCGTAGGGGAGATGGCTCCAGTGCGCGGTCATGAAGTCGGACGTTTCGACGCAGCGCAGGCTCACGACCCATTCGTAGGTGCGGCCGTCGCCCATAACGCCCACGGACTTCACGGGGAGGAAGACGACGAACGCCTGGCTCACCTTGTCGTAGAGGCCGGCGGCGCGCAGTTCTTCGATGAAGATGGCGTCGGCTTCGCGCAGAAGGTCGGCGTATTCGCGCTTCACTTCACCGAGGATGCGAACACCGAGACCGGGACCCGGGAAGGGGTGACGGTACACCATTTCGGCGGGAAGGCCGAGTTCGACGCCGAGTTCGCGCACTTCGTCCTTGAAGAGGGAACGCAGCGGTTCGAGAAGCTTCAGATGAAGCGTGTCGGGGAGGCCGCCCACGTTGTGGTGCGACTTGATGGTCTTCGCCTTCTTCGTCTTGGCGCCTGCAGATTCGATGACGTCCGGGTAGATCGTGCCCTGAGCGAGCCACTTGGCGGCGGTGAGCTTCGAGGCTTCTTCCTGGAAGATTTCCACGAATTCGCGGCCGATGATCTTGCGCTTCCGTTCGGGATCGGTCACGCCGGCGAGGGCGTTCATGAAGCGATCCACGGCATCGACGACGATGAGTTTGAGGCCCATGTTCTTTTCGAACGTTTCACGAACTTGTTCGCGTTCGTTCTTGCGCAGGAGGCCGTTGTCGACGAACACGCAGGTGAGCTTCGAACCGATGGCGCGGTGGATGAGCGCGGCGGCCACGGAGCTGTCGACGCCGCCCGAGAGGCCGAGGATGACTTCTTCGTCGCCCACCTGTTCGCGGATCGACGCCACGGCTTCTTCGATGTAGTTGCCCATGACCCAGTCGGGCGAGCACTTGCAAATGTCGATGACGAAGCGCTCGAGCATTTCGCGACCCTTCACCGTGTGGGTGACTTCGGGGTGGAACTGAAGCGCATAGAAGCCCTTTTCTTCGTTGCACATGCCGGCGATCGGGCACGACGGGGTCGAGCACATCACCTTGAAGCCCGGGGGCAGTTCGGTCACCTTGTCGCCGTGCGACATCCAGACCTTGAGCATGCCGTGACCGTCTTCGGTCTTGAAGTCTTCGATGCCTTCGAGCAGACGGGTGTGGCCGTGGGCGCGGACTTCGGCGTAACCGAATTCGCGCTTCGTGCCGCTTTCAACGCGACCGCCGAGCTGCTGGGCCATCGTCTGCATGCCGTAGCAGATGCCGAGAACGGGCACGCCGGCTTCGAAGACGGCGGAGCTCGCCTGGTCGTTGCTTTCTTCATAGGCGCTCATGTGCGAGCCCGAGAGGATGATCCCCTTCGGGTTGAATTCGCGAATGAAGTCGGCGGAGACGTCGTTCGGATGCACTTCGCAGTAGACGTGCGCTTCACGCACGCGGCGGGCGATGAGCTGCGTCACCTGGCTGCCGAAGTCGAGGATGAGAATACGGTCGTGAGACATAGGAATAGTCGGATCCGTAGGGAGAGTTGAAAAACCGGTACAGTCTCGTCCGGCGCGCGCCGACGGGGCGTGCGGCGGAGAGAATCGGGAGCCCGAGAGCCCCGCGCGGAACGGGACGTATTGTAACAGTATCCGCATCGGGGCTTTCTTTTCGAAGGCCCTCGGACGCGCACGCGCGCGGCTCGAAAAACAAGAACGCCCGGGCAAGTTTCCTGCGCGGAAACCGCTCGGGCGTCGGGTGGGAAAGGAGGGATCGGTGCCCTCCTTTCGTCGGGGTGCGATCAGTGTTCGCGACGGTAGTTCGGAGCTTCCTTCGTGATCGTCACGTCGTGGACGTGCGATTCGCGCAGACCGCCCGCGGTGATTTCGACGAACTGGGCGCGGGTGCGCATTTCGTCGATCGTGCGGCAACCGCAGTAGCCCATCGAGGAGCGCAGACCGCCGATCATCTGATAGATGATCGTGGCGATCGGGCCCTTGTAGGGAACCATGCCTTCGATGCCTTCGGGGACGAACTTGTCGAGGTTGCCCTGGTTGTTGTCCTGGAAGTAGCGGTCGGCGGAACCCTTGCCCATGGCGCCGAGGGAGCCCATGCCGCGGTAGGACTTGTAGGAGCGGCCCTGCGAGAGGATCACTTCGCCCGGAGCTTCGTCCGTGCCGGCGAACATGCCGCCCATCATGACGACGTTGGCGCCCGCGGCGATCGCCTTGGCAATGTCACCCGAGAAGCGGATGCCGCCGTCGGCGATGCAGGGAACGCCCGTGCCCTGGAGGGCTTCGGCCACGTTGCTGATAGCGGTGATCTGAGGAACGCCCACGCCGGCGACGATACGCGTCGTGCAGATCGAGCCCGGGCCGATACCGACCTTGACGCCGTCGGCACCCGCATCAACGAGAGCAAGAGCGGCCGCGGCCGTGGCGATGTTGCCGCCGATCACCTGGAGGTTGGGATAGTGCTCCTTCACCCACTTCACGCGGTTGAGAACGCCCGCGGAGTGGCCGTGGGCCGTGTCGACGACGATGACGTCGACGCCTGCGTCGACGAGCTTTTCAACGCGTTCTTCGGTGCCCGCACCGACGGAAACGGCGGCGCCCGCGAGGAGCTTGCCCTGGCTGTCCTTGGCGGCGAACGGGTGGTCGGTGGCCTTGGTGATGTCCTTGACCGTCATGAGGCCCGCAAGCTTGAAGTCGTCCGTAACGACGAGCACGCGTTCGAGACGGTGCTTGTGCATGAGAGCTTTGGCTTCATCAAGCGAAGCGCCTTCGTGAACCGTCACGAGACGTTCGCGCGGGGTCATGACTTCGCGCACGGGGATCGACATGCGGGTTTCGAAACGCAGGTCGCGGTTCGTGACCATGCCGAGCACGGTGTTGTCGGCGGCAACGACCGGAAGACCCGAGATGCGGTGTTCGCGGGCGATGGCGATCACGTCGCCGACGAGCATGTCGGGACCGATCGTGATCGGTTCGGAAACGACGCCAGCTTCATGACGCTTCACCTTGGAGACTTCGGCCGCCTGCTGATCGGCGGACATGTTCTTGTGGATGAAGCCCACGCCGCCTTCCTGAGCGAGCGCAATGGCGAGGCGCGACTCCGTCACCGTGTCCATGCAGGCGGAGACCATCGGAATGTTGAGACGGAGATTCCGCGTCAGATTCGTCTGAAGTTGCGTGTCGCGGGGAAGAACGTCGGAGTAGGCGGGGACGAGAAGAACGTCGTCGAAGGTGAGGGCCTTCTGGATGAGTCGCATAACAACCTCTTAGCGCAAAAAAAAATAGGGTCGACCGACTTTCGGGACGAATCGACGCATATTTTGTGGAATGGGGGTTCCTCGTACGCGAACGGGCAGGGGTTCGCGTCGCTGTTTTCAACGGGAGCTCGACCTCGGGCTCGAAGCCCGCGGGAGCAGTCCGTAGAAAACCGGAGATTGATTGCGGACGAAGTGTACCCTTTTTCCGCACCGTTGTGGGGAATGCGGGCAAAAAAAATATCCCCCGACGAAGATTTTCGTCGGGGGACGGGGAAAAGCGGTCGAATTCGGGCGCGTTCGGCCCGGATCAGGCGGACTTGTGGCCCGCGTAAAGTGCGTCGATTTCGCGCGCGTAGCGTCGGGCGATCGCAGCGCGGCGCAGCTTCATCGTGGGCGTGAGAAGACCCTCCTCCACCGTGAAGGGCTCCCGCAGAATCGCCACGGCGCGCGGAATTCCGTAGGAGGGAAAGTCCTTGGCGGCCGCACGCACGCGCTTGACGATGAGGCGTGTCATGGCGCGGTTCGTCAGCGTGGCGGGATCGTCGGGGTCGAGCTGCATTTCGTCGCAGAGTTCGGCCCAGCGCACGGGCTCCACGACGACGAGCGCGCTCACGAAGGGACGGTTCTCGCCGAGAACGAAGGTCTGCGAGAAGAGATGATCTTCCTGCAAAGCGAATTCGAGGTCGACGGGAGCGATCTTTTCGCCCGTCGAGGTGACGATGATTTCCTTGATGCGGCCCTTGATGCGCACGCGGCCGCCGTCCGAGAGGTCGGCCTGGTCGCCCGTGCGGAACCAACCGTCTTCGGTGAAGGCCGCACGCGTTTCGGCGGGCTTGCCCCAGTAGCCCTGCATTACCTGGGGGCCGCGCACCTGAAGTTCGTCGTTTTCGCCGATGCGCACTTCGGTGCCGGGGACCGGGAACCCCACGCAGTGCGGGTGATTCTTGAGCGCGGTCGTGAAGGAGACGATCGGGCTCGTTTCGGTAAGGCCGTAGACCTGTTGCACGGAAATGCCCATCGCACAAAAGAACTTCGCGACCGTGTGGTTGAGCGAAGCCCCGCCCGCAAAGGTCGCGCGAAGGCGCCCACCGAAGAGCGCGCGCACTTCGGCGCCCACTTCGTCGTCGAGCATCTTCGCCACCGTATCATCGAGCCCCGAACGCTCCGACTCGACGACCGGGAGGTCGTTCTCGCGGCAGAAGCGCCTCCAGCCAACTTCGAGCGCCCAGTCGAAGAGCCGGCGCTTTTCTTCGGAACGTTTCGAGAGGTCGAGTTGCAGTTTCTGGTAGATGCGCTCGTAGACGCGCGGCACCGAGCACATGAGCGTGGGCTTCACGTCAAGGAGATCGTTTTCGATGTTTGCGACCGACCGCGCGAATGCCATGGCCGAGCCGTGCGCGACCGAGACATAGTGCGCGACGGTGCGCTCGAACGTGTGCGAGAAGGGAAGAAAACTCAAGAAGAGGTCGTTTTCCGTAACGCTGAAAACGCTCGAAATCTGCTTCACGTTCGAGACGAGGTTGCGGTGCGTGAGCATGACCCCCTTGGGTCGTCCGGTCGTACCCGACGTATAGACGAAGCCCGCGAGGTCGTCCGCGCCCGGACCCGCACAGAGCTCCTCGTCCGCGACGCGATTGCCGCGCGCAAGCCAGGCTTCGACCCCCGAAAGGAGCGTCGCACCGTCAAGGGCGTCGACGAGTTCGTTCGTGAAGACCACTTCCCGGAGGTCGGGAAGCTCCTCGCCCGTCGCGCGAATGGCGTTCCAACGGGCTCGCGACGTCGTTACGAGAAAGCGGCTTCCGCTGTCGCGCAGGATATAGGCGGAACTCCCCGGCGTGTCGATCGCGTGAAGCGGCACGGGAACGAGGGCGTTCGAGAGCGCCGCCTGATCGAAGGTCACGGCGTCGAGGCAGTTCGTGAGCAGCATCGCCACGCGGTCGCCCGCCTTGAGCCCCATCGCGTGAAAGGCTCGCCGCCAGCGCATGACCCCTTCGTAAAAGTCGTGCCAGGAGGTTGAGATCCAGGCGTTTTCCTGATAGTCGAACTGACGGAAGGCTTCGCGCTCGGGATAGGCCGCCACGGTGCGGCGGAGCATTTCCGGAACGGTTTGAAGCTCGTCGAGCGGCTTGAGCGCACTGCGCGCATCGCACGTCGTTTCGTTTGTTTTGTTCGGTTCGGTGGGGGCGGACGGTTGCAAGGCGGAAATCCTCCGAGGTACGGCCGGGGCGGGGAAAGCGAGGGATTCGACGCCGTCTCGAAAGGGACGTCGAAAAGGTTGTATTTTCGCGAAAAAGCCGGCGCGCGAACGCCGGCCTTCCTAAGGGTTAATACGAATACCGACGGATCGGCCTTCGCACGAGTCGCGTTACTTCGCGACGAGATCGTAAAGCGCGTCGATTTCGTCGACGTAACGCTGACGGATGATGTTGCGCTTCAATTTGAGAGTCGGGGTGAGAAGACCGTTGTCGATCGTCCAGGCGTCGCGCAAGAGCTTCACCTGACGCGGAACGCCGTAATTCGGGAAGCCCGAGGTGGCGAGCTTGATTCGCTTCAGTGCGGCCTGACGTACGGGCTTCGCGTCGAGCGACGCGTCGTCCTCGGGATCGAGCCCGAGCTCGTCGCAAAGTTCCTTGAAGGCGTCGGGATGTACGACCGCGAGCGCGGCGATGTAGGGCTTGTCGTCGCCGACGACCATCGTCTGCGCGAAAAGTCGGTCCGTTTCGATTGCGGCTTCGAGGTCCGAGGGCGGTACCTTTTCACCCGTCGACGTGACGATGATTTCCTTGATGCGGCCCGTGATGCGGATGTGCCCGTCGCTGTAGATTTCGGCCACGTCGCCCGTCTTGAGCCAGCCGTCCTCGGTGAAGATGGCGCGCGTGGCGTCGTCGCGGTTCCAGTAACCCTGCATGACGGAGGGACCGCGCACCTGCAATTCGCCCCCGTCGCCGAGTCGGACTTCGAGGTTTTCCAGAGCCGGCCCGACGGTGTTCGGGTGGTTCGACCCTTCGCGGTTGACGGCGATGATGGGGCTCGTCTCGGTCATGCCATAGCCCTGGAAGATGTTGACGCCGAGCGCGAGGAAAACCTTCGCCACGGGGGTCGAAAGAGCGGCGCCGCCCGAGATGTAAAGGTGAATGCGATCGCCGAAGACGGCGCGCAGGGTTTTGCCGATCTTGCGGTCGAGGAAGCCCGCGACGAAGGGGTCGAGCCAGGCGCGACCCGACGGTTCGACGGGAAGACCGTTTTGACGACAGAATCGACGCCACCCTACTTCGACCGCCCAGTCAAAGAGGTAGCGCACGTACGCGGGTTTTTTCGCGAGCCCGTCGCGCAACTTCCCGTAGATCATTTCATAGACGCGCGGCACCGACATGAGCACGGTCGGACGGATCGTCTTCAGATCTTCCGAGAGCGTCGCGATCGAACGGTTGAAAGCGGTCGTGTACCCGAGACCGAGCGCGAGGTAGTAGGAGGTCGTGCGCTCGAACGTGTGCGAGAGCGGCAGGAAGGAAAGGAGCGTTTCGTGCTCGCCCGGGTGGAGCGAGCGCAGAACGCCGCGCACGTTCGAGAGGATGTTGCGGTGCGTGAGCATCACGCCTTTCGGGTTCCCGGTCGTGCCCGACGTATAGACGAGACAGGCGAGGTCCGTCGCCTTGGGCCCTTCGGGCAGAGGCGCGCGGGGCGTGCGCTCGAGCCACGTCGCAAGACTCAGGACGGGAATCGGCCCCGTTTCGTCGTCCGCATCCGCGTCGTCCGTGACGACCACGAGCTTGAGGTTCGGCGTCTCGGCCGCTTCGCGGATCCCCTTCCACTTGAGTTTCTTGTTCGTCACGAGCACCTCGGCTCCGGAATCGTTCAGGATGTAGGCCGAGGACTTGGGCGTGTCGATCGCGTGAAGCGGCACGGGAACGAGAGCGTTCGAGAGCGCCGCCTGGTCGAAGTAGACGGCGTCGACGCAGTTGGGCAGGAGCATTGCCACGCGGGCGCCGCGCGCAAGACCGAGTCCCGCGAAGGCGTGACGCCAACGCAGGACCTCGTCGAACGTTTCCTTGAAGGAGATGTCGCGCCAACTCTTCGTCGAGGCATCCCACTGCTTGTAGACCGTATCGTCGGGACGCTTGTCGAGATGATGGGTGAGCAGTTCGGGGAGCGTGGTGAGGAGGTCGAGCGCTTTGACGCGCTCGCGGCCGCCGTAGTTTTCTTCGTCGATCATGGATTTTCGTGAGAAAAGGGGCGTAAAAGCGCGCAGTACGCGCACGAGACGCCCGGCTTCGTATCGTGTGGCGGGTAGTGTACCGCGTAGCGTGCGGCGGGCCTTCCCGCTCCCGAATCGTATTCCCGAAGGAAGGGACACGGGATCATCCGTACGGATGATTGCGTGTACGCGGGCGTCGATACGGAAAGTCTCGCGGATATACGTAAAAATACGTAATCACAGTACCTCCCGGACAGCCTGTTACGATCGGCTCGGTCGAAGGCCTCAAACAAAAGGGAGATCGGGAGTGGGTGATTTTCTTACCTAGGAGGAGGTAAAAATAGGGTGTAAACGATGAAAAATGAGGCGTAAACTCACGAAAACGGTGATTTGCGCAACCGTATGACCGGGTGTAACTTAAGTCCTGCAGCACGCGAAAGCTCCATGCGTTGCTCCTCAAACGCACGTCGGTTGTGGTTGGTCCTGCTCCCGACAAAAAAACGAAGCTGCACGATGAGAAAAGGCTGATGACGGATAAAGGGACCGTCGTCAGCCTTTTTCTTTTTTCGAGCCTCCTCGACTCCGTCCCGTCCTTCGTTCATCCCTCGCCTTGCTTTCGGCCGTCTTCGGCTCCCGTCACCGTTCCGGCCGGTTTCTGTTCCGCATTGCCGCCACTTTCCCGTTTCGATGCCGCTCCGGCCCGAGGTTGGTTTCTACAGCCGGCGTTGCGATTGCTTTTCGTCTTTGAGTCCCTACGGTCCGCGCTCGGGGGCCTCGCGGGGACTCTCCGAGCCGCCCGGAACTCTCCCGCGACTTCCGGGCCGATTTCAAACCCGGCATCGGGGCGCACGGATATCGATGGCCCTCAGAGGCCTTCGGTGCGGTTTCGCTGTCCGTGCCGCACTTCGAAGTGCCTCAACGCGTTTTGCAGCTCAAAGTGCCTCGAAGCGATTCGAGCGACGCAGTCGGTCGTTGCTAAGAGTTAGCGTACAGATTATTTGATGGTTATCAAGAAAATGTCTTTTCTCGATAAAACGCCTGTTTGGGGTGTGGTGCACCGTTTTGGTGCGTTTCGGAGAAGGCGATGGTTTCGATGGGGGGTGAATTCAGCTTACGCAAAAATACGTAAGTTCAGTCTCCGATTCTCGGGTTTTCAGGGGGAACATGCTCGCAATCCGAGGCTCTCTGAGGTCGGTGATTTCCCCGCAGCCGCGCACCGAAAAGCGTCGTGCCGTATCGTGCGGCGTCCGTGGACTTGGGCCCTAGGCGGGTGCAAAGAGACGGACGAAAAAAAGCCCGGTACCTTCCGGCCACCGGGCTGACGGAGTTTCGACGAGGCCGCATGCTTGCCGGAGAAAAGCGGAATGAAAAGCGAGCCGGAGGCCCTTTCCCGATGCGTTTTCTTCGACAGCCCCTCGGGGCTCTTCGTCGAACGATGCGCGCTCGAGGCACGCAGAGAACACTCGAAAAAACAGTGTAGGGAGCGTGTCGGCGGACAACATGCGAGAAAACGACAAGTCATATAGCGGATTGGTAAAAACCCGAATACATCGTCGCAAGGTAAGGGTAAATACCTGGTGTGTGGATAAGGTCGTGCGTCGGCGCCTAGGCTTGGGGCTCGCAAAGCGACGGGTGCCGCATCTTGTGGAGGTGTGATTTTTTTGTGCAATCTCGCAGGCGCGTACCTCGGGTCGCCTCCTCACAAAGGAGGACGCGGTTCGGACGGCAACTTGCTATAGTGGAGTTCCTGCGGAAGAAATCCACCATTCATAGTGGATGAGTTGCGTATCAAATACTATATATAGCAACTATCGCAGATTCTTGAAATTTTCAGACGATGGGGAGCGCAATGGAAAATACGGTTCGACCGAAGCACCTCTTGAAGCGGGACGGCTCCGTGCGGGAATTCGACATGGAAAAAATCGTCTCGGCCGTGGCGCGTGCCGGCAAGGCCACGCAGGAGTTCGACGCCGAGCGCGCCCGCGAGATCGTGGAGACGATCGTGATGAAACGTCTCGGGGACGTGCGTTCGGGGCGGACGCTTCACGTCGAGGAGGTGCAGGATGCGGTCGAGCACGCGCTTTTCGAAGCGGGGTGCTTCACGACGTTGCGCGCCTACATCGTCTATCGCGAATCCCGCGCCAAGGTGCGCAACGCCAAGCAGAGCTGGGTGAACGTCGAAAGCTCCATCAACGAGTATCTCGATCAAATCGACTGGCGCGTCAACGCGAACGCCAATCAGGGCTATTCGCTCGGCGGGCTCATTCTGAACGTCTCCGGCAAGGTGGTGGCCAACTACTGGTTGAGCTACATCTATCCGCAGGAGGTCGGTCGCGCACACCGCGAAGCCGATCTGCACATTCACGACCTCGACATGCTCTCGGGCTACTGCGCGGGGTGGTCCCTGCGCACGCTCCTTCAGGAGGGTCTGAACGGCGTCGCGGGGAAGGTCGAAGCGAATCCCCCGAAGCACCTTTCGTCAGCGACGGGGCAGATCGTCAACTTCCTCGGCACGATGCAAAACGAATGGGCGGGCGCTCAAGCGTTTTCGTCATTCGACACGTACCTCGCGCCCTACATCCGCAAGGACAACCTTCCTTATGAAGAAGTCCTTCAGTGCATTCAGGAGTTGATCTACAACCTCAACGTGCCTTCGCGCTGGGGGACGCAGACGCCTTTTACGAATCTCACCTTCGACTGGACGTGCCCGGAAGACCTGAAGCCGCAGCGCCCGATCATCGGCGGGGAAGAAATGCCCTTCACGTACGGGGAACTTCAGGCCGAAATGGACATGATCAACCGCGCGTACATCGAAGTGATGATGAAGGGCGACGCGAAGGGGCGTGTTTTCACGTTCCCGATTCCGACCTACAACATCACGCCCGACTTCGACTGGACGAGCGAAAACGCGACGCGCCTTTTCGACATGACGGCGCGCTACGGGTTGCCGTACTTCCAGAATTTCATCAATTCGGAATTGAAGCCGAACATGATCCGTTCGATGTGCTGCCGCTTGCAACTCGATTTGCGCGAGTTGTTGAAGCGCGGAAACGGCCTTTTCGGTTCGGCCGAACAAACCGGTTCGCTCGGCGTCGTCACCGTCAACTGCGCCCGCCTCGGGTACCTCTTCAAGGGGGACCGCGAAGGGCTTTACGCGCGACTCGACTATCTGCTCGATTTGGCGAAGACGAGCCTTGAAATCAAGCGCAAGGTCATCCAGCACCACATCGATCAGGGGCTCTTCCCCTACACGAAGCGCTACCTCGGGACGTTGCGCAACCACTTCTCGACGATCGGCGTCAACGGCATCAACGAAATGATCCGCAACTATACGGACGATGCCGAGGACATCACGACGGAAAAGGGGCATGCGTTCGCGCTCGAGTTCCTCGACCACGTGCGCGCGCGTCTCGTCGCTTTCCAGGAGGAGACGGACCACATGTACAACCTCGAGGCCACGCCCGCCGAAGGGACGACGTACCGCTTCGCAAAGGAAGACCGCAAGCGTTTCCCCGACATTTTGCAGGCGGGGACGACATCGAACCCCTATTACACGAACAGCTCGCAGCTCCCCGTCAATTTCACGGACGACCCCTTCGAGGCGCTCGAACGTCAGGACGACCTGCAGCGCAAGTACACGGGCGGCACGGTACTGCACCTCTACATGAACGAGGCGCTCTCCTCGCCCGAAGCGTGCCGCGAGCTCGTGCGCCGCGCGCTCACGCGCTTCCGGTTGCCCTACATCACCGTGACGCCCACGTTCTCGATCTGTCCGAAGCACGGGTACCTTTCCGGCCGCCACGACTTCTGCCCGAAGTGCGACGCGGAGCTGATCGCAAAGAAGCGTCGCGAAGCTCACGACGAAGCGGCCGACTGAACCCGTTTGGTTAATCAAGCAAGGAGCACGACATGACCGATACGACGAAAAACGAAACGCTCGAACTCAAGGATTCCGAACGCCAGCCCTGCGAAGTTTGGACCCGCGTGATGGGTTACCACCGCCCGGTGCAGAGCTTCAACATCGGCAAAAAGGGCGAATTCGAAGAGCGCGTCTGCTTTACCGAATCGAGCGCCCGCGCCCACGAACCGCACCGCGACGCGAAATGACGCATTGCGGATCGTGTGATTCGCGCGACGTCGCCCCGAGCCGCCCGGCCGGGGCGCTTCGCGTTGCGGGCATCACGCCCTTTACGACGATCGACTTCCCGGGGAAACTCTCGGCAGTGGTCTTCGTGCAGGGTTGCCCCTGGCGGTGCGCCTTCTGCCACAATCCCTGGATGCAGTCGCGCGACTTTGCACCGGAGCTCGAACACGCCTCCTGGGAGGAGGTCGAGCAGCTCCTCGCCCGCCGCCGCGGTCTTTTGGACGGGGTGGTTTTTTCGGGCGGCGAACCCACGATCGATCCGGCGCTTCCCGAAGCCGTGCGGCGCGTGCGCGCGCTCGGCTTTGCGGTGGGCCTTCACACGGGAGGAGCCTACCCCGCACGGCTCGCGGAGATTCTCCCCGACATCGAGTGGGTGGGGCTTGACGTGAAAGCGTCGCCCGACGCGCCAGCGAAGTTCGATGCCGTGACGGGCGCGCGAGGGGCGTCCGCGCGCTTTCTCAAAGCCTTCCGCCTCGTGCGCGACGCGGGCGTTCGACTCGAATGCCGAACAACCGCGCACCCCGATTACCTCTCGAACGCCGACCTTCGGCAGCTCGCCCGCTGGCTCGAGCGGGAAAAGGTCGAAAATTTCGCCCTTCAGATCTACCGGCGCCCGCCGGGACTTCTCGCGCCCTTCGGTTCGGTCGGGGACGATTACCCCTCGGAAGAAGTCCGTACCGAGTTGCGCGGGGCGGTGAAGCAGTACGTCGAGCGGCGAAGCTGAGCATGCCGCGGTAATTCCGCCCGACGGCACGCACCCCAATTGGAGGGGTGCCGCCGTCGGCTTCGAATCTTTCCTTCCTTGCCGACGCAGAGCAAGTTCTGTTGCGTCAAGTGCGGCTACAAGAGCAATGCCGACCGAGTCGGCGCCATAAACATTCTCAGGGTCGGGCAGACCCGCAGCGCCTGTGGGAGCGTCGAAG
>CAJLHF010000050.1 GCA_905206365.1 uncultured Sutterella sp. | reverse complement strand
TGCTTCGCGCGGGTGCCTTATATCCCCGCCGTGAACGGCGGGGCTTTACGGCACGTCGGGTAAGGAGAGCGGTGCATGGCGGAAAAAACAGAACAACCGACCCCGAAACGACTGCGAGACGCCCGCGAAAAAGGGGATGTCTGCAAGGGTCAGGACGTCTCGTCGGCGGCAACCGTACTCGCGATTGCGTTTTATGCGATCGTGCGGGGCGATTCGATCTTCGCAACCCTCTCCGCCATGATGACGGCGACCTTTGAGGCGATGCGTCTTCCCTTTCGCGAGGCGCTCTCGAAGTGCGTCGAGATTGTGGTCGACGGGTCGGTGTCGATCGTACTTCCTATTGTCGTTCTCGTGATGGGCGTTGCGCTCGCGTCTCTTCTCGCGCAGACGGGCTTTTTGTTCGCGCCCAAGGCCGCCGCTCCGAAACTCGAAAACCTCTCGCCCGCGAAGTGGTTCCGGAAGGTATTCTCGATGAAAAACCTCTTCGAGCTCGTCAAAAACATCGTGAAGGTATTCATTCTCTGTGCGGTCGTCTATTACGTCCTGAGCCGCCACGCCCCCGATCTTTTTCGGGCGCCCGAAGGCGGGATCGGCGCCGCGTGGGCGCTCATCGGCTCCGCGATCGGGGAGCTCCTTCTTATTTCGGCCGCGGCCTTTGCGGTCGTGGCGGCGATCGACTACCTCTACCAGCGCTACAAATGGAACACCGAACACATGATGAGCATGGAAGAGGTCAAACGCGAATACAAGGAAGACGAAGGCGATCCGGAGATCAAGAGCCGCCGCAAACAGCTCCATCGGGAACTTCTCAACCAAAATACGCTCGGCAACGTCCGAAAAGCGAAGGTGCTCGTGACCAATCCCACGCATTTTGCCGTAGCCATCGACTACGAAAAAGACCGTACGCCCCTGCCCGTCATTCTCGCAAAGGGCGAAGGGGAGCTCGCGCGTCGCATGATCGAAGTGGCCGAAGAAGAGGGGATTCCCGTGATGCGCAACGTTCCGCTCGCTCGCGCCCTCTACGCCGAAGGTACCGAAAACGCCTACATTCCCAAGGATTTGCTCGCGCCCGTGGCGGAGGTGCTCCGCTGGGTCGAAGGACTCAACCGCCACTGAGCCTCGGGAAGCAGAACACGAGCCCGAGCGCGATGGAAGCGCGGGGCTAAAATTCTTGAAATCGCAACACGTCCGCCGGGCGGCTTCGGTGCTTGAAGTCCGAATACCCGAACTCCGCCCGGTCACCCCCGAAAAAAGGAATTTCACGATGGCTGACAAAACTCTCTCTCCGACCGACGCCGCGCTTGAGCGCGACCGCAAGGTCGCGGAACAGCTCACCGAAAAATTGAAGCTCGACGACGCTTTCCCCGTCTTCGATTCGTCTGCGGATGCGGTCGACTACGTGCGCGGGGCGCTCGCGACGATGCCCGCGGACAGCCGCGCCGAGGCGGTTCAGGCGTTTCTCGCGCAGCTGAAGCCCGAAGAGCGTGACCGCCTCTTTACGGCGCTTTTGACGAACGCCGCGCGCAAATTTAAAAAGCTCAAGAACGAGGTCTCGAATCTCTACGAACTCTCCGAAGGCTACGGCCGCGGCGAGTATCCGTACAAGAACCGCTACCCCGCGGGCCTTTACGAGAAGGAGCTCTACAACCTACAGGTCGAATTGCTGAAGCTTCAGGAATGGGTCAAGAAGACCGGCAGCCGTATCGTCGTCGTTTTCGAAGGGCGCGATACGGCGGGTAAAGGCGGTACGATCCGGCGTTTCACCGAAAACCTCAACCCCCGCGGTGCACGCATCGTGGCGCTTTCGAAGCCCACCGAAGCGGAAGCCCGTCAGTGGTACTTCCAGCGCTACGCGGCGCAGCTCCCGAATCCCGGGGAAATCTGCTTTTTCGACCGCTCCTGGTACAACCGCGGTGTCGTGGAACCCGTGATGGGCTTTTGCACGCCGGAGCAGACGAAGCTGTTTCTCTCCGAAGTGGCGGGCTTTGAACGGAGCCTCGTCAATTCCGGCATCATCCTCGTCAAATTCTGGCTTTCCATCAGCCGCGAAGAGCAGCTGCGACGTTTCCGCGACCGCCAGACGAACCCCCTGAAGCGTTGGAAGCTGTCACCCGTCGACATTGCGTCCATCGACAAATGGGACGACTACTCGAAGGCGATGCAGGCGATGTTCCTTGCCTCCGACACGCCGTTTGCGCCCTGGACCGTGATTCGCAACGAAGACAAGCGCCGCGGGCGCTTGAACGCCATTCGCACGCTTCTGCGCCTCGTCGACTACGACGGTCGCAACCTCGAACACGTGGGCTCGGTCGATCCGCTGATCGTGGGCCGCTCCGAGATGCTCGTCTCCCAAACCGCCGACATGCGGCTTGAGTGTGCGTCGGGCGGTCACGCCGAAGACGCCGCGAAGGCCCGCCGCATCCGCGAGCTCGAAGCCCAAGTTAAGGAACACTATCGCAAGCTCGACTGAGCGCGGAAAACGCAAGGAAGCAAAAGGCCGCCCGACGAAAACCGTCGGGCGGCCTTTGACATCTTCCGTTGGAAGAGGAACTTCGTCAGCTTTCGCGCTTCCGGTCGAACCACCCCGATACCTTGCCGGTTACTTCCCCCGTGAGGCCGGGGAGACGTTCCCGGAACGTCTCGGTAAGGGCCGTCAAGAGCGTGTCGAGCGCCGCGCGGGCCGTGTCGGCGTTCCCGTCCGCATCGAGTTGCAAGAGGGTGCGGTTTGCTTCGGGTCGGCGCAGTCGGAAGCATCGTCCCTCACGTGCGGGATGCGCCTCAAGGAACGCTTCCGCCTTTGCAAGGAGCGCGAGTTCGTCGCGCGACGGTCGTACGCCGTAGGGATAGCGCGTCAAAAGACAGGGCCGGGCGGCCTGTTCGGGGTGCGCAAAGCCGAGTGCCCGACCGAGAGCGCGAATTTCGTCCTTTGCCACGCCCGCTTCCGCGAGCGGCGACCGGATGCCGAGTTCGGAGAGCGCACGAAGTCCCGGGCGGTAGAGTCCGAGGTCCGAAGCGTTCGTGCCGTCCGCAAGAGGCCGGGGCGCCGAACGGTCGCAAAGCGCCCGAAAGAGGATCGACTTGCAGACGTAGCAACGCTCGGCTCCCGCCGTGAAAATCGCATCGTTCGCGAGGGGATCGAGCCTCAGGAGTTCGATCGTACGGTCGAAGGCGCTCGGAGGTTCTCCGCGATTTCCAACGCGCTCGAACCCCATGGCGCGTGCCGCCTCAAGCGCCGCACGCGATTCCGTTTCGGGAACATGCGGGCCCGTCACGTGAAGGAGCCGCACGGGAATCCGAAGGTTCGACGCGAAAAAGGCGAGAAAACGGCTGTCGAGCCCGCCCGAGTAGGCAAGGGCAAAGCCCCCCGCGGGGCGGGCGAGGTCTTCGAGTACCGTGCGAAGGTCGCGCGCCTTGAGGGCGAGCGGTTCGGAGAGCATCCCGAGGCGCTCTTCGAAATCCGAGACGTCCGAGGGGGCGGCGGTTTTCGTCATGCGAATTCCTTCGGGAGTTCGGTCCCCCACGCCCAGAGGGAGCCGTTCGGAACGTCCTCGAATTCGCGCGGCGTAAAGACCGTGGCGCGCGTTTCAATCGTCATGGCGGGCCAGGGACCGAATTCGGCGCCGAACCCCAAGAGGACCGCGAGGCCCGTAGGCGTAACGGGTTCGCCTTCACCCCCGTAGGGGCGCACGGGAACGCCGTCGAGCATTGCAAAGAGGGCGGGCGCGGGGTAGGGGATCGCGCCGTGCGCGCACTGAACGGTGCCGTCTCCCATGGGAATCGGGCTCGCCGCCAACCGGGGCGAACCGAGATTCACCCAGCATTCGGCCGCAAGGCCGATCGAGAGAATGTTTGCCATGCGTCCCACTTCGTGGAAGTGGACGTCGTCTAGCGTCGTTCCGTGCACGCGCGCTTCCGCTTGCCCGAGCGTCTCCCAGACGCGGTTGCAGATCGCACGCGCTTCGGGACTCAAGCGACTTGCGTCGAGAATACGGGCGATGTCCGAGAGATGACGGTGGACGTGCCCTTCGGCGACAAGCGTACGCGCGGTGTAACCCGCAATCGACCGAACGCTGCGCGGACCGAAGTCGATTCCCGCCTCGACCTCGGGAAAGAGCTTCGCGAGAAAGGCGCTCGCCGTTCCCGACGTCTGCCCCGTGAGGGCGAGAAGGCCCGCCAAGAAGGCGTCGGCGTTGAAGCCCGCATGGATGCGGACGGTGATGATCGAATTTTGCATGGGGAAGTACCTTTGAAAAAATCGTTCGCTGCCGGAATCGAATTCTTCGCACGCCCGAGGTGATGCGTTTCGGGCGTTCTCAGGACGCGTTCAGAAGGCGCAGGACCCGCGCGGCCGCGCACGCCGCGCCGTAGCCGTTGTCGATATTCATGACGGCGACGCCTGGCGCACAGGAGGCGAGCATCGAGGAGAGGGCCGTCCGACCGCCTTGCGCGATCCCGTACCCGACCGACGTGGGAACGGCGAAGATCGGGCGGTCCGTAAGGCCTCCGAGCACCGAAGCTAGCGCCGCATCGAGCCCCGCCGCCACGATCACGACGTCGCAGGCGTTGATCTCCGCAATCGCCGCCTGGATGCGCCAAAGACCCGCGACGCCGCAGTCTTCGAAAAGCCGCACGTCGTACCCGAGGTATTCGAGCGTGCGTGCGGCTTCTCGCGTCACGAAAGCGTCCGCCGTTCCGGCCGACACCACCGCCGCGCACCCCGACGCATGCTTCGGACAGGTTTTCGCCCACGCCGTGCGCGAAAGGGGGTCGAAGTCGTAGGCCGCCCGAAGGTCTTCGGGGAGTGCCGCGAACCGCTCCGGCGCCACCCGCGTGAAGAGAATCGGTTTTTCGTCGGGGTCCGCAAAACGCGTGAAAAGCGCGAGCAACGCGTCCTCCGACTTTCCCTCCGAGAAGACTGCTTCGGGCAGTCCGATGCGGCGGTCGCGCTCGATGTCGAAACGAATGCCCGGGGCGGCGTGCGGGGTTCGGGTCACGGGGGGATTCCTCCTTACTCGGTGGGTGCGTGGGTTGGGCGGTTTGCGGACTTCGGCGAACGTTTTTTCTCAGGACTCGATGCGCGGCACCGTAAGGCTCCCTTCCGGCATGAGAATGACGGAAGGATGTTCGCCCGTATAGGTTTTGGCGATTTCGAGGGCTTCGGGGACCGTGTCGACCGCAGCCGTAAAGAGCATGTCGTGCGCGAGCGTTTTGTCGAGGCTCGTAACGAGAATGTAGTGGGCTTTTTCCAAGGGGCGCGTGATCGCGTAGGCTTTGTTCGCGCCGATGCGGAAATTCGTTTTGAGTTCCGCCTTGATGGCTTCGGGGGTCTTCAGGCGCCGGAAGGTTTCTTCAAGCACGGCGGATCCCGACCCTTCGACGCATTCCGCCAGGAGAATCACCACGCCCCCGTCGCGCACCGCGCACGAGGCGTTTTCCATTGTCTTTTGCATCTGATAGACGTTGATGTCCTTGGGGTAGCCGCCGCAGGAGGCGATCACGAGATCGGCCGCCTTCGGAATCACGGCGCCGTAGACGCGGTCGACGAAT
Source organism: uncultured Sutterella sp. (assembly GCA_905206365.1). Taxonomy (GTDB): domain Bacteria; phylum Pseudomonadota; class Gammaproteobacteria; order Burkholderiales; family Burkholderiaceae_F; genus Sutterella. Next base: position 7,213 of record CAJLHF010000050.1, on the reverse strand, counting down.
TTGCACGCTTCGCGGTGGGCGGCGCGGTAGTCGCCCGCGAACATGCCGACGAAGCGGTGACGGGCGTTGAGGACCGCGTTGAAGAGAAAGAGCGAGCGGCCTTTCGCAAAGAGCGCCACTCCTTCCATCTGGTCTTCGTAGCAGGGGTTGCCGTCCGTAACGCCGAGCTTCGCATGTTCGTCGAGCATGAAGCTGTGGTTGACGCGCACGGTTTCCATCGCTGCGCACCCGGGGAGAATCGCCTTGCGCCCGCCGCCGTAGCCCGAGAAGTAGTGGTGCACGATCGTGCCCGTCAGAATGACGTGGTCGACGTTGCAGAGCTCTTTGTTGATCCAGACGGGCGTACCGCGCGAGGTGGTGCCGAAGTATTCGAAGTCTTCCGTGCGGGTCGAAACCGAGTTGTAGGTCTTCAGGCGCCCCGCAACGTCCGCACCCACCTGTGCGACGATTTCTTCGTCGGTCATTTCGCGGTGCGTGCCGAGGGCGAAAACGATCTTCATGTTCGCGTCGGGAACGCCGAGTCGGTTGAGTTCGTTCACGAGAACGGGCATGAAGTCGAAGCTGTTCGCAACGCGCGTCGGGTCGTTGCAGATGAAGGCCACGGTGTCGCCGGGCTTCACGATCTCTTCGAGCGCGGGCGAGCCGATCGGGTGACGTACGGCGTCGAGCACCGCTTCGGGGATGTTCTCGATAACGGGAAAGTCGGCCGTGCGCACTTCGGCAAGCACGTCTTCGTCGGGAACGGCAAAGGTCTTGGTGCCGCGTCCGTAGGCAAATTCGCAGATTCGATCGGTCATGGGTGTCTCCTTGAGGTCGGTCCGAGGCCCCGGAAAGCGAATGCGGGTCGGCGGATTCGCTTGGCGGGCACGCCCCTTCGGTTTCGGTCGCATCGGGGCGTCCGCAAATATTAAACGGCCGTCCGATGTCACCGAGTGACGTCGCTCAATGCTCGGCCGTCCTTTTGTCGGCACCTTTGGCGCGGATCAAAACAGCTTGTCCGCTTTGCAGTAGTGCAACCGCGTTTACCCTCCGTTCGTGTTCGTTTTTTCGAGGGTAACACAGCCCGTCCGCCGCCGATTTTCCGTCCGAATACGCTCCTTGTCTCATCGTGCCGCACCAAGCACTTTTGTGCCGTTTGGTGTCGCCTCGGGCGGTTTGCGGGCGCCGTACTTCTTCAGCTCTTCCGATCTCTCCGAGGGGGAAAAACCTCCGGGGCGGCATCTCACAAAACGCTCGTTGATGCCTGCGGGCGAGGGCTAGAAAATATTTTTCGACGACTCTTGACAAACCGCCGAATTCCTGTAAAATTCAAAACCTCTTCGGTGCAAACACCGAAGCAAACGGTGGGTGTAGCTCAGTTGGTAGAGTCCCGGATTGTGATTCCGGTTGTCGTGGGTTCGAGTCCCATCTCCCACCCCAGATTCAGAAGCCTCGAGATTTCGGTCTCGGGGCTTTTTCTTTTGTGCGTTCGAAACACGCCCGTCCCGTGACGGAAATCGTCTGCGATAGGCTCCGACGGGAGCCGAGCTGCTTCTTTTCCCCCTCTCGTTCGATAACGTCCATTCTGGAAGCCCCTTGGCAAAAGACCTCCGTCGACGGACTTTTGATCGGCAGTACGTTGTCCGGCCGGGGACCGTAAAGCACGACGGGCGAACGTCCGATCCCGAGATCCGTGCGTCCGCCCGTTGGAAGGGTTCGATTTGTTCGATCAACCCTCGTACGAGAAATCGATGTTCATGTCGAACGTTTCGGGATCGGGGCCCGTGCGCGTCCCTTTATGGAGGGCGTTCAGGCGGGCGACGTCTTCGTCCGTGAGGGCGAAATCGAAGATGTCCGCGTTTTCGCGCAGACGTTCGATCTTCGTCGAACGCACGACGAGCGCGACGTCCGTCTGGAGGTCCCAACGCAGAACGATCTGCGCGGCGCTGCGTCCGTAGCGCTCGGCCATTTCAAGAACAACCGGGTGCTTGAGAACGGCGCCCTGCATGAGCGGCGACCAGGCTTGGGGTACGATCTTTTCTTCGCGGCAGCGAACGAGGAGATCCGTCTGCACGAGTTCGGGATGGCGTTCGATCTGGTTCACGACGGGCATCACGCGCGCGAAGCGCTTCAGTTCGTCGAGGTGACGGGCATGGAAATTCGAAACGCCGATCGCCTTCACGGCGCCCGCGAGGGCGAGGTCTTCGAGCGCTTTCCAGTTGGCTTCAAAGGAGCCCGTACCCGGCCAATGGATGAGAAAGAGGTCGAGGTAGTCGAGTCCGAGAAGTCGGAGACTGCGTTCGTAGGCGGCGATCGTGCCTTCGTACGAGAGGCTGTGATTCCACACTTTCGATGTTACGAAAAGGTCTTCGCGCTTCAGACCGTTTTCGGCAAGCGCGTCGCGGATCCCTTCGCCCGTGCCGGCTTCGTTCCGATAGACGGCGGCGGTGTCGATCAGGCGGTAGCCCGCGGACACGGCGGCGCGGACGGTGGCGGGCGCTTCGTCGTTCGAGACGAGGAAGACGCCGAGACCGAAGGCGGGCATCGATGTCCCGTTCGAGAGCTCGATGCGGTCGGAAAGCGAGGCGATGTTTTGGAACATGGGATGGGTCTCCTCACATGAAAATGATTGGAATTCGCAAGTTTAGCGAAAAACCGGTGCGGCGATCCCGACCTGAGGCGGTACCCGAACGGCGTTTCCCCTGAGGCCGTAAGTAAACTCCAAAAGTCAAACCAAAAATCAACCCCTGAAAAACGCGGGGTTGTGGGCGAAATCGAAGCATCGCAGAATCGTACTGTCGGGGAGGGCGGTACAAAAGACCGTTCGGCAAACGTCCGCCCTTCGGCGATTTTCCCGGGATCCGACCCGGAAGGAGAAAATGACCATGGACCAAAAGAGAAGGCATTTCTTGCAAGGTTCGCTGCTTGCCTCGGGAGCCGTGCTGGCTGGCGCGGTGGAGGCGGCGCCTCCCGAACCCCCGAAACCTCCCAAGGAACCCAAACCCCCGAAAGGCCCGAAGCCCCCGAAGGCCGAAACCTACGACGTCGTCGTGGTCGGTGCGGGCTTTGCCGGCATGTGTGCGGCGCTCGAAGCCGCGGAACAGGGCGCGAAGACCGTGCTCCTTGAAAAGATGGGGCGTCCGGACGGCACGACTGTCTATTCGTCGGGCTGGATTGCCGCAGTGGGCAGTCGCTTCCAGAAGAACCACCCCGAAGACTCGAAGGAAGCGTTCTTCCAAGACATGATGAAGCTCTCGGGCTACCGGAGCGATCCGGAGCTCGTGCGCGTCTATGCGGACGAAGCGGGTGACGGCATCGACTGGCTCGCGGACCACGGAACGCCTTTCTTCCTTTGGGAAAACCTTCCCGCGCCCGAGCTCTCGCGTTGCGTCATCAGCCCGGGCGAAGGCATCACGGGTGGCTCGAAGCTCCTTCGCTGCCTCATGGCGGCCCTGGAAAAGGCGGGCGTACAGATTGTCTACAACACGAAGGCCGTGCACCTTCTGAAGAGCCCGAATTGGGACGTCGAAGGCGTGCATTGCCTGACGCCCGAGGGTCCCAAGGACTACCGCGCCACGGGCGGCGTGATTCTCACGACGGGCGGGTTCGGCGCGAACGAAGCCATGGTCGGCCAGTACATCGGTCCCTGGGCCGCCAAACTCATCGTGCGCGGCTCGCCCTGGATCACGGGCGAAAACATCCTCATGGCGCAGGAAGTGCAGGCGCGCCTCGTCAATATGGATCAGTTCTACGCGGGCCCGATCACGCCGACGGGTCATGCGAACCCGTCGCCCCTCATGCACGCGGGCTACGGCATTCAAGTCGGCACGAACGGGAAGCGCTTCGTTCCCGAAACGTGGCTTCAGGTTCCGAAAGCAAAGGCCATCGCGCAACGTACGCCCGACAATCGCAGTTTCATGCTGATCGGGGAAGACGCCAACGCAAACGACAACATCCTCTCGGCCACGATCGAACGCTTCGCGCGTTTGGGCTACCACGTTTTTAAGGGCGAAACCATCGAAGAAGTCGCCAAGGCGGCGGGCGTGCCTCCCGATGCGCTCGTCGAGACGGTACGCGTCTTCAATGAAGCCGTGAAGGCGGGGAAAGCCAAAGAGCTCGATCCTCCGTACGAATACGAAACGCCGCACGCGCTCGAGACGGGTCCCTACTACATGATTCCCGCCGCAGGCGGCATGGCGAGTACGATGGGCGGCCCCAAGATCAACAAGTTCGCTCAGGTCGAAAACTTCGAACGTCGGCCGATTCCGGGCCTCTATGCGGCGGGCGCCGCCGCGGGCGGTCTCTGGTACCAGGACGATATTGGCGGCAACCAATTGGGCGGCGGCATGGTCTTCGGTCGCGTTGCGGCGCGACACGCCGCTCGGCGTGCGAAGGAGGCGGCGGCTCGCAGACCGCCCGAACCTCCGAAGCCGCCGAAACCCCCGAAAGAGCCGCATGAGCCCGCGGGCCCGAAGCACGGTGCGTGAGAGGAGGAATCGTTATGAAAAAGTCACTCGTTCTTGCGATGGTGCTCGCGGGCTTTGCCGCGACGTCCTTTGCCGCGGAACCCGCGTTTCTCGCCGACCGTCACGTCGCGCGCGGTGCTCCCTGTGAAAGTTGCCACGGCGTGAAAGCCCCGACTCCGGGCGCGAAAGTGCCGTCGGCCGCCTGCACGACCTGCCACGGGTCGCTCGACAAGGTCGCCGAACGCACGAAGGCGAAGGTGCCGAATCCCCACTACAACCATCTGATCGGGACCGATTGCCAGGAATGTCACAAGGGGCACGCGCAGAGCGTGAACCTCTGCGGTTCCTGCCACAATCTCGACTGGAAGGTGCCTTGAGCGTAGCAGGGAACATCGGATCGGGGACCCCGATTCGTGAGTAGAGCCGCAGACCCGGCGGGCGAAGAACGGTTTCGGTTCTTCGCCCGTTGTTTCTTGTGGTTCAGTGCGTGCCTTCGATTTCGTCAAGGCGTCGACGCTCGGTGCCGACGAGACGCAATTCGAAAATCGCCCCGACCGAGACGTTCTCCGTCTTCTCCAATTCCGCAATGCGCTCGGCCGCTTCCTTCGAGAGGTCCGGCAGCTCCTCGGGAGCGCGAAGCGACAACTCCCATCCGCAGCGTCGCGCGAGACGCGCGGCGATCGAAAGTCCCAATCCTACGCCTACCACGCCTTCGTCCGCGGCCTTGGTGCCTGCACTTCCGCGACGGTACGCTTCGAAGATATGCGGGGCGTCGTTCTTTGCAATTCCCGGTCCCGTATCGACGACGAGACACCCCGAGGGAGTTGCAACGAGCATCACGAGGCCCGATTTGGTGTAGACAACGGCGTTTCTCAGCAGATTGCCGAGCACCGTCTGAAGGTAGAGTGCGGGGTATCGAGGTTCGGAATCCGGATCTTTTTTCGGGTCGTGTCGGTCGAACCCCACTTCGACAAACGCCAAACCCTTCGCCTCGGCGCGCGGCTCCCAGTGCCCGCGAAGCGTCTCGGCCACGTGCCCGAGCGTCGCACCGCGGTTGTCGGTTCGAGGTTCGATTCGGGTCGCGATTCCGTTTTCCGGAGCCGCTTCTTTCGCCCCGTGCTCGTTTCGGGCGAGCTCCAGAAAGAGCGAGAGCAGACTGCGCATCGATTCCGAGGCCTCGAGAATGCGCGCGACGAGCTCACGCTCTTTGTCCGTTTGAACGGAGAGTTCCAAAAGTTCCGCCGAGGTGCGGATGATCGTGAGGGGCGTGCGCAATTCGTGGCTCACGTCGCCCGTAAAGGCCTTTTCACGCTCCAGCGCTTCGTGCAGGTCCCGTACGGCCCGATCACAGAGCCGCGCGAGTTCTCCCACTTCGTCGTCGGGAATCGCGACGGGAAGCGGTACGTACCGATCATCCTGCGACTGCACGCGGACGGCGGCCGAGAGTTCTTCAACGGGCCTCAACACCGCTCGCGCCATCGAGCCTCCGACCGCAGCGGCCACGAGCACGACGCCGATCACGCTCAGGATGATGAAGAGTTCGATCCGCCGCTCTTCGTTTTCAAAAGCCTGCTGATCGAGTTCGAGCGCATATACGTTCCCGCCGCGGGTTTCCTTCATGAGAAAAACGACGGGCGACTCTTCGAATTCCGAGAAGCCTTCGGGGGCGTTGATCGCGTAGGCGGGGAGGGGCTCCAGAAGGGGTTCGCGGGACGCGGTTTCGAGCTGCCCGTAGAGTCGGTAGCCTTTCGGCAACCTCGGGACCCAGCCCGCTTGGATGGCCGTTTCCGACCGGGAGATTTCTTCGTGCATGACGCGCGTCATGAGGCCCCGCTCGGTGTATTCGAGCGTGGTGATGATGGCCGAGGCGTAGCAGACCGCCACGACGGCGATGAAGAAGATGAAGGAAAGAAGTACGCGCTGACCGAGACTGCGACGACTCCAGTAGTTCCGGCTAAGGTACGAAAACATGGGATTCACCGGGCGGAAATCGACCACCCGAGGCCGGGGTGCGTACGTATGAGTGCCTGATCGAAGGGCTTGTCGACCGCCTGCCGAACGAGGTAGAGGTTCGATCGCAGGGAATCCGAGTCGGGCGGGCTTGATTGCCAGAGGATGTCTTCGAGTTCCCCGCGTTCGACAACGTTGGGGGAACGAAGCATCAGCGTCTTCAGAATTTTGAGGCCCGTCGGGTTGAGTTTGATTTCGGTTCCGCCGCGCGTCACGCGTTGCGCGGCTACATCAAAGACCAGGTCCCCGACCGCAAGGCGCGCCGCGTTTCCGCCGAAACTGCGCCGCAGGTGTGCTTCGACGCGCGCGGCGAGCTCTCGAAGCGAAAAAGGTTTGACAACGTAGTCGTCGGCTCCGCTCGAAAGCCCTTCCACGCGGTCGTCGATCGAATCGCGCGCCGTCAGCATGACGATCGGCGTTCGCACGCCCTGAAGGCGCACGTGGCGGCAAAGCGTAAATCCGTCCGTGCCCGGCAGCCCCACGTCGAGGACGATCAGATCGTAGGGCGCTTCGGGCCCGATGCGTTCCGCGGCGGCCGTACCGGAGGTGGCGGTTTCGACCGTCCAGCCTTTCATCTCAAAAAAGTCGCGAACGTTCGCGAGGATGTCGGGATTGTCGTCGACGACGAGGATTTTGACGGACACGGCGGGGGACTCGAAAAGAGAAAAGGGTGGATCGACGGCGGGTCGGAACGGTTCGGACCGCCCCGCATCCCATTGTGGCGCGCTCGCCCGACGAGCGACGCCGTCCTCGGGTGC
>CAJLHF010000049.1 GCA_905206365.1 uncultured Sutterella sp. | reverse complement strand
GCGGGTGCCTTATATCCCCGCCGTGAACGGCGAGGCTTTACGGCACGTCGGGTAAGGGGTCGCATCCGAACCTCTCCCGCTCTCAAACAGAACGTCCGATGCCCCGACCGCAGTCGCTTCCTTTCGGAAGGACTGCGGTTTTTTTCATTCCGGCCGCGAGAGCGCTCGACTCCGAAGGCGATCTTTTGCGGCCTTCACGGGCTTCCGATTGAAAAGAACGAAGAGCTTCAAAAAACCGAACGGAGCGTCGGGAAAAACCTCGGGGTCGGTACGAAGGCGTGCGGCTCCGCGAACCGCTCCCGCTATACTGAGGACCGCGATATTTCGAGATTTTTTCAAAGGATTTTCTCACGTGGCTCTTTCCCGATTCGTGCCGCAGGCCGTGCGTTCGCACCGACTTTTCGATCTTTCCCGACAGGTGCTTTCTTTTGCGGCGCACCGCATGCGCGATACGCAACTGCAGGAAGTCGCCTCCTCGATGACGCTTGCGACGCTCCTTTCGCTCGTGCCGCTTCTGGCGGTGTCGCTCGCCGTTTTTGCGGCTTTTCCGAGTTTCGAATCGAGTCGTCGCGCGCTCGAAGAGGCCGTGCTCACGAGTTTTCTGCCGATCGAATACAGCGAAGTAGTGGTGAAGTACCTGCACGCCTTCAGTCAGCAGGCAACGGGGCTCGGTGCCTTCGGTATCGGGGGCTTGTCGGTAACGGCGCTCCTTTTGATCGACAAATTCTTCGTGACCGTGAACCGCATCTTCAAGGTGCGGACGATGCGCCCGTGGTCGCAGCGGGCCGTGATCTACTGGGCGCTTCTGACGCTCGCGCCGCTCGCAATCACGTTGTCGCTCACGCTCTCGGGCCAGATGCTGAAGCTTGCCTTCGGAGAGGACGCGGGCGCGTCCCTCTTTCCGACCTGGGTGTTGGCGGTCTTCCAGATGCTTCTTCAGGGCCTGGGCTACGCGCTTCTCTATAAGCTCGTTCCCAACTGCCACGTTCCTGTGTCCCACGCCTTGACGGGCGGGATGTCGGTCGCGGTCGTGGGGCAGATCGTCAAGCAGGGCTTTGAAATCTACGTGACCGCGGGAACTCTCTCGACCCTCTACGGCGCGTTTGTGGCCTTTCCCGTCTTTTTGCTCTGGCTCTACGTCAACTGGATCCTCGTTTTCTCGGGCGCGGCCGTTACGGCCACGATTCCGCTTCTGACCTCCGGACGGTACGCGGACTCTTACCGTACCGGGAACGACTTTTTGACGGGTGTGGCGCTCCTTCGGGTCCTGACGGCGGAGCGCGCCGCGGGCCGTTCGTCCCTCGGCGTCGAAGAGCTCGCGGATCGGGTCGACTCGTATCCCGAAGCCGTGAGTCGCATCCTATCCCGTTTGGCGGACGCGGGCTACGTCGGTGAACTCGCGACGGGCCGTCGCCGCTTGACGCCCGCCTGGGCGCTTCTTGCCGATCCCGAAACGAAAACCCTTCGCGAAGCCTTCCACTCGCTCTTGGTCGACCCGAACAACACGCTCGTTCGTCCCGAATCGGCACAACCCAAGAAGGGCGAGGGGATGCTCTGCGAGTGGTACGACACCTGGACGCGGGAGCACACGCTGGAGACCCCGTTGTCGGCCCTGATCGCGGGGACGAACTTCGAAAACCACCCCGAAGGCGCCTCCGACTCGGGAGCCGACTCCTCCGCCGACAAATCTGCCGACATCCCGCCGAGTCGCGCGTAAAGCAGGGCGAAAGCGAATCGTACGGTAGGCTTCGCTTAAGAAACGGGTGCTAGAGTGAATCGGTCACGGGGAGCCCGAGAACGGGATCCCCGCCCGAGATTCCGTCCGTTTCGCGCGTTCCGTGCGCTTGGCGCCCGACGTATTCGGATCGACCGGCCGAGCGCCCGAACGGACCCATCATCCAAAAGAGAGACCACCAATGATTCGCTTTCCGTCGCTTTCCGTGCTTGGGGCCGCCGCGGCCCTCGCGACGATGCTTGCCGTCCCGGCGGCCCATGCCGGCATCGAAGACGGCATTCAGGCCGTTCGCAACCAGAAATACGAAGCCGCTCAGAAGGAATTCGAGAGCCTTGCCGCGAAGGACGACGCCCGGGCCATGTATTACCTCGGCGAAATGTACTTCAAGGGCCTGGGGCGCAAGGGGCCGGAGCGCCTGACCGCCATTTACTGGTGGGAAAAGGGCGCCTACCTCGGCGATGTCGAGTGTCAGCTCGCGCTCGGGAACGTCTTCCGTCAGGGATTGGGCGTGCGCGTTCACATGCCGCAGGCCTACGTTTGGGATCTTCAGGCTGCCAAGCAAGGCAACCCCGTCGGTGAAAAGAACGTGGGCGACTACTACCTCTACGGGAACGGAAAACCCAAGGATGCGCTCGAAGCCGCCAAGTGGTACCGTCGCGCCGCCATGCGCGGCTACCCCGAAGCGCAGGTTGCTTTGGCGAACCTTCTCCTCTCGGGCGACGGGATCGAACACGACCGCGTCGCCGCGCTCGTGCTTTTCAACGCCGCGGCCGCTCCCGCCGACAAGAGCGTGCAGCCCGACCGCAACGCCGCCGCGGATGCGCGCATCCTGAAGGGGAACTTGTCGGCCGACGACCTGAAGCGAGCCGAAACGCTCACGCTCGACGCGATCTACGAAGGCCTCAAGTCGCTAGAAGATCATCCGACGCCCTGAATCGAGAGGTGTCCCAACAGGGATTTTTGGGGGAAAGCGGTTGGTGATGCAGGAAGGCTTCAACTTAACATTCCCCCATTCCTTCCGATGCCGCCGCTCGACTTTCGTCGTTGAGTTGCCATCGTACATCGGCGGCGACATCGGGAAGGTATGGTTTCGCGTGCCGTTTTCACAATACCGCCTCGGTTCCGTCCTCGAACTTCGCATGAGACATCGGCAATGTCCGATACGTTGTTTCACCATTGATGGTTACTGAAATGGTCGAATATATCCGTTCCTTCTACTTCCTTTTCGGGATGTTCGTTCCTCTCGGCGTGATTGGTGCAGTGTCGGCGAGCACGCTCACGACTCCTGAAAAGGCACTCGAAATCATCCGTTCTCAAGATCATCACTTCGACAAGCCGCATGTCGTCAAAGTAGCCGACAATGTTTATACTGCCGTTGGCTTCCACGGAGCTACGACTTCGATGATTGTCGGATCGGACGGTGTTGTTATGATCGATACTCTGATGGGACCGAAATCCGCTAAAAACGCCATGGATGCATTAAGGGCAGCCAGTGGCGTCAAGCTTCCTGTCAAAGCGATCGTTTATACACACGCACATGGCGATCACACCGGCGGCGCGAGTGCATATATCGAATATGCTTCAGACAAAGCTTCCGTACGGATTATTGGCCCGGAGGGCATGGGAGATGATACCGGCGGAAATGCAGACATTCGAACGCTCTTGATGAAGCGCGGTCAATTTCAGTTCGGTCGGGGTCTCCCCTCTTCGCAACTGACCAATCGAGGCATTGCTCCTGCAAATACCTACGATAAAGATCGCGGACAAGGACATGTAAAACCCAATGTTTTGGTTGACGGCGTCCTGGAAACGACGATTGCCGGTATTAAGTTGCATCTTGAACAGGCTCCCGGAGAAACCCCCGAAGCCATGTTTGTCTGGTTGCCCGAGGAGCGCGTTCTTTTCTCGGGCGATAATTTTTACCAAGCCTTTCCCAACCTCTACGCAATTCGCGGAACACCGTACCGCGATGTGCGCGTATGGGCTGCATCCGACCGTAAGATGGCCGAGCTGAAGCCCGTTGCTTTGGTTCCCGGTCACACGTCTCCCATCATCGGAGAAAAAGAAGCAACCGGTGCATTGTACGATTATGCCAACGCCATTCAATCGGTCTATGACCAAACCGTGGCGGGTATGAGTCGAATGGAAGATCCCGTTACGATCGCACAAAACATCAAGTTGCCCGAGGATCTTTCCGATAAACCGTGGTTGAGACAGGTTTACGGTACTGTGGAGAACGCATCTCGCTCGATCTACAGTGGCCTCGTCGGTTGGTACGACGGCAATCCCATGAATCTGCACCCGCTTTCGAAGCAGGAAAGGGCAGTCAAATTTGTTGAGTTGCTCGGCGGTCAAGAAGCCGTGGAGACGGCTTTAAAAAATGCCTACAAGGCCGAAGAGTACCAATGGGTACTGGAACTGGCCGACCTTGTTGAGGCGCACCCGGATTTCACGGAAGATCTTAGAAAGAAAATTTTGAATCTCCGCGTCCTCTCGCTTCGTGCAATCGGCGAGATGGAATCCAATCCGCTCAATCGCAATTACTACTTCAGTTACTCGAATTATCTGGAGAAGAAATGACGGAGGAAGGAAACAAATGTATTGCGCAACCGCCGATTTCGAGTAATTGATGGATTTCTGAATTTTTCCCGTATTCCGCGTAACTTTACGGAACCGGCTTAGCTCGGATTTGAGAAGAAGCTCGGCACGAAGTTGTACAGATAGGGAAGGGCAACCCAATCGGTACGCAACCTCGTGCTGACGCTTCGTAACCTCGGCGAAGCGGCACTCGTTTTCACCGTAGATCACTTTGACGGGCGATAGAAACGACATCGGCGAGTTCCAGGTAAATTCGTCCGCGAGGTTCCGACGGATTCCTTCCTTCACGACGACGCTCTCGGGCGCCGCCATGCGGCGCTTCAGTTCACATAGAATCGTGAGCGCCGCGAAGGAAGTGAAGAATACCCGAAAAAAAACGCCGTTCGTCTTCAGACGAACGGCGTTTCGAGACAGTTGAGCGGATCCCCGGTCTTCGCGCGGGGAGTCGACTTACTGAACCTTGGCGGCCTTCACGACTTCCTGGAAGTGGGCCTGAACCTTCTGGTTGGCGAGCGCGTTGCGAAGAACGGGCTTCTGGCTTTCGAAGGAGGGGAAGAGCTCGGCCTTGCGCTTCGCTTCGAGCTTCACGACGTGGAAGCCGAATTGCGTGCGAACCGGGGTCTGAGCGACTTCACCGGGCTTGAGCGCCGAGAAAGCCGTACCGAAGGCGGGAACGAAGGAGCGGGGAACGACCCAACCGAGGAGCCCCCCCTGAGCCTTGTTGCCGGTGTCTTCGGAGAATTCGGTGGCAAGCTTGCCGAAGTCCGAACCCTTGTTGATGCGGGAGATGAGGTTCTTCGCCTGGTCTTCCGTCTTCACGAGGATGTGACGAACCTGGTATTCGGTGTCGCCGTAAGCAGCCTTTTCACGGTCGTAGGCGGCCTTGAGGTCGGCTTCGGAGACGGGGTTCTTCTTGGCCCAGTCCTGAGCGAGGGCCGTCACCAGGATCTGCTGACGGGCGTTTTCAATGGCCTGCTTGACGGCTTCCTGATTTTCAACCTTGGCCTTCTTGGCTTCCTGGAGGAGCACCTTCTGCTGAACGAGGATGTTCTTCACCTGGCGTTCGAGCTCGTCGCCCGCGGGTTGGCCCTGAGCGATCGCGCGATCGTAGAGCACTTTCTGTTCGGCAACGGTTACGGTTTCGCCGTTCACCTTGAAGGCCTTGAGTTCGGCGCTGGCCGTGCCGGCGGTGATGAGAGCCGCAAGACCGAGGGCGATGACTTTCTTGTCCATTTTTAAGCTTCCGAAAAAACGTTGGGTTGGTTGACGGAATTCGCGGTCCTCAGTACGGCCGCGGGTCCCACAGAGTGATTGGCCGAATAAAGATCTTTCAATTCTGCCGCTCGACCGCGTGCTTCGTCATGTAGAAGGCAACGCCAATTGTAAAAATCATTGTCAATGCGGTAAGGCCGAAAAGCTTGAAGTCGACCCAGACATCGGTCGAAAAGAGATAGGCAACCGCGAGGTTGACGCAGCCGATGAGGGCGAAAAAGAGGATCCAGAGATTCTGCACGGTGCGCCAGGCCGCATCCGGCATGTCGATCTGACTCTTCATCAGAGCGCGCATGAAATTTCGCCCCGCAAAGTTTCCGTAGACGAGGATCGAGCCGAAGACCCAGTAGAGGATCGTGGGCTTCCACTTGATGAACATTTCGTTCTTGAGCCAGAGCGTGAGTCCGCCGAAGACGACGATCACCGCAAGGCTGATCCAGAGCATCGTTTCGACGCGCCGTCCTTTGATTTTGAGCCAGCCGATCTGGCAGAAGGTGGCGAGAATCGCCACGATGGTCGCGAGGAAAACGGGCGCCGTCATGGGTGTGACGCCTTCGCCCATGACGGACTGCGCAAGCGCGAGCGCGTCCGCGGAGAAGTGCTCGGAGAGCTTGAAGGTCGCGAAAAAGAGAATGACGGGAAAGAGGTCGAAGAGTAGTTTCATGGCGCTGCCGCCCCAAGAACGGGCGGCCCGGTGCGTTTCGAATCGAAGAAGGATAGCAGAGCTCGGCGCTCCCCTTCGGAGAAACTTCCGCTCGGTAGGGGCGTCGTTCGTTGCATACCTCCTTTCCGAGCGCCGTATTCCGGCTGCGGTCCGCTCCGTTTCTCCCCGTCCGGAAGCGTCCTGTCGCCCCCCGGGCGCGGACAAGTCCTTCGGTCGGGCCTCCGGGCCTTCGTAACAAAGCCTTCCGCACGGTAACATTACCGAACGTTTTCCCGCTTCCCGGTTACCCTTGCCCGGCCGAGGGAGCGTAGAGTTCGGGAAGACCGAATAACTTTCGACGGCCCGCGTGCGGCCGTCCGGCCCGCCCGCGGGGTGTTCCGCGCAGAGACGGGTACGGACGGCTTGCCGCCAACAGGGTCGCCTACCCGAGAGTTCCTGTTATGAACAAAAAAGCGGCAATGATGATGACTGCGGCCGCCGTCGCGACGATCGGATGCGTCGAAGCGGCCGAGGAGAAAAACATGAACGACATGACGCCCGTCCCGGTAGTCACGGTCGAAGGGATGACGGAATACCGCATGCCCAACGGCCTCAAGATCGTCCTCTACCCGGACGCCTCGAAGCCCACCGCCACGGTCAACATGACCTACCGCGTGGGCTCGCGCCACGAGAATTACGGCGAAACGGGGATGGCGCACCTGCTTGAACACCTGATGTTCAAGGGATCGAAGAATTATCCTTCGCCCACGAGCGAATTCACGAAGCGCGGTTTTCGCATGAACGGCTCCACGTGGCTCGACCGCACGAATTACTTCGTCTCCTTCACGGCGTCGGACGACAACATGAAGTGGGCGCTCGGCTGGCAGGCCGACGCCATGGTGAATTCCTTCATCGCACAGAAGGACCTCGACACCGAGATGACGGTCGTTCGCAACGAATACGAAATGGGTGAGAACAAGCCCGTTTCCGTCATGATGAAACGCATGCAGAGCGTGCTTTTCGACTGGCACTCGTACGGTCGCAGCACGATCGGCGCCCGGAGCGACATCGAAAACGTCGAAATCGAAAACCTTCAGGCTTTCTACCGCAAGTACTACCAGCCCGATAACGCGGTGCTGACGGTGTCGGGCAAATTCGATCCCGAAACGGTGCTCGGTTGGATCAAGGAGGACTTCGGCGCGATTCCGAAGCCCGAACGCGTTCTCCCGAAGGAGTGGACGGTCGAGCCCGTCGCCGACGGCGAGCGCGAATTCACGATCCGTCGTCAGGGCGAAACGCAGCTCGTGGCCGTAGGCTACCGCATTCCGGCAGCGCTTCACGACGACTACGAACCGACCGCAATGGCGGCGCAAATCCTCGCCGACGCGCCGACGGGGCGCCTTTATAAGGAACTTGTCGAAACGGGTCTTGCGACGCAGGTCTTCGGCTGGCCGATTGCGGCCGAGAAGCCGGGCTTTGTCATGTTCGGCGCGCTCGTCAAGAAGGGCGACGACATCGAACTCGTTAAGACGAAGCTCGTCGACGCGATTGAAAACGCTTTTGCCCGTACGCCCGCCACCGCCGAAGAACTCGGTCGTCAGCAGGCCGACCAGGCGACGATGTTCGAGCGCACGCTCTCCGACCCCGAGCAGTTCGCCGTGGGCCTTTCGGAATACATCGCGCTCGGCGACTGGCGCCTCTTCTTCGCGGATCGCGAAATGGTGCGCGACGTGAAGCCCGCCGACGTCGATCGCGCGGCGAAGACCTATTTCGTGCGCGACAACCGCGTCGTGGGTCTTTACATTCCGACCGACGAAACGAAGCGCGCCGAAATCACGGCGGCGCCGGGCGTCGACGAGGTACTCTCGCGCTACACCTTCTCCGAAAAGGGTTCCGAAGCGGAAGCGTTCGACGTCTCGCAGGACAACATCGACAAGCGTACGACGCTCCTTGACATCGGCGACGTGAAGGTTGCGCTTCTTCCGAAGAAGACTCGCGGCGAAACGGTTGTCGTGCAGATGCAGTTCAACAACGGCAACAACGAAACGTCGGTGAATGCCGCGATTCCGATGCTCGCCGTCGCAATGCTCTCTCGCGGCACCGACACGATGACGCGCGATCAGATCGACGACAAGTTCACGGCCCTCAAGATGGAAGGTTCTCCCTTCGGCTTCACGACGGACCGCGAACACCTCTCCGAAGCGCTTGCCTTCGTGGGCGAACTCTATTCGAAATCGATCTTCCCCGAGAAAGAGTTCGAAACCCTGAAGCGCCAGACGCTCGTCGGTCTTCAGTCGCGTTCCGACGACCCGCGCGTCAAGGGGCGCGATGCGATGACGCGTCACTTCAACACCTACCCGCAGGGGGACGCCCGCTACACGGAAACGTCCGAAGAGCTTGCGGCCGAAGTGGAAAAGGCGACGCTTGAGGACGTGCGCAATTACTGGAAGCGCGTCTTCGGCGTTACGAAGGGGACGCTTGCCGTCGTGGGCGACTTCGATCCGAAGGAAGTCGAAGACGCTTTGAAGACGAAGGTCGTGGGCGTCAAGAAGGCCGAAGTGCCCTTCGAGCGCATCGTGAGCGACTATCGTGAGGTGAAACCCGCGCGCTTCGTCGTCGACACGCCCGAAAAGGAAAACGCGATCCTCATGGCCCGCGTCGACTTTGCGGCGAACCTGGCGGATCCCGACATGGCCGCTCTTATCACGGCCGACTGGATCCTCGGCGGCTCGAGCGGTCTTTCGAATCGCATCGTGACGCGTCTGCGTCAAAAGGAAGGCCTCTCCTACGGCGCCTCCTCGAACGTGACGATCCCCGCTTTCGGCAACCGCGCCAAGTGGTCGATCGGTGCGATCGTGGCGCCTCAGAACCTCGCGCAGGCCGAAGCGAGCCTCAAGGACGAACTTCGCAAGGCACTCAAGGACGGCATTACCGAGCAGGAGCTCGAAGAAGCCAAACGCGGCATGATTGAAAACCGCGCCGTCAACCGCGCGCAGGACGGCATGCTTGCGGCGGGTTGGACGAGCAACCTCGAAATGGGCCGTACCTGGAGCTTTTCGAAGGAAACCGAAGACGCCATCCGCGCTCTCACGGTGAAGGACGTCAATGCGGCGATTGCCCGCATCGCCGACCCCGATCGCATGACTTTCGTTCTCGCGGGCGATCGCGCCAAGGCGAAGGCGGCCGGCAAGGACTTCTTCGACGAGTAAGTACGCGGCACTCCGAGCGGAAATCGGTCAGGAAACACATACGACCGAATTTCCGCTCCGACGCCTCCCACCCGTATGCGTTCCGTACGGACTTCCACCAAAAACCGCGCTCTCAGGAGCGCGGTTTTTTCATGTTGATGGAAAATCCGCCCTCAAACCTTCGACTTCGGTCGAGGCATAAGAGTGCAACAGGATTGGAGCACAAGACCTGGAATGCCCTGCATGACAACTCCCGCTTTCATTGTCGAACTCCCCGTTCGGGACGTCGACGACGTGTCGCGTTTCCTGAAGCCGAAGCGTTCGTTCGGCACGCAGGTGTGCAACGCGACGTTGGACACCGCCTTGGGGCGTTTTCAGAGATTGAAAGAGTCGAAGGCATGGCACGATGCCTTCGTTCTGTCCGAGAAGACGGAACGCAACGGGGAACTCACACGGCTTCGCAAGGAAGCAGGATTCACGGAATACGGATTCGTCACCGTCGCCAACAATCACCGCAACGCGGCCAAACGCTTCATCTTCGTGAAGACGTTCGGCGCGAAGGAAAAGTGCAAGGCCGACGGCTTTCTGCGCTCGAAGGCCAGCGTGCGAATGCAATCATTATTTGGAAGCCTTCGGAACAGGCGGTTGTTTGGAATAAGCGTTCGATGAAGGTGTGCTTCTTCCGTGAGGAGCGAATAAGGGTGGAATCCCCTCACGTCAGTGAGGAGAGGTTCCAACCCGAACGGAGGCGGGCCGATACGGACACCGGACGAAAAACGCCCCGGCAAGCCGAAGCCTGTCGGGGCGAGGGTTTCTCCGCGCGCCTCATGGACGACGCGCATTGAGAGAGGAAGGATTACTTCTTCGCGGCATCCTGCTGCTTGGCGAAGATATAGGCCTGCTGGCCGGCGATGCGACCGAAGGTCACGATGTCGGCCTGAGCGTTGCCGCCGAGGCGGTTGCCGCCGTGCACGCCGCCCGTGATTTCACCCGCGGCGAAGAGGCCCGGAATGATCTGGCCCTTGGTGTTGTAGACCTGGGTTTTCGAGTCGATCTTGATGCCGCCCATCGTGTGGTGGACGGCCGGGGTCACGAGGATCGCGTAGAAGGGACCCTTGTCGAGGTCGCGCGGCATGTCGGCGCGGCCGAAGGCGTCCTTCGACGCGGCCTTGCCCTTCTTCCAGTCTTCCATCGTGGCCTTGAGCGTGGCGGCGTCGACGCCCATCTTGCCGGCGACTTCGTCAAGCGTTTCGCCCGAGAGGCAGTACGGCTGCTTGATGTAGCCGTTCGTCGCCTTGAGGGACTTCTGCATGTCGGAGTCGAAGAAGAGGTAGGCCACGCCGTCCTTCTGCTTGAGGATGGCGGCCGAGACCGCGTCGCGCGTGTCAAGTTCGTTGAAGAAGCGCTTGCCGTCCTTGTTGATGAGGACCGCACCGTTGCCGCGAACGGCTTCGGTGATCATTTCGCCGACCTTCGGCACGACGGTCGGGTGGGTCTGAATTTCTTCCATCTGGATAAGGGCGGCACCGGCGTCCTTCGCCATCTTGATGCCGTCGCCCGTGGCGCCCGGATGGTTCGTCGTGGCAAAGCCCTTCAGGCGGGGCACGTAGGAAGCAACGAGGTCGTTGTTCGCGCCGAAGCCGCCCGCGGCGTTCACGACGGCCTTCGACTTGACGGTGTATTCGCCGTCCTTGCCCTTCACCTTGACGCCGATCACCTTGCCCGACTTGTCCTTCAGGATTTCGGTGGCTTGGGTGTTCGTGCGGATGTCGATGTTGCGAGCCTTGGCGGCCGTGTAGAGGGTGCGGATCACTTCGGGACCAACGAGAGCGCCGCCCGTGGGACGGTGCGTACGGGCCTGCGAGGCGCCGGCCATCAGGCCCACGTCGCGCAGGTCGCCGCCGAGGGCGAGGAGCCATTCAACGGACGAAGCGGACTTTTCGCAGAGCGTGCGGACGAGTTCGGGATCGTTCTTCCAGTGACCGCCCTTCATCGTGTCGAAATACATGATTTCGACGGAGTCCTTCGTACCCTTGGCGGCCTGGAGGGCCGTGCCCGTGGCGTTGAGACCGCCCGCGGCGCGGATCGTGTTGCCGCCCACCATGGCCATCTTTTCGAGCACGACGACCTTGGCGCCGAGGTCGTTGGCCTGGACGGCGGCGGAAAGGCCCGCACCGCCCGCACCGATAACGGCGACATCGACCGTAATGTCTTCGGCGGCGTTGGCAAGGCCGAAGCAGGAGGCGACGGCGGCAGCAACAAGAATCTTCTTCATTTGATTTCCTCGAAAGTTTTTTTATGAAGCGGCCCGCTTCTAAGGTAGTCCCAGACCGCGAAAGCAGTCTCGGGTCGCTTCGTTAGGTGGAATGCTACGGGAATGGAAATGTAAAGACGGGCGAATTTCTTTGAAGCAGCTCAAAAGTAGAGACGATAGCTCATCGAAAGGAGGTAGATTTCGAGGATGGGAACCGTGTTGGCGTTGAAAACTACCCTATTTGGATTATGGTAAAAACCCTTGTATCTTGTTCGATGATGGTCGCGTCGTATCCGATGTTTGCGAGCGGTGCGGACGCTAAAATTCCGATTCCCGGCTTCTTTTCGTCGTTTCCTGCCGATCAATCTTTTTCCGGTAGGTTTCCGTACGACTTCGAGACGTTTTCCCTGTTGATATGCCGCCCGCTGCTTTCGATCCCTCCGCATTCGCCCGTTCTGCTCCCTCGGATTCCGTCGACACCGAAGTCTTTCGCCGGCTCTTCGAGCGCGAAGCGGCGCTCTCGCCCGGCCTCACGCCCGAAGCGCTTCGCTCGTTGCTCCCCGAGGACGTGCGGATTCTGCCGCGCAATGTCGCGGACTACCCGAGCGCCTTCGCGCTTTTGAAGGACGCCCCCGAGGTAGTCGTCTGCGAGGGGGACCCGACGCTCCTCGAATGCGAAGCGATCGTGTCGATCGTGGGGGCGCGCAACGCAACGGAGGTTCGCACCGCGAGCGCTTTCGAAGCGGCACGGGCCCTTGCGCAGCGGGGCTTCACCGTCGTCTCGGGCCTTGCGGCAGGCATCGACCGTGCGGCGCACGAAGGGGCGCTCGCCGCACGGCGTCCGTCGGGCGCGCGGGGTCGAACGGCGGCCGTACTCGGTACGCCGCTTGCGGCTCCGTGGCCCGAGGAAAATGTCGAGCTGGCGCGCCGTATCGCCCGCGACGGGGTGCTCCTCTCCGAAGCACCTCAGGTGTCGGGGCTCAATTTCACGCCCGAAGCACGCACGCAAAGTCTTCACGCGCGAAACCGCCTTGTTGCGGCCCTCGGTCGCGGAACACTCGTCATGGCGGTCGAAAGCGGCTCGAGTACGCTCATCGAAGCCCGTGCGGCGCTCGCCCTCGGAAAGCCCGTCTTCATCTGGCACGAGGCGGTCGGTGATTCCGGCGCCCGGGAGCTCCTCGCCGAGTACTGCGAGAGCCCCGAGTGCGTGCGGGTGGTCGGGTCCGCGGACGAAGTCGCCGAACTGCTTTCACCCTGGCAGGAAGTGTGGTGGTTTTGACTTCCTCCCCGCCCTAAAGGGCGGGGATTCCTTAGGCCGCGCGGTCGCGC
>CAJLHF010000048.1 GCA_905206365.1 uncultured Sutterella sp. | reverse complement strand
GTCTTGTAACCTAACTGCAACGTAGTTCTCCTTTCGGATCACTGAGGCTGGTCAACCGGCTTGATCGCTCAAGCCTCTCTTTTTGAGGAGGGGTGGTTGACGGTCGATCCGAAGACGGGGAGGCGCTTCGTGAACGAAACCGGCAACCGCAAAGTGCGCTCCGACGCGATCGTCGCGACGGGTCACCCTACGCACGATCGAGCGCGCAATGGCGAGCTGTTCGGTGTTGGCGGGTTTCGTAAGGAGAATCGTCTCGTCTTCACCCGCGGTGGCGGCAAGCTTCTCTTCGAGCGTGGGCTTTCGGTCGTCTTCGGGGGTGTACGTGGGGAAGGCGTCCGGTGAAACGATTTCGACCAGGTGTTGCGGGATGTCGCTCGAATCGTCGATTCGCGCGCGAATCGACTCGACCGCTTCCTTGATGCCGGTCGGGCGATCCTGCAGGAAAAGTACCGGTCGAGGGGCGATGCGGAACTTGATGTCCGAGGCATCGCGCGCGGCGTCGCTTGCCGCCGATTCTGCGTCGTTCGGGTCGACCCAGCGGCAGGCGGTCGAAAGCCGCACGGCCGCGTTGCGGATTTCGGACGCAAGCCCCTCGTCCCCGAGCACTTCGGGGGAGGAGGAGGTTACGTATTCCTTGAGTTCGTTCAGTACCGCGAGGTCGATTCGCTCCTCGGCAAAAACCTGCACGACCTCACCGAGAAAGCGCGGGCTCGCGCTTTCGTCGACGCGAACTTCAAGAAGCGGCAAATCGCGCTTGCTCGATCCGATCGTGATCACGATCGGTTGTGCGACGAGCGGGTAGTCGGCAGTTTCGCCCGTTTCCGTAAGGGCGGGGCTCGACGTGAAGACAAAATTCCCGACGAGGAGTTCGGAGCGCAGGTTCGAGGCTTCGAGCTTTTCGCGCGCAGTGAGGAACCGCTCGAAAAGCGCTTTGTTGCGTTCGCGCGGCAGACGCTCTTTGAGCCAGGCGGCACGCTTCAGGAGCCACGCGTCGCGCGCTTCGAGAAGCGGAAGGAGCGCGGCGTCGGCGCGGAGGACCTCGAGCTTGTGGCGAAGCGTCTCAAGCGATTCAAGAACTTCGGCCGAGTCCTTGGGTTCCGCCGCAACTTCACCTCCTTCTCCTTCGGCTTTGGGCTCGGCAAGCCGCTTTTCCGCTTCGGCGATTTCCAATTCGATACCGGGGATTGCGAGCCGGGCGTTGCGGGCGTCCTCAAGCGTGCGCGTTCCGAAGTCGCCCTTCCAGACGAGCGCGGCCGTCGAGAGCGCAGCCGTACGGCTCCCGTTGAGGCGCTCGAGAAGTTCCGCGGGAGGCACGGGGGCGGCCGGGAGATCAAGGAGCTCGATTCGGCAGAGTAGCGTCGGATCGTCCGATCCCGCCTTGAAGACATCGAGCACGCCCGGAAGCGACGGGTCGATGTCGCGCATGTCGAGCTTCCAGCCGCACTTCGAAAGGTTCTTGATTTTTGCCTGTCGGATTCCGGCTACTGCTTCGACGAAGGCGAAGAGACTCTTTACGGCGTGGCATTGTTCGGGACTGGCTTGCATGTCGATCTGGGTCCGTCGTTTGGAAATGAGAATCGGGCGGGGATTCCCCGCTTCTTTCTTGCAAAAAATACGGGGAAATCTTCTTGGATTCTAACGGGCACGGATTCAATGGGGGCGGGCTTTGGCCGGTTCGGGGCGGTCGAGAACTTTCGGACGTTCCGCCGGGCGAAAAAATCCCCGAATGCGGCATCTGCTGCATTCGGGGTCAGGCTTCCTCTCTCAATGCCGCGTTATCGTCGGTACGAGTTCCTGCTCGGATCGCGGTCTTCTTGGGTGTTCCGTTGTCGTTCCGTTCAATCGAGCGACGTCACTTCGGCCGAGAGTCGTGCGAGTTCGAGCGCGACGTCGCACGCCTTTTCAAGGGACTTCACGGGAAGGCATTCGTAAATTCCGTGGAAATTGAGTCCACCCGTGAAAACGTTCGGCGTGGGCAGGCCCCGCGCCGAAAGACGCGCTCCGTCCGTGCCGCCGCGAATCGGTTCTTCGACGGGGGTGAGTCCCGCACGGCGATAAGCCTCGCGCACGACCTCAAGCACCTTCGGGGCGCGATCGAGGTAGGTCTTCATGTTCTCGTACGAATCCTTGAAACGAACCTCAATTTTCGCCTGCGGAAATTCGGCGTTCATTTCGTCGGCAATGCGAACGAGAAGCGCCTTCTTTGCTTCGTAGAGCGCGCGATCGTGGTCGCGAACGAGGATGCGCACGGTGCTCGAAACAACCGAGCCTTCGATGTGATTGGGATGCAAAAAGCCTTCGTGCCCGCTCGTGCATTCGGGGCTCATTTCAGGGGGCAGGCGATCGACGTATTTCGCGAGGAACCGAAGGGAATTGACCATCTTTCCTTTGGCGTTTCCCGGATGAACGCCCACGCCCGAGACCGTCACCCACGCGGTGCCGCCGTTGAAGTTTTCGTACTCAAGGCCGCCGACCTCACCGCCGTCGAAGGTGTAGGCGTAGCGGGCGCCGAAGGCGTCGATGTCGAAATTTTCCGTCCCGCGGGCGACCTCTTCGTCGGGCGTGAAGCCGATGCAAAGCTTCGCGTGCGGAATCGAGGGATCGGCTTGAATCCGCGCAACCATCTCCACGATGGCGGCGATACCCGCCTTGTCGTCCGCGCCGAGGAGCGTCGTGCCGTCCGTAAAGACGACGTCTTCGCCCGCATACTTGCGGATTTCGGGGAAGCGCTCCGCTTCGAAACGAATCCCGAGCGCTTCGTTGAGAACCACGTCGCCCCCCTCATAGCGGAGGATGCGCGGTTTGACGTTTGCGCCGGGCGCATCGGGCGAGGTGTCCATGTGGGCGACGAACCCGATCGCAGGTGCGGATTCGCAACCCGCGGAGGCGGGGAGGCTCCCGTAGACAACGCCCCCTCGGCCGATGCGTGCGTCGGCAACGCCGAGCTCCCGGAGTTCTTCGACGAGAAGCTCCGCCAAGCGAAGTTGCTTTTCGGAGGACGGGGCGGCGGTGCTCTCACGGTCCGATTGGGTGTCAAGGACCGCGTAGCGAAGGAAGCGTTCGAGAACGGGCGGACGGGCGGAAGAGGTCATGGCGATATTCCCTCCAAAAAGGTGAAAAGTGATGCGCGGAACGCGATTTTCGAAGCTTACAGCTCGAAATCCGGCCGCGCGATCGGTGTTTCTCAGAGGTCGGCCCGCCGTTCTCAGGGCTCGGGCCGATGCGTAGCTTCAAGTTCCAGAAGCGACGTCTTCACGTCGAGCCCGAGCGCAAAGCCCGTCGGATCGCCCGACGCACCGATCACGCGGTGGCAGGGAACGAGCACGAGAATGGGGTTGCGGTTGCAGGCGCCGCCCACGGCCCGCGCCGCGTTCGGGTCGCCGAGTGCGAGCGCCACTTCTTTGTAGGAGCGCGTTTCGCCGTAGGGAATGCGACGAAGCACGTCCCAGACGGCACGGCGAAATTCCGTCCCCTCGGGGGCGAGCGGGATGTCGAATTCGGTACGGCGCCCGTCGAGGTATTCGGCGAGCTCCTTGAAGAGCTTTTCCGTGAGGGGCGAGGGGGAATCCTCGTTCATCGGGTCGACCCCCGGGGGCAAGAGCCCGAGGCCGACGAGCGTTTCGTCGTCGCCCGTGCGACGTACGGCCGCTTCCCAGGTCCCGCGGGGACCGGTGCGATGGGTGAAGTACGCGTAGCGAATGTCCGTCATGGGCGCTCCTCCTTGGTTGTATCTCGGTTGGAAAGTCAAACGGGGCGTCGTGCGGGACATGCGGCGAGTTCGTTCGCGCACGCCGTTCCCGCACGCGTGTGGTACATCATGCCTCAAAAACGCCCGACCGGTCGGAGGGACGTTGAGAGCAAGCACTTGCTTCGGTTTCGGCCGAAGCGTTTTTCCTCCCCCCGAACCTCCGTCCTTCGGCGTAGCCCGACTCCACCATCGACCGATAGCCGAGAAGCCCCTCGCTTTTTATACTCTGAAGAACATGCGTCGCACGGAACGGCCGGGTTCCGTGCACCTCCGAGGTTTCGGAGGTCGGGGGCGTTCTTCGAGCGTCCTTTCCTGTTTGTCACCGTCGCTTCGAGGGGAAACTCATGACCGACGTTCGTCGCCTTCGCGTTCACAGCCTCAACCCCTCGTCCTTTTTCGAAGCGGGATTTCGTCATGCGGCCGAAACCCGCATGAAGGGGTTGCCCGTCCTCAATCCGAAAGTCGCCGTGCGCGCGCACGGCTTTCGCCGGTGGGGAAACGACTGGATCGGTGCGATGACGACCCCCTGGGCGATTTTCTGCGTCTTTGCCTGCGGCTGCCGCGAAACCTGGCCCGAGACGCGCCGCGCGGGCTCGACCTTCGTCGTGGAACTGCCCGCGGGGGATTTCACCTTCACGACGGTGGAAGACGAGGTGCTCGGCGCCTACGGGATGCTGAGTCTCAAAAGTCCCGTCAACGACGTCGGGGACGGAGAGACCGCGGACATGATCGCGCAGATGGCGCTTGACATGATGCTGACCGCCGACCGCATCCCCGAAGACGACGAAGACGCGGTGCCCCTCATTCCTCCGAACGCGGACGGGAAACTCCGCCGCGTGATTCCGATTCGCATCGCGCCTCCGAAGAATGTCGACGAGACGCCCGTGCTCACCCCCAAAGCGGCCGAGCCCGCGAAGGACGACGAGCGCGAACCGTTCTTCGATCGGATCGAGCGTGCGGGGCGGACGTCCGTGTCGCGCCGCAAACTCTTCGCGCCGTTTGCCGGCGGAAAGAAAGCGGAAAAGGCGGAGACCGAGAACAACCCGTCGGCGGGTGCGTCCGAAAGCACTCCGGGAGCGCGTTCCGATGATTGAGAGCGGCACCGTTCACATCGACCTGAGCCCCAAACCGGGCGGCCGCGCGGGGGTTGTTGTTCTCAACGCCCGCACGAACGGCATCGCCCGCATGCTCGCGTCTCCCGAAAAGCGCGCGAAAGCTCGACGGCTGATTCCGCTTCTCTACGGGCTTTGCCCCTGTGCGCATCTCGCGTCGTTCGATGCGGCGCGCTCGCGTGCCATGGGTTTGTGTGACGCGGAGCGTCGGGCCCGAACGGGCGCTTTGCCCGAGCGTGCGGTGCTCCTGGAGGCGGTCGTCGAAAACCTGCGCGTTCTCGTGATGGACGCGGGCACCCTCGCGGGCGTGCGACCCGACGCGACGATGCTGCGCACGATCGGACGGTTGCGTGCTCGGTTGGGAACGCTCATTCGACATGTGGCGGCGGCGGACCCCCTGCGCCCCGAGGCGATCGACGCTCCGCTGCGGGCGGCCGCGGCGGAAACCGTGAGCGCCCTCTTCGAAGACGCGCTTGAGGCCGCGGGAACGATGCTTTTCGGCAGGACGCCCGAGCAGTGGTTGAACGAAACGACGGGTATCGACGCGCTTGAGCGCTGGGCCGTGGAATTCGGCGACAGGCTTCCCGTCGCGCGTCTCGCGCGGGGTTTTCTCATGCGGCCCGCGAATTTCGGGCGCGTGAGCGCGCCGCTGTTGCCCGGTCACAACGCGGGCCCCGTCTTTGCCGACGAGTTGCTTTATCGCATGATGCACGAGCCGGGGTTCGACCTCGCGCCCGTCTGGAAGGGGGCGACCCGCTTGACGGGCGCGATCGTGCGGCGATTGAACGAACCCCTGGTGGCGGGGTTGGTGGCGTTGCGCGGCGTCTGTGCGGTAACGCTTCTGGCCGCCCGTTTGACGGATACCGCCGCCATGCTCGGGGCGCTTCGGGCGTCCCTGGGGGATGCGGATACCTCTTCGGGGATGTCCCCCAACGGCCGATGGGAAACCCCTCTTTCGACCTATGGTTTTCGCGCGGGCGAGGCCCTATGCTTGACGGAGACGGCCCGGGGACTGCTCGCACACGCCGTGTCGGTGAACGACGCGGGGGAGGCGGTGCGTCTTCGGATCACCTCGCCCACCGAGTGGCAGTTTTCGCCCGACGGTCCGGGCCAACAGGCGGCGACGCTCCTCGCGCGCGACCTCAATGCGGACGCGACCGAGGAAAAGCCCGTCGACTTCGACGAATTCGAGGCGCTCTTGCGTCTTGCGCTCTTCGGACTCGACGCGTGCGTGCCGCTCGACTTTCACCGTCACGCGTAAAGATTTTCGGCGAGATCGAAAGCGATCGAACAAGTCGGGAACTTCGCGCGGGACGAAGCCAGATTCGAGGAAGCAGCTTCATGCACGAACTCTCCATCGCCGAAGGGATCATCGACATCGTCGAACGTACGGCCCGCGCGAACAACGTTCGACGCGTCAAGCGCGTCGAAGCCGCGGTCGGGGAACTCGCCGCGGTCGACCCCGCGGCGCTTTTCTTTGCCTGGGAGAGCGTGCGGAAAGGGGGACCGGCGGATGCGGCGGAACTCGTCTTGACGCCCGTACCGGGTGCCGCCTGGTGCCACACCTGTACGGAAACGGTTCCCCTGCATCGCTACGGCGACCCGTGCCCCAAGTGCGGGGGGTATCAGTTAACCGCCACGGGCGGGGACGAACTCAAGGTGACGGGAATCGTCGAAGCGCTCGACGACGAGATCGAAGAGGAGCCCGCCGGCGACTCCGGCCTTCCCTGAGGGCCGACGCTTCCGAACTCCGTTTCAACGACGAAGAAACACGACCGGGCAAGCAACGGTTTCCGCCCCGAGCGGAAACCCCGGTCCGAACACACACGCTCGCCGCTGCCCTCACGGGGTTTTCGGCGGATTGCGCGAAGGAGGAAAGCATCATGTGTACGACTTGCGGTTGCGGCACGACCGGCCGCCTGCACACCCATACGGACGAAAACGGCAACGTGACGATGCACGTGCACGACCACGAGCACGACCACGGGCACGACCACGGCGGCAAGACGGGACGGATGCTTGCGATCGAAGAAGACGTGCTCGGACGCAACAACGAAGTGGCGGCCCGCAATCGCGCCTACTTCGCTCGCCGAGGGATTCTGGCGTTGAACCTCGTTTCCTCGCCCGGCTCCGGCAAAACGGAACTTCTTACGGCCACTCTCAAGGCGCTCGCCGGAGAGCTTCCGGCCGCCGTCATCGAAGGCGACCAGGAAACCTCGAACGACGCCGACCGCATCCGCGCGACGGGTGCGCCAGCGCTCCAGATCAATACGGGAAAGGGCTGCCACCTCGACGCCGCGATGGTGGAGGGGGCTCTCGGCGCCATGACGCTTGAAGACCGCTCGATCCTTTTCATCGAAAACGTCGGCAACCTCGTTTGCCCGGCCGAGTTCGATCTCGGCGAAGCCCACAAGGTGGCGATCCTCTCGGTGACGGAAGGGGAGGACAAGCCCCTCAAGTACCCCGACATGTTCCACGCCTCGGACCTCATGATCATCAACAAGTCGGACCTTCTCCCCTACGTGAAGTTCGACCTCGAAAAGGCCCGGGAATACGCCCTCCGAGTCAACCCGAAGATCAAAATCCTCGTCGTGAGCGCCGCGACGGGCGAAGGGCTCGACAAGTGGCTCGCCTGGGTGAAGGCGGAACTCGTGGTGGCCTCCCTCTGAGGCTGCCGACACGACCCGTCCGAACGATGAAGGCGATCCTCCGAGCGTCGTGTTGAAAGAACGCGACGCTTCGGAGGATTTTTCGACGTGCGACCCGAATTCCGAACGAACAACATCCGGGCCGCGCGACTTTCCGGAGGCGTCGCTTCGAAACGAGCAACGCCTTCCGATCCCCGAGGAGACCGCCGCCGTGAAGCACTCGGAAAACCCGAACACCTCCCTGCCGCAGAACACTCCCGATTCTCGGGATTTCCACGGCTCTGTCGAAGCCCGCATCGTGCGCGTCACGGGGCTCGTGCAGGGCGTGGGCTTTCGCCCGACGGTCTACCGCATTGCGGCCGCTCTCAATCTGGCGGGCCGCGTCTGGAACGACGAAGCGGGTGTCGGCATTCGCCTCGAAGGTGATGCGTCGTCGCTCGACGCTTTTCCCGATACGCTCCTTGCGGAAAAACCTCCGTTGGCCCGCATCGATTCGATCGAGACGACCCAAGCTCTCCCGGAAGGGCTTGAAGGCTTCTCGATTTCGGAAACCCATGCGGGCGGTCGCGTCACCGCCTCGATCACGGCGGACGCGGGAACGTGCGACGCGTGCTTCGAGGACATGTTCGCGTCCTCCAATCGTCGCTACCGCTATCCTTTCACGAACTGCACCCACTGCGGTCCTCGCTTTACGATCACGCGCCGGTTGCCCTACGACCGGCCGCAAACGTCGATGGCGAAGTTTCCGATGTGCCCCGCGTGTCTCAAGGAGTACGAGGATCCTTCGGATCGGCGCTTTCACGCGCAACCCAATGCCTGCCCCGCGTGCGGGCCGGAATTGAAACTGCTCCTTCCGACGGGGGAACCCGCAGAGCTCCTTCCCGAAGACGCGGGCGACCCCGTGCGGGCGGTCGTGCGTGCGCTCAAGGCGGGCCTCACCGTCGCTTTGAAGGGGCTCGGGGGCTTTCATTTGGCGTGCGACGCGCGGAATGCCGAAGCCGTTGCGCGCTTGCGCTCCCGCAAGCACCGCGACGAAAAGCCCCTGGCGGTAATGGGGGCGTCCGTCGAGGCCCTTGAAAAGTACGTGGTTTTCACGCCCGAGGAAAAAACGCTTCTCACCTCGCCCGCGCGTCCGATCGTGCTCGCCCGGAAGCGAACCGCCGAAGGGATGAGCGAAGGAGCGCAAGAAACGAATGCGCTCAAGGACACTCTCACGGATGCCGAATTCGATGCGCGGCTCGAAGGCGTCGCCCCCGGTCTCACCGACATCGGGGTGATGCTTCCCTACACGCCGCTTCACGCGATGATCTTTCACACCTTTGCGGGCGAACCCGAGGGGACCGCGTGGATGCACGACGCGAGTGTTGAGGAGCTTCTCGTCATGACGAGCGCGAACCCGGGCGGGGAACCCTTGGTGACGCAAAACGACGAAGCCGTCGAGCGTTTGGGTTCCATGGCGGATTTCATTCTCGTACACAACCGCGACATTCTCCTTCGATGCGACGACTCCGTCGTTCGGGTGGCGGACGAGAAGCCCCTTTTCATTCGCCGCTCCCGCGGGTTCGTGCCCGAAGGCATCAAAACGGGCGTGCGCGATTTGCCGTGCGTCTTGGCGCTCGGGCCGTACCTCAAGTCGACCTGTGCGATTTCGCGCGGGGACGAAATCGTCCTTTCGCAGCACATCGGGGACCTTGAAAACCGTTCGACCGAACGGGCGCTCGAAGAAGCGGTCGAGCATCTCGAAAGCATTCTCGACGCTCGACCCGAAGCCGTTGCGTGCGACTTGCACCCCGACTTTTTCTCGACGCGCTTTGCGCAGGATCTTGCGGCCGAACGGAATCTGCCGCTCATTCGCGTCCCGCACCACGCGGCCCACGTCGGGGCCGTGATGGCGGAAGCGGGTCTGACGGGGAAAACGCCCGTTTTGGGCCTTGCCTTGGACGGCGTGGGTCTCGGACCGGTTCTCGAAGGCGGCGACTCGGCCGACGTCACCTCGATCTGGGGCGGAGAACTGCTTCTCGCGGGGGCGACGGGGTTCGAACGACTCGGGACGCTGCGAAGCCTGCCGCTTCCCGGGGGCGACCGGGCCGCGCGGGAACCCTGGCGCATGGGGGCGGCCGTTTTGACGGAGCTCGGACGCGAAGCGGAAATCGCGCGGCGCTTTGCGGGGCACGTCACCCCGCAGAGGGCGGAGATCCTCGTGCAATTGATCCGAAATCCGCGGCTCACGAAGCACACGACCTCGACGGGTCGGTGGTTCGATGCGGTCGCGGCCCTTCTTGCCGGGGTCGCGGTGCAGCACGACGAGGCAACGGCCGCGATGCGGCTCGAAAGTCTTGCGGCGCGCTCGAAGGCGTCCTTTGCGGATTCGGAATTGGACGCGCTCGTGCGCGTCTCGGACCGGGGCGTTTTGGATCTTCTTCCCCTTATGGATCGGCTCCTCGACGGGCGCGACCGGGGTGAGTCGCCCGAAGACGGGGCGCTTCTCTTTCACCTCGCGCTCGTTCGGGGGCTCGTGCGGTGGGTGGGCGAGATTCGTGCGGCATGCACGGATACCCCCATGGACCCGACGCACGTCGTCCTCTCGGGCGGATGCTTTGCGAACCGTTTCCTCGCCGCAGGCGTGGTACGGGGGCTCGAAGCGCTGGGGCTCGAAGGACTGCTGCCTCGGAAAGCCCCTGCGGGCGACGGGGGCGTCGCGGCGGGCCAAGCGTGGTTGGCGTCGCGCATCCTGGAAGAGGCGAAAGCGACGGGTCTTCCCCCGGCGGACTACGCCTTTCGGACGGACCGAACGCTCGGGGCGCCTTGATGCCTCGCCCGAACGACGGAGTCCCGAGCGCGCGTCTTCTCGGCAAAAGGACGGAAGACAAGCGCGCGGCAAGTGCGTAGGATTAAAGACGAAGCCGAGGAAAGTGCACGAAAGAGGACGGCCCTCGAAGAATCCCCCGAAAGAATCCGACATCGGAGCGAACCCCCGAGGACTCGTATCGAAAGAGATCGGGAACCTCGGGCGGACGACGCTCCGCACGGCATACCGACAAGCGTTAAGGAATTTCGTTTATGTGTTTGGCGATCCCCGTACAACTCAAAACCGTTTCGCCCGACGGCCTGACGGCTCTGGCCGACGCGGGCGGCATTGAAAAGACGGTCGACGTTTCGTTGATCGACACTCCCAAGGCGGGCGACTGGGTGATTCTTCACGTCGGGTTCGCCTTGAACCGCATCGACCCGAAGGAAGCCGAAGAAACGCTGAAGCTCCTCGCGCAAACGGCGGGTTCCGCCGCGTCCGATCGCTCCCCGGAGGTTTGATCGTGAAATACGTTACCGAATACCGCGAAAGCGAAACGGCTCGGGGCTTGGCGGAAGCGATCCGTCGTGCGGTACGGCCCGAGAAGACCTACCGCTTCATGGAATTTTGCGGCGGGCACACGCACGTCCTTTCCCGCTGGGGCCTGAGCGACATTCTGCCTCCGAACGTTCGAATGATCCACGGGCCGGGTTGCCCCGTGTGCGTGCTTCCGATCGGGCGAATCGATCAGGCGATCGAACTTGCGCTCGAGCACCGCGTGATTCTGGCCACGTACGCCGACACGATGCGCGTACCGGCTTCCGGAGGAAGGAGCCTCTTTCAGTGCCGCGCCGCGGGGGGCGATGTACGTATGGTCTATTCGCCGAGCGACGCCTTGAAGCTCGCGCGCGAAAATCCCGACCGCGAGGTGGTCTTCTTTGCCATCGGGTTTGAGACGACGACGCCCCCGACCGCGGCCGTCGTCAAGCAGGCGGAAGCCGAAAACCTCACGAACTTCACCGTTTTCTGCTCGCACGTGTTGACGCCCGCGGCGATGGAGCACATTCTCCTTACCGCCCCCTCGCGCCCCGACGCTCCCGTCTTGGACGGTCTTGTCGGGCCCGCGCACGTTTCGACCGTGATCGGCTCGAACCCCTACCTCCCCTTTGCCGAGAAATGGGGCAAGCCCGTCGTCGTGGCGGGGTTCGAACCCTTGGACATGCTGATGGCGATCGAAATGCTCGTTCGTCAGGTGAACGAGGGGCGAGCCGAAGTCGAAAACGAATTCAGCCGCGCCGTTACGCCCGAAGGGAACGTGAAGGCGCAGGCCCTGATGCGCGAAGTCTTCGAAGTGCGCGACGCTTTCGAGTGGCGAGGGCTCGGTACGGTTCCGAAATCCGCGTTGAAATTGCGCGAAGCGTACGCGCGTTTTGATGCCGAGAAGCGCTTCGAGTTGAAAGAACGCCACGTTGCCGACAACAAGGCGTGCAGTTGCGGCGCGATCCTGCGCGGCGAGAAGACGCCCGAACAGTGCGTCCTTTTCGGTACGGTTTGCACCCCGCAGCACCCGATCGGTGCGTGCATGGTTTCGAGCGAAGGCGCGTGCGCCGCGGCTTGGGCCTACGGTCGCCGCACGAGCGCGAGCTGAAGCGAACACGCTTTGCCATAACAAACATTCCAAGCGCGCCGGGGGCGAACAACGAAGAAGCCCCGGCACGCCGTCCCGAGGAAAATTAAAGGAGGTACGAATCATGGCCGTCAAATCCGGATATCGCCGGGCGCTCGACATTCGACGCGGCGTCGTCGACATGACGCACGGCTCGGGCGGTCGAGCGACGGCGGATCTCATCCGCGAGCTGTTTGCGAAGCACTTCTCGAACGACTACCTCAACGAAGGGCACGACGGGGCGGTGATGCCGCCCCTGACGAATCCCGTGGCGGTGTCCTGCGACGCGCACGTCGTGAAGCCCCTCTTTTTCCCGGGCGGCGACATCGGGTCGCTTGCCGTCTGCGGCACCGTGAACGACGTGGCGGTTTGCGGTGCGAGGCCCCTTTACATCGCCGCGACCTTCATTTTGGAAGAGGGCTTTCCGCTTGCGGACCTCGATCGAATCGTCGCCTCCATGGCCGAGGCCGCCCGCGAAGCGGGGGTGCTCGTCGTGACGGGCGACACCAAGGTCGTCGAAAAGGGGCACGGCGACGGGATTTACATCACGACGACGGGGATCGGCGAAAAACTCACCGACCGCTCGATTTCGGGGCGCGCCGCGCGCCCCGGGGACCGCATCCTCATTTCGGGGACGATGGGGGACCACGGTACGGCCATTCTCTCGCAGCGCGAGAACATGTCGTTCGGCACGACCATCGAGAGCGATTCCGCCCCCTTGAACCGCATGGTGGAAGCAATTCTCAAAGCGGCTCCGAACACGCACGTCCTGCGCGATCCGACGCGCGGGGGGCTCGCCACGACCTTGAACGAAATCGCCGTTCAGAGTTCGGTCGGGATGGTGCTTGACGAATCGAAGATTCCCGTGCGCCCCGAAGTCGCCGCCGCGTGCGAATTCCTGGGACTTGATCCCCTCTACGTCGCGAACGAAGGGAAACTCATCGCGATCGTTCCCGAAAACGAGGTCGACGCGGCACTCGCGGCGATGAGAAGCGACCCGCACGGCGCGAATGCGGCCGAGATCGGCGTCGTTACGGAAGAAAACGCCGGGCGCGTTGAGATGACCACCCTCATGGGCGGCCGCCGCAACGTCGACTGGCTCGAAGGCGAACAGCTGCCGCGCATCTGCTGAAAGCGAAGCGCCTCCAACCCTAAAGAACGTGCTCGCCCGAGCGATCGGGGAGCACGTTTTTCGTCCCGGGGATCCGGTCTGCCGGATTCGGGTTTTTTCGGGTATGGATATATGGAAAATTCAGTGTTATTAATACGGCCGATATTTAGTTTACATCAAGCGCATAACTTTTCTTGCGCATACTGGACGTCTTCCGGGAGAAAACTTGCTTGCACACGCCATGTTTCCCGTTGGCATCGTTCCATAAATGCGCGAGCGCGCTCAAGATTGTCGTCAT
>CAJLHF010000047.1 GCA_905206365.1 uncultured Sutterella sp. | reverse complement strand
GATAGTTCGCCCCGAAGGGACACGTCGAAATGCAGGGCGCGTTTTCGCACTGCTGACACTGCACGAGGATCTGCACCGGGCGACGCGCGCGCTCGACCGTAATCTTGCGAATGTTCGACGGGAGCCAATTCCAGCCGGCCACTTCGCCGTTGAGCATCTCGGGATAATTCGTCTGCGTGCAGGCGAGGATGCAGGCCGAGCACCCGACGCACTGCGTGGCGTCGAAGAGATGCGCGAGCTTTTTCTGTGTTTTTTCCGTCATTGTCGAATCTCCTTCGAGTCGCTCAGGCTTTCACGGGCGTGACGCGCACGGACACGTTGTTGGCCATGTTCCCGCACGAGACCTGGTTGTAGCCCGTGGCGAACCAGTGCGTATTGATGCCTTCGCGCGCCCATTCGTATTCGGGGAGGAGAACCTTGGTGCGAACACCGCCCGAGAAGCCGTGCGAGAACAAGACGCCCGGCATCACGCGGTTCGTCACGGTCACCTTCGTACGCCCCTTGACGCCGTTGTCGATCCCTTCGACCTCGACCGTGTCGCCCGTTTCGATCCCGAGGCGTTCGGCATCGACCGGATTCATCCAGAGCGTGCGGTCGCCCAAGAACTTCGTCGGCCACGTAAAGATGCAGGTACCCGCATTGGTGGCGCCGTCCTTGCCCGAAGCGATGATGAACTCGTTCGAGCGGGGTTTCGGTTGCGTGTAGGCCTTCGTCGTGTAGTATTCGGGCAAAGGCTGAATGCCCTTTGCGGACGGAACCGTCAAGGCGTAGAAGGAAATGAGTTCGGCCTTGCCCGTAGGCGTCGTGAAGGGACGTTTGTAGGGAACCTGGTCGTAGACCTTAGCGGCCGTTTGCGACCAGCCTTCGCTTTCGACTTCCGCCGCGATGCGGTCGCCTTCGCCGGGCTTCGCGGCGTTTTTCGCTGCGATGAAGCCCGCCCAGGCGCGGTCCATGATGCCCTTATTCCACCAGGCCTTCCAACCGGCGCGGTCCTTGATTTCCTCGGTGTAGCCCACGCGCGCCGCCTTTTCGGGGTCGATGCGGCGCAGGATTTCGAGGAACTGCCAAATGTCGTGGCGCGCTTCGCACCCTTCGGGCGGATCGATTTCCGCGTCCGACTTCTGCACGTTGCCGTTCAAGGCATAGTTGACGCCGAGGTACTCGTGATTTTCGAGGAAGAACGTGGACGGCAGCACGTAGTCCGCCCAGTCGTTCGATTCGACGGGCATGAGGTCCTGCGAGACGATGAGATCGAGCGACTTGAAGGCTTCGATCAACCGGGCCGAATTCGCTTCGCGGTGGAACATGTCGCAGCCCGTCATGAAGAGGGCTTTGATGGGATACGGGTCGCCCTTCAGCATGGCGGGGAAGGCGGACGAAAGCGTACCGATACCTTCCGGGAAGTACTTCTTGTCCAAAGGCTTCTCACCCGTGTAGTCCCAGGTGACGCCCGTCGGGCCCGTGCGCTTCTTGCCCGCCGCTTTGATGCCGGGGCCGCCGAAGCCGCCGCCCGCGGTGAAGACGAGACCGCCTTTACGGTCCATGCGACCCGTGAAGAAGTTGATCACGTTCATCATGGCGTAGCATTCGACGTCGTTGGCGTTTCGGGACGAATACCACCCGTCGTCGCAGACGCCCTTCTTCGTGAAGAAGTCGCGTGCCGTTCGCTCGATCGTCGCCGCGGGAATCCCCGTGATGGAGGACGCGGCTTCGGGCGTGTATTTGTCGTTCGTGTGACAGAAGAGCACGTAGACGGTCTGGGCGTGGACGTCACCCTTCAGGGTCGTGACGGAACCTTCCCAATTGAGGTTGAGCTTGCGGGTCGGGTCTTCGTCAAAACCCGTGGGAGCGCCCTTGTCGTTCAAAATCGGGCCCTGAAGCACCTTTTCGCCCGTCGTTGCGTCGACGACGAGAAACTTGCGGCTCGAGCCCCCTTCGACGAGGTCCGCTTCCGTAATCGGCATCATGTCGTCGCGCACGAGGTAGGCGGCGTTCGTCCAGCGTTCGATCCAGTTGAGGTCGACAAGCCCTTCGCGGCGCCCCACCAAAATGAGGCTGTGAAGGAACGCGGCGTCCGTGCCCGGCTTGATCGGGATCCATTCGCTTCCCGCAAAGCCCGGTTCCGGCATGCGCGGATCGACAAAGACGATCCGACCGCCCCGTTCGCGGTTCGCGGCCATCGTCGACTGCACGCCGATCGCGCACGAGACCGTACGGCCGACCAACATCAGGTAGTCGGCATTGGCGTAGTCGGGTTCGACGAGACCGAGCCCGGAGAAACTCGGACCGAAAACCATGCGGCGCCCGAGGGTCGAAGCGCTGTTGCAGGTCGCCGAATGGTTGATGACGTTCCCCGTGCCGAAGGGCGCGGCGAACCAGTTCTGGTAGCCCGTGAAGTTGTGACTCGTGAGGCACACGGCCCGCTCGCCGTACTCGGCCGCAATGGCCTTCACCTTGGCGGCGATTTCATCGAGCGCCTGATCCCAGGAAATTTCTTCGAACTTCCCTTCCCCGCGCTCGCCCGTGCGCTTCAGGGGCTTCCTGATGCGCATCGGGTGGTTCCAGAGCCACATCGTCTGCGCGCCGCGACCGCAGTAACCGCGCTGCGGATGGTCGGGATTGGGCATGATGCGAACCGTTGACTGCGACACGGGCACGCCCTTTTTCTTCATGGCGATCAACCCGCAGCGCGCACCGCACATGCAGCAGGCCAAGGGTTTCGCTTCCCAGCCTTCCGCCTGAAGGCGCTCGATTTCGGCTCGCACGGGCGTCATCGAGAAGCCGAGCGCTCCCGCACCCGCAGCGGCCGCTGCGCCTCCGATGAGCGTACGACGCGAGATGGTCGGCGCGCTCGACGGAACATTCGTTGTTTTTTCGTGTTCGGACATGAGTCTCCTCCTCATCGGATCGCCGCCCGTTGAGTCCGACCGATGTCGGCGGGGTGTTTCAACGAGCGACCTCGAGGTTCCTTTAACGGTTGCGGCCGAACCCATCCGAAAAAACAGCATCGACCGTACCGCAAAACGAAGCCTATCGAACCCGTCCCCTTTATTGGAATGGGGTTTTCCGTACGTGTCGCACCACCGTCATTCCTTTTAAGAATATCGGCACGTTCCCCGTATTTCGGGAAGAAAACGGAAAACCGACCTTAAGGACTTCGGTCAACATCCGTTTATTCGGCACAATGGATCAACGTGCAAAAAGAGATTTCCGAAGTCCTCCGAACGATCCTCGGGTTAAGCCCTACGCCATTACCTGAGAAGATCCGAAGACGTGCGTTGTGCCTTTGTCTATCCGCCGATAGAGAGGTTCTTGCCTCGATCGCCTCAAATCCCTACGCGCAGTAGGGAAAAGAGGAAAGCCGAGTGATCGGACAAGAAACGAGCAAGGCGTTTTCGGGCGTGAAAGCATGAGGGGAATGTCCTACCACCCGATCGGACGGGTGGCAAGGACCGGCAGGCAAAGCTTTCGAGGTTCGTCGGGCTTCGGAAGACGCCTCGGGACGAACCCGCACAATTTAAGTAGAATGTCGAAACCCGTGCGGCAGGAAGCCGCACCGCCTTCGTCCGAAGAAGAGCCGAAGAGCTTCCCCGACGCGATTGAAAAACGCACGACGAAGTTCGAAGGCTTTCCGTTTTCGGAAGCCTCTGCGCCCAAGCGCGGCCCTCGGACGGCGGGCTTTCCCGTTTGCCATAACGTCTCTCTAGAAGAAAGGATCCCAACGTGTCCGCTCTCATTCTCGGTCATAAGAACCCCGACTCCGACAGCATCATTTCCGCCATCGTCTGCGCGGACCTCTACACGAAGCGCGGTCTCGACGTCACGCCCGCCGCTCAGGGCGAACCCGCTCCCGAAACGCGCTTCATCCTCGAGCGCTTCGGCCTCAAGGCTCCCGAAATCGTGACGAGCGTCGCCGGTCGCGACGTCTACCTCGTCGACTACTCCGACAAGGCCCAGGCCCCCGCGGACATCGATCAGGCGAATCTGAAGGGGATCGTCGACCACCACAAGCTCGGCGACCTCACCTCGACCGCCCCGATCGAATGCGTGATCTGGACGGTGGGCTGCACGAACACGCTTTTGAAGCGCATGTACGACTACATGGGTTTTGAAATCCCCGCCAACCTCGCGGGCGCCATGCTCTGCGCGATCCTCTCCGACACGGTGATCTTCAAGTCCCCGACCTGCACCGAACTCGACCGTCAGGCCGCGAAAGAACTCGCCGAAATCGCCGGCATCGCCGACATCGAAGCCCTCGGCATGGAACTCTTCACGGCGAAGTCCTGCGTCGCCGGCGCCGAACCGCGCTCCCTCATCTTCCGCGACTTCAAGGACTTCAACATGTCGGGCTCGAAGGTCGGCGTCGGCCAGCTCGAACTCGTCGACCTCAAGCTCGTCGACGACATGATGCCCGCCCTCGAAGCCGAACTCGCCCGCGTGAAGTCCGAAGAAGGTCGCCACTCCGCCCTTCTGCTCCTCACGGATATCATGAAGGAAGGGTCGCTCCTTCTCATGGTCTCGGACGATCCCGCCCGCATCGCGAAGGCCTTCGGCAAGGAACTCGGCAGCGAACACCTGTGGCTCGACGGCGTCATGAGCCGCAAGAAGCAGGTTGTGCCCGCCCTCGAAGCCGCCTTCAAGGCCTGATTGATCAGATTGGGCTGAAACCGGGACGGCTTTGTACAACGTTCGACACCGAGCGTTTCGAGCCGCCCGAAGCCCGAAAGAAAAGCTCCCGACGGATTTCGTCCGCGGGAGCTTTTTCTTGCCCGGGCCTTTGAAGAGCCTCAAAAACCTTTTCTCAAACTTGTTTTCCGACGGCTTTTGAAAAAATTCGGATCCGAGTGGAATTCGCTCGGATCCGCTCTCGTGTCGGTTTGAGCTGCGGTTTACGACTTCGCCGCCTCGCGCTTCAGGAGGTCGCGGATTTCGCGCAGGAGCTCGAGCTCTTCGGCACTCGCCTTCGTCGTGGCGGCTTCCTTCGCAAGGGCTTCTTCGCGTGCCTTCGCTTCGGTGGCGGCACGGGCTTCTTCTTCGGCCTTCTTCGCGACGGCGTCGGCCGCGGCCTTGTCGCTTTCAAGCTTGCTCAGGACGCGCTTGGCCTCCGCCTCGATGCGGCCGCGTGCACCCGTCACGATCTTCACGAGCCAGAAGACGACGAAAGCCAAAAGCAGGAACTGCACGACCGCCGTCAGGAAGGCGCCGTAGCCGAACACCGTGGCACCCGCCTTGGTGAGGGCTTCGTAG
The DNA here is from genome assembly GCA_905206365.1 of uncultured Sutterella sp. GTDB lineage: Bacteria > Pseudomonadota > Gammaproteobacteria > Burkholderiales > Burkholderiaceae_F > Sutterella. The sequence goes on along the minus strand of CAJLHF010000047.1, from coordinate 9,131 downwards.
GTGCGGGGACCGTCGTACCCCGGAACTTCCTTCAGCACGATGAAGAGATTCGTGAAGTCCGGACGACCGACGAGAACACCGAGGATCGGGTTGACGATGTCCTTGACGAGGCTGTTCACAATGTTGGTGAACGACGCCCCGATGATCACGGCGACCGCCAGGTCGAGCACGTTGCCGCGAGAGATGAATTTTTCAAATTCGGAAAGAAAATTGCGCATGGAAAGTAGTCCTCGGGAATGCCGAAACCGGGGATGGCGCTTTTCGGGGCGGCGCGAACTCTTTTCCTTTGGTTTGAGATCTGCGACACGCGAAAAAGCGTCGGACGAAAAAATGTCCGAAAAATTACAAGAGACCCGAATCCTACACGAAAATCGCCCGTTCGGGTGGGAAAAAGCCTGAGCGGAATTGCCGGAAGGATTGCTCTCTTTCGTACTCCCACAGGCGAAGGTCAGAAGTCGGGCTTGCGGTTCGGAGCGTTCTTGTCGACGCGCGCGGGAAGGAGCGGCCGGAAGCGCGCAAGCAACGCCTCCTTCTCCTCGGCGCTCGCGCGGTAGGATTCGCGGATCTTTCTTACAGCCCGCCGCGCCGTGAGGGGGTCGATCTTTTCGGACCGCACAAGCGCTTCGAGAAAATCCGCAGCCCCCGCGGGGTCCACCACGGAGAGCACTTGGTGGCACCAGGCCCAACCCATCGAGCCGTAATAGGTCGTACGGGCGACGGCAAGAGGCCGTTCGTCCGCCATCAGATCGCGCACCCGATCGAGCCAGTCCGCGTGCGCGTAGTGCGCGAGCACGAGTACGAGCCCGACCCGAGTCGGCCAGAGCGCCCGCTCGGGGGCATTGATCGTATCGGGCGTTTCACCCGCACGACGACAAAGCGACGCGACGAAGTCGAACGCCTCTTCGCGGTGCGAACGCACCTCGTGAAACCCGGTCGCGAAGGTATCGCAAATCGCCCAGTTGGTGACCGCCGGCAGGAACCGTTCCGCAATCTCCAGCTTTGCGCCGAAATCCCGCGTCGGAAGGCCGCAGACGACAAGCCCCGCAACGAGCGCCGTTTCGTGCACGACCAACCGACCCGGGCGGAGCGCCTCCTCCAGAAAGTCGTCCGCACTGCCCGACCTCAGAATTTCTTTCGCCGCACTCCGTACGACACCCATCGGAACGCCCAAACGGTTTTCCACCCCGGGGAGTTGCGCCCCGACGGTGGCGAAATAACTCGGATGAGCGGCGGCGGAAAGCCTGAGCGTGAGTGCGTCGAGAAGATCCATACAGATAATTCCGAAAAGTTGCGGGTATGACGAAAGAAATGCCTCTATTTGTAGCACGCGGCTCGAAACCTTGTGAAGTAAACGCCGATCCGAGCGGACGGAGTTGCTAGCGAGGGAAAAAAATGAGAGCAAAAATCAACTAAAATCAATACATTGCAACTCCCGATCGCCATCATGTCGCCCTCGATTTCTTCTTCCGCTCCCTCATCCGCCGTCGGATCTACAGCCGGTTCGACGCCCGAAGACGCCGCTCCGACCTCCCTCTCCGCACGCCTCGGTGCTCACGCCCTAGCCTTTCTCGTGGCCGTTCTCTTCGGCCTCACGTTCATCTCCACGAAATGGCTTTACGGCTTCGGCATGGGACCCTTCGCAGTCCTGATGTGGCGCAGCCTCCTCGCCTACGGCTTTTTGCTTCTCATCGCACCGAAAAACATCTGGAGCGGGAATCTCCGCGACGAACTCCGCATCGCCGCGCTCGGGATCGTCTCCACGACGCTCTACCTCGGACTTCAGAACCTCGCCATCGCTTGGGCACCCGCATCGAGCGTGAGCGTCGTCGCCTCGACCGCTCCCCTCATGACGGCGCTTCTCGCCCTCGTTTGGCTGCGAGCCTTCCGCATGCACTGGAAGTCGGCGCTCGGGCTCTGTTCGGCCGCGACCGGCCTTTGCCTCGTCCTCTTCGATTCCGCGGCCATGCAGGACCTGCCGCTTGCGGGTTACTGGCTCGCGCTCGGTTCCGCCCTCGGGTGGGGGCTCTACTCGATGATCCTGCGCACGGTCGCCGACCGCCCGATTCTCTTCGTCGCGCGCAAAGCGACGGGCTACGGGATGATTGCGTTGCTGCCCTTTTTTCTTCTCGAAGAACCGACCGAAGTCTCGGTGCTTCTTGAACCCGTCGTGATCGCGAACCTCCTCTTCCTCGCGGTCGGGGCGACGGCGCTCTCCTTCATGCTCTGGCACAAGGCCGTGCGCGTTCTCGGCACGCAGGGCGCTTCCCCGTGGCTCTACACGAGTCCGTTCGTGACCGTGACCGCGGGGCTCGCATTTTTCAACGAAACGATGTCTTTCGTGGGCCTCATGGGCGCCGCCATGATTCTCTGCGGCGTCTACATCGCACAGACGGGGCTTGCAAAAATCGCCTTCGAAATCTCGCGGCGCGCTTGATTTTCCCGACGCACCTCAACAGAAATTCCACCCCGGTCGGAACGCCCGATCGGGGTGTTTTTTTGTTTGTCCGACTTGATCGAACCGGTTTGCATTAGGGGTACCGACTCGCCCTATTTTCGCCCCTTCCGCTTTCTCGCCTTCAATCCAAGCGTTTGTACCGATTCGCCGAACATGGCGTTCGATTATGGTGATCCATATCAGCCGACCATTCCGAGCCGGCATCGGAGGAAAAGCTCATGCAATCCAAACGTCTCATCTGCGCTTTCACGTCCGCACTCGCGGCACTCGCCACGGGCGTCGTCTTCGCGCAAGAACCCGCTCAAAAGGCACCGTCGACGTTCAAGCCCGGCACCTACACCGCCACGGTCACCGGGCACAATGCGCCGCTCACCGTGACCGTTACGCTCACGAAGGATCGGATCGAGAGCATCGACACCTCGAAGAACCTCGAAACGATCGGGGTCGGTCGGGTGGCGTTGCAGCTCATGACCGACAAAATTCTCAGTTATCAGTCGCTCGGCGTCGACGCGATCACGGGCGCCACGGTGTCGAGTTCGGCCCTCTACGCGGGCGTGAAGCAATGTCTTGAAAAGGCCGGCGCCGACATGGCGGCCATGACAAAGAAAGTTGAACAACACCCGGCGGGCGAAGCCGTCAAGAACGCCGACGTGGTGGTCGTGGGCGGCGGCGGTGCGGGTCTCGCCGCGGCCATCGCCGCACATCAGGCGGGCGCTCGGAAGGTGATCGTTCTCGAGAAGCTCGGCTTCTTGGGCGGTTCCACCAACGTGAGCGAAGGCGCGCTCAATGCCGTCGACCCCGCACGTCAGTCGAAACAAGGCATTGAAGACAGCATCGAAAAGTTCCGCACGCAGACGCTCAAGGGCGGTCACGACAAGGGTGACCCCGAGCTCGTTGCATACCTGACGGAAAACGCCTTGGGGTCGGTCGAATGGCTGGAAAGCTTGGGCGTGAAATTCAAGGACGAAATCGGGACGGCCACGGGTGCCCTCTGGCAACGCAGTCACTACCCGGCCACACCTTCGGGCAATACCTACATCCGAAGCTTTGAAGAAGTGATCGCCAAGTCGGGCGGCGCCATCGAGGTGCTCACGGACACGTCCGCAACGGACCTCATCGAGGCCGAAGGGCGCATTGCGGGCGTCAAGGCGAAACACTTCGGGCAGAATCTGACGCTCAACGCCAAAGACGGCGTCGTGATTGCCACGGGCGGGTTCGGCGCGAACGTCAAGCTCCGCCAGGAGGTCAATACGGGCGTGTGGAAATCCGTGACGCTTGACAACACGATCGGTTGCACGAATCTTCAGAAGGCGGCACAAGGCGACGGTTTGAAACTCGCTCAGAAGTACGGCGCGGCGCTTATCGGGCTCGACGACATTCAGTTGCATCCTTGCGGGACGCCGGGCACGGGGTTGATGGAAAATATCCGCACCTCGGGTCGCAATCGCATCTTCGTCAACAACGCGGGCGATCGCTTTGTCAATGAGGGGGCCGCGCGCGACGTGCTCGCAGGTGCGATCTTCAAGCAGCCGGAAAGCACCTACTGGGTGATCGTCAACAAGGTCCGTTATCCTTCGCGCGACTGGGTTGACGCGAACGGCGCAACGATTCGCGACATGGTCGCGCTCGGCGCGGTCGTCGAAGCTCCGACGCTCGACGAATTGGCGCAGAAGACCGGCATGGATCCCGCCAAGCTCAAGGCAAGCGTCGACGGCTACAACAGCGTCGTCGAAAAGAAAGCAAAGGATCCCTTCGGGTTTGTTGCCGACAACAAGGCCGACACCACGTTGACCGAAGGTCCCTGGTACGCCTGCAAGAAGGTTCCGACGGTGCACCACACCATGGGCGGCATCAAGATCAACACGAACGCTCAGGTGGTCGGGACCGACGGCAAGGTGATTCCGGGCCTTTACGCCGCGGGTGAAGTCACGGGCGGGATCCACGGGTCGAACCGCTTGGGCGGCAACGCCATTGCGGACGTCATGACCTTCGGCCGCACGGCGGGCACGAACGTTGTCAAAATGAAGTGAGCCCATATCGGCGACGCACCGAGCGTCGCCGCACACAACAACGCCCCCGAACGTTTCGAACTTTCGAACGATCGGGGGCTTTTTTCTCGGGCTTAACCGAGAAGGCACTCTGCGATGCGCGGTTACGATGCGGCGAGCGAGCCGCTCTCCCGCAAAGCCTGCAAGGCTGCGGACTCGACCGACGCCGGCACCTCGGGGAGTCGGATTTCGTCGTTCTTCGAGTAAAGGTAGTCGTTCACGATGTGCTCGGCGGGAGGCTCGTACCACGTGCCGTCGGGAAGACGCACGGAGGTTTCCTTCAAGCGCGAGGTCGTGGCGCCGCACGTCCAGAGCTTGTAGTTGCGCATCTGGTAGCAAAGGCACGTCTTTCCCTCGATGGACGGGGCCTTCTCGTCGGGATTCGCCTCGACCGCTTCGCGGTAGCTCTTCAAGTAGGAGCAGTCGCCGCGCTCCAGGAGGTAACCGTAGGCCTCGCACTGGGGCTTCACGTTCGAGCCGATGGCGGGCGACTGTTGCAACATGCGCATGGGGTAGCCCGTGGGCGAGATGCCGTTCACGACGACGTCCTCGGCTTGCGCGTTGAAGTAGCGTTGCTTCACGTCGTGGGGAAGCCCCGACTCTTTTGCGACCGTAAAGCGGGTTGCAACCTGTACGCCCGCACAGCCCCTCTGAAGGAGCCGCACGCCGTCCGTCCCCGTAAAGACGCCGCCCCCGGCAATCACCGGAATGGAAAGCTTCTGCGCCTTGATAAAGGCCAGCACCTCGTCGACAATCGTCCCGAGATTCGACTCCGACCAGTTCGTGAGCCCGAACCCCAGATGTCCGCCAGCCAAGGGCCCCTCCACCACCACGAAATCGGGAAGACGCCCGGTCTTGGCGGTACGGCGAAGGAAAATGTTCAAAGCACGCACGCTCGAAACGACGATCCCGAGCTTTGCGTCGTGAAAGCGCGGGTGCTCCGCCATCATGGCAAAAGACGACGTGTGGAGGCCCGCCGACAAGCTGATCCCGTCGATCCCGCCGTCAAGCGCCGCCGTGAGGCGCGCCTTCAAGGTCGTGAACGCGTCGTTCATGCAGAGCTTTTCCATCACGTTGATGAAAACGAGCCCCTCGCCCTTTTTCGCGCTCATCACATCTTCGACGTAGCGGCGCGTGGCGGACGCAACCGCATCGACGTCAAACGCCATGCCGAGCTTGGAGCCGAGACCCGCAAAGGCCTTCGAGGCCTTTGCTTTCGCGGCGGTAAAACCCGTGCGGAAAAGGCGGTCGGCCACTTCAGGGAGCATCGCATCCGACACGTGCCCGATGCCGCCCAAGCGCGCCACTTCAAGCGCGAGATCCTTCGTGGAAATATTGACGCCCATGCCTCCGAGAACCAGGGGCTTCAGTTCGGTCGAGCCCAAGGTGAGGCGGAAATCGTTCATTGTGAGCGTGTTCGTCATGGAATTCTCCTCTGAGGGACGGTGAAAGATCGGACCCGGTACGCGTCTTCCGAAAAACGTAAAGCACGGAAAAAACAAAACCGGACCGCACGGCCGTCGCCACTCGTAACGGGCGAAGTGTCGCAAGCGCCGCCCGTGGAATTTCTTCACAAAGATTCGGGTTTCCACCTAGAATTGCGCCACGATCGTCGGCGCATGCACAGACCGTGTCGCGTTTTCATCGCGAAAGGACGACTGCAAGGAAGCCTGCGTCATCATCCGTTCGGATGATCGCGTACAGGGTATCGCCTTACAGCAAAGGCCCGATCTCCCGCGGAGCCCCCGAGCGGCAAATCGTCGGATTTCAGGCCGGGTCCTTGGCTTGGTCGGCTCGCCGAGCAACCTCCGCCGTTCCGCGACGACGTAAGTGAGCATTAAGGCCTCGGGCGTAGCGTTCGGAGCTCGTTTGCAGGGAAAGGACGGAAACGACGCAGAGGGCACGGAAGCCCCTTGGCGACGTTCGGGGAGTTTCGCCCCAGGTGTGTAGCCCGAGCCTCCCGCAAAGGCCTTCAGAGCGCTTCGGGAAAAACGGGACGAGTTGCCCGAATCATTGAAATTTCACACTGCCCGATCGGGTTGAATTTTCCGAATTCGTGAAAAGATCGCTCGCGAGAAATCGGGCTGCCGGGAAGAACCGAGCCCGGAACGCGCTGTCGGCCGTCCTCCGGATATTCGAGGCGAAAAACGCGAATCGCAACATTTTTGTTGTTTTTCGGGTTTTTCGGGCTTTGCGTCGGTTCACTCGAAGGAAGGCGAATCTCCCGGAAGAGGGGAGGGCTCCGAGCGGAAAGTGACCGACCGATTTTTCCGGATCGCGTGCAGCGAGTATCGAAACGCAACACAGCCCCGCGTCGGAAACGAGCACGGATCCGATCGGACGTCGCGAACCGAACGGACGACCGGGCAACGAAGGACGCCGCCGAATTCGGAATCGGACGTTCGTCAAAACGAAACGGCGGCGCGCAAAAAAGGATGTCGACACATTCAAAGGTCGGGAGAAAGCGCGAAATCCGCGTTTTTCGAGGGAAACCCTGAAGGCTTAATATCAAGAATTCAGTGGTTTATCCCAAACAACATCGCTTAAACTGGATGTAAAACTTTCGAGACGCTTCCTCGGAGCGACGATTTTTTGCCTCGAAACCCCCGAAAACCGCGATTTCGGACTTCCCGCCGCCAATGAGGGCATTGAAAGCTTCAACATGCATAAAAATGCGTGTTAACTCCTTCAACATCTAGGATAGTGTGTGTTATGAGACCCTCCTTGGCCGTTGAAGAGTCCGTGAGGACCCTCGGATACAACATCCGCGTCGCCCGTTTGCGGCGGCGCCTCCCTCAGTCCCTCGTTGCGGAACGTGCCGGCATTTCGCTTCAGACCCTCAACAAAGTCGAAGCGGGCGAATGCGGCGTTTCGATCGGGAACATCACCGCCGTCCTTCAGGCGCTGGGACTCGGCGATGCGATCGCTTCGGTCGCCGCCTCCTCCGTCGACGAAGCGGGTTTGCTTCTTGAAGAGCGTCGACTGCCGCAGCGCGTTCGCACGAAAAAGAAAACGAGCGACGCGTTCTAAGCGCGTCCCAACGGACCGGAGTTGCAAAAATGTTGTTCCCCTACCGACGCACGTACGACGTGCGCATCGACGCCCTGCCCGGCTCCCCCCGTGCGGGCACGCTCGTCTTTCCGCTCGCCCCCAATCTCAGAGACGAAGACGATCGGAATTCGAAACCGGAAGAATCAAATCCTTCCCGTTCGGGAAATAATGTGGAGGCACTTCCCGAAGCCTCGATAGAGAACGCGGAAGACGGATTGAAAGCGGACCCGAACGAACCCCGCGTCAACCTGCGGGATTTTTACCCCCGGGAGGTGCGTCGTCCCGATCCCTTCGACGATCGGCCGATCTTTATCTACGACCCCGAGTGGTTGCGCGACGGCTTTCCGCTCGGCGCGGATCTGCCGCTCGCGAGCGGCACCCTTCGCCCCGTCGAAGGCGAGTCGACCTTCGGCTTTTTGAAGGACCGTTCGGTCGACCCGGGGCGGATCGATCTGCCGCGCGCAGCCCTCCGCTCGGGGCTCGAATTGAATCTTCCGACGGACGCGGGGAATATCGAGACGATGGCCGTGCGGCTTCCGCACGCGCGGCACCATGCGGGCGGCATACTCCTCACGGATCCCGACACGGGGCACCCGCAGGGGATGCGGGCCGTAATTCCGCCCGCCGTCACGCAGTTGGACGCCCTCCTCTACGCCCACCACGCTTACGAGCGCGGGCGAGCGGCACAGGAAGACTTGGAACGACTCCTCGCGGCGGCATCGATCCCGGGGAGCCACGCGAACTACCTTACGGAAAAAGATCGTCGAAGCGCCTTCGTGCTCTTCGAATCCCGGGGCGACGATTGGAACCGTCCGCTCTGGAGCGAGTTGGGCCTGAGGTTGGCGCGGCAGTGCGGCATTCCGACGGTCGACTCCGTCCTCTCCGAGTCGCTCGGCTCCGCAGTGTTGATTACGGAGCGACCCGATCGTGCGAAGCCCAAAGCGTCTTTACGGGCCAAGGCGCGCTCCAAGTCGGTCGATACCGCGAAAAAGGAAAAGACGCTTGAATCCGACGGCGCGTTCTCCCTCGAAACGCCTCTTCTGACGCTTTCCGCTTCGACGCTCGTGAACAACGGACGACGCACGTTGAGCTACCTCGCGATGGCGGACATTCTCAACGCCGACGGAGCCGCTCCCTCGAAGGACCTTCCCGTCCTCTGGCAACGGATGGTCTTTTCGCTTCTTACGGGCGGTACGGATCGACCCGAGCGTTGGCTTTTCGTTCGCGAAGACTTCGGGTGGCGCCCCGCCCCCGCGCACGACCTCTCGCCCGCCCCCGACTTCACCGATCGTCCGATCACGGCGGACGGAGTGCGGCGCCTGCGCGACGCGGACGACGCCGTGGCGCTTGCCGACTACTTCCAGATGTCGTTGCGGGACGCAAAAACGCGCTTGGCGGACATGAGACGCGTCATCTCGGGGTGGAAACGCGAAGCGTACGAGCTCGGCATCTCCTCGCGCGAGACCGCGCGCATGGCGCCGCTCTTCGACGTTTGAAATCCCCGAACCGCGCGAGGCGGGAATATCGGGTAGGAGGCGCGGGGATGTCTCCGCGCCGTCCTCCCACACCACCCACCG
>CAJLHF010000046.1 GCA_905206365.1 uncultured Sutterella sp. | reverse complement strand
CATGGCGAAGTTCGACGAACTCCACGACGAGGGCGGCACGGGACTCAATCACTGGTATCGCGTGAAGATCCGCGAAGGGCGCAACCGCGAAGTACGTCGTCTTTTCGAAGCGGTGGGGTCCGTCGTCTCGCGCCTTATCCGCATCCGCTACGGTGCGGTGAGCCTTCCGAAGAATCTTCCCCGCGGAAAGAAGATGGAACTCACGCCCGAAGAAGTGCGTGCGTGGCTCCTCGATCTCGACGAAGCGGAAAAGAAGATGGCGGCTGAGGCTCCCGCGAAGGCGGAAGCCAAGAAGCTCGAAAAGTCGCAGGCGCGACTTCGCGCGCGGGCGCTCGCCCGCGAAGCGGACGAGGGTCGCAAGCCCGAAGCGAGAACCGACCGCAAGGGCGAACGTTTCAAGAAATCGGGCGCGAGCGACCGCACGGGCGTGCCTTTCGCCGAAGCGCGCGACCTTTCGAACCGTCCGACCCAGGGAAAGCGCCCCGGGAAGAAGCCCGCGAGTCGCGGCTGAGGTCCGACTCGCCGGAAGCGCACGCATCAACGCAAGAACGTACGTACGTGCGTGCGCTTCGCCCGCCCGGGGTTGCTCGCTCGAAAACAAGGGACTTATCCTTGCAGGCGAGCGAAAGATCCCCTAAAATCACGTGCATTCATCGATCGGCCGCCTTCGGACTGCGTTTTTCGTCCGGGTCGTATCGGACGCTTTCGGGGTTGCGACCCCGGCCTCCGGTCGATCGATCTGTCACTTTCAGGTGCCGCGCGACGGACTTCCCGACCGGGGAGCGTTCGATACCGCGCAGGCGCAACCCTTCGCCCGACACTCTAAAAAATCTCTCTCGCAACGAAGAAGGAGACCGGGGTGCTCGGTGCGCTCGCCGACGAGGACCCTGCGGGTCGCTTGACGGCAAAAGGGTCTTGGGATGGGCGTATGCCCATTTTTTTTTGTGTTTTCCGGTGCGACCCGCCCGTTGCGGACCGCATCGGTCCTCTTTTCGAAGGAATTGACGTTGATGATGAATTCGGCAGCGCTCAACGAGCTCGTCGAACGCACGGTCGAAGGGATGGGGTACGAGTTCGTGGAATTCGAACGCCTCGCCCGCGGCCTCGTGCGCGTGACGATCGACACGACGGCCGAGGGCGGCATCTCGCTCGAAGACTGCGAGGCCGTGAGCGAACAGCTCTCTCACCTTTTCACGGTCGAGTCGGTCGATTACGAACGCCTCGAAGTTTCGTCCCCGGGCGTGGAGCGCCCCCTCAAGCGCGCCCGCGACTGGTCGCGCTTTGCGGGCGAACTTGCGCATGTTGAACTCTTCGCCCCCCTCAAAGCCGAAGGCTTCCCCGAAGCGGGTCGTCGCAAGCTCGAAGGGCGCATCGTCTCGATCGAGGGCGAATCGGGTGCCGAAACGATCACGTTCGATTTCTTCGAGGTCAACGTGGCCCGCACGCCGGGCGCCGCTCACCTGCGCTCTCGCTCGAAGAAGGCCGCCGCGCCCGCCGAACCCGTGCGCGTGAGCTTTGCGCTCGCCGACGTGGACCGTGCGAACCTCATTGCCGTTTTGAACTTTAAGGGGTAATTCAAATGAACTGCCGCGAAATGCTTGAACTCGTCGACGTGCTCGCTCGTGAGAAAAACGTCGAGAAGGACACGGTTTTCGACGTGCTCGAAATCGCTCTGGCCGTCGCCGTCAAGCGCGCCCGCTTCCCGGGCGAAGACGCCGACGTCGTCGTGCACGTCAACCGCGCGACGGGCGAATTCACGGCCGCGCGCCGCTGGATCGTCGTGGCCGACGAAGAAGGCCTGATGGAACCCGATCGTCAGGAAATGTTCTCGGACATTCACGACGAATACCCCGATCTCGTTCCGGGCGACTTCGTCGAGCGTCCCATTGAGAACGTCGACACCGACAGCGCCGGTCGCCGCTTCGCTCAGGACGCCAAGCAGGTGATCCTGCAGCGCCTGCGCGACGCCGAACGCGAACAGATCCTGAAGGAATTCCTCGACAAGAACGAATCGATCGTCACGGGGACTGTCAAGCGCATGGACAAGGGCGACGCCATCGTCGAAGTGGGCCGCCTCGAAGCGCGTCTGCCGCGCAATCAGATGATCCCGCGCGAAAATGTTCGTACGGGCGACCGCGTGCGCGCGATCGTCGACCGCGTGGCCGAACTCCCGAAGGGCAAGACCGTGCTTCTCTCGCGCACTTCGCCCGAATTCATGAAGAAGCTCTTCGAACTCGAAGTGCCCGAAATCGAAGAAGGCATCATCGAGATCAAGGCCTGCGCGCGCGACGCCGGTCTGCGCGCCAAGATCGCCGTGCGCTCGAACGACCATCGCGTCGATCCGATCGGTACCTGCATCGGCATGCGCGGCTCGCGCGTCAATGCGGTGACGACCGAACTCTCGGGCGAACGCATCGACATCGTCGTCTGGAACGAAGATCCCGCGCAGTTCGTCGTGGGCGCTCTCGAACCCGCGAAGGTCCGCTCGATCGTGATGCTCGAAGAAACGCACACGATGGAAGTCGTCGTCGACGAAGACAACCTCGCCATCGCGATCGGTCGCGGCGGCCAGAACGTGCGGCTCGCCTCCGAACTGACGGGCTGGCAGATCAACATCCTCACGGAAGCCGAAGCGAACGAAAAGCGCGACGAAGAAACCTCGAAGATCCGCAACGAATTCATGAAGGATCTCGACATCGACGAAGCCGCCGCCGACGTGCTTATCTCCGAAGGCTTCTCCTCGATCGAAGAAATCGCCTACGTGCCCGAAAAGGAACTCTTCGCGATCGAAGCCTTCGACCGTGAAACGATCGAAGAACTCCGCCAGCGCGCCCGCAACAAGATCCTCGCCGACGCGATCACCCGCGAAGAAAACCTCCGCAAGGCCGACAAGGGCCTTCTTGAACTCGACGGCATGGACAACGACCTCGCGAACGCGTTGGTCGGCAAGGGCGTCGCGAGCCTCGACGACCTCGGGGAACTCGCCACCGAAGAGCTCGTCGAGATGACGGGTATCGACGAAGAGCGCGCCAAGAAGCTCATCATGTCGGCTCGCGAACACTGGTTCAAGAGCGAAGAATAAGTCAGCAACACGAAATCCGCGTGCCCTTCGCAAAGCGGATGCGGCGCCCGGGGCGAGCTCCTTCCTTGGTTCGAAGGAGTCCGCCGCAGGGCCGAGGGCACGGGCGCGGAAACGGGGCGAATCGGACGTGCGTTTCTTCGAAACGCTTTCCCGAAACTCCCCGATCGACGCCTCAAGTCCGCATCAAGGAGTAAGGAACTTATGGCCAGCAAGACGGTGAACGAATTTGCTCAGGAACTCAAGGTTGCCGCCAAGACTCTTTTGGCGCAGCTGAAAGCCGCGGGCGTTCACAAGAAGAGCGAAACGGACGAGTTGAGCGAAACGGACAAGACGCGTCTTCTCGACAGCCTGCGCGCCGAGCGTACGCAAAGCGCGCAGCGCAAGATCACGGTGACCCGCAAGGAAACGAGCGTCATCAAGCAGAGCGACGCCTCGGGCCGCGCGCACACGATTCAGGTCGAAGTGCGCCGCAAGCGCGTCTTCATGAAGAACCCTCAGGCGCTCGCCGAAGAAGCCGCGCAGCGTGAAATCGCCCAGCGTGAAGCCGAAGAGGCCGCCCGCCGCGAGGCCGAAGAAGCGGCGCGCCTTGAGGCTGAACGCATCGCCCGCGAAGAAGCTGCCAAGAAAGCGGCCGAAGAAGAAGAGCGCCGTCGCCGCGAAGAGGCCGAACGTCTCGAAGCCGAACGCCGCGCCCGCGAAGAAGCCGAACGCAAGGCTGCTCAGGAGCGTGCCGAAGCGGCCGCGCGCGCTGCTGCGGAAGCGAAGGAACGTGAAGAAGAACTTCGTCGTAGCGCTTCGAACGACGCCGAAATGAAAGCCGCTCGCCGCGAAGCCGAAAAGGCGAAGCTCGACGCCGAAGTCGCCGAAGCGACCGCCAAGCGCCTCGAAGCCGAAGCCAAGAAGCGCGCCGAAGACGAAGCCCGCCGCGCCGAAGCGCGTCGTCGTGCCGAAGAAGAAGCGCGTCGCATTCGCGAAATGATGAATCGCAAGGCGGGTGTCCTCACCGCGAAGAAGCCCGCCAAGGCCGAAAAGCCCGCGGAAAAAGCCCCGGAAAAGGCGGCCGAAAAGCCTCAGCCCAAGAAGGCCGAGCCGAAGAAGGCTCCGCGCCAGGAGGCGCCCGCCGCGAACACCAACGCGGGTGAAAAGAAGAGCCATCCCTCCGACAAGAAGAAGAGCCGCACGGGCGGCTCCCGCTGGGACGACGACAATCAGAAGCGCCGCGTCATCAAGACGCGCGGTGAAGACGATTCGCAGAGCTCCGGCTGGCGTACCGCGCGCGGCCGCCGCAGCCAGGACCGTCATCGTCAGGATGCGCCCGTTCAGGTCTCGCAGGAACCGATCGTGCGCGACGTGCAGGTGCCCGAAACGATTTCGGTGGCCGACCTCGCCCACAAGATGAGCGTCAAGGCGACCGAAGTCATCAAGACCCTCATGCAGATGGGGCAGATGGTCACCATCAACCAGATGCTCGACCAGGATACGGCGATGCTCGTCGTCGAAGAAATGGGGCACAACGCGATCGCCGCCAAGGCCGACGACCCCGAAGCGTTCCTCGGCGAACTCGCGGAGAAGAACGACTACGAAGCGTTGCCGCGCCCGCCGGTCGTCACGATCATGGGTCACGTCGACCACGGGAAGACGTCGCTCCTCGACTACATCCGTCGCGCCAAGGTGGCCGCGGGCGAAGCGGGCGGCATCACGCAGCACATCGGTGCCTACCACGTGAAGACGCCCCGAGGCATCGTCACGTTCCTCGACACCCCGGGTCACGAAGCCTTTACGGCGATGCGCGCCCGCGGTGCTCAGGCGACCGACATCGTCATTCTCGTTGTGGCGGCCGACGACGGCGTCATGCCCCAGACCAAGGAAGCCATCTCGCACGCCCGTGCGGCTGGCGTTCCGCTCGTTGTGGCGATCAACAAGATCGACAAGCCCGAAGCCAACCCCGACCGCGTGAAGCAGGAACTCGTCGCCAACGAAGTCATGCCCGAAGAGTGGGGCGGCGACGTGCCCTTCTGCGAAGTGTCCGCGAAGACCGGCCAGGGCGTCGACGAGCTTCTCGAAAACGTCCTTCTTCAGGCCGAAATGCTTGAACTGAAGGCTCCCGTCGACGGTCCCGCCCGAGGCCTCGTGATCGAATCGCGCCTCGACAAGGGTCGCGGCCCGGTCGCCTCGATCCTCGTTCAGAGCGGCACCCTCCACCGCGGCGACGTCGTTTTGGTCGGCGCCGAATTCGGTCGCGTTCGCGCGATGATCAACGAACTCGGCAAGGCCCAGAACACGGCCGGCCCCTCGATTCCGGTCGAAATTCAGGGGCTCTCGGGCGTTCCCGCCGCGGGCGACGAAGTGATCGTACTCGCTGACGAACGCAAGGCGCGCGAAATCGCGCTCTTCCGTCAGGGCAAGTACCGCGACGTGAAGCTCGCGAAGGCACACGCCACGAACCTCGCGAACCTCTTCAACGACGTGGGCGAAGGCGAAGTGAAGACGCTTCCCCTCATCATCAAGGCCGACGTTCAGGGCTCGCAGGAAGCGCTCATCCACGCGCTCACCAAGCTCTCGAACGACGAAGTGCGCGTCTCGGTCGTGCACGCGGCCGTGGGCGGGATCTCGGAATCCGACGTCAACCTCGCCGCCGCTTCGAAGGGCGTCATCATCGGCTTCAACGTCCGTGCCGACGCCCAGGCCCGTAAGCTTGCCGAACTCGAAGGGATTGACATCCGCTACTACAACATCATCTACGACGCCGTGGATGACGTTAAGGCGGCCCTCGGCGGCATGCTCTCGCCCGAAATGCGCGAAACGCCGCTCGGTCTCGTCGAAATCCGCCAGATTATTCGCGTTCCGAAGGTCGGCAACATTGCGGGCTGTCGCGTGCTCGAAGGTCTCGTGCGCCGCAATGCGAAGGTTCGCCTCCTGCGCGACAACGTCGTCATCTGGACGGGCGAACTCGCGAGCCTCAAGCACTTCAAGGACGACGTGCGCGAGGTGAAGGCGGGCAACGAGTGCGGTCTCTCGCTGAAGGGCTACGAAGACATCCGCGAACTCGATCAGCTCGAAGTCTTCGAAGTGACCGAAGTCGCCCGTACGCTCTAAGCGAGCGGGCGACCCCCCGGCCGATCCGTCCGAACATCCGAACCGAGGCCGAGGGGCCCCGCGGCCCGCCGTTCTCGTGCAGTACGGCGGGCCGTTTGACTCACGGCTCCTCCGAAAGGTTCGAAGTTTTTTCGGATTCGGCCCTCTCCGGTCTCAAACGGCTCCCGCTCCTTGCGAGCGGGGGTCTCTACGTCAAGGAACACCACGTGAAAGCCAAGAAACCCGGTCGAGCTCAGCGCGTCGGCGATCAGATCGCGCGCGACCTCGCCAAACTCATTCCTCTTGAAGTGCGCGATCCGCGCGTCGGTCTCGTGACGATTACGGGCTGCGAAGTGACGCCCGACTACGCGCACGCCAAAGTTTATTTCACCGTGCTCGGCAGCGACCCCGCCGAAAGCGTGGCGGGTCTCAACGCCGCAGCGGGGATGTTGCGCAACCGCCTTTTCCGCGAGCTTCGCATTCACACGGTCCCGACGCTGCACTTCGCACACGACACGAGCGTGGCGAAGGGCTTCGAAATGGACGCCCTCATCAAGAAGGCGATGGCCGTGACGGGGCCGGCCGAATCGGATGAATCCGATGATTCGGCCGCCTCTACGGGGAAGGCCGACTGATGGGCCGCACGAAAAAGGGTGACCCCGTCGACGGGGTGATGCTCCTCGACAAGCCGCTCGGCATGAGTTCGAACGGCGCCCTCCAGAAAGTGCGGCGCCTTCTCAATGCGCAGAAAGCGGGCCACACCGGCACGCTCGACCCGATGGCGACGGGCCTTTTGCCCTTGTGTTTCGGGAACGCGACGAAGTTTTCCGCCGATCTCTTGGACGCCGACAAGGGCTACACCGCTCGCGTGAAGCTCGGCGTCACGACGACGACGGGCGACGTCGAGGGGGAGGTGCTTGAAACGCGCGACCTCTCGGGTGTCACTCTCGAGGCGATCGAAGCCGCCGCGCGCAGTTGGACGGGCGAAATCGAACAGATTCCGCCCATGTACTCCGCCCTCAAAAAGGACGGCCGGTGCCTTTACGAACTTGCCCGCCGGGGCGAGACCGTCGAGCGCGAGCCGCGCCGCGTCGTCATTCACGAACTCACCGTGTCCGATTTCGACGGCGAGTCGTTTACAATGGCGACGCTCGTCTCGAAGGGCACCTACATCCGCGTGCTCGCCGAAGACATCGGCCGAACGCTCGGCACGGGCGCCCACTTGACGGCTCTCCGGCGCACGCGAGTCGGTCATTTGACCCTTGACAAGGCCGTCACCGTGGAAACCCTTGAAGCGCTCGGCACGCCCGAAGCGGTCCGCGTTAAACTGACGCCCTCCGACGCGTTGCTCTCGACCCTGGAGCCCGTTCGGCTCGAGGCCGAAGCCGCCAAGCGGTTTCTTTTCGGGCAGCGTCTGCCGCTCGGTCTCGCGCTCCGAGGCCGCGTGCGCGTCTACGACAACGTGGGGATGCTTCTCGGCACCGCGCTCGTCGACGAGCGCGGGGTGCTCGCGCCCGAACGGCTCATCGCCCACTGATATTCCGCATCGAATTCTTTACCTCTTAATCTCGACTCTTCATCATGACCCGAGCCATCCGCAACATTGCGATCATCGCGCACGTCGACCACGGCAAGACCACGATGGTGGACCGCCTCCTTCAGAGCGCGGGCACCTTCCGTGAAAACCAGCAGGTCGCCGAGCGCGTCATGGATTCGAACGACCTCGAACGCGAACGCGGCATTACGATTCTCGCCAAGAACTGTGCCGTCGAATACCAAGGCACGCATATCAACATCATCGACACCCCGGGGCACGCGGACTTCGGCGGCGAAGTCGAACGCGTTCTCTCGATGGTCGACGGCGTGCTGCTCCTCGTCGACGCCGTCGAAGGCCCGATGCCGCAGACGCGTTTCGTGACGCGCAAGGCCCTTGCTCAGGGCCTGAAGCCCATCGTCGTCGTCAACAAGATCGACCGTCCGGGCGCTCGTCCCGACTGGGTCGTCAATCAGACGTTCGACCTCTTCGACAAGCTCGGCGCGACCGAAGATCAGCTTGACTTCCCCGTGATCTACGCCTCGGCTCTGAACGGCTTTGCGGGCTACACGACGGATGTCGAAGAACTGAAGAAGATCGGCGACATGCGCGCCGTCTTCGACACCGTCATCAAGTACGTCCCCGTGCGCGACGACAATCCCGACGGCCCCCTGATGATGCAGATCTGCTCGCTCGACTACTCGAGCTACGTGGGCAAGATCGGCGTGGGGCGCGTGCACCGCGGTCGCATCCGCCCGAACATGGAAGTCGCGATCATGAACGGTCCCGACGATACCCCGAAGCGCGTGAAGGTCAACCAGATCCTCAAGTTCGAAGGGCTCGACCGCATGCTCGTCGACGAAGCCGAAGCGGGTGACATCATTCTCGTCAACGGTATCGAAGACCTCGCGATCGGTACGACCATTACGGACCTTCAGCAACCCGAAGCGCTCCCGATGCTGCGCGTGGACGAACCGACTCTCACGATGAACTTCCAGGTCAACTCCTCCCCGCTCGCGGGTCGCGAAGGGAAGTTCGTCACGTCGCGTCAGATTCGCGAACGACTCGAACGCGAACTGAAGTCGAACGTCGCCATGCGCGTTCGTCCCACCGCGGATGAAACCGTCTGGGAAGTGGCCGGTCGCGGCGAACTTCACCTCACGATTCTTCTCGAAAACATGCGCCGCGAAGGGTATGAACTCGCCGTCTCGCGTCCGCGCGTGCTTCTGAAGGAAGTGAACGGTGAAAAGCAGGAACCGTACGAACTCCTCACGGTGGACGTCGAAGAAGAACACCAGGGGTCCGTCATGGAAGAACTCGGCCGCCGCAAGGGGGACCTCCAGGACATGCAGCCCGACGGCAAGGGGCGCGTGCGTCTCGAATACCGCATCCCCGCCCGCGGTCTTATCGGCTTCCAGAGCCTTTTCATGACGATGTGCCGAGGCACGGGCATCATGAGCCACGTCTTCGACGACTACGGTCCCATCAAGCAGGGCGACGTGGGCGAACGTCGCTCGGGCGTGATCATCTCGCAGGACGACGGCGAAGCGGTGGCGTATGCGCTCTGGAAGATCCAGGAACGCGGCCGCCTCTTCGTGAGTCCCGGCGACAAGCTCTACGAAGGCATGATCATCGGCGAACACTCGCGTGAAAACGACATCGTCGTCAACCCGATTCGCGGCAAGCAGCTCACCAACATCCGCGCCTCGGGCACCGACGAAGCGATCCGCCTCGTTCCGCCCGTGAAGCTCACGCTCGAATCGGCCGTCGAATTCATCAACGACGACGAACTCGTTGAAATCACGCCGCAGTCGATCCGTCTGCGCAAGCGCTACCTGAAGGACTTCGAACGCAAGCGCGCCGCGCGTGCGGAAGAAAAGACCTTCGGTTGATCGCACGAGTCGCCATGACGAAGAAGAAAGCGCAGCCCGAGACCTGCCCCTGCGGGAGCGGTCTCGAGTACGCGGTCTGTTGCGGGGCGCTCCACGCGGGCGCCGCGGCGGCGACCCCCGAGGCACTCATGCGGAGTCGCTACGCGGCCTACGCACTCGGACTCGAAGATTATCTCCTTGCCACCTGGGCGCCCGAGACGCGCCCGGAGCGGATTTTCGAGTCGGGCGAAGTTCCCCTGAAGTGGGTGTCGCTCGCGGTGCTTGCCTCGGGTGAAACGCCGGGGACGGAGGACGAACCCGATGCGGGGTTCGTCGACTTCGTTGCGCGCGCCCGCTCGAGCCGCGGGGCGGTGAAGCTCGCCGAGCACTCGCGCTTTCGGCGCGAGAAACAGGGTGCTTTGGCCGGTCGCTGGCTCTACGTCGACGGCGACATCAAGGAGTGAGGAGCGCTGCGGTGCTCCTCCGACCGCAACGTACCGATCCGAACCGAACGGAAGCCGTCCGACCGGAAGTCGTCTTCCGGCCGGACGTTTTTTTGACACTACTTACGCTATGACGCACGACTACTCCGCGATCGACTGGCGCTTTACCGTGGCGCCGATGCTCGACTGGACGGACCGGCACTGTCGGTACTTCCACCGCCTGCTCACGCGCCGCGCGCGCCTTTATACCGAGATGGTGACGACGGGCGCCGTGATTCACGGGAACCGCGAGTCGCTCCTCGGCTTTTCCGAGGCCGAACACCCCGTCGCCCTGCAGTTGGGGGGCTCGGACCCGCACGACCTCGCCGAATCGATTCGCATTGCTTCGGCCTACGGTTACGACGAATACAACCTCAATTGCGGCTGCCCCTCGGAGCGCGTGCAGCGCGGGAGTTTCGGAGCGTGTCTCATGCTCGAAGCCGACACGGTCGCATCCTGCGTGCGCGCAATGCGCGACGCGACGGACCGTCCCGTCACGGTGAAGCACCGCATCGGGGTTGATGATCGGAGCGACTACGCGTTCGTGCGCGACTTTGTCGGCACCGTATACGAAGCGGGCTGTCGCGTTTTCATCGTGCACGCGCGTGCGGCCTGGTTGAAGGGGCTCTCCCCGAAGGAAAACCGCGAAATTCCGCCGCTCGACCGCGACGTCGCCCGTCGCCTCAAAGGAGATTTCCCGGACTGCATCGTGCTCGTGAACGGACAGATCGCCACGGTGGAAGAGAGCGAGCGCGAAATAGCTTCGGGCCTTGACGGCGTCATGGTGGGGCGTGCCGCCTACCAGAACCCCTGGATGCTCCGCGAAGTCGACGAGTGCCTCTACGGCGAGGCGGAGTCGGAGGTGACGCGTCTGGAGGTCGTGAAGGCGATGACCGCTTATCTCGAAGCGGGTTTTGCCGACGACGCGAACGCGATTCGTGCCTGCGCGCGCCACATGATCGGACTTACGTTGGGACTCCCGGGTGCGCGGAGGTGGCGCCAGTGCCTCTCGGACCCGAAGGCGCTTGAGGCACACGGTCCCGGGCTCCTCCTTTACGCCTGGCGGGAGGCGTTCGGCGACTGATCGCAGGAACGCATCAATCCACACATCGAACGTGTGCTTCGGGCCGCAGTCCCGGGGCGCACGTTTTTTTGCGGGAGCCGCTTGAAAGCTCGGAGTTCGGCTCTCAGGTGCGGAAAATCGTCGAACGTTCCGCCGCCTCGTCGTCGCGGGGCAACCCCACGACGGCCGAGGCCTGTGCTTCGTACGAGGCGAAGAGCGCCTGCAGGGCGCGCGCGTACCACTCGAAAAAGACCCGCACCCGCTTGAGGTGCCATGCGGTGCGGCTCGTGGCGATGTAGCACTCGACGGGCGGGCGGAACCAGCCCGGAAGGATCGGAACGAGGGTACCCGCCAGGAGGTCTTCGACGATCTGCACGAGCGGCATGTCGACCGCTACGCCCATGTCGTTGAGGAGCGCCGTGCGGATGGCGAGGATGTCGGTCGAGCGGATGCTTTGCCCGAAGACGACGGGTTCCGTGCGGTCGCCGCGCACGAGCACTTTGGTTTCGTGCCGTACGGGACCCGCATAGACGTAGCCCGTGTGGGCGCGCAACTGGTCGGGCGTGAGCGGCATTCCGTGCTTTTTGAGGTAACCCGCGCTTGCAACGGGAAGATAGACGTTGCGGCCGCGACTCATGCACACAAGCCCCGGCAACGCGGGCAACCCCGTGAGCGTGGCGACGTCGCAAAGCCCCTTTTGCAGGTCGCTTTCGCTCAGGCCGCTCAGGATTTCGATCGTGATGGCGGGTTGCTCCGCCTGAAAGCGTTGCAAAAGACTCGTGAGGCGACGCGACGCGAAACCCGGCGCCGACGAAAGACGGATGTTCCCCTCGAGCGCCCGAGCTTCGCTCGTCAGGTCCGAGATAAGCGAGGCGTGTGCGCGCAATAGGGGCTCCATCCGTTTGACGGCGAGCTCTCCCGCTTCCGTGAGGCGCAGGGGTCGGGTCGAATGGCGCACGAGCTCGCACCCGAGCGAGCGCTCCAGGGCGGCAATCGCGCGCGAGACGTTCGATGGTTCGATTTGAAGCGCAGCGGCGGCCTGCGCGACCGTACCCGCTTTGACAAAGGCGAGAAACGTGCGCCAGGCGGCGAGGTCGTCGGTTTTCGGCATGGGCCTTTTCTTTCGGGGAAAAAGGGAATTTTTCTTCTATTTTGAAGACTTTGCGTCGTGACGGTTTTGCGTATCGCGCAAATTGAGATTGCGCGCTTCGGCATTGTCCCCGGGTCGGGCTTCGCGGCACACTGAGTCACCGCCCGAGCTCGGACCGAGGCTCGGGCTCAAAGATCATTGACCGTTTTTCCCGAGGAGTCGATTGTGCGGCACGACGCATTTTTCTGGATTTCCATCATCAACAAGGCCACCGTCGTCGTCAACCGGCGCTCGGGCCTCATTTCCGAGCGCATTGCGCGTCTGGCGGCCCGGGGGATCGACGCGGTCGAGCGCGACGCCCGCACGGACGTCTCTAAGCGCGTCGACAAATACATCGCTTACGAGCCGATGCTCGTGGCCGCCACCTCGCCCGAAGTGACGATCATTCACGCGGGGCGCTCGAGCCAGGACATTCTTTCGACGATGCGTCTGGCGCTCGTCGAAGAAGGGACGCTCACCGTGATCGACGCGTTGGATGGGGTGATCGAGGAGCTCCTGGATCTCGCGCAGCGTCACCGCGACACGATCGTTCCGAATTACACGAACGGCGTTGCCGCGCAGCCCAACAGTCTCGGCCATGAACTCCTCGGTCACGTCGCGGCCTTCCTGCGCGACCGCGAGCGTCTCACCGAAGCTCTCGAGCGCGGAGCCTTTTCGCCGATGGGCGCCACGGTCCTGAACGGAACGGGATGGCCGCTCGATCGGAACGCCATGGCCCGTGCGCTCGGGTTCGAAGCGCCCGTCAGAAATGCGTTCGATGCCACCTGCATCGCGCCCGTCGACTACCCGGTCGAGGTGGCCGCGGCCGCGGGATCGATCGCGCTCCACACGGGATCGATCCTCAACGAAATCATGGTGCAGTACGCACAGCCGCGCCCCTGGATGCTCCTCGCCGAGGGCGGCGAAAACACGTACGTTTCCTCGGCGATGCCGCAAAAACGCAATCCCGGCCTCATGAACAACTGCCGCGCGGATGCGTCCGAAGTGCTCGCCGAAATGCAGGCCGTGCACCTGCGCGTGCACAACGTCGTTCCCGGGATGACGGACGGAAAGAGCGCCGCGAAAAACGAACGCCTTTGCCGGACGACGGTCGGGATGCTCGAGCGCTTCCGCAAAGTGCTGCGCGCCCTCGTGATCGACGGCGATCGGGCGCTTGAAGAGCTCAATTCCGACTGGACCGCCTCGCAGGAAATCGCCGACCGCCTGATGCGTGACTACGGGCTTCCCTTCCGAATCGGACACCACGCGGCAAGCCGCATGGTCTCGGAAGCGAAGCGCCGCAACTTGCGACCCGCCGACTTCCCCTACGCGGACATGCAGCGCCTCTACGCCGAGGTGGTGCGCGCGGAATTCCCAGAGGCCTCGCCCGAGCTTCCCATGTCGGAAGCGCAGTTCCGCGAAGCGCTCGACCCGCGCCGCATCGTCGAAGCGCGCGCCACGGCCGGTAGCGCCGCGCCCCGCGAGGTGGACGCCATGCACGCCGAATTCACGGCGCGCCTTGCGGCGCTGCGCGAGCGAAGCACCGCGCGTCGCGAAACGCGCCGTCAGGCATTGGAGACGCTCGAAGCGGATTTCGCCGCCTTCCTTTGACCGAATACTTTTTTCAACCCTCGACCTTCAACCATCGGTTACTACCGTAGGAAATCCGAAAGATGTCTTCTCTTCTTCCCTGGATAGCCGTTCTCGTGACGGCGGTGGCGGGCTACGCGCTCGTGAAGCGCTACCAAACCCACCTCGTCCTTCTTTTCGCGGGCCTCGCGATTTTGATCGCCGTCGCGCTCCTGGGCGACGCCTCGTTCCTCCCGAAGGGCGTCAAACCCTCGGGCTTCTGGCTCTTCGACATTTTTGCAACGCTCAAGTCCATCGCCACGAAGCAAAGCGCGGGCACCGGTTTTCTCATCATGACGGCGGGCGGTTTTGCCGCTTACATGGATCGGATCGGCGCCGCCAAGGCGCTCGTCAATGTAGCCGTTAAGCCACTGGGGCGCCTCAAGGCGCCGTACCTCGTCCTTGCAGGCGGGTACGTGGTCGGTCAGCTCCTTGTCATGGTGATTCCGTCGGCGGCGGGCCTCGCGATGCTTCTTCTTGTCGCACTCTTTCCGATTTTGAAGGCGGTCGGGGTGTCGGCTGCGGCCGCTGCGGCCGTGATCGGCACGTCGGCCGGGATGACCTTCGCACCGACGGCGGGGACGGCGAGCCTCGCGGCCAAAGTGGCCGGGCTCGACCCGATCAACTACCTCGTCGAGTATCAGCTCCCGATCGCGATTCCGACGCTTCTCGTTGCGGCTGCGGCGCACTACGTCGTGCAACGGCGCTTCGACGCGAAGGGGGACGACGCGCAAGCGGAAACCGTTGAAGTCAAAGCCTCGAGTGCGCCCGACGCGCCCGCCTGGTACGCTTTCTTCCCGGTACTGCCGATCGCGCTTCTCATCATCTTTTCGAACCTCGTCGTCTCGAGCGTGAAGCTCGATACGATCGCCGCGCTCTTCATGGTGTGGGTCTTCGTCGTTCTCGTTGAGATCGTGCGTCTTCGCGACGTGAAAAAGATCTTCAAGGACGCCATGGCCATGTTCCAGAGCATGGGGAAGATGTTCGCGGGGATCGTGGCGCTCATCATCTGCGCGGAATTTTTTGCTTCGGGCCTCAAGTCTTCGGGTCTCATCGACCTTCTCATCAACTCCGCTCAAGGGATCGGCGCCGGTATGGGTCTCATGACGGTACTCCTCACGGGGATCGTCTCCGTCGTCACTTTCCTCACGGGCTCGGGCGTGGGCGCCTACTCCTCCTTTGCGGCGCTTGCTCCGGATGTCGCGCAGGGCCTCGGGGGCTCCGTCGAAGCGCTCGTGACGCCGATGCAGTTCGCTTCGGGCATGGTGCGCGCCATGAGTCCCGTGGCGGGTGTCATCATCGCAGTGGCCGGTGCGGCGGGCGTGTCGCCCGTGGCGATCGTGCGCCGAACCTGGATCCCGATGGCGCTCGGTCTCGCGACGACGATCGTCATGAACCAAATCCTTTTCATTTGACTTCCTCCCCGCCCTAAAGGGCGGGGATTCCTTAGGCCGCGCTCCTGCGCGGCTTGAGGAGGGTTCCCGTTGATGGCGTCGAGTCCTCCGGCCGAAAGCCTTGCTCCCCGACACTCACTACACG
>CAJLHF010000045.1 GCA_905206365.1 uncultured Sutterella sp. | reverse complement strand
CGGGTGCCTTATATCCCCGCCGTGAACGGCGGGGCTTTACGGCACGTCGGGTAAACGGTTGAACAACGGGGCGATTCGAGAACGTCATCCTCAAAAAAGAAAGAACCCCCGGGAGTTGTTTCTCCCGAGGGTTCGTGCGGTTTACTCAGCGTTCAACGCCCGCTTTCACGGCAGAAACGGGCGTCGGCATTGAGCAAAGGCGTTGCGAGGAGGCTCAGACTCCTTCGCGCTGATAGACGAAGCGTCCCGCCGTCATCGTGGCATCGACCTTCGTGCGGCGCAGCTCTTCGACGGGCATCGCGAAGATGTCTTCCGAGAGAACGACGAGGTCGGCGTAGTAGCCGGGGAGCAGGCGCCCCTTCACGTTTTCTTCAAAGGATGCGTAGGCGCCTTCGAGCGTGTAGGCGTCGACCGCCTCTTCGACCGTAAGGCACTCTTCGGGGTGCCAGCCGCCCTCGGGAGCTCCGTCGAGCGTGCGGCGGGTGACGGCGCAGTAGATGTTGTCGATCGGGTTCATGTCTTCGATCGGGCTGTCGGTGCCGAAGCTCATGTGGATGCCGAGCTTGCGCATCGTACCGAAGGCGTACGAGGTGGCGGCGAGGTCCTTCCCCACGCGGTCTTCGACGATGCGGGTGTCGTAGTGGAGGAAAATCGGCTGCACGAGCGCGAGGATGTCATTCTTCGTGAAGCGTTCGACCAGGGGACGGTCCGTGATCTGCACGTGCACGATCCCGAGGCGCAGCGGGTTCGAGCCGTTCGTCACCTTGTCGTAGGCGTCGAGCATGCGTTCGACCGCGAGGTCCCCGATCGCGTGCACGGCGACCGAGCACTTGTTTTCAACGGCAATCCCGACGAGTTCGTCGATTTGTTCGGGCGTGAGCGTTGCGATGCCCGAGGTCGAAGGGTCGTCGTTGTAGGGCTTGCGCATGAGTGCGGTGCGCGCGCCGAGCGAGCCGTCGATGAAGAGCTTGAGCGGCCCGAAGCGGTGCATGGGCGTACCCGTTCCCGTCACGTGACCCGCGGCGAGGAACGCGCGGTAGTCGTCGGGGTTGTGAAAGTGCGACTGATGGTAGACGCGGGTCGGGGCGCCTTCGGCCGCCACGCGTTCATAGGCTTCGAGCGTACGCTCCCAGGAACCGGGGCGCAGGTCGCAGGTCTGCACCGAGGTGACGCCCGTTTCGGCCGCGTGCGCCATGCCGATGCGGATGAGCTCGACGAGTTCGTCGACCGAGCGCTCCGCCATCAGGGCGCGAATCGGCTTGCGGGCGTTTTCGGCGAAGATACCGTTGGGGTTCCCTTCCGCGTCGCGACCGATCGAGCCGCCTTCGGGGTCGGGCGTCTCGGCCGTGATCCCCGCCAGGCGCACGGCCGCGGTGTTGGCGGTGAGCAGATGCCCGCAGGCGCGCTCGAAGATGAGCGGGTATTCGGTCGAAATGTCGTCGAGGTCGGCGGCGGTGAGAAGGCGCGATTCGTCCGCGAAGTAGTCCTGGTTCCAACCCATGCCGTGCAGGACCGTGCCCGGGGCGGGCTTGCGCTCGGCAATGTAACGGCGGGCGATTTCCTTCACTTCGGCGATGCTCTTTGCGGTGTGAAGACGAATGTCCGAGAGCGCCACCCCCGTATTGAGGAGGTGCTGGTGCGAGTCGTTGAAGCCCGGCACGATCGTGCGACCGCGCGCGTCGAAGGTTTCGTGCTCGGCGGGGGCTTGAGCGAGAACCTCCTCGTTCGTGCCGACGGCGCGAACGATCCCGTCTTCGACGAGAAGGGCCCGGGCGAAGCGCCCGCGTTCAAGGTAGATCTTGGCGTTCAGAATGACGGTGGCCATGGGGGAATCCTTCGGAAAAAGGGTCACACGGGAGTGGACGATTGAAAAACGGAATTCGGGGCGGGGATTGTATTGTTCTCCGCGCGACCGCCTCCTCGTCGGGCAACGGTCGCGCGGCGGATCTTCGGAAGGTTATTCGCTTCCGAGCGCGTCCTTCCCTTCGAGGGCGCGTTCCTTTTCAAGCGCGTCGTGGCGACGGCGGAAGAAAAGTTCGTAGATCACGAGCCCGAAGAGCGGAACGAGAAGGCCGAGAAGCGCCGTCACGGGATCCTGCTCGAGGGTGTTCAATGCAAGACCGATCATGACGAGGCAGATGAGAATCGTCGTAAAGGGATAGAGCCAAACGCGGTAGGGGCGTTCCATCGTCGGGTACTTGCGACGCAACACGATCACGGAGAAGAAGGTGAGGCCGTGGAAGATGATCCCGCAAAGGGCGACGAGGCTCGTCAATTCCGAAAGCGTACGCGAGCACACGAGAATCGACGCCATCACGGCCGAGGCGATCTGGGCGTTCATCGGGGTGCGATACGTCGGGTGGAGCTTCGCAAGGCTCGGGAAGAGCGCGCCGTCGCGGGCCATGGCGAAGTACATGCGCGGGAAGACCATGATGCAGCCGTTGAGCGAATTGAAGATGGCGAGAATCATGGCGGCCCCCACGACGATCATGCCCGCGGGACCGAAGAGTTCCTTCGCGGCCGCCGTGCCGAGGTAGTAGTCGCCGCTGCCGACGAGCTGCTGGATCGTCTCGAACGGCAACACGCGATAGACCGCGTAGTTGAAGAGCACGTAGAGAATCGCCACGCCCGTGATCGAGAGAATGAGAGCGAGCGGGATGTTGCGCTTCGGGTTCTTGATTTCTTCGGCGATCGTGTTGAGGTTCGTCCAGCCTTCGTAGGCCCAGAGGGTCGCGATGACGGCAAAGCCCACCATGCTGCAGAGTTCGAGGAAGGAGGGCGCGGCGTGCGTTTCAGGAAGCTCGAAGGTGAGAAGATCGGGCGACTGCGTCCCCATGGCAAGGCCGCAAACGAGAATGAGCACGATCGGCAGCATCTTCAGAATCATGAAGAGGTTCTGCACGGTGCTCCCGAGCTTGACGCCGCGGATGTTGAGAACCGTAAGGAGCACGATCGACGCGAGGGCGATCCCCTTTTGCACCAGGGGGTCCAGGGGATAGATACTCGAGAGCGCCGCGCCGAACGCAACGGCCAGCGCCGCGATCGAACCCGAGGAGGAGAGGAAGAAATTCGTGATGCCGCACATGAAGGCGACGCGTTCGCCGTAGGCTTCGCGCAGGTACACGTAGTAGCCGCCCGCCTTGGGCATCATCGCGCCGAGTTCGGCAAAGCAAATGCCGCTCAAGAGCGTCACGAGGCCGCCGATGAGCCAAACAAGCAGCGCGAGGCCGAGGTTCATCCCGGAGCGCTGAAGGACGATCGCACCGATATAAAAGATCCCGGAGCCGATCATGATGCCGGCGAGCACGGAAATGCCGCCGAAGAGGCTCACTTCTCGCTTCATTGCGGGTTCGTGGGAATTGGACACGGGGTTCTCCGAAAAAGAGGGAAAAGGGTCGAAAAAAATAAAAACGAAAAAGCCGCACTCACCATCGTCGGTGATGCGGCTTATAAGAGACCCCGTCCTCGGCTCGGCCCGTGCGTCCGCGCCCCTTCCGAGACGACCGAAGCGCTGTCGGACGCCGGAAACGGAGGGCTCATTGTCGCAAGCTCCGCCGATAGCGCCTCCGACGAAGCGAAGCTTCGCCGGGAGTCACCGACGTATTTCGTCGGCGCCCAACGCACGGACGTACCCGTCCGAACGTTTCGGCGGGTTGACCTTTCACCGTCGTCCTCGGGTGTCCCCTCGAACGGCTACTCATTCGCCCCGCGCCTCTATCCACAACTTTCTGTCCGATAACTTTCGCACGGCAAGGAGCGAAGCGGGGACAACGAAAAGACGGGAAACAAAAGTTTTTTCGTCTCTCTTCGGGCGCATCAAAGCGGATGGGCGATTTGGATTAGGGAAAGGTCGGTAACTTCGGCTAGGGAATTTCCCGTGCAGGCGCTCGCGTACGTGAAAATCAACCGCGAAAGCTTCCGCGCCCGAGCGCGACGCCAGCACCGCGTGCCACGCGGTGACACCCAATCTGAGCGCGCACAGCCCCCGCGAAATCCATGCGCTCCATGCGGGTGACCTTACCCGACCCGAAGGCGACTGCCTGCAGTGTCACGAAGACGACGGACGTTTTCTCGTTGCCCGGGCGAATGCGTGCTCGGGGTGCCACGCGGACTTCGAGAAGAAAGCGCCGCACGACGCGAAAAAGCTTTCGGACGCCGACTGTGCGTCCTGCCACACGGCCGACACCGTGCGCGCGGCGCACTTGGGGGCCAAAGAAAAGACCGCGCGCGAGGGACTGAAGTCGCTCGTCTCCGTTGACCTGACCGACGCGAAGATCGTCCGGGAGGCGGGTGTGCCCTATGCGGAAGTGACGTTCCGGTTGCTCGACGCCGAAGGGCGGCCCGTGCCTCTCGCGACGAAGGATCCCGCGGACGCTCCCTGGATCAAAAATCTCCAGCTCTACGTCAATTGGGACGCGGAAAGCGACTTCACCATGAGTCGCGGGACGCCGATTTTCGTGAAGTCGAACAAGCGCGACGTCACGCAAAAGGGGCTCGGTCGCACGCTCGCGGGCGAGCGCGAACGCACGCCTCTTTTCCGCACGGACGGCGAACATTTCACATACCGCGTGGGGCCCGTCGTGCTTGAGGACTGCTTTTCGACGTCCTCCCAGACAGTAGGGAAGGTGGGTGTGGTGAGCAACCGCCTGATCTACTGCTTCGACGACGCGAAAAAGCTCGCGGCGTGCGACAGCGGCAGCGATCGGAAGAACGCCGCTTGGAACGATGTGTGGGTGTTCGACGAAAAGGGGCTCGTGCCCAACGAGCGTCTCACGGCCCTGCGCCCGACGATTACGTCGAACGCCAAGTGCGGGACGTGTCACGGCTACAACGCCGAGCACGGTGAAACCGAGATCAACATGACCCCCGCAGGATTCCCCAGCATTCATGCGAGGGAGGAGTGCGGGGACCCCCGAGCTCTCGAAATGTCCTCGATAAAATTGAGCTCATGACCAACGGACGCAAATTTTCCGCACGCTTTTCGAATGACGCCTCCAGGTACGGCTACCTGACGTGGTCGGCCGCCCAGTCGTTCATTTACAACGAGAAGGTGCGCGAGCAACGCTATTTCGACAGCCTCTACAAGCTGATCGACGAGACGAAGCGGCACTGCCTGCCGATTCGTCCGGAGTGTTGTGTCGATCGTCCCCAGCCGGATCAGAAATACGCCCACCTCATCGACTTCAAGGCGATGCCGTGGCTCCGAGAGGTGCCTTCGGCCATCCTCGGCATCGGGGGGTATCGCTTTTATCAAGCATCCAAACGAATGCTCAACGGGCTCGCACGCCATCCGAAGGTGCATCCGATCAAGGAGTCGGATCGCGTCTTGCAACTGACTCGAAAGTTTTTCACGATCGAGCCGCACACGCGCAAGGGGTGGTTCGTCCTGAAGTTCGGTTCCCAACAGAAGCCCGGTGGCAGCATCCTCTTCAAGGCGCATCGTGAATTCATGATGCCCGCGATGGTCTTCGTGAAGCTCACGGCTCGTGGGCTGTCGGTCTCCTTCGGTTATGAAGACCCCAAAGATCTCGAGTGCTTTCCCGAAACCGAAGAGGAGATCGCGGCCCGCCTCATGCAATACTCAAAGGACGAGTTGCAGAAGATGGCGATCGGGGTGGACCGCGGCGTCGCGCGTCCCGTGCAGTCGAGCCACCGCGAGGCCCCCTACGGCCTTACGAAAAAGCAGCTCCAAAAAATCGCGAGTCGGGAACGCCATCGCAAGCGTCTGCAGCGCCGGCTCGACAAGACCCAAAAAGGGAGCAACAACCGCCGCAAAGTGAAGCGTCGTCTGGGCCGAACTTATCAGTACCAACGCAACGTCCTGGAGGACTTCGCTCACCAGACGAGCCATGCGCTCATGTCGCTCGAAGACACCTGGCTTATCGTGCTCGAAGCGCTGAAGATCAAGAACATGGTCAAGCATCCTGCTCCGAAGTACGACGAAGAAACCGGGCGACCGATCAAGAACGGCGCTTCGCAGCATGCGGGCCTGGCAGAGTCCATTTTGAAAAGCGGCTGGGGGAAAGTCAGAACTTATTTGAACTACAAGGCCCTCAAGGCTGGAAAGCTTGTCCTTGAGGTAGACCCTAAGAACACCTCGCGTCGATGTCCCGTTTGCGGGTTCATAGATCCGAAGAACCGTCCTTCGCAGGCGGTCTTCCATTGTGTGCGATGCGGCTTTGAAGACAACGCGGACCATGCCGCCGCGATCAACATTCGTGATCGCGGGATCGACATGCTTCTGTCGGGCCTCTACAAGCCGAAAACGAGGAAAAAGCTTCTTCGCACGAAGAAGGCGAAGCCGTCTTCGGTGAAGCTAGGCCCGGATCGGGCCGATGTAATGCCTGTGGAGCTGACGGCCCCCGACAAGACCTCGGTCTTGTCGGCATGTCGGCGTTGAATCAGGAAGCCCCCGCATTCATGCGGGGGTAGATCACCTGCCGCGGCTGCCATTCGCAGGTGACGAAGAAAAACAAGCACTATGCGGATACGACCTGCTACTCGGGGCACGACGACGAAAACGGGCGCCATACGACGCCTTTCAAACCGAAGAGCTACGCGGCGCGCGCGATGCCGGGCTTCGGCGGATCGACGAACGACCTGACGTTGCCGTGCGTCGCGTGCCACAACCCGAATACGCCGCCCACGGCCGCCATTCGCGACTACATGACGAATGCCGATTCGCCGGATTTCGTCGACGATCTGGTTCTGTCTCACCCCGACATGAAGGTCTGGATCCATTCGCTTCACGCGGGAACCCGCCCGAGTCAGCGCGCGGAAGGCGGCGTGCGTGAAGTCAAATGGGCGAAATCCCGCGGCGACTGCACGGCCTGCCACGAGGGTGAAAGTTACGGTCTGGAGCGGCTCGCCGAGATCGGTCGCCCCCTCGCGCTCGATACGGCCTACAACCCCGACTCGAACGCCCATCCTGCGGTCGACTTCAAGGTGAATGCCTACGCTTCGCCCATGGCGGCGACCTGCTTTGCCTGCCATGCCTATACGCGGGATTCCTACGGGAAGGCGGTCAAAAACGCTAAGGCGAAGGCTCACATTACCGAGATGGGCGGGAAATTCGGCGTCAAGCTCGAAGAACTTCAGCCCGAACGTTGCAACACCTGCCACACGCCCGAAGCGCTCGGCAAGGCGCACGGGCTCAAGCGCTGAGCGGGCTTGAAATTCCGTATCCCCGAACCGCCAAGCCCGCGTTGTCTCGGGCGTCGGGCTTGCGGCTCGGGGGATCGGAATAGGGTAGCTTCAAAAGACATCGGGGCGGCGCGGAGTGCGTCGCCCCGAGGAGCAGAATCCGAAGGTTGCGCGGCTGTCAGGCCGTGCCCGAACCCGGGTTCCTTACCGTCGTTTCGTGTCGTTGCCCGCGAGATAGAGTCCCGCGAAAATCATCAGGACCGCAAACGGTACGGCGGATTGACCGTCGGGAAAGTTCATAAAGATCAAAACGAGCGCGAAGCCGATCGCGGAGACGCCGTACCCGATGAGGCGCCCGAAGGGCGACGGGGATCGGGTGCCGTTGCGACGACCGGGATTCTTGCGGGTAACCGGGGCGCGGATGGCGGTATCGTCCGATGCGTCCGACATTTCCGACGCGCTCGATCTGCTCGAACCGCTCGAGGGGAGCGACATCACGGCGTCCCGGGCGCGTTTTCGGAGGCTTTCGAGCAGAGCGGCCGTAGCGCTCGAGCGGGGCTCTTCGCTCTCTTCGAGTACCTCTTCCATGTCGGAAAGCGACATGCGGCCGCTGTTGGCGGCCTTGAGGAGCGCGGCCTGATCGGCCTGAAGGGCTTCGACATAGGCGACGAAGTCACCGTTTTTGGGTTCGAGCGACGTCGGGTCACGCATGAAGAACCTCCCGGTAAAAGCAAGTCGAAGAGCGAAAAGGCGAAAACGGAAGGAATCCGAGGCTTTCCGCGAGGCGAAAAAAACGCTCCCTTCCGCACTTCAGTATATCGGCGGGAAGGGAGCGTCGTGGGGGTTTCGACTGCCGAGCGAGTTCAACGATCTCAGCGGCCTTCGGCACGCGATTTCGCGCGCAGCAGTCTCAGACCGTTTGCGACCACAATGAGGCACGTGCCCGTATCGGCAAAGACCGCCATCCACATCGTGGCGTGGCCCGCGAGGGCGAGCGCCGCGAAGACGAACTTCACGCCGAGCGCGAAGACGATGTTTTGTACGAGCACCGAGTGCGTGAAGCGCGAGAGACGCACGAGGGCCGCGAGGGACGAAATCCGGTCGTCCATGAGGGCGACGTCCGCCGCCTCGATCGCGCTGTCGGTGCCGCGAATGCCCATCGCGATTCCGAGGTCGGCCTGAGCGAGAGCGGGAGCGTCGTTGATGCCGTCGCCCACCATCGCGGTGAAACCACGCTCCTGAAGTCGCCGGATGTGTTCGAGTTTCTCGTCGGGAAGCAGTTCCGCGTCGATCGAACTTTCGGGCAAACCGATCGCGTGCCCGAGGGCGAGCGCCGCCGCACGGTTGTCGCCCGTAAGAAGGACGGGTTCGATCCCTTCGGCTCGCAAAGCGTCGAGCCCCGCCCGGGCGTCGGGACGGATTTCGTCGGCGAGTTCGAACACCGCTTCGACGCCGAAAGCGTCCGCAAGCGCCACGGTCGAGCGACCCGATTCGGCCGCAAGACGAAAGACTTCCCTCACTTCGTCCGTCGCCCAGCCGTGCTCTTCGAGTTCGGCGAGGTTCACGAGGAAGGCTTCCCCGTTGCGAACGCGCCCCTTGACGCCGCGCCCCGGAAGAGCCGTAAAGTCGACGACGTCGAGGAAGGGCGTGTTGCGCTCTTCGGCGTGGCGGACAATCGCGCGCGAGAGCGGGTGCTTGTTCATGGCGGCAAGCGACGCCGCCACGGGAAGAATCGTATCGTCGGTGAGGCCTGCGAAGAGGTGAATGCGCTCCACGCGGGGTTCGCCCTTCGTGAGCGTCCCCGTCTTGTCGAGCGCCACCGTGCGAATGCGACGTGCTTCTTCAAGGGGCAAGCCCCCTTTGATGAGAAGCCCGCAGCGCGTCGCGGTCGCGAGAGCCGAGACGATCGTGACCGGCGTTGAAATCACGAGCGCGCAGGGGCAGGCGATGACAAGAAGGCACAGACCCTTGTAGAGCCACTCCAAGAAGTCGCCCCCGAAAAAGAGCGGCGGAATCGCGACGACAAGGAGGGCCGCCAGGAATACGAGCGGCGTATAAACGGCCGCAAACCGGTCGACGAAACGTTGCACGCGGGATTTCGAGGCCTGAGCGTTTTCGACCATTTCGATGATGCGGGCGGTGAGGCTCATCGAGGCGGGTTTCGTCACGAGCACTTCGATCGTCGAGGTGAGGTTCACGGTTCCCGCCCACACGTCGTCGCCCGAGGATTTTTCCACAGGCATCGATTCGCCCGTCACGGCGGACTGATCGAGCGTCGTCGACCCTTCGAGAATCCGACCGTCCAAGGGGATTCGGTCCCCGGGGGCAACGCGCACGCGGGCGCCCGGCGCCACCGCTTCGACGGGCGTTTCGACGTAGCCCGCGTCGCCCTTCACGAGCGCGCGTTCGGGCGCCACCGTCATGAGGTCGCGAATCGACCGACGAGCGCGCGCCATCGAAAGCCCTTCGATGGCTTCGGAAATCTCGAAGAGCACCATCACCATGGCGGCTTCGGGCCACGCCCCGATCAGGACGCCCCCCGTGACGGCAACCGCCATGAGGGTGTTCATGTTGAGGGTGCCTTTGGATAGCGCGAGAAGACCTTTTCGGAAGGTGCCAAGCCCCACCGTGAAAATGGCGGCTGCGGCAAGAAGCAACCCCGCCGCGTCAAGAAGCATCCCGCCCGAAATCACGCCGTATTCTCCGAGCAACTCGATCGCTTCGGAAAGAAGTGCGAAGACAAGCCCCGCCCCGTAGCGGCCCCGAGGCAGACGTGCTTCGTGCGAATCTTCTCCCGCGGCTTTGCCTGCCGGGTGCTTTCCCTGGCCTGCGAGGGGTGAGGCATCGTAGCCCGCTCGGCGCACGGCTTCGCACGCGGCCTCGACCGATTCGGCGGGCACCGCGATCGTGCGGGTCATGATGCGAAATTCGCAGGGGCCGATCCCCGAACGCTTGAATTCGCGTTCGATTTCCCCCGCTTCGACGGGGCAGTCCATGGCGGGAACGGCCAGAAGCACGGTGCCCGTGTGCGGGGCGTCCGCGAGCTCCGCGCGGTCTCCGCACGAGCGGAGTGCCTCAAGGAGAAGCTCGGGGGAGAGGCTTTCGCGCAGCGCCTCGGGCGCGTCGGCAGCAACCGTCACGGTGAGGATGCGTGTCCCGTAGTCCGGAGCGGCCGCAAGGGACTCGGCGGCGAAGCCTCGCGAGGTCGCCAGTCGGGCGAGAGTTTTCGCATAGTGCTCGAATTCGACCGGACAGCACATGTCCGGTACGCGGAATCGAAGGGTCGAGGGGAGCGTCATGGTGTCAATCTCTGTAAACAAACGGGAGAAGTCCGTACGAAACTTTGAGCGAAAGCCGAAAGTTCGATTGCGGCTTCTCCTTTGAAAGGGTGTTGAGCGTATTGAACACCTTGAAGCGGTTACAAGGTCAAGGGGATCTTTAGGCATAATGAAAAAAACGCTCGGCGAGCCGATTGCGGGATTTCGGCTTCCCGGCGTTTTTTCCGATCTTTCCGTTTTCGACCTCTTTGAAGGAACCCGATCGTGCGCATTCGAGAACTGGCGCAGGCCACGGGCCACACGCCCGAAGCGATTCGCTATTACGAAAAAATCGGTCTCATTGCGCCCGCGCGGCGCGAGGCGAACAACTACCGCTCGTACGGCGAGGAGCACGTGCGGGTGCTTGACTTCATCCGTCACTGCCGCAACATCGACCTGGGGCTCGAAGAGATCCGAACGCTCCTCGAAGCTCGGGCGGGAACGCTCGACGAGGCGCGGTGCGCGCACGAACTCATTCACACGCACTTGAAAGAAGTGGACGCGCGGATTGCGGACCTCCTCGAACTCAAGGGTCACCTTGAGGCGCTTGCCGCACGGTGCGGGGGCGACCATTCCGACGGACGGCGCTGCGCGATTCTCGAAGGGCTCGAGTCGGGCGATGCGGAAGCGGGGTGCTGCTCGAGCGAATTTCACGAGCGGCCCGAGCGAATGGAAAGGCTCGATCGCTTCGGCGAACGTCGTTGACCGACCGGTCCCGTTCGATATAATCGAAAAAATTTCTCATTCAGGAAAACCCTCATGACCGATGTAGCCGTTACGTTTTCCACCGCCGGCATTCTCGTTGCCGTTGCGGCTCCGCTTCTTCTCACCGTCGCACTTGCCCTTGTCGCGCGCGCCGTTCCGCCTGCCGTGCGGGTTCCGGGTGTTCCGGGCGGCGTCGGCGGTTTGATGCTCGTCTTTTTCTTTTTCCTGGCCGCCGAGGCGACGTTCGTGCTCTTTCAGTTCGGGCGCGCCGCGGGGGAAGCGGCGGGCGTGATCGCGATGGATGCGAGCTTTGCCTGGCCCGCCCTCAAAACGATCATTCCTCAGGGGGTTGCCGCCGTCGGGATGGTGGTGATGCTTCTGCTTCTCACCGTGGGTCGCAGCCCCGGGGCGCTCTACGGTGCGGTGGTCGCTTTCTGGGTTGCGGGCCCCGTGGCGGACTTTCTGCGCATGCCGCTGCTCGGCATTCCCTTCGACGTGTCGCAAAACTTTATGGGGATTTCCGTCTTCACGATCATTGCGACCTGCTACCTCCTCTTTTCGACGCGAACGAGCCTTCTTTACGGCACGCGTTCGGGGCGCCAAATCGCCGCCCGCTACGAAGCGATCCGAAAGACGAACGAAGCCTGATCGTACGTTTTCCTCGACGAGCGCCCCGACGACGGGCGCTCGTGTCCGTTTTTCAGTGCCCTTCGGTAACGACGGGGTTGCCCCGAATAACCCGAAAACCCGAGATTCCGGTAATTCAAAAAGGAGAATTCCATGCAACCGATGCTTCTCAAAAATTGCGACCTTTGGTCGCCCGAACACCTCGGTCGCCGCGACGTCTTCGTTGCGGGCGGCAAGATCGTTGCAGTCGAGCCCGAACTCGCGATCGACTTTCCGGGACTCGAGACGATCGATCTGAAGGGGGCGAAGCTCGTGCCGGGCTTGATCGACCAGCACATCCACGTGACGGGTGGCGGCGGCGAAGGCGGCTGGCAGAGCCGCTGCCCCGAACTCGTCTTCTCCGAGCTCGTCCGAGCGGGTGTGACGACCTTCCTCGGCGTCTCGGGTACGGACTCGATGTCGCGCTCGATCGAAAATCTCCTCGCCAAAGTTCGGGGGCTTGCTGCCGAAGGCGCTTCGGGCTGGATGTGGACAAGCAACTACGCCTTTCCGCCCACGACGATCACGCGCGACGTAAAGACGGACCTCTTTGCGATTCCGGAAGTGCTCGGCGTCAAAATCGCGCTCGGCGACCATCGTTCGTCGTGGCCGACGACGGACGAACTTCTGCGTCTGGCGTCCGAAGTGCGCATCGCCGGGATGCTCACGGGCAAGGTGGGTTTCGTGCACGTCCATCTCGGCGACCGTCCGACGGCCTTCGATCTGATGGAAGCCTGCATCGCTACGGGTATTCCCGCGAAGCACTTCCGCCCGACCCACACGGGGCGGCACCCGGAAGTCTTCCGCCGCGCCTGTGAATTCGCCAAAGCGGGCGGCATCATGGACATCACG
This sequence comes from uncultured Sutterella sp., assembly GCA_905206365.1. Taxonomy (GTDB): domain Bacteria; phylum Pseudomonadota; class Gammaproteobacteria; order Burkholderiales; family Burkholderiaceae_F; genus Sutterella. Next base: position 4,087 of record CAJLHF010000045.1, on the reverse strand, counting down.
ACGGGCGGCGGCAACTACCTGGGTACGGCAGCGGAAACCTTGCGCGCCGCGCTCGCCGCGGGTGTTCCGGCCGAGCGCATCACGCTCTCGTCGGACGGGCACGGCTCGATGCCGCGCTTCAACGACGCGGGTGAAATGGTGGGACTCGCGGTCGGGCTCATCAACTGCAACAAGGAAACGATCGGCGAACTGGCGAAGGACCTCGGCCTTGAAACGGCTTTGCGCTTCATGACGACGAACGTCGCGCACGCCCTCAACCTCACGGAAAAGGGCGCGATCGTCCCCGGGGCCGACGCCGACATGCTCGTCGTCGACGACGCGTTCGAGCCGCAGTGGGTCTTCATGCGCGGTCGCATTGCGATGCGCGAGGGGGAACTGCTCATGAAAGGCGCGTTTGAGGAATAAAATACACGTCCCGCTTTCGATGTCTTGAAGGGAAGTTTTGTTTCTCCCCTTCGAGCGAGCCGTCCGAGGTTGTTCGGACGGTTCCGTGACGATCCGGCTTGAGCTCGCCCGACTTCGGGCGTTGACGAGCCGGATCGTTGCGTTCGGGCGGAGGGCAAAATTCCATTTTCCCCGCAGCGACTCTCCGTCCGACAGAGCCGAACTGCGTCGAACCGTATCGGAGATCCACAATGCCGGCCGACCCTTCGACCTTTCGAAAAGCCACTCTCACGGGGCTTCTCGCACCGCTTCTCTGGGGCATGAGCGTCGGGCTCGTGCGCGGGATCAGCGAAGACTTCGGTCTTGCGCGCGGCCTCATGCTCCTTTACGGGATTTCGGTCGTCTTTCTGCTTTTCATCCTCAGGCGCCCGAACCTCTCGGCCTACCCGAAGAAGTATCTCTACTTCGGCATTCCCGCCGCGAACCTCTGTTCGATTTGCTTCGGGCTCTCGCTCGCACTCTCGGACGGAGGGACGCAGACGATGGAGGTCGGGATGGTCAACTACCTGTGGCCCTGCCTGACGGTGGTCTTTGCGGTGCTTTTCAACGGTCAAAAATGCCGGTGGTGGATCATCCCCGGGTTCTTCGTCACGATCGCGGGCATCGTGACGGTGCTCGCGGGTGACGCAGGGTTCGACCCCGTCGGTTTTGCCGAAAACGTGCAGCGCAATCCGTGGAGCTACGGCCTCGCGTTCGTCGGAGCGGTCTCCTGGGCGGGTTTTTGTTCGATGACCCGCGCCTGGGCGCGCGGCGAAAATCCGGTCATCGTGATTTTCGTCATCGACTTCGTGATTTTCTTCGTCCTCTGGCTTTTCGGGATCGGCGGGGAACCGCAGACGATCGGCTGGAAGGGCGTCGTCTCGGCCGTGATCGGCGCGATGGCGGTGGGCGGAGCGTACGCCGCGTGGACGTACGGTACGATGAAAGGGAACCTCACGCTCTTGGCGATCGCCTCCTATTTCACCCCCGTTCTTTCCTGCATCTTCGCGACTTTCTGGATCGGGGCGGACCTGAGCCTTGCCTTCTGGAAGGGCGTGGCCCTGGTCGTGACGGGGTCGATCATCTGTTGGCATGCGACGCGCAGCTCGGCGCCCGCGAGGAACAAAGCCTGAGACGTCTGAGACCCGGCGTGCGAGCCGACCGAACCCAAACGGTCGGCTCGTTCGTTTTGTACTTCGGCCGCATCCGAGCAATGCGCATAAAGAAAGGGACGATTGCTTGCACAACCGTCCCTTTTCCCCCTTAAACGGAAGTATCCCCGCGGCGCCTTGTTTCCGCGCTTCCGTATTCCGCCGACGTGCGTCGCCTTTTTCATGCACGTCGGAGAAAGCATCATCATACATGAGTCGCGGCGTTTTGTCGAATCTTTTTTGAAAATTGTCGACAAAAATCGACGAGCCGTAACCTGCAGTCCGCCGGGGCCGGCTCGGCGGCGTTCGAGCCGGAGATGTTTTTCCGGCTTTTTCGCCCGAAGGCGGATGGTCGCCGCAACGTTCGGTCCCCCCGGAAAAGCGGTTTCCAAGCGATTCCCGAACCCCGTCAGTGTCCGTTTTTCGGGTCTCAAGTACTCAAACATCGTCAAGAAGCCCGAGTCGAGGAAAGGTTGACGGAACCGATCGGAGTTCGAAATTAAATCCGAGTAAACCTTAGGGGAAATCGATTAAGGCATAACCCTGAAACAAAATGTAAAAATCGGTTTACTTCTTCAACAAATCATGAAAGAATTCGGACCTCTCCCATTGGGACCACACCCGTCGGTAGCGTCATGCGACTGAAAACGCAAGCGATTGCGGAAAGTGTGTCCTAATTAACTTTTCAAAGCAGCAGGAAACAACATGGAGTTCGTAGAGCTTCTTCTTTTGTGTGTTGCGGTCCTTCTGATGGTCTTCAAACCCGAACAGGAAAAACTCGCCTGGTGGTTGACCGTCGGCGGCTGGGCCGTGGTGGTTTTCATGTACGTCGGTCACGTGTCGACGGCCATTCTCGGTCAACTCAATCTCTAAGGCTAAGGTGACAGCATGACGGACTACTCGCAGCCCGTAAACGAAACGGATATCAAGAAGGCCAAGACCTTCTACGACATCGTCGCCTGGGGCGGTCTTCTGATCGTTCTCCTCCCGGTCGGCATCGCCAACCTCATCCTCGGCTACCTCATGGGTGACAGCCCCTGCACGCTTTGCTGGGGTCAGCGTCAGCAGATGGCCTATATCGGCGTCGTCGCCCTCTTTATGGTGCGCTACGGTTTCAAGCCGAAGTACCTCGCCATGATGCTTGTCATGGCCGCCTGCGGTCTCTACTCCTCCTTCCGCCACCTCGGCAACCACGCCTTCCGCGACGTGGGTCAGGGTTTCGGTCTCGACATCTTCGGGCTCCACACGCAGTTCTGGGCCGAAGTGGTCTTCTGGTGCGTCGTGATGCTCTTCGGCCTCGCGACCTTCCTCGCCCCGCGCTTTGACGCCCTCATCGCCGAAATGCGCGGCAAGCCCTTCCGTCCGCTCACGTCCTTCTACAAGGTCGCGTTCGGCATCGTCGCTTTCATCATCGCCTCGAACACCTTCCAGGCGCTTTGGTCGACGGGTCTTCCCCCGAACTGGGGCCAGGGCGATCCGTACCGCTTCTCGTGGGATACGAAGTACATCAAGTGGTCGGACGATTCCTGGGAAGGCATGTGGGCCGGCATCAATTTCCTCGGTCGCCGCGACGTGAAGGATCCGGATTTCGCCTACGCTCCGAACGCGAAGAAGCTCGGCATCACGTTCGAACACGACGCCGAAAAGGGCCCGCTCGCCGTCAACGGCAAGCTCGCCGTGACGAACACCCGTACGATCGAAGGCGTTGACGCCAAGCTCAACACGCTCGCCAAGATCCGCGGCGAATACGTGGTCGCTTCGAAGTACGACTTCTGGTTCCTCGGCGACGATCTGAAGCCCTCGATCCACGCCGCCATGGATCCCTGGTTCTCCGCGAACGTTCTCGACATCGTGGGTATGACGGAATTCCGCGACGACGCGATCGTCCTCATGGGTACGAACAAGTCGTTCCTCAAGATCCGCAAGAATCCCGAAGCCGACGACGTGACGGGTTGGCCCAACTTCACGGCCGGTCGCGATCAGGTTGAAGCGGTGGACGGTTTCGGCCGCGGCCGCATCGGCACCGAACGCGCCAAGATGTTCTACGTTCACTCCTCGGCGACCGACGGCAAGTACGTCTACACGGCCACGGTTCCCGACAACAAGGATAAGAAGACGTTCGTGATCTCGAAGGCTCTCCAGAAGGACTTCGTTCTCTCGGGCGAATTCATCCCCGAAGCTGCGATGCTCAAGGACGGCCGTACGCTAGGCGAACTCTACGTGACCGGTATGGTCTACGAAGACGGCAAGCTCTACGCCGTGTCGAAGAACTACAACGTTCTCGTGACGATCGACCTTGCGAAGGAAGCTGTTGTTGACGTTCAGGCGTTGCCCGCCGAACTCACCGACATCCGCGGCCTCGTGAAGACGGCCGACGGCTTTGAAGTGCTCGACACGAACCGCATCGTGACGCTCGGCTACGCGAAGTAACCTTCGCACCGAGAGCGTTCAAGGGGAGTTGACATCCTCTCCGCCCTAAAGAGCGGAGATTCCCTACCGAGCCGTTGGGAAGA
>CAJLHF010000044.1 GCA_905206365.1 uncultured Sutterella sp. | reverse complement strand
TCGGGGCTCTGGCCCTGCGCGCTTCGGTCCTCTTTGCGGGGTACTTCGAGCCGATTCTCTTCTGATCCGAGAGATTCCGCCTGCTCGGTTCGCTCGGTTGTTGCCGCGTCTACTTCGGATGCAATCGAGCGAAACCGGGCAACGCCGAAGGAAATCGACCCCAAGAGGGCATTGAAAACAAGCAAAGAACGGGAAACCGCTTCGGCCGGAGAGGCCGGAGCGGTTTTTTCTTGACTTTTGTCACGCAATTTTGTCCGCCTTCGGAATGCGAATCGCGGCGCGCGAAGCGTAGAATCGACCCTTTACGGCACGCGAACCGTGCGGGCGGGTCCCCGACTGCCCGCAGAGACGCTCCGGGTTTGCGCGGCCGTCTACCTCTCGAAAATACGAAACAACGTCAAGAAGGAACACTCCCATGCTTCGATTCGCGTGCGACTACCAGGAAGGGGCCATTCCCGAAATCATCGAACGTCTCACCGCCACCAATCTCGAGTCGACGCCGGGTTACGGCAAGGACGACTACTGCGAAGAAGCCCGCCGCCTCATTCGCGAGGCCTGCGCCGCGCCCGATGCGGCCGTGCACTTCTTTGTGGGCGGCACGCAGACGAATTCGATCGTGATCCATGCGCTCCTCGAGGAATACCAGGGGGTGATCTCACCCGCCTCGGGCCACATCACCGGGCACGAAGCTGGGGCCGTCGAATCGAAGGGCCACAAGGTGCTCGTCGTTCCGCAGAAGGACGGGAAGATTTCGGGCGAATCCGTGCGCGCATGCATGCGCGCGTACCTCGCCGACGACAGCCGCGAACACGCCGTGGAACCCGGCCTCGTCTACATCTCCCACCCGACCGAACACGGGACACTCTATACAAAGGCCGAACTCGAATCGATCCGCGAAGCGTGCGACGAATACGGCCTTCCGCTCTTTCTCGACGGGGCCCGTCTGGGCTACGGCCTCGCGGCCGAAGGCACCGACGTGACGCTCGCGGACATCGCCGCTCTGACGGACGTCTTTTATATCGGCGGCACGAAGTGCGGCGCGCTCTTCGGCGAAGCGGTCGTGATCCGTGACCCGAAGCGCCTGCCGCGCTTCTTCACGACGATGAAGCAAAACGGGGCGGTGCTCGCAAAGGGGCGTCTTCTCGGGCTTCAGTTCGCGACCCTGATGGAAAACGGCACCTACGAGCGCGTGTGCGCTCACGGCGTCCGTCTCGCGCAGAAATTGAAGCTCGCTCTCATTGAAACGGGCCACACGCTCTTCATCGATACGCCGACCAATCAGATCTTCGTCTACCTTTCGGCCGAAGAAGAAAAAACTCTCTCGAAGGACTTCTCCTTTGCAGTCTGGCACCGCGATGCGAACGGTCGCGCGCTCTGCCGCTTCGTCACCTCCTGGGCGACGACGGAAGAGGCGATCGACACCCTGATCGCCGCGCTGAAGAAAGGCTGCTGAGCGCGTTTCCGACGCCTTCGAGCGCCACTCTCCGCATCCTCGGACTCCGTGAAGCGCTTGAAACGCTCGAAGCTCGAACGCTGAATACGAAAAACCCCGCGAGGTTTGCCCCCGCGGGGTTTTTCACGTCCGGTTCGAGCGATTCAGAAATCCTCGGATCGGTCTGCGAGAGCTTCGGGCTCGAACTTCGGCACGGTGAGGATGCGCGCCTCGGGGAAGTGCTCCCGCACGTAGTCGGTCACGAAGCGCTCGTTGTCGCTTGCGATCGGTTCGATGTCGCCCGGCCAGGTGTTCACAAGAAGGGCTGCAAGCGCAATGCCGCGGCGCTCCACGGCTTCGAGCGCCAGGAGGGTATGGTTGATGCTCCCGAGCTTCGTGTTCGTGACAAAAAGAAGCGGCAATCCGCTCTTTTGGAGCCAATCGATCGTGAGGTGCCGACGGGTGAGGGGCACCATGAGGCCGCCCGCGCCTTCGAGCAACACTTCGTCATACGTTTCAAGGAGCGTGCGCGATGCGGCCGCAATGCGTCCGAAGTCGATCGTGACGCCCGCAACTTCCGCCGCAAGGTGCGGGGAGGCGGGCAGGGGGAGCACGACGGGTGCGGTCGTACCCGCACGGTCTTCGGGGGTTTCGCCGATCCCCATGATGCGACGGTGCAACCGAACGTCGATCGAACCGCCGACCGCACCCGTCTGGATGAACTTTTGCGTCGTCACGCGCACGCCCGCACGCAACTGCTCGCGGGCGTAAAAGCCCGTCGCCACGCTTTTCCCCGCGTCCGTATCGATACCGCTCACAAAGAGGAGGCGTTTTCCTTCGGGAAGACAAAAGGGGAGACCGTCGAAGACGGGATCGGGTTCGGGGGTAAAGGCAGAAGAAGGCATGATCGTTCGGTCGGTATACGGGAATATCCCGAGGCGGGTCGGGGAGATCCGCATGCGCCGCGGGGATTCGGGGAGTAGCATGAAAGCGGAGAGTCGGAGCGGCCGCACCCGAGCGCGGCGGCTCCGAAAACAATGCTCTCCGGGTCCGCGAATTCGAGCCGACGCCGAAAGCGACGAAGCGTAGTCGCGGGACAAAATGGAAAACACGAAGGATAATACTATGACCAGCGCGCAGTCCGAGCCGACGGCTCCCGACCGATCCGGTGCTCCGACGCCTTTCGTCGAGCTTTTCAATACGTTTGCGGTGCTTTGGCTAAAGCCCGAAACCGAGGGAGCGGTCGAGGGACTGCAACGTCTCGTCGACGTGCTCGGATTGAAGCCGCCTTTTCCCTTGAGTTCCGCCGAACTCCAAAAGGAATACGCGCGGCTCTTTCTCGGCGTGGGTCCGGAGACGGTGTCGCTCTGCGAGAGCGCCTGGACGAGTCCCCTGCGGCTTGTGTGTCAGGAAGCGCAGTTCGAGTGCCGTCGCGCTTATGCGGCGGCGGGTCTGGCGGTTCCGCCCGACTCGGGCATTCCCGACGACCACCTCGGCATGACGGCCGCATTCCTCGCGGTCTCGATCGAAAAGGGCGCCTGGGGTGCGGCGCGCGCCTTTGCGGCGAATCACCCCGCCAAGTGGGTGCCTGCCGTGGCGGCGCAGCTTGCGAAGCGCCCCGACGCGCGGATCTACCGTACGGTGGCGGAGGGCTTCCTGAAAACGCTCGATCGGCTGCAGGACGAACGCTGAGTGTCGTGCGCGCGTGTCGAGTGCGCCCCGAACGAGTTTTGAGATCGGGAGTCCGACGGACGGTGTTCCGGAAGGGCTTCCGTCAACGGAAACGAATAAAAGAAAACCCCGCACGAGCGGGGTTTTTATTTAGGGTGTTTCACGGAAACCTCGAACAGTCGGTTCCGATGCGACGATGCTCGAGCGAACTCGCGTCCCCGAACGGAACCGGCGGCGGAGGATGTGCTGCCGAGTTGTCAGACCTTGGGCTCGAAGGCTTCGACGTCCATATTCTTGGCGATGTAGCGGATTTTCGGTTCCGTTCCCGCGGCGGCGTTCATGGGGCGCGCCTTCGCGATCAGGGCCTTCGCGGCCTCGGTCGGGTTCTCGTAGTCGACGAAGGTGAGGGCGCCGATCCCGCATACTTCGACGCAGGCGGGGATCCCGCCCTTGGAGGTCCGATGCGTGCAGAGCGTGCAGTGCTCGGCTTTGCCCGCCGGGTGGTGCTGCCAGGCTTCAAGCGGCCGCTCGACGAGCGGCACCTTGTCGCCGAAGTAGCTCGTACGGCCTTCGGTGTTGAATTGCGGCGCGCCGTAGGGGCAGGCGGCAAGGCACATCTTGCAGCCGATGCACTTTTTCGCGTCGACGAGAACTTCGCCCGCGGGGCCCTTTGAAATCGCTTTTGCCGGGCAGACCTTCATGCATGCGGGATTGTCGCAATGCATGCAGGAGACGCGGAAGTAGTTGACGACGTTCGCGGCGACGTTTTCGCTCCGGTGCACGCGTTCGTAGAAGATCCCGGGCGCGACCTGATTTTCTTCCTTGCACGCGATCGCGCAGGCGTGACAGCCCACACACTTGTCGATGTCGACGATGATGCCGAATTTGCTCATGATTCCCTCCCGTCAGGCCTTCGTGATTTCGACGCACACGTCGTTGAAGGCGGGATAGCCCGAAATCGGGTCCCAGTTCTTGCGCGGAATGAGGACCTGCGTTTCCTGATCGCCCCGCCAGCCGTACTGCGCGTCGACGATGCCTTCGCGCGCGAGAATCGTGACGCGCGCCACGGCGCGGACCTTGCCCTTGTAGTAGGGCGAGGTGATCCAGATGCGGTCCCCTTCGCGAATGCCGCGACGTTCGGCATCCTTCGGATGGATGTTGACCGTCGACTCGGGTTCGATTTCAAGAAGGTAGGGCTGGTCCGAACGGGTCTTCGAATGCGTGATGTAGGCGCGGCGCGTGCCGTTCACAAGCTTCAAAGGCCATTTCGCGTCGGGCTGCGGCGCGGGGACGTACTCGGGAAGGCCCGGGAAGCCGTGTTTGGCCTGCACGGTCGAGACGAGCTCGATCTTGCCCGTCGGGGTGCGGAAACCGGGCTTTCCGTCGTAGCGCAGGGTGCCCTTCGCGTACTTTTCCGTCTGCTGAGGCGGGAACCATTCGCAGACCTTCACGGCGGGAAGCATCTTTTGCCGCTCGGCATAGCTCGTCCCCCAACCGTTGAGAATCGAGTCGCACGCCTTCACGGGATCGCCGCCGAAGAAGAGCTCTTCGCCGCAGAGAACCGACCCGATCGTGAGCGCGATCTTCCAGTCTTCCCACGCTTCGCCGAGGGGCTTCACCGGGGTGCGCACGGAGACGGCACGGCCGTGGACGCCGAAGGGCGCATGGCGCTCGAAATTCATCGCGGCGGGGAGCACGAGGTCCATGTCGTGGTGGGTTTCGTCGCGGTAGAAATAGTCCGTCGCAAACGAGAATTCGAGGTTCCGGACCGCTTCCTGATATTCGGCGGGCGAAGGCCAAATGAGAAGGTTCGCGCCCCAGCCGCAGAAGGCCTTGATGCGTCCCGCTTTGACCATTTCGGGAAGCATGTTGGGGCTGCAAAGGACCTGCATTTCGTTCCAGACCGGCGCGAACTCGCGGTCGATGCGGATCATCTTGTTTTCAGGTTGATTGAACCACTTCTGATCGATAAAGCTCCGCGTGTAGCCTTCGTCCCAGCGGATGTAGTCCTCGGGCCAATTGGCAAAGCTCGAAGCGCCCGGAACGTCCACCCAACCCGTGAGCGCCATCAGGAGCGACATCGCGCGCACGTTGTTGCAGCCGTTGTGCTGGTGCGGGATCGACTGACCGGGGAGCATCATGCCCGAAGGACCGTCGGCGAACATGCGCGCGGCTTCCACGACGAGTTCCGCTTTGACGCCCGTTTCCTTTTCGACGTATTCGGGCGTGAAGGTTTCGCAGTATTTGACGACTTCTTCGTAACCCGAACACCATTTGTCAACGAAGGGCTTGTTGACGAGACCTTCCTTGACGAGCACGCGAATCATGCCCCAGGCGAGCGCCCCGTCCGTGCCCGGACGCAACTGCAGATGGATGTCCGCCTGTTCGGCGACCTTCGTGCGTCGCGGATCGACGACGATAAGCTTCATGCCGCGAGCCTTCTGCGCGAGAAGGCCTTTGAAGAACCCGTGGGGCGAGGACCAGGAACCGTTCTTGCCGACGATCATCAGGCACTTCGTCTTCGGGCTCGGACCGCCCGCGATTTCCCACCCCCAGGTGAGTTCGAGCGCGTGCACGTAGGCGAGGTTGCAGGCTGCGGAACTTTCGCATGCGTAGTTGGGCGAGCCGAAGTAGCGCGCAAGACGCATGACGGGAGGACGGGGTTCTTTCGGGTCGCCGCAATAGAAGAGCACCTTGTCGGCGCCGTCCTTTTCCTTGATGCGCGTGAGGTTTTCGGCGATCGTGCGAATCGCTTCGTCCCAGCCGATGCGCACCCAACCCGGGTCTTTCGATCCCTTGGGATTCGTGCGCTTCATGGGATAGAGCAAACGATTCGGGTTGTAGAGGCGCTGCAGGGTCGAGAGCCCCTTCGAGCAGAGGAAGTGGTTCGGGTGCTCGCCCCAGTTATGGATGCGGATCACGGTATTGCTGCGCACGTCGTATTTGACGCCGCACATCGGCATGTGATTGCACGAGTCGCAGATGCTGTAGCCCGTCCATTCGGTGTCGGTCGTCTCGGCGGCCGAGGCCGACGGTACGAAGAGCGATTCGGCAAAGCCCGCACCCGCCGCGGCGCCGACGCCCGTGAGGAAGGATCGGCGAGAAAGGTTCGTACTCATAAAAGAAACCTCCAAAATCGCGGGGATCGCACGCCGCCCGCGGTGCGGTTCGCGGCGCGACGGTCCTCAAGTTCATCATAGGAAAGGGTGTTTCGGAGGACCATTCGGGTTCCGTCCATCGATAGGGCACCGGAATGAGATTCGTTTCCGTCAACGTTTGCGCGAAAAAAGATCGGTCGCGTAAATGGAAGAAGAAAACACAACCGATATGCGTTTTTGGAACAGCGCGTGGAGAATCGGGCAAGGGAAACCGGAGGAAAAATAGGATGAAAAAAGGGTCGGAAGGCTGACCTTCCGACCCAACACGTGGTTGGACACGTGAAGAACGCTGTGCGTTGACGATCGTGCGTGCGAGGCGCTCGCTCGAAATTGCTTACCCCTTGATTTCGGGAGCGTCTCGCGAAATCATCAGAACTTGTACTGGAGCTGAGCGCCGAGGAGGTAGGCGTCGAGCTTGCGGAACTTACCCACTTCCTGGCCGTTTGCGTCGTAGAGCGAACGTTCGTGCACGCCGTGCAGGTGAGCGAAGCCCACGTCGGCGATCATGTTTTCCGAAATCTTGTAGGACGAACCCACGGAGAACCACCAGCGGTCCGCGTCCGGAATGATGGCCGTACGGTATTCCTTCGTCGCGATCGGGGACGTTTCGTAGGCGACGCCGCCGCGCAGGGTCCAGCGGTCGGTGACGCGCAGATCCGCACCGAGCGAGGTGAGGTAGGTGTCGCGCCAGTTGTTCTTGATGGTGGTCATGGTCGAACCCTTCGACTCGATGTCGAGCTTGTCGAAGGACGACCAGTCGGTCCAGCGGAACGTACCGTAGAGGCTCAGGAGGTTGTTCACGTCCCAGGCGACGGTCGCCATCGCCCAGGCGGGAGCCGAGACCACGGCCGAGCCCGGGAGCTCGCCGTAGACACCCAATTGTCCGAGCATGCCGGCGAGCGCCGTATCGTTGGGAGCCTTGCCGGTAATCGGGGCAGTCGTGTCGAGACTGGCTTCATCGATCGTCAGATCGCCGTCCGCGTCGTGCTTCACTTTCGAGCGGTATGAGAGACCGAAGCGGAGGTTTTCAAGGGGCGACCACATCATGCCCACGTTCCAACCCCAGGCGATGCTGTCGGCGTCGATTTCCGAGCGAACGGACGAGAGACCGAAGACCGCGGAGCCGCCATTCTTTTTGCCTTCGGCCGTATCGGCGAGGTAGGTCTTCTTCGTGAGGTCGGCGGAAGCGTACTGAACGGAGACGCCCGCACCGAAGCTCAGTTTTTCGGAAGCCTTCCAGGCGACGTTCGGGTTGAAGTCGAACGTGAGAATCTGAGCGGAAATGCCGTGATCGGCCTGCGACCAGTCGTCGCCGAATTCGGTACCCATGCCGAAGGGAACGGTCATCGCGAGACCGAACCAGGTCGAGTCGTTGATCTGATGAAGGAGGTAGCCGTGGGGAATCGCCTGGCTCTTTTCGCGACCGTTTTCGGTCGTGCCGTCGTTGCCCGCGTAGTCGAGGTTGAGGCCGATCCCGATGAAGCCCGCCTGCAGAATCGTGCCCTTGTGAAGGGTCATCGTCGCGGGGTTGTAGTAGACGCCCGAGATGTCGGTACCGTCCACGCCGATACCGGCGTACGAGCGGCCGAGACCGGCGACGGACTGTTCGGTGAGCATGAAACCCGCGGCGTAAGCCTGACCGGCGAGAGCGGAAGCGGCCGCAACGGCGACCGCAGCGAGCTTGAAGGTGGTGTTCTTCACGGTAACTCCTGTTCCTGTGTCTTCTGTGCGAGCCCCCGAGGGGGTCGTGGGAAAAATTTCAGATGCGCATTCTGCCGATGGGAACCGGGTTCAAAAAGGAAGAAATTTGCGGGAAAACACCTATATTTGAGGCTCCGAAAATCCGAATTTCTTCGGGCGAGGTACCGTGACGGCCGTTTCGCCTCGAAAAATCGAAGAGTTTTCGGCAAGAGGGGAGGAAGCGGCGGTAGGCCTTAGGGATCGAAACAGACGAACGGATGATGCGCGAATAGGGTATCCGGAGGCAAATTCCGACCCTCAGGCGCTGACGAAACGATGCTGACGCAACCTTGAAGCGAGGATGACGGGCTTTGGAAAGCGTCCCTCAGGCGGTGTCGAAGTGACGGAGGAGGGGGGACGGAACTGTCGATGGAGGGGTTGCCGGAGAGTGTCGGACGACGTCAGCTCCTGACTCGACGCGCGAGGAATCGCACCGGGGTCCACGTCAGCGTGACGCGCCCGTCCGTGTCCGAGAATCGCTCGCGGTAGGCGGCTTCCCAAGCGGCAAGACCCGCACGGGTGCGAAGCGTCCGGGCGGGGTAGGGGGCGAAAGCGGCATCGTCCGACGCGTCGCAATTTGTTTTGTCATCCGAATGCGCGTTTGCGGGGAGGCCGTTCACGCCCGTAGCGCGCAACTGTGCGAGTACGGCCCTAGGCGTCGGGTAACGTTCGACGATCGTGTCGCACTGAAGCGCCACGAGTTCGTACCCGGGCCCGAGGATCGACTCCCACGCGTCGGGTTCGGGCGCGGGAAGGCCCCCGCCCGAAAGCGTCCGGATTTCACGCAGGTTGTCGGGGCCGAAGACGGAAACGAGGAGGTACCCGCCCGGTCGCAAGAGGTCCGCCCACTCGCGAAAGAGCGTTGCGGGGTCCGCCACCCACTGCAAAACGGATGCGGCCGCGATGAGGTCGTAGGGGGCTCCCGTACGGACTTCGGGGATGCGGGGAAGCGCTTCGGCAGCCGCGATAAGAAAGGCGAGATCTCGGGCAAGTTCGTCTCCGAACGTTGCGGCGAGGCGCCGACGGGCCTCCTCGAGCATGGCGGACGAGAGGTCCGTCACCGTGAGGTGAAGTCGAGCGGAATCCGGTGCGTCGAGAACGGATTTTGCGGAAAGGAACTTTTGAACGAGCGCCGCCGTAAGGTGGCCCGTACCGGCCCCCGCCTCAAGGATCCGAAGGGGCGACGAGCGTACGGTATTCGCGCACAACGCATCCGAGAGCGGCCACAGGTCCGCAAGTCGCCGTGCGGCCTCCGCCTGCAGGCGCGAGGCGTCGTGGTAGGTGCGGGCCGCGCGTTCGAACGCGCGGGCGTGGCGGGACTCTTCGGCAAGACGGACTTTCGTCATCGGCGGGGCTTTCGGAAAAGGGAACGCAAAGGCTCAACGGATCGGGGATTCGACGGAGCCGAAGGCCGCGTCGAAGACGGTCGCAGTGAGCCCTTCGAAGGTCCCGTGGGGTTCGTCCGTGCGAAGGATGCGGGGTTCGGCGCGACCTGCCGCGAGAGACGCTTCGCAGAGGGCCTTGGCGGATCGTTCCTGCGCTGCGACGGGGACGATCCGATCGCGCTTCGGGATGACGACGCGGATTTCGCCGGGGAAGCTCGCGGCTTCGCGGGCGAGTTCGGGCAAGGGGTCTCGAAGACCCGCAAAGGCCCGAAGCTCTTCCGCGGCTTTCGGGACGTCGGGACGATCTTCCGCGGTAAAGCCCGGAAAGTCGGGGTTCGTGACGACGTCGTTCCACGCACCGTGCCCTTCCGTGACGCGCACGAAGAAGGTACTGAGCGACTCCGCGGAAAGGGTCGAGAGCGTGAGCTTCGCAACGGCTTCGGGAATCCCCGTGCGACCGACGGGGGTCAAAGACCCCGCCGCAAAGACGAGTCGCTCGAAGGTGTCGGCATTCGGGAGACCGTTGCCGAAGATTCGTTCGCGGGCGCGCCAAAGATCGAGTACGAACCGCACCCCGAAGGACCACCCTGCGAGTGTCCACTGGGCTTCGGGCACGTCGCGACGCAATTCATCGAGCTCGGGAGAAAGTTCCCGGAAAAGGGGCCAGTCGGGGCGGAAAAGGGAATCGGGCGCATCGGTTGTCGAATGTGCTTGGGGTCGAGCGGCCTCAAGAAACGCGTCGGCCGTCCGACCCGCGAGCGGGTTCGAAAGGATGACGAGCGCCGCGGGGTAATTCAGTGCTTCGAGTCGCTTCGCCCACGGCGCGAAAAGCCGCTCGTCGGTTGCCCAACCGGTCGCAAAGAGAAGCACGCGGGGTGCTTCACACGTTGCGGTCGGGAGGGATTTTCCTTCCTTACGGGCTCTCCAGGCGGCATTTTCAAAGAGTGCGATGCCCGCAGGAGCTTCTCGGGCAACGGAGTTTTCGCTGGTTTCGATCGTCATGGTGTGTGTTCCGTGCTGCGACACGAAGAGTCGTCGGCCTTGTCGGTTCAGTCGGCTCCGTCGGTTTTGTTCCCGCCGAGCGTTCCGAGCACTTCGGTAAGGCGCTTTGCTTCGTCGTCCGTGAGCGAGGCGTTGAGCGACACGCGCAGTCCCGGGATTCGGACCGTGGGCGGACGCACGAGGCCGACCGCAAAGCCCGCGTCTCGCAGGGTCCGAGCGGCAGCCGTCGCCCGCTCGACCGTTCCCAGGGGGACGGGGATGATGTGGGTGACGGGACCTTGAAGTCCCAACACCTCCCGAACGTGAGCGGATAGGGCGTGAAGGCGCTTGCGCTTCGAGGCATACGCTTCGAGATGACGTACGACGTCAAGCGTTCGCGCAATCAACAGGGGCGGCAATGCCGTCGAGTAAATGGACGGCCGGTGGGTGCTTGCAAGCCACGCTCGGAGTTCCGGCGCGGTCGCGACGAAGGCGCCCGCCGTACCCGTCGCCTTCCCGAAGGTGCCGATCACGACGTCGATCGCATCGAGCACTCCTTCGGCTTCGGAGAGCCCCAGGCCCGTAGGCCCGTAGGCCGCAAAGGCGTGGGCTTCGTCGACGACAAGGATCGTCTTCGGGTGGCGTTCGCGCAACGCGACGAGTTCCCGCAACGGAGCCGTGTCGCCTCCCATCGAGAAAAGCGACTCCGTCACGATTACGATCGCATCGTGTGTTTCGGAAAACTTTTCGACGAAATGTTCGAGGTGAGCGACGTCGTTGTGTGCGAACCGCTGCACGGTCGCGCCTTGAGCGCGGGCAAGGGTCATCCCGTCGATGAAGCTCGCGTGGATCTCGCGGTCCAAGAGAATCGCCGTCTTGTGCGGGGCCGCTCGGGTGAGGGCCGCAAGGAGCCCGGAATTCGCATGCCAGCCCGACTGGAAAAGGAGCACCCCGTCGGGGCGTCCGTAGCGACGCGCGAGCTCCGCTTCAAGTGCATCGTGTGCGGCGGAACTCCCCGACAAAACGCGCGAGGCGCTTGCTGAAAAACGAAAGAGGGTATCGGGTAGCGTTTCAATAAAGGCTTTGGCGCTCGCAATGTCCGCGCCGATCCCGAGAGCGTCGTTGCCGATCAGGTTGACGAGCGCGGTGCTCTTCGATGCGCTCGGGCCTCGGGCATCCGACGACCGGGTCGAACGACGGAGCCCTCGTGCATCAAGCTCCGAGAGCCCGCGCGCGATCGCCCCGCCAAAAGCGTCTGCGAGCGGCCGAAAGCGGGAGTCGTGCGCGGCACGTTCCGTTGCGGCTTCTCGGGGCAAAGACTTCGCGGGATTTTCAGCGGAATCGGAGAGGACGGACATGAGGGCGGCTCCTCGAAAGGAAAACGTCGTGGAAAATTCGGGCGGGCAGGGCGAACGGGTGCGCCTCAAACGAAGTGGCGCTCGTCGCGTTCGTCGGAATCGCTCTCGCGCAAAAGCTCGGGCGTCACCTCAACCATCGCGTTCGTCAATCGTTTCACGTCCTCGGTCGTCGAAACGAGCGGGGGCATCGCGTAGATCCATCGTCCGAAGGGGCGCAACCATACGCCCGCTTCCACGAAGCGGGGCATGGCACGCCGTACGTCGACGGGTTTTGCGGTTTCGACGACCCCGACCGCCCCGAGAACGCGCACGTCGAGAACGCCTTCCGTTTTCGTAAGCGGTTCGAGTCCCGCACGGAGCTCCCCTTCGATGCGGCGCGCAAGCGACGGGGCATCGATATCCCGCGCGAGTGCGAGGGCTTCCGCGGCGACGGCGCACGCGAGGGGATTGGCCATGAACGTGGGCCCGTGCATGAAGGCGCCCGGAGTACCCGAGGAAATCACATCGGACACGCTCTTTGCGGTGACGACCGCGGAAAGCGTCATGAGGCCGCCCGTGAGGGCTTTCCCGAGCGTCACGATGTCGGGGCGCACCCCCGCGTGATTCATGGCGAACCATTCGCCCGTGCGCCCGAAGCCCGTGGCGATTTCGTCGAAAATGACGAGCACCCCGTGACGGTGACAGAGCTCGATCGCACCCGTGAGGAACTCCGGATGGTAAAAGCGCATGCCGCCCGCCCCTTGGAGGACGGGTTCGAGAATGAGAGCGGCGATTTCGTCCGAACGCTCCTTGAGAAGAGCGGCCAAGGGGGCGAGGTCCGAAACGTCGAACACCGAAGCATCCGTTTCTTGTGCCATGAGGGAGCTTCTCGGAAAACGGCTCTTCGGGTGCGGGATGAAAAAGCGCACCGGAAGCGAGGAGCCGAAAAGACCGTGCATCCCTTCCTCGGGGTCGCACACCGACATGGCGTTCCACGTGTCGCCGTGGTAACCCGAGCGGATCGTAACGAAATTCGACTTTGTACGTTTCCCGAGCGCGGCCTGGTACTGGACGGCCATTTTCATCGCGACTTCCACCGCGACCGACCCCGAGTCCGCATAGAAAATCGAGTGAAAGCCCGCGGGGAGCATCTCGAGAATAGCTTGCCCGAGCCGCACGGCGGGCTCGTGCGTGAGGCCGCCGAACATCACGTGGGGCATCTTCTCCGCCTGACGTTCAAGCGCCGCCACGAGTCGCGGATGCCGATGACCGTACGCCGCGCACCACCAGGAGGAGATGCCGTCCAAAAGCCTCCGTCCGTCCGTCAAAACGATTTCGGTACCGCAGGTTTCGGCAGCTTCGAAGACGGGTACGGGGTCGAGCGTCGACGCGTACGGATGCCAGAGGTGCTCGCGGTCGAACCGAAGACGTTCGAATGTGCGGTCTTCGGCGGTTGCGGAAGAAGCTGCGGTTGTTCGAAGAGACGCGTCGGCAGGGCTCATGGTGAGAAATTCCGAGTGGAGGAGAGTCGGTCATTCTAACTGCTGTCGGCCGTCGCCAAATACGCGTCGTCCGTGCGGATGAACCTCGGTGCGGAATCGACCCGGCCGTACTTTTGCGGTCCGATCGCGGCAACGTCGGCTGCGACGACCTGCTTGGCAGGGCGGTCTAGGATGCGAAGAATGTCCGTGAAAACCCTGAGAATGCGGATCGAATTCGGGTGTGCGCGTCGGTAATCACGCCGAATAGGCCTTTTCCCGTACGAAAAACTTTGCGTAAACACTCGGGATTCGCCAAACTTTCGGGGTTGGCCCGTACGATCCCTCGGGAGGGCCGGCTCCCCCGAACACGGGCGGCTCGTTTTCGGTTCCGACGCATCGGGGCCGGACGCGCCGCCGGTGCCTCCAACTTCGGTCCCAAAGAAACCAAAAAATGAAAGACACATTCCGCCCGCTATTTCGCACGGTGACGCCTTTCCTTCAGGCGTCGCTCGTGAAGCAGATTCTCGTCGCACTCATTCTCGGGATGCTCTTTGCGTGGGCTTTCCCCGCGGGGGCCCGCAACGTCGCGCTCCTCGGGACGATTTTCACGACCGCCCTCAAGGGCGTCGCTCCCGTCCTCGTCTTCGTGCTCGTCATGTCTTCGATCGCGAACAACCGCGTTGACGAAGGGAGCGGCTCCGTTCACGTGAAGCCCATTCTCGTCCTCTATCTCGTCTCGACCTTCACCTCGGCGCTTGTGGCCGTGGCGGCGAGCTTCCTCTGGCCGACGGAAATCACGCTGACGACCGCGCAGGAAGGGCTTACCGCGCCGGGCGGCATCGCGGAAGTGCTCACGGGCCTCATTCTCAACGTCGTCGACAATCCCTTCCGCGCGATGTACAACGCCAACTACATCGGGATCCTCGCCTGGGCGATCGCCATGGGGATCATCCTTCGGCGCGCCCGCGAAGGCACGCGCGAAATGCTCGCCGACGCGGCGAGCGCCGTGGAAATGCTCGTGCGTCTCGTCATTCGTTTCGCTCCCGTCGGTATTTTCGGGCTCGTTTCGAGCACCTTCGCTCAGGAAGGGTTCGGCGTCCTGGCCGAGTATGCGCAGCTCCTCACGGTGCTCCTCGGCACGATGGCGTTCGTCGCGCTCGTTCTGAATCCCTTCCTCGTGTGGCTCTGCACGAAGAAGAATCCCTATCCCGTCACGTTCATGTGCCTGCGCGAATCGGGCGTGAACGCGTTCTTTACCCGTTCTTCGGCCGCGAACATCCCCATCAATATGGAAATCTGCCGCCGCATGAACCTCCCCGAGGCGACTTACTCGGTGTCGATTCCGGTCGGGGCCACGATCAACATGGCGGGCGCCGCCGTGACGATCACGGTGATCACGCTTTCGGCCGCGTACTCGCTCGGTATTGAAGTGGGTTTCGGGACGGCCATCTTCCTCTCGATCGTCGCTTCGATGTGCGCGGCGGGCACCTCGGGCGTTCCGGGCGGCTCCCTCATGCTGATTCCCTTGGCCTGCGGTCTTTTCGGGATCGATCAGGACACCGCCATGCAGGTGGTGGCCGTGGGCTTCATCATCAGCGTCCTTCAGGATTCGTGCGAAACGGGTCTCAACAGCTCTTCGGACGCGCTCTTCACGATCGCCGCGTGCGAACGCGCCAAGCGCCTCGAAGCCGAAAAAGCGGGAGTGTAATCCTTACGTACAAGTTTGCAACCCGATGAATTTTTTCGAAATTTCGACGGGTTGCGAATGAATCTCGACGGGCCGATCGGATCAGTTCCGATCGGCCCGTTGCATTTCGTTGCATTCGTCGGGGGCAAGATTCGGGCTCTTAAGGTTCGGTTAGGATTCGATCGATACACTGCGAAGCATGGAAAGGGAAAACGCGTTCGATGCCGAGCTGCTTGGTCGCTCTTGGCAAAGAACACGAACGGTTTCCTGAGCTTGCTTGGTCGCTCTCAGAAATCCTCGGTTTTTCTCAAACTATTCGGGTCTCGGGTGCTGAGAACCGCCTGAACGCCCAACTCCAAGGCCCCGCGAAAGCGGGGCCGTTTTTATTTCGAACGAAGGATCAGTCCCATGTCTTCGACTCTTGCTACGACGATGCGCCCGATTCTGGGCACGTTCTCTCTGGCTCTTCTTCTCGGTGTCGGTACCGTGCAGGCCGCCGAGACGACCGCTCCCGTTATGACCAAGCCCGCCGCCACCGAGGCGGACCTCCAACAGGAAGAGGAAAGCTCCAGCGCTCTGAAGGGGCTTGAGGCCGCCATGGCCGAGTCCGAAAAGGAATGGGACGCCTACCGCGCCAAGGCGGTTGATTCGCCCGTCGTCGGCCAGTACGTGGGGACGGTGATTTCCGAAAAGGGCGAAGCGTCCGAAGCGGAAATGACGCTCGACCACTACAAGTGTTTCGTCCTGCGCGTGAAGAAGGACACGACCCGTATGGAACTCGGTCGCTATGAGGTTCGGGGCGATACGCTTGTTCTGAAGACGAACGAAGGGAAGGCTTACCGCTGGTTCTCGACGAAAACTCCCGACCGGCTCGAACTGCTCGGTGCCGAAGGAAAGCCCCTTGAAAAGAAGCCCGAAGGCTGCTGTACTCTCATCAAGAGCTGACCGAACGGTTCGATCGGCTCAAGGGTGCTCGGTTCGTTGCTTCCCGGTTGAGGCCGGGGGGCGCGACCGAAGAATTCGGCTCGGAAGGTCGCCTGCGGGCGGCCTTTTGCTTTTTCGGTTCTCCCGAAACACGCGGCGAATTTCGGTTTTCGAGAACTGGGATAGCGATCGTTTACGCTTTCGGACGCTTTTTCCGTCGTTTTCCCTACGCAGTCGGTTCGGATCGCGCTATGATACGCATCCCCCGACCGAACCGATAAAGCGAGGCTCTGAGCGGACAGGGGACGACCCCGAGCCGGTCGAACCGAGGCCGACACGTACGGACTCGTTCGTTCCCGCAGGAGTACGCCCGACCGCATCACCGCCTTCATCGTCGCGAGGGGATCGCCGGACCCGCCTGAAGCGACCTTCGAACCGGACCTTCGGGACGGGCGGTGTCTTCATGCGTTCCGGCAGTGTTGCCGCCGCTCCACATCGTCGAATTTTTCCCCGGATCCCCGCCGTGCACCGCACGAGCCGGAGCTTTGTGCTTTCCGAACGTTTCGAAACGTGCGGAAAGCCCGGGAAAAGGGCGCCGCGGACGGGGTGCGACCTTCGGTCGGTGCGCCGGCACCCTTGAAAATCTACGGTTCCCAATACGTACACGCTGCTCGCAGCGAATGGTCCGAAAGCATATGACGGCTACAATGAAGAAAAGTCAGGAGATCGTCGACCGACTTCGTGCGGCGGGCGCTTCGTTTCACGCGAACGACAACATTGCCGATTACCTCGAAGCGGGCGACCTGGAGTGCCTTGAAGCCGAGGTGCGCGATCGCATCGACGAGGTGTTGCGCGCTCTCGTGATCGACGTTGAGAACGACCCAAACACCGAAGAAACCGCTCGCCGCATGGCGAAGCTCTTTTTGCGGGAGGTCTTCGCGGGGCGCTACGTCCCGTGCCCGAAGGCGACCGACTTCCCGAACGAGCGCGGCTACGACGGCCTCATCGTGATCGGTCCCTTGCAGGTGCGCTCCACGTGCTCGCACCATTTCGCCCCGATTCTCGGGCGTTGCTGGATCGGGGTCGTACCGGGCGAGCGCGTGATCGGCATCTCGAAGTACAGCCGCATCGCCGACTGGGTGCTCTCGCGCCCGCAGATCCAGGAAGAAGCGGCGGTGCAGCTCGCGGATCGGATCGAAGAGCTTACGCGTCCGGCGGGCCTTGCCGTTCACATCGACGCCGTTCATTCCTGCATGACCTGGCGCGGCGTCAAAGAGACCGAATCCTCCATGACGACGACGGTTCTGCGCGGCGTTCTGCGCGACGACGCCGAATTCCGCCGCGAATTCTTCGCGCGCCTCACCC
>CAJLHF010000043.1 GCA_905206365.1 uncultured Sutterella sp. | reverse complement strand
ACTGGTCAACCGGTCTGATCGCTCAAGCCTCTGCCTTCAGGCAGGGGTGATTGACCCGATTGTCTTTTTGTAGTTGCGGTTGGAAAAAACGGTCCCGAACGCGAGGAACGGGCTCAAAAAATGGGAGGCACCTCGAACGGAGGGCCTCCCACGGGGCAATTTTACGCCGAACGAAGAGCGTTCTCAACCTGCAAGCACATTGCGGTAGCGGTAGGGAAGCTCGACCGTCTGCACGGTTTCGCCTTCGGGCGAAAGCGCCACGCCCGATTCAAGCGCGGTCTTCGTCGCGCTGTAGAGGATCACCGTTTCGGTCCCGTTCGAGACGGCGACGACGACGTGGCCCGCGACGCCTTCGGCGGTGAAGACGGGGGCACCCGGCAGAGGGGCCGTCCCGATCGCCGTACGACCGATCGCCGCACGACGGTTCGTCTCGCCGATATGTTGCACGCGTGAGACGACTTCCTGACCGGGGTAGCAACCCTTCGAGAAGACGACCCCGTCGACAAGCTCCAGGTTCACCGCTTGCGGCACGAAAAGTTCGCGCGTTTCGGGGTGTACGGTCGCAACGCCCGAGGCGATTTCGGCCGCCCACCAGAGGGCGGAGGATTCGGGAAGGTGCGCGATGCGGGCGGGGTCCGTCGTGCGAAGGAGTGCGCGGGGGCCGCCCGCGGCAAAGCCCGGAAGGTCCGAAGCGGGTGAGAGCCCCATAAGCTTCATGCCGGGGACTTCGACGATCTCGCCTGCGGCGGGGAGCGCTTCGAGTCCTTCGAACCCGAGCGCACGAGCCGCTTCGAGCCCTTCGGCGCCCGAGAGGTGCGCGAGACCGGGTACGTCGACGGTTTCAAAGGTCACGTCGCTGCGCAGAACGTACATGCGCAGGCGCTTCAGAAATCCCCCGGCAATCGACGCGGGGAAAAGCATCATCACGGCATCGCCTTCGCGCCAGAGGCGAACGACCGCCAGGAGTCGACCCTTGGGCGAGCAATAGCCCGCCGTGCGAATCGAAGCACCGAGATTGTCGACGCGCTGCGTGAACTGACCGTGCAGGAACGAAACGGCGTCCGCACCCGTGACGCGCACGAGCATCAGGTCAAGCGGACGGAAGGCGCCGCAGGGAGCCGAAGCGAGCGCAAAGCTCTCCGGACGGCTCGCCTCGCCGGGAAGGGCGGTAAGCATGGCTGGTCTCCTTCAAAAAGGAAAAGTTTTCGGTCCGACAAGGATAGCGGATCGGACGGCGCCGAGGGGGCGGCCTTTCATGCCGACGCGTCGGGGAGGTTCTACGAACCCGCATGAAGCGTGCGCCGCGGATCTTCCATCCGCTAAACTGCGCGCACTATCCTACGAATGCCCGAAACAATCCGAGACGAAGGAAACCACTCGCCGTGACGAAGAACCGAACACAGGGCCCGACCGCCGACAACGAAGCCGAAAAGGACGTCGAGAACGACGCCGGGAAGGCGACCGAAAGTGCGCCCGCAGAGGACGTCCGAACGGAAGTCAAGACGGATGTTGACCGGACCAACCTCGAAAAGACGGTCGAAAAGGTCGATGAAGAGGCCGATGAAAAAGCCGACGCGGCGTCCGACAAGGGAGCCGAACCCGTCGAAACCGCCGAGCCCGTTGCAGCGACCGACGAAAAGTCCGAAGAGAAGTCCGAAGGGGAGACCGACGGGACCGAAGGGCCTCGCGAGAGCGACTCGACCCCCGAAGCGCTCGAAAAGGCCGAAACGTCGGAAACATCGGAAGACGCCGGCAAGTCCCCGAAAGCCGTTGCGCCCGATATGCGTGGTGCGCCCGCCGCGGTCGAAAACTCGGTCGTCAAGACGGACAAGCCCGTTCGGTCGAATTCCCCGAGCTTCGCCCGGCGCCTTCTGAAAGGGTGCTTGGTCGTGGCGGTGCTTCTTGCGATCCTTGCGGTCGGGGGCTTTTTCGGGCTGCGCCATTACGTGAATACCGTGCCCGTACCCGTGACGGTGAAGACCGCCACGGTCGACGTCATGGTCGAAGAAGGGGACGGTGCGCGCCGCATCATCGCGAAGATGCGCGAAGCGGGTTTGGAGGTCGAAGACTGGAGCCTGCGTGCGGCTTCGCGCCTCCATACTTCGGGCATGGGCCGCATCCATGCGGGACTTTACCGCTTCCCCGCGGGCGTCACCCGCACGGGAATTCTCGACCTTTTGGCCCGGGGGCCCGTGATCGACCAGCAACTGCGCATTCCCGACGGCGCCACGATCTGGGAGGTGCGTGCGATTTTTGCCGAAGGCGTGAACTTGAAGCCCGTCACGCGCGGAATGAGCGAAGAGGAATTGAAGAGCGCCCTGGGGCTCTCGGACTATCCGTCGCTCGAAGGCTTTTTTGCGCCCGATACGTACCGTTACGGTTCGGGAACGACGGATCTCGCGGTGATGAAGCAGGCCGTTGCGCGCCAGAAGCGCCTCTTGGACGAAGCCTGGGCGAGCCGCTCGGCGGAAGTGGCCGTTCGGACGCCCTACGAAGCCCTGATTCTCGCTTCGATCGTCGAAAAGGAAACGGGCGAGAGGAGCGACCGCCATCTCGTGAGCTCCGTCTTTCACAACCGTATGAAGGTTGGAATGCCCCTTCAGACCGACCCCACCGTGATCTACGGGCTCGGGCCCGCGTGGAGGGGGCGCTTGACGAAGCAGGACCTCCGAAGCGACACGCCCTACAACACGTACCGCATCCCGGGATTGCCGCCCACGCCCATTTCGATGCCCACCCCCGCCTCGATCGAAGCGGCGGTGCATCCCGCGGCAAGCCGCTACCTCTACTTCGTCTCGCGCGGGGACGGTACGAGCGAGTTCACGACGAACCTGAAGGACCACAACGCCGCCGTGCGTCACTTCATTTTGCGTAAGCAAACAACGCCGCTGAATCTCCCGAAGGCGGCCGACGAGAAGGGCCCGCTGCGGGCGCAGTAACGGCATTCGGTCCCGTCCGAGGCATTCGCTACAATGAGGGCGTGCGGCCTCGGTCGGGACTCCTTCCGGCCGACGCCGCTTTTCTTTCCTCCCACCCCCACACGACGAATACAAAGGCACAAGGCATGCGCGGTCGTTTCATCACGTTCGAAGGCATTGACGGAGCGGGTAAAACCACCCAAATCGACAGACTGGAACACTTTCTTCGCTCGAACGAGATTGAGGTCGTGCGCACGCGCGAACCGGGCGGAACGCCTTTGGGCGAAAAAATCCGAGGTCTCCTGCTCGGTGACGACATGGGGGTGACCGCCGAAACGCTTCTCTTCTTTGCGGGGCGAGCCGAACACGTCGAGCGCGTGATCCGCCCCGCCTTGGAGCGCGGCGCCTGGGTGCTCTCCGACCGTTTTGCGGACGCCACCTATGCCTATCAGGCGGGTGGCAAAGGGGTCCCGGGCGAGCGCGTCGAAGCGCTTGAGGCGTGGACTCTCGAAGGGTTCGCGCCCGACCGTACGATTCTTTTCGACCTTCCGCCCGCCGTCGCCGAAGGCCGTCGCGCGGGGCGCGAAGCGAGCGACCGGTTCGAGCGAGAAAACCGCGACTTTTTCGACCGCGTGCGGGATGCGTACCTTGAGCGCGCGAAAAACGATCCGGAACGGTTCGTGGTCGTCGACGCCTCGGCCGACCCCGACGCGATTGCCGAAACCCTTTTGAAGGAGGTGCGCCCGTGGCTCTGACTCCTTATGCCTGGCACGCGGAACCCGCGGCGCAG
The DNA here is from genome assembly GCA_905206365.1 of uncultured Sutterella sp. Classification (GTDB taxonomy): domain Bacteria; phylum Pseudomonadota; class Gammaproteobacteria; order Burkholderiales; family Burkholderiaceae_F; genus Sutterella. The sequence goes on along the minus strand of CAJLHF010000043.1, from coordinate 14,031 downwards.
CTTGCGCTTTTGCGCGAACGTCTTCCCAATGCGGTGCTCCTGTACGGTGCTCCGGGGACGGGCGTCTTCGAATTGGGGCGCGCCTTCGCGACGAGCCTTCTCTGCGAATCGCCCGCCGCAGACGGCACGCCCTGCGGGCGTTGCCGCGGGTGCGAACTCGTTCGGGCGGGTAGCCACCCCGACTTCAAGCCCGTCGTCTCGGAATTCATGGCGAACGTCTTCGAGCTTCCGTACGTGTCTGCCGACAACGAACGAAGCGGCGACAAAAAGAAGCTGAGTCGCGAAGTGCGCATCCATCAGGTGCGCGCTCTGACGGACTTCATCGGACTGGCGGCCAATCGGGGCGGACGTCGCGTCGTCTTGGTCTACCCCGCCGACATGGTGCGCGAAGAGGCGGCGTCGGCCCTGCTGAAGTCGATGGAAGAGCCTCCCGAGGGGCTCGTCTTCATCCTCTGCGCCGAAGACATCGATGCGGTGCTCCCCACCATCCGTTCGCGCTCGCGTCTCGTGCGGGTGCCGTTGCCGACCAAGGAAGAGGCGCTTCAATTCCTGCGCTTGAAGAAGGTGAAGAACCCCGAAGCGGCACTTGCACTTGCGGGCGGAGCGCCGCTTGCGGTCCTTAAGGACGACACGGTGCCGAGGCTCGCGACGAAAGCCGAGTCGGCCGTTATGGATTTGCTTCGCCGCGGGGACGAAATCGGGCTCGACGCTATCCTTCGTGCGTATCCGACGGATCTGTCGGTGCCGGCTCTCGCGATGCTGCTTTCCCGCTGGAGCCACGACCTCGTGCGCACGAAGTCGGGCGTTGGTCCTCGCTACTTCGTGGGCGAGGCGGACGCAATCGAGCGACTCGCGCAAAAAGCCGACGCGTCGAAACTCTGGGACTTTCTCGCCGTCTGCGGGGGCGTGCGCCGTGCGGCCGAACATCCTTTGAACGCCCGACAGGTGTGGGAAGCGGTTTTCATCCGCTATCGACAGATCTGGGCTCGGTGAGCGTTCGTCCGAAAGAGGGGGGCCGACGAAAGAATTTCTTTCGGTCCGAGGACCGTCGAGAGGGGGTGCCGCCACGCAATCGACATCTCCCTCAGAAGGTCCTTATCGATTCGAGCGCCTTGCTCATTTCTTCCTCTTCCGGCGCGAGGTAGCGCCCGGTCGTCGCAACCGAAGCGTGTCCCATCGCCGCCTGCACGACGTTGACGCTCGTTTTCGTAAGAGCCGTCACCGCAAACGTGTGTCGGAGCCAGTGTGTCGAGGCCGCACGAAGTTTCGCAGCGTCCCCGGGGCGCTCGAGAGCGATTTCGTCCGCTACCCGATCGAAAAACGTTTCGAGCACGCGGTAGAGACCGCTTCTGGACATGGGGCCGTGGGGGTTGCGGCCGCGCCCGAGATTGACAAGAAGCGGCGTCTCGGGATCGCACCCGGCGTAGCCCGGAAGACCTCGCGCCCGGAAGGCGCTCTCGATGATGTCGCGCTGTTCGGCGTTGAGCGGAAGTCGGCGTACTTTGCTCCCTTTGCCGAGTACTTCGATTGCCGGTCGAACGGAAAAGCCCACGCGTCGCTCGACGATCCAGGAGGCGCGCGCTTCGAGCATTTCCGAGGCGCGAAGCCCCAGGCTCTTCCCGAGCATGAGGATCAAACGCATGCGCTCTCGCGGAAGCCCTTCGGGGAGGAGCTCGATTCGGTCCGCGATCTCCCGCCACTGCATGTCGGTCAGGGACCGGTCCGCAAAGGCCTGCGGCGCGCCTTCGCCCTTCAAAAGCGGCACCTTGGGACTCACCTGATCGAAGGGATTGAAAATGAGGTAGCCCGTTTTCTTCAGAAAGTTGCAGAGCTGTCGGACGACCACGAGGGCGTTTCGGCGGCTTGCGGACCCGAGCGGTCCGTTGAAGGGTCGCCAGGCCGAGGAGTCGCGCGTCGCGTTTTTGGGACCGATCCAAACCGCGGCGGGGAGCTTCCAGCGCTCTTTGAAATCGCGCTCGTCGCGCCGTCCGAGTTCTTCTAGCCACCGCAGGTACTTCGACGCATCCCCGGCTTTGATGCTTGAGAGGGCCGTTTCCCGTTCGTAGAGGCACCAGAGCAGAAAGCGTTCCGCCTCCTTGCGGTAGTTGGCGTGGGTGTTGGGGTTCCCCGCCCGAGCGTCCAACCAGGTGCGAATCGCTTCGAGGTCGTTGCGGGCCTCAAGCGAACAGCCGAAAGCGGGCGCGCGGTTGAGCCCCTGCGAGCCGTCGAGCCCCGCGGGAAGAACGATGCGCTCCAGAGGAACAATCCCGGGGTGAGCCGCAGAGAGTCCCAGCGAAGCCGTTCCCGTGTTCGTCCGTTTCTCCGTTTCGACTTTCGCGACGCCGCGAGGACGGTTCGACGTGCCCGCCGCAACATTCCCGTTGCGAGGCGACCTCGCCGTGCCTTCTCGCGTCACTCCCCCGGCTTCCTGCGTGTTGCCCGCGACGCTTGCTTCGGAGGCTTTCCCGGGCAGAAAGAAGCGTTCCGTCACTTCGCCCACGGCCTGCCCCGCATCGCGCATCCAGCGTACGAGCTCCGTTGCGCGTTTGGCGTCGATCCCCGTGAACGCCCGAAACCACGTGGCGCCCGTTGCCATACATTCATAGAGATCCTCGGCCGTCTCCACCTCGTGGGCGGCAAGCGTAAGGGCGATTTCCGGACTGAGACGATCGGCGAGGCGGTCGTCGGGCCGAAGCGGTCGGTCGTAGGGCGTGGAAGCGAGAAACATGAGAGCGTGAATCGCACGGAAGGCGCAAGCGGCATCGATCCGTCAAGTATAGAGAGCGCGCTTCGCGATGCGTCGGTCCCGTCATCCCGATGGTTTTCGCTTTCCCGTCTCCGGGTACGCAGATTTGGTCAGGCCGCTTGGCGGCGTGCGGGATAGAATCGACGGCATACGTTTTCGAAACGTTCCCCGAATCACGGTTTTTTGCTCGGTACCCGATCCGACGCCTTCGGATGCTTCCCGAGCTCCTTTGGCTCCAACGCTCATTCCTCGTCGCCCATGCCGATACGTCCGACGTCCTTTGTTCGCTTTTTGGCCCGTTCTTTCGTTCGCTCGTCCTTTCGATCTTGCGTCCCTACTGCCGCACGGATTTCGGCTCTGGCCTCTGCGCTCGGGGTCGGACTTGCCCTGACTCTTCACGCTCCCGCGCCCTTGGCGGCTCCGCCCGCGGGGAGTTCCTTCATCGGCATGGGAACGACGACCGGGACTCCGTCGAGCGACATCCGGGCGGCGATTCGTCCCGACATGGCGGAAATTCCGGAGCCCGAGGCCGTCAAAAACGCCGAAATTTCCGCGGACGCCCTGATCGGCGTGCCGGTCATCTCGGAGCGCATGCGCATCGGTCGCCCGATTCGTCTCGGGATCGAGGCCGAACTCGGGCGCACGCAGTACGCCGCCTGGATTCGCTATACGCTCGAAGCGCTTCGCCACGCTCTCGGGAAAAAGAACGTTCTGGTCTTTTATTTGGACGGACGCGGTTTGTCGGTCGCGCTCCAGAATTCGGAAATCGATTTCTTCATCGCGAATTCGCACACGTTTGCCCTGCAACAGTCGAAAACGACGGTCGAGCAGCTCGCGACTTTCCTTCCCGTCGACGCCTCGCGCGCCGAAGAGGCGCAAGCGGGCGTTCTCTTCATGAAACGGGGTGGCCTTGAAGAAAAGGTGCTCGGCCGCAACGACGCGGTCGGGTCGGAGTCGACCTCTTCGAGTACGACCTCCGTCGAAACGCAACGGTCCGTCACCCCCGACGGCTCGGCTACCGTCTTTACGTCGACGGGTACGGGAAGCAGAACTTCCGAACGCCTGAACCTTCAGCACCTGATCGAAAACCTCAAGGAAGGCGGAATCGTCGCCGTCGAAAAGACGTCCCTGGGCGGGTGGCTGGCGCCCCTGGCGCTCCTGCAGCGCGAAGGGCTTTCGGCGCTTGCCGCGGGGCGGCAGACGACTTTCACGAACGGGGACGAGCGTGCGGTCCTGGATGCGGTTCTCTCGGGTGAGGCGGTGCTCGGGATTCTTCCCGCGTGTACGCTCGAACGCTTTCGGAAGGCGGGTCTCGTCGACCCGAAGCGCGACCTCGTGATCGTCGACCCGCAGCCCGCGGACGGCCTTGCCTGCGTCCACTCGACCCCCACGTACCCCGGTTGGGCTTTCGGGACGACCGCGAAGACCGATCCCCTCTTGAAAAAGAACATCGGCTCGCTCCTCTTTTCGATGAACGCCGATCGCTACGGCGGGCAGTGGCAGTTCCCGGCCCTCAACCGCTCGATCTACGACCTCTTTTACGAACTCAAGATGGGCCCCTACGAGCATCTTGCAACGTGGAGCCTGCACCGCTTCATGCGGGAGAATTCGGAAGCCCTGGCGCTCATCATTTTCCTCACCTTCGTTGTCATTTCCTACGCGGTGAGTCTCTCGGTGTTGGTGCGGCGCAAAACGAAGCAGTTGCGCGACGCGCTTCACGACCGGGACCTCGTCGAGGCGGAAGCCGCGCAGTCGCGCCAGCACATCGCGAATCTCGAACGCACGGGGATCGTGGGGCAGATGTCGACCATCATCGCGCACGAGTTGAAGCAACCCCTTTCCGCCATTTCGAATTACGCGAACAGCCTTCACCGACGCACGAAAAACGACAAGTTCGACAAGGAGAGCTTCATCTGGGCGCTCACCGAAATCGCCAACGAAGCCGAGCGCGCAAGCCGCATCGTCGATCGCGTGCGCTCCTACGCCAAACACGACTATCCCCCGCGCACCGTGACCGATCTGTCGGTCGTGATCGGGAACTCGATCACGACCTTCCGACGCTCGCGCCAGACGAACGCCGAAATCGTCGTGCGGGTGAATCCGGGCTCGATGGCCGAGGTGGACGCTTGGGAAATCGAGCTTGCGGTTCTGAACCTCCTCAAAAACGCGGCGGATGCCATCTCCGGGGTCGAAAAGCCCAGCATCGAAGTGTCGCTCGTCGCGCGCGACGCGAAAACCTGGGCGCTCTCCGTGGGCGACAACGGCCCCTACGTCTCGGACGAGCAGCTCGCGCTCTTTTTTAAGCCCCTCCAAACCACGAAGGGCGCGAAAGGGATGGGCCTCGGCCTTTCGATCGTCGCCAACATCGCCGAACGCCATGCGGGACGCGTTACGGTCGAGCGAAACGGTACGGCGGGCGTACGCTTTACGATCACGTTCCCGAGGTTGCCGGGCGAAACCGAAAAACCGATCGAAGACGCGATGCTCCCTCCCCGGATGACGGTCTATGAGGGGAGCCCCAAACCTGTCGCGGCGCTTGACGCGCAGACGCGCTCGGAAGTCGACCGCGCGGCGGAACGCGACGCCCAAAGCGAGCGATCCGAGCGCGACGACACTCCCGTCACCATCCATTCGAAAGGCTTCAGTCGCATGCTCGACCGCCTCGAAGGGAAGAACTGAAGCGTCTCTCCGCTTTCGTCGTTCGCTTCCCAACACCTCCCGTCACGCGGCCCGGTGCGCAACAGGCGCCCGGGCCGCGTGCATTCCGGGAGAAACGCGCGGCTTCGGTACTTCCGACAGCACCCGGGCGGTCTCGCCGTCGCTCGCCAAACACCGCTTCCGAAAGGCGGTCCGCCCGACATCGCGTTCGAGTCGATCGAACGGATCCGGGACGGACGTCTCCCGCAACGTTCGCCGAACGACTCCGAAATTGTCGGCGCGCTGAAAGGCTTTGACTATCAAAAACAAAAATCCAATATAAATAGGTAACTTTTCCCCCTGGGAATTTCCCTGAGAGAAGGGAGTTTTCGTTGTTTCACACCTCCAAGTGGGTACTTGTTGAGGAGCCGAAAGCGATTGCCTTAAGGCAAGAAATTGAGTGGAGGTTAGTACCTAGTAAGGATCTTCTAATGGAACGACTCGTTCCACTCAATGGAATGACCTTCGAAAGGCTAGGTGCATATACCATAGTATCTACCTAGGTAGAGGTAAAAATGATCGGTTTATCCGAATAGGGTGTTCCACCCTACGGCGTGTCATACCGAATAGATGTATTTTTATCGTTAGTTGTATGAAAAACAAGGATATTTTGTGTTTATTTCATGGGAAATCCGACTGAGAAAGTCGGGAAATACCGAGCTTTTCGGGGGGGACGACGTCGGCTTCGAGAGTGCTTTCTTAATTTGAGATTAAGGAGTAGAGTTCGGCTTGCGGATCCGCGAGGGTTTGCATTTGACCTCAATTGAAGTCGGGCTCGAAAGAGAACGACATCTGTTTCAACACTTTTTCACAAAGAGACCATCAAGGAGCTAATCATGACCAAGCACTCCAAGCTTCTGTCTCTGGCCGCCTGCTTGTCGGCCGCTGTGGCTACGACGGCTTTTGCCGCCGAAGCTCCGGCTGCCGCCGACCAGACGTCGGTTGACCTTCCGCGCACCCTCGACGGCTATGTCGCTCAGGACAAGGCCTTCTGGGATTACCTCAAGGCGAACCACCCCTATTTCAAGTACCTCAAGGAAGGTCGCGTCGTCGGTAAGTTCACGATGTCCGACCGTAACGAAGAGTGGGTTGAATTCGGCGGTGGTGACAAGTACCACCACAACACGGGCCGCAAGGCTGCCGTGACGTATCGTCTGCCGTACGAATCCTTCCTCGACCTCCCGAACAACTTCGTGGGTCCGAAGAAGTGCGGCGAATGCCATCCGTCGCAGTACGAAAAGTGGGAACGTTCCCGCCACAACAAGATCGTCCGCTTCCCTGAAGAACTCACGGAAGTCGGCGGCGACATGAAGAAGCCCCTCTACAACTCGAAGGCTTCCGTCCTGCCTGAAGGCATTGAAGCCGACGACGTCTTCGTCATCATGGGCACGCCCCGCACGAAGTACGGCTTCGTCGACAAGTGGCTCGTCCGCGGTACGTACCACGTCGAAGGCGGCAACATCGGTCAGGGCACCGGCAAGATCGTGGCCGGCGGCAACCAGTTCTCCCGCAACTGGGCCGAACACATCACTCCGGAAGTTGCCAAGAAGATCAACGCCTGGGATCCGACCTTCCCCACGAAGCTCGAAGACTTCGGCGCTCAGTCTTCCAACGTCTGGGGCTTCAACTCCTACGGCGCTTCGAACCGCACGCAGGCCATGTTCCAGCCGGGCTCGTCCTACTGCGAAATCTGCCATACGTGGAAGTTCGACTTCAAGAGCCAGGACGAACTCTTCGCCGCTTTGGGCGACGCCAAGAAGTTGCGCTCGCACACGATCGCCAAGGGCGTTTCGTGTGAAGAATGCCACGGCGCCGGCGCTCACCTTTACGGTGCTCGCGGTGCGGGCATGCCGTCCGATTGCGAACGTTGCCACCAGCGCTTCGTTTACAACCAGGACGACGCCAAGAACAACTTCAAGACGCCGTTCAACAGCTACTTCAAGAGCTTCTGCCCGGCTTGCGGTACCGAAGGTTCGCAGTCCCACTATTCGAAGCACTATCAGAAGGGCATGCGTTGCACGACCTGCCACGACCCGCATGAAGTGACGTCGAACGACTGGGCTTCGCACTACACCGTCCCGAACCTGAAGAAGGAATGCCAGGACTGCCACACCACGGCCGCCGAATTCTTCGCTCAGGGCGGCACGCACAGCCGCAACAGCTGCGAATCGTGCCATATGCCGATGATGGGTTCGTGCGAAAACTTCGCCGCGATCCAGCGTCCGGACCTCGCCGGCTTCGACAACGTCCGCCGCAGCCATATGTGGCGCATCCTCGTCGACCCGGAAAAGAAGTCCATCAATCCTCCCGAAGGTACCAAGGACCGCAAGCTTACGAGCCCGAAGGGTTGGAACCTCACGAAGGATGACGGTCGTCCCTACATCGACCTGATGTGGAGCTGCGGCCGCACGGCGTTTGCCGACCGCTACCTCGTCGAATCGATGGGCTGCCACAGCCCGATCCAGTCGAAGTTCCCGGAAAGCATGCGCTTCAAGGACCAGAAGACGATCTACAACAAGGTCATCGCTTGGCAGACCCCCGTTAAGGAAGGCTACGCCAAGATCACGGCCGACCTGTTGACGATCCAGGACAAGCTCGAAGTCGCCAAGATCTCGGATGCCGACCGCGCTCAGGTTCTGCTCTATGTGGAACAGGCCCGCAAGAACGCCGCCAAGATCAAGGATGACGGTTCGTGGGGCGTCCACGGTCCGAAGTACGCGAAGACCCTTGTGAACGAAGGCAAGGTCTTCTGCGAACAGGCTCTCGCCATCCTCGACGCCGGCACGAAGACCGCCAAGAAGTAATTCTTGAGGTCCGAGTCGACCGGGCGGTTCGCCGCCCGGTTTGCCGGAAGGCCGAAAAAGGCACCCCGACGAATTTCGGTTCGTCGGGGTGTTTTGCTTTTCGTTGCCCCGAGGGGCACGGAATCTTAAGCCTCCCTTGTACGGGGAAACCGATCGAATCGTTCGGGAAAACAGGGTTTCGCAGTGTTTTCCCCATACCCGAAACGCGTTTTCGGTAACAAAGCCTTAATCTTCTCCTGCTAGGCTTTTCTTAACCTTCGGACCTTGCGCCCGAAGCCGACGTGCGGGTCTTGTCCCCGTCGGCACGACCGCCACCCATCCATCGGAGAGAACCCCAGATGAAAAAAGCCCTCGTTTCCGTCCTGACCGCCGGTGCTCTGGCGCTCACCGCGCTTTCCGCCCACGCGGTCGAACAGATCATCGACCCCAAGGGGAAAACCGTTCAGGAAATGCGCCAGCCGATTCCGCTGTCGCTGGCGCGCGTGCACAAGGTGCTCGGGCAGAAAGGGGTGTATATCCTCGACTGCAACCCGGACGAGATCTATCAGAAGAGCCACCTCCCCGGGGCCATTCACGCGAACATCGAAGACTGGACGAAGCTTCTGCCCGAGGATAAGAAGAATTCCTTCATCATCCTTTATTGCATCAATCGCATGTGCAACGTCTCCTTCGAAGCCTCGCTCGTCGTGATCGACAAGGGCTATGAAAATGTCTATGTGATGCCCGACGGCATCCAGGGCTGGGTTTCGCACGGCTACGAATTCGAAGGCACGGGTCGCCGCGACCCGGGTCTGGCGTCGCGCAACAAGTAAGCCGCAAGAGGTTGCAGGTTTTTCCCGAAAAGGGGACGTGCCGAGGGACGCGTCCCTTTTTACCAAGGCCCCTTTCCTTCACATAATCAAAAAGGATTTTTTCCCATGAAACCCGCATTCTTCTCCGGTCTTCTCATGCTCGTTCTGGGCGCGCTCACGGCCTTTGCCGCGCTTATGTGGCTGCCGCACTGCATGGCCACGCCCCCGATGAGGTGCATCTGGATGACGCGAGCCGTGGCCTCGGCGGCGGCCTGCGTCGCCCTTTTGGGCGTCTTCATCCAGTTTGCCGAGCGCGGTGTTGCAATGGGTCTTCAGATCGCGAACGTCGTTCTCGGTCTTCTCATCATCGCGCTCGCGACGGTCGTGATCGGCCCCTGCCCGAACCCCCTCATGAAGTGCCATACGACGACGGAAGGCGCCCTGGTGATTGCTGGTGCGGTTCTCGCGCTCGTGGCGCTTGCGGACTTCTGGCGACTCTCGCGCCGTCGCTGATCGACCCCCGGAAGGCACACGAGGCCTTCCGTGGTTTTGAAACACGGGCCGACCGACGACAATTGCGTCGGTCGCCCCGATCTCCGCTCCCGATCATCGCGGCCTCTTGCCTCGCTCGGTTTTCCAACCGGATACTCGGAGTCGCACGTTCATGTTGCCTTTATCCACCCGGCGAATCGCCTCGGCGAACCTCGCCCAGAAACCCTTCCGATCGCTCAGTCTCGCGCTCGTCGTGGCGATTTTCGCCTTCATGCTTTTTGCGGGCTCGATGATTTCGGCGAATCTGCAATCGGGCATCTCCTCGCTTTCCGCCCGCATGGGTGCGGACCTTCTCGTCGTGCCGCAGGGCTTGGGGAAGAAAATGGAAAGCGTTCTTCTTCGCGCCGAACCCTCGACTTTCTACATCGACGAATCGGTTCTTGACATCGTGAAGGACATCCCGACCGTCGCACAAGCCTCGGGCCAGCTCTTCATTTCGTCCCTGGACGCGCAGTGCTGCACGGTGAAGGTGCAGTTGATCGGGATCGATCAGTCGACGGACTTCGTCGTGGAGCCGTGGCTTCGCAAGGCGGTCGACCGGCCGCTTACCGGCAATGAAGTGATCGTCGGCGACTACATCTTCGGCGAGATCGGTTCGGAAATCATGTTCTACAACCAGAAGTTCACGATCGTGGGGCGCTTGGAGCCCTCCGGCATGGGCTTCGACTCGTCGGTCTTCATGAGCATGGAGGCCGCGCGCCGCATCGCGCATCTTGCTTCGCCCGACATGGGGAACAAAGTCGACAAGGCCTATTCGTCGATTCTCGTGCGTGTCAAACCCGGAGTCGACCCGATTTCCATTTCCGACGAAGTGCTCGACCGCATGGGTCTCAAGGCGAACGTCAACTTCATCTTCGCTTCGAACATGATGAGCGACACGTCGGCGAAACTTCAAAACATCGTCACCGTCATGTATTCCGCCGCGGCGGGCGTGTGGCTCGTGGCCGCCCTCGTAATGTTCGTCGTCTTTTTCTTCGCGTTCAACGAACGGCAGAAGGAATTCGCGACGCTGCGCGCGCTCGGCGCCTCGAAGTCGAAGGTGATCGCGATCGTGATGACGGAGTCTTTCCTCATGAGTCTCGCGGGTACCGTGGTCGGTATGCTCTTCGGGTGGCTTTTCCTCGAAGTCTTCTCGGTGTCGATTGCAAAGGCGATCGGGCTTCCCTACCTCTCTCCCGCTACGGGTGCCTTCTGGGGGACGGTCGTGACCTCCGCGGTGGCGGGTCTTGTGACCTGTCCGCTTGCGACTCTGCCCACGGCCTGGCGCATCGGGCGCAAAGACATCTACACGTCGCTTCGCGAAGGGGAATGAGATGAGCGAAAACGAAACGATTCTGATCGACGCCCGCGACGTCGGCAAACGCTACGAACGCGGAGGGCGTCCCTTCTGGGCATTGCGTCATGCGAACCTCACGGTGCGTTCGGGCGAACTCGTGACGCTGCTCGGGCGCTCGGGTTCGGGGAAGTCGACGCTGCTCAACATCCTCGTAGGCCTTCTGCGCCCGACCGAAGGGAGCGTCACGCTCGTCGACCGGCCGCTCGAAGGTCTCGAAGACCGCGGGGCGTCGGAGCTTCGCAACCGCGCCGTGGGGTACGTCCCGCAGGGGGCGGGGGTGCTCTCCACCCTCACGGTGCTCGACAACGTGCGTCTGCCCTGGTACCTCGCCTCGCGCGGTCCCGAGCCCGAAGGACGGGCCTTGGAACTTCTCGACTCCGTCGGACTCAAGGACCTCGCCAACCAGTACCCGAGCGCGCTTTCGGGCGGGGAGTTGCGCCGCGTGGCGATCGCGCGGGCTCTCATGAACGAACCGCGTTTGATTGTTGCCGACGAACCCACGTCGAGCCTTGACACCGAGTCCGCCGAAGGCGTCGTGCGGATTTTCCGCAAACTCGCCGACGCGGGGACGGGCGTACTTATGGTGACCCACGATTCGACGAGTCTCGACGTTTCGAACCGCCTCTACGACATGGTGCAGGGGGTGCTTACGGAACGTCCCCGAACGACCTCGAAGGCGTAAAACCCGACCAACCCACTTCCCGCGGCCGCTCGCATCGCGTCGGCTGCGGCACCACTTTTCCTATAAGAGGAGAATCTCCTATGTTTCGTCGTCAGATGATCGGCGCCCTCGCGAGTGCCGCCTTCCTTGCGGGTCTTTCCGCGAACGTTTTCGCCGCCGACTGGGTCGAACCCTTCCCCGTCAAGGGCAAGGTTACGGTCGTGGACTTCGGCGCCGAATGGTGCGCGAGCTGCCCCGAAATGGAAGCGCTCATGAAGAAGCTCCAGAAGGACTACGGCGACCGCGCCGCCTTCGTTACGGTCGACATCGACAAGTATCCCGGGATCGACGACAAGTACCTGATCACCTCGATGCCCACGCAGATGTTCTACGACGTGCACGGCGAGCCGATCTGGGTTCACACGGGCGCGCTCGACGAAGCGACCCTGCGCGAGCGCGCCGACATTCTCATTGATGCGGCCGAAAAGGAAAAGGCCGAAGCCGCCGCGAAGAAGTAAGAGAGAGGAAGGCCCCCGAGCCCCTTTCCCGTTCCCTTTCCGAGGGCCGGCAAAAGCCCGGTCGACCTCTGCGGTCGACCGGGCTTTGTTTCCATGCACGGGCTTTCGACCGGATTTCGGCTCTATGCTCGACGTTCAAACGTTGTCGGGAGAGCGTGCGCTTACTTCGTGCCGTTCTCGGGATCGCTCCGGCCGAACCGCTTTTTTCAAGGGCGGCGTAGGCGTCGTCCGGTTTCAGTTCCGCCAACGCTTGACTGACCGCGTTGAGAGGCTCGGGTTGTTCTTCGGGATGATCGTGTTCGTTTCGGATTGGTTGATGGGTTCGAGGCGGTCCGGCTTTGAGGCCGAGGACGGGCGCTGCACGAGCATGAAGTCGGTCGAGGAACGTGAGGATGACGTCCGAGTTTTTCGTGATGAGGTTGAGGATCGCGTCCGCGCCGCTGTCGATACGACCTTCGTGCCCGGAATCTCTTTTGCGCGATCGTGACCGACGGAGCCGAGTTGCACGGAAATCGTTTTCCCGGGAGGGCGCAAGAGGGCGAAAAGAGGAGGGGATGCGGCGCAAGAGCGGACGGTCAGCGTCTCTCGAAGGAAAGACGCACGGTCTGCGCACGCAAAGCGCTCCGCGGGTTCGGGCAGCTCCTTGACCTGCTAACGCAAAAAAAAGCCCGGGCGGCTTTCCGGCCGACCGGGTTTCTCATGCGGCTTTGCTTTGTCTCGGAATCCCGTCGGACCGAGACGTTACGAACATAAGCAGGTGCTTACTTTAGGTTTTCAGGGTCGTTCAGACCGAACCATTTCTTTTCCAAAGCAGCGTACGTTCCGTCCGCCTTCACTTCGGCGAGCGCTTTGTTGATGGCTTCGACGAGTTCGGTGTTGCCCTTGCGCACGACCATGCCCATTTCGGATTTGCGGATCGGCTCCAAGCGTTCGATCTTTTCGCCGAGCGACGGGCGTTGTACGACCATGTAGTCGGTCGAGGGACGCGAATTGATGACGGCGTCGGAATTTTCCGTGGTGAGGTTGAGGATCGCTTCGGCACCGCTGTCGAAGGTCACCACCTTGGCGTTCGGGATCTGCTTCGCGCGTTCGTGACTGATCGAGCCCAACTGCACGGAAATCGTTTTGCCGACCAAGTCGTCGATCCCGTTAATGCGTGCGTCGCCCTTGCGCTTGATGATGGTGATTCCCGAATGATAAAAGGTGTCCGAAAAAAGGACGCGCTTCCGGCGTTCGGGCGTCTTCGCAAAGCCTGCGGCCCCCATGTCGATCGAGCCCGAAACAATGGCCGGAAGGAGCGCGTCGAAACTGAAGTCGAGGAACTGTACGGGGCGGCCCATCTTGGCGCCGATCGCGCGAACGAGGTCGACTTCGAAGCCGACGAGTTCGCCCGACTGCGAGTCCTTGAATTCGAAGGGCGGGAAGGTGCTGCTCGTGCCGACCTTGAGCGGTTCGGCCGAAGCGCTCGAATCGGCGGCCGAGACCGAGGCGGGAAGCCCCGCGAGAAGCGACAGCGTCGCGGCGGCGGCAAGCAGGTGGCGGCGGGCGATGGTGGGAAGCATGGTGTCTGTCCTGAAAGGGAAAGTGCGAAAGGGTCTTTTTCGAAGTATTCGGGGAACCGAGCGTCCGTCGCGTCGTCGGATTGCGCGTCGATTGCGCTTCCGTCGGCTCGGTCCGTCGAAACACTCTACCGCTCGTTTCCTCTTTTGATCGATCGTCCCGCTCCCCTTTCGTCGGACGAAATCGCGAGTGTTTGAGGTGACTCGCGACGGGCTCGGCAAAACCTCCGAATCCACGATTTCGGTCGACAAATGGACTGAAAACCTGACGAATCAAGGACAGTTTTCAGACGAAAACCGACGGGGCCTTCCCCTTGACATCCTCTCCGCCCTAAAGGGGACGGAGATTCCCTACCGAGCCGTCAGA
>CAJLHF010000042.1 GCA_905206365.1 uncultured Sutterella sp. | reverse complement strand
ATCGTGCCTTAACCCCCCGGAGTTAGCAAGTCCGTTTTTTCCACCCTCATCCCACGGCGTCCGCCAAGGCCGGACAGTTCCGAGTGCACACGACAAAAAGCACATCGCCCGTGTAGTGAGTGTCGGGAAGCAAGGCTTTCGGCCTAAGGAATCTCCGCCCTTTAGAACGGGGAGGAAGTCAATCTTTCAGATCCGTACCCGCACCGAAGGCTCGATCTCGGGGCGCGAGGAGCACTCCCAGTAAAAACCCCGAGGCAAGGAGCCCGAGGCCGCCCGCGAAAAGCGTCGGAGCTCCGAAATCTTCGAGAAGGAGCGGAAACGCAAAAGCAGACGCCGTCGCCCCGACGCGCGCGAGCGCTGTCACGAGCCCCACGGCCCGAGCGCGAATCGCCGTGGGAAAAAGGAGATTCGGGTACACGAAGTCGAGCGGCGCCTGCAACCCGTAGGCAAAGGCAAAAAGTACGAACCCCGCCGAAGCCGCCGTGTCGTTGCCGCCGAAAGCCACGAGCGACAAGCCCGCAAACATCGCGCCGTACGTCGTCAAGAGGACGATCCTCGGGCGGGAGGCGACGACGGGAAAGAGCGTCGGAATCGCCCCGACGAGGAAGAACCCGTAAAGGAGCAGCATGTGCGTCACGGGGCCGCTCGTGCCCGTAAGCATTTCGATGATGCGGCCCGCGTAAAACATCATCACCGTGACGGGCACGGTCTGGCAGAGCCAGAAACCCGCACAAAAGACGAGATTGCGGCGGTAGGCACGCTTGTCGGAAGGCTCGGCTCCGGCATGTTCGGCAGTAAGGGCCTCCCTATCGAGCGACGCTTCGGACACCCTTTCACCCGCTTTTCCTCTTCCGCGCTCCCGCAACCATTCGGAGGACTCCGCAACGCGCAGCCGCATGAGAAGGAGAATCCCCGCCACCGCGGCCTGTACGGTCCAGAAAAAGAGCCACGAACGGTCGGAAAGAAGTACGGGGAGCGCCGTGACCACGGCCGCCAAAGCGCCGACATTCCAGGCGAGCATCATGACGGCGAGCGCCCGCGTGCGCCGTTCGGGCGACACGGATTCCGTGACGATTGCCTGCGAGACGGGGTAGTCGCCCCCGACCAAAAACCCCGTCAAAAAGCGCATCGCGAGAATGACGCTCACCTCGGGAAGGACGTACGCGAGAAGCGTGAGCGCCAGGATCCCCGCCGCGGCTCCCGCAAAGAGCCCGCGCCGACCGAAACGATCCGCAATCGGCCCCGCCACGAGCGAGCCCGCGAACGACCCCGCAAGAAAAAGACTCGTCATGAGCGCGGTTTCAAGCGCCGTGAGTCCGGGAACAAGCAGGATTAAAAAAGCGGCGGATGCGGTCGAAAAGCCGTCGAGAAACGGCGTGCCGGCGCCCGAGATCGTAACGAAGATGTCGGAACGCAAACGCGATGCGGTCATGAGGACGAGGGTGGTGGTGCGGTCGAGCGGCCAAAGACTACAAAAAAATGCGGGGAACCGCAAGAGCGGCTCCCCGCGGACGTTTTCCCCGGAGTCGTCGATGCGGGGAAAAGCGCCTTACTTCACGTCGTAGCTCTTCAAGAGCTTGATACCGGCTTCAAGGTCTTCGGAGAAGATACGGTCCTTTTCAACGAAAGGCACCACCTTGCGGTAGGCGTCGTAGAGGGCCTGCGTCTTTTCGGAGAGCTTCACGTCGGAGCGCTTCATTTTGCGCAGGTCGATCGCCTGGGTGTTGTGGAGCATTTCCATCGCGTAGAGGTCGATCAGGTTCGAGGCGCTGCGTTCGAGACGATTCGCAACGCGCGGCAGGTTCGAAGCGGAGTCTTCGATGTTGCCTTCAACCGGCGTGCTCGCGAGCGATACGGGGTTCGCAAGTTCGACGTTTTCCGCGTAGATCGAGACCATCGAGTCTTCGGTCGCGCCGAACGAGTGACCGGCCGTGTTGTTGGGACCGGCGAGATAACGCGAAAGGCCCGAGAAGCGATCTTCGTCGAGACGCAGCGTGCGGTGGAGCGAATTGTGGGCGACGTGACCGAGGGCGATCGCGGCGCGTTCGGCGGCAATCGCGATCGGGAGCGGCTCGAAGTTCGCGCTCGGGATGATGGCGCCTTCGAGACCTTCGCCCTTGACGAAGTACTGCGCGACCTGACTCGATTCGAGGTCTTCCTTCGAAGCGTTGAGGATCACGCCCGGATTGTCGTCGGAGCTGTTGATCTGAACGTTGACGAGTTCGTCAAGGTCATTGAGCGCGCGTTTGGCTTCGGAGATCGTGTAGATCGTCGTACGGAAGGAGAGCGGGTCCTGGAGGGCACGGGTCGGATCCTTTTCCCAGAGGTAGGAGCCCTTGAGCGTGGCGCGCATTTCGGTCGCGGCTTCCGAGAGGCCCGCGAGCGGATGACTCTTCACGGTCTGAGCAAGGAAGGGAGCCACGTTCCCGTTCATGCCTTCGAGCGTGAGGCCGTAGACGACGGGAGAAAGCTCAAGAACGCGGCGCATTTCGCGCATGGCGCTCATCGTCATCGCAATACCGACGGAGTTCGTGGAGAGGATCGCAAGACCGTCCTTCCCTTCCGGAACGAGCGGACGGATGCCCTTCACGCGCAGAGCCTCGGCGCCCGAGACGACCTTGCCGTCCACTTCGGCGCGCCATTCTCCCATCATGACGGAACCCACGTGCGAAGCGAGCGTGATGTCGGCGTCGCCGATCGAGCCGCGGGTCGGGATGACGGGGGTGATGCCCTTATTGAGGAAGTCGCGATAGAGCTCGGCCACGTAGGGCTGAGCACCCGAGCGCCCCGTAAGGAGCGTGTTGAGACGCACGACCATCGCGAGACGCGCGGTTTCCTTCGGGAGATGAGCGCCGTAGCCGACGGAGTGCGAACGGAGAATGTTGCGGTTGAAATCAATGCTCGCCTGACGGGCGGTTTCGGTCATTTCGCCCGAGGCTTCGAAGAGTTTGTGGTCCTTGTTGAGACCGACGCCCACCGTGAGACCGTAGATTTCAACGCCCTGGCGGGCGGCGGTCATGACGAGGCGGTTCGAATCCGTCACCTGTTTCAAGGCTTCGGGTGCGATGACTACTTCTTCACCTTCGGCAACGCGCCAGGCTTCGTCCTGGGTGAGCGTCTTCCCGGTGAGGGTCACGGTGGCGTTGGCGGAAAGGGCGGCAAGCGACATGGCAAGTCCGATAACGATGGGTTTGAGCTGCATTGTACGGTGTCCTTTGTACGGTCGAAAGTTCGAAAACTCCGTGGAGGAAATCTCCGCCCGAAAACGGTCCGCGGGCGGAACCTCCGAAAAAAACGACGCGCCGCGTTCGGCCGACCGCTCGGGCGCGTCGCCCGTGGCTCGTCGACCGGAATTCAATCCGGCGTGCGAACCGAATCATACATAAAAGTCCGACCAGTCGGTCTGATGTTTTCCCCTAGAGCACTCGGTCGAAATTTTGCTTGTCTTTGTTTTTTATTGATTTCCCTTTCCAACTTCCGATTCGAGTAGGTGAAAGTACTACCGTACCGACCAGTCGGTTTCGTCTAGAATCACTTCCGAATTAAGAACGGACCCGAGCGCCGCTCGGACCCCACGTTGGAGAGAAAACATCATGAAGTTGCGTACCACGCTTCTTACCGCCGCGATCGGCGGTCTTTTCGCCGTCACGGCTTTTGCCGCCCCCGTTACTCAGGAAGGCACCGGGGTCGGCAAGCACGGCGACGTTACGGTTGCCGTCACGTTCGACGAAGGCCGCATCACCGACATCAAGATCGTGAAGAACCAGGAAAACCCCGTTCTCGCGAAGAAGGTCTTCACGGAAATGAAGGACCACGTCATTCAGTCGAACTCCGCGGACCTCGACGTTATCTCGGGCGCCACCTTCTCCTCGAAGGGCTTCCTCGACGCCGTTAAGGACGCCGCCAAGAAGGCGGGCGTGACGCTCTCGAAGGCCGACAAGAAGGCCATCAAGAAAGCCGCCGTCAACCTCCCGAAAGAATCCTCCTATGACGTCGTCGTGATCGGTGCGGGCGGCGCGGGCTTCTCGGCCGCGATCGAAGCGAAGAACGCCGGTGCGAACGTCGTCCTCCTTGAAAAGATGCCCGCCGTCGGCGGCAACTCCCTCATTTCGGGCGCCGAAATGAACGTGGCGAAGAACTGGGTCCAGCCCAAGCTCGGCATTACCGACGACTCGCCCGAACTCCACGCCGAAGATACCTTCAAGGGCGGCGACAAGAAGGGCGACATGAAGGTCATCAACGTCATGACCCATCAGGCTCTCGACGCCGCGCTCTGGTGCCGCGACTACCTCGGCGTCCGATTCGAAGACGACAACCTCTTCTTCTTCGGCGGCCACAGCCGCAAGCGCGCCCTGATTCCGGTCGGCCACACCGGTACGGAATTCATCGCGAAGTTCCAGGCCAAGGCCGACGAACTCGGCATCCCGGTCATCACCAACATGAAGGCCGAAGAGCTCGTTAAGGACAAGAACGGTCGCGTCGTCGGCGTCAAGGCCACGATGGACGGCAACACCTACACCTTCAATGCCAAGGGCGGCGTCGTGCTCGCCACGGGCGGCTTCGGTGCCAACCCCGAAATGGTGAAGAAGTACAACCCGAAGATCGACGAACGCTTCAAGACGACCGACGCTCCGGGCACCACGGGCGAAGCCCTTTACATGGCCGAACGTGCCGGGGCCGAACTCGTCAACATGGGCTACATCCAGACGTACCCGATCTGCGACCCGATCTCGGGCGTGATCGAACTCATCGCCGACGCCCGCTTCGACGGCGCCATCATGCTCAATCAGGAAGGCAAGCGCTTCGTCGAAGAACTCGAACGTCGCGACGTGCTCTCCGAAGCCATCCTCAAACAGACGGGCGCCTACTGCTGGGTTCTTTGGAACGACAAGATCGGTGCGATCTCCAACACCGTCAAGGCTCACCCGACCGAATACGAAGCCTTCACGAAGCAGGGCATCATGAAGACCTGCGACGACCTGAAGTGCATCGCCGACTTCACGAAGATCCCGTTCGATCAGCTTAAGGCCACGACGGATCGCGTGACCTCGATGGCCGGCAAGGGCAACGACAAGGACTTCAACCACCGCAGCGGCCTCGTCGACATGAGCCAGGGCAAGTACTACGTCATCAAGGCGGTGCCCTCCACCCACCACACGATGGGCGGTGTTCGCATCAACGAAAAGGCGCAGGCTCTGACGAAGGACGGCCAGGTCATTCCGGGCCTCTGGGCCGCGGGTGAAGTGACGGGTGTCACGCACGGCACGAACCGCCTCGGTGGCAACGCCTACACGGACATCATCGTCTTCGGTCGTATCGCCGGCAAGGCCGCCGCCGAAGCTGCGAAGTAATCGTCCGATCGTTTGCTTCGCTGCAAACGCACGACCTCGAAAGAGAACCGGAAGGGCGGGAGTGCGGTTTCCCCTCTCCTTCCCCCTCTCGGTTAATATTCGGGGGGCGGCCGAAACGGCCGCCCCCTTTTTTTCATCTCCGCGCCCGAGGCGCTTCGGCTATTTGCAACCGCATTTCCGACAAGCGTCCGAACGCTCCTTCCGATAGATCCCGCCATGTCGCTCAAAGCTCAGAAAACCAAAGCCGACCTTCTCAAAGCCGCCCGTGCGGTGCTCCTTTCGGGTGGGATCGCGCGCCTCAGCATGGACCGCGTGGCCGAGCAGGCAGGTGTGAGCAAGGGCGCCATCATGTACCACTTTCCCACGAAGCGCGCCCTGCAAGCCGCTTTGATCGAAGACTACGCCGAGCACCTCGATCGGGAGCTCCGGCGCCATGAGGCGAAGTTTGAAGGGCTCCCCGAAGAAACGCTCATTCCGGGCTTCGTCTCCTGGTTTCAGCAGTTCAGCAACGACAACCGCGGCTGGGCCTCGGTAGGCGTGCAGCTCCTCTCGCAGCAGGCGCACGATCCGGAACTGCTCGAACCCGTACGCGCCTGGTATGCGCGGCTTTTCGCGCGCATCCAACGCCTCCCGAAGCGCCGCCGCGGCCGCATGCTTCTTGTGATCATGGCGCTCGAAGGGTGCTTCTACGCGCACAAGTTCGGCGTCGACTCGATTCCCGTCGAGACGAAGGAAGAAATGTACGCTCTGATGACGGATCTGACGGGAACGAGCACGATCGAACGCAAAAACGACGACAAAGAGAAGGCCGCCTCCGAAAGCGCGGCGGACTGAAAAAGGCGAAGCCGGGCGTCGACGCAAAAGGGAGCAAACCGGCCTCCGCTCCCCCGATCCCGAAGAAAAAAAGAGCCCGCGCGGTTTGAGCCGTGCGGGCTTTCTTCTGGATCGGAGACAACATCATGGAGAGCGGCGATCCGTCTCTTCTTCCCGTCGCAACGCCCTCTTTCCCGAGATGTCCGGAGCGTCGCCCCCGCAGAACCGGATCGCCGAATTCATAGTAGCAAAATCACCCTTCGTCGAGAAGAACCTTCGGTAAACCATATTGTTTCGCACCCTCGGAAAATGTGTGCGAATGTATGTGCGAGGGAGACTGCCGTCGATTCCGCGTCGCCTCAACCGGGTTCCGAGAGCTCGGTCGGAACGTCCCCGTCGGGACCGAGATCGGTAGTCGATTCGAGATCGCTCTCAAGATCGATCGGCGGCGCGGGCGGCAGATCGGGTTCGGGAAGCGGCGCGTAAAGATCCGCATACGCATCGAACAAATCCGCTTCGCGCACCTCTTCCTCCGCCTTGCGGGCGGATTTCTCGAAGACCGTCACCTCGACGGGTTCGGTCTTTTCGCGCTTCAGGTGTTCGCTTACGAGTCGGAAAGCGGGTTCCGCCGTCCACTCTTCGTAGTTCCCGATCACGACGAGATCACGCCGCGCGCGCGTCACCGCCACGTTGATGAGATTCACGGGAGATGCCGCCCAACGACGTTGTTTCCGTCCCGCCTCGCCCGGGGCGCTCCCGAGAACGAGAAAGACGATGTCGGCTTCCTGACCCTGGAAAGCATGCACGGTGTCGGCGCGAACGAGAATGGAGCGCAACCTCAAGCTGCGCACGACCGAAGCGGCCGCATCCGCAACGCTTCTGAAGGGCGAAAGCACGAACACCGTCGCCTGACGGAACCGTCGGTCGGACTCGAGCGCTCGCAGTTCGCGACTCATCCATTCGAGCTCTTCTCCGACGATCTTCGGGTCGCGCTTCGAGACGAAACCCGTTTCCGAAGCCGTGTGAACGGCGGCGGTCGCCATCGACGCCTTCGAAAGATTCACGCCCGCGACCGACCGCGGTACGACGTCGATCCAGCGCGAGAGTTGCGGCCGACCGTCGTCCGTGCGCGGCGTCATCTGCACCATCTGATTGGCGTACGACACGGCGTTCGAGATTTCGAACATGGGGGAGCCGCAGCGTCGATGGGTTCGAAGGGGAAGCCCCGTCCAGACCTCGTCCTGCGTTTCGGCATCGCGAATGGCCGCCCCCACCGTCATCGTGCGGTCGACGAGCGACTGAAGCGACGAGCGCAACGGCCCCCAGAAGGGGTCGACCGCCCGACCGCGGGCAAGCCGCTCGCGCAGGTACTCAACGAGCGGTTCCGGCATCGTTACGACCGGCATCAGCTGACGGGGGTCGCCGAGCACGACCGCACGCTTCGAGCGGGCAAGAAGCCCTGCCGCCGCGGAGGCGGTAGCCTGACTCGCTTCGTCGACGAAGAGCCAGCCGATTTCTTCGCGTTGCACGCCGCTGAAAAGGCGCTCGGCACTTGCAAGGGTCGTCGAGACGACGGGAACGGCAAGCGAGAGAATCCGAAAGAGGTCGATCACGCTCCCCGATCGGAATCCCGTCTGTCCGCTCTTCAACCAGCGCCCCACCATCGTGAAATTGTTCGCAAAAGCGTCGGCCTGTGCAACGAGAAGCGCCGCATGCAAGGAAAGTGCCGCTAGGAACAGTTCCGAGCGGTCCCGCTCGAACGCTTCGTCAACCCAGAGGCTCGTCTTGTGTTGCGATGGGTCGTCCTCAAAGGAGTGGGTAAAGAGCGACGGCTTCATGGACGAGCCCGCATAGCGCTCGATTCGCTTCAGGACCCGCTCGCGAATCGCGAGAAACCTATCGCGCGTACGAATCCAGTTTTCTTCCGGGGACGTCTCCGTAAAACCCAGGTAGCGCGCTTCTTCGAGAAGCTGCGCGGGCAACGAGGCGTCGTATTGAGCGGATGCTTCGCCGCTCGAAGTGTTCGTGCCGTTTGCGGCGCTCGGCCCCATCGGATCGCGCCCTTCCGCAGGCAACGCTTCCGGTGCGGGCTTTGCCGTCGTAAGGACGTCAAGTGCAAAGCGCTTGCAGTTCGCGCGCCGACCGAGCGTGGCGGAAACGAGACCCCAGACACTCTTTTCCAGAGTGCCGGCCGCAGCCGACGTCGGATCGACTCCGGCTCGGGCGGTGCGATTACCTCCCGGTGCGGTGCCGCCATTCAAGAATTCGAGCCCCCGCAACATCTTCAAGGCCGTATCGCGCCAGTAGCCGAAAGGGGCGCTCTTCGTTTCCCGACCCGTGCGGGGATCGATCCTACGGCGCGAGAGCGAGAAGCTTCGCGGAAGCGTGTCGGTGATGTTGCGGATGGCCGCGTTGTTGTTCGAGGCGACGACGATCGTAAAGGGCGCGGTCAAGTCCGAGCGCACGGGACGGATGTCGATCGGCCCGCCGTTTGTTTCGCCCGTGACGGAACGGGTGGAATCGAAAACGTCGCTCGATTGTTCGAGTCCGGCGAGCGCCTCGGCACGCGCCACGACGATGTCGGCGATGACGTCGCGCAAGAGCCAGCTCTTCCCCGTGCCCGGAGGACCGTTGAGGGAAAGAAGCGACGGATGGAAGTCGACCGATACGGGTAACGAGGGCGAAGCGCCCTCTTCGCCGCCCTTCTTTCCGAATTCGGTCCCGCGACCGAGCGGCGCGCAGACGATGTTGACGGCCGCCTGCTGCGCGGCGTAGAGGTGGTGCGATGCGTCGCTCGGCCACCGTCCGAGGGGGAATCGTTCCGGGTTGAGGGCCGCCTTCACGGTGGCGGCTTCGCGCAGAAGGTCGTGGCGCTCTTCGGGGCGACTCGCCCGACCGAGAAGCGTTTCCAGGGGTTTCCCGAGCGGCTCGCCCGCTTCCGCAAGGCGCAAAAGACGGCGCAAGTCCCTGAGGTAGAAGCTCCCGAGGCATTCGCCGTCTTCGACTGCGGGCTCCCAACGGGCGTCGTGTTTCGTAATGCGCACGGCACAGTCGAAAACTTCCCCCCACCCGATCCACGAGGCGATACGGCTCGAAACATATTCGATGAAGTCGGCGGTCGCATGCTTTGCGTCTTCCTGCGGATCCGTGATCGTCACGACCCCGTCGCGATCGATCGTACGCTTGTAGCCCGGGTGCGACGAATCCGTCCCGAGCGTCTTTCGGGCGTATTCCAAGAAGTGCTCCGCATAGAAGCCGTTTCGTCGGGCGGCGTCTTCGATCGTGAAGGGAACGGCGAAGAAGTCCTTCGGGACGCGTTCGCCCCGACGACGCAATTCCGCCGCCCCGCGCTTTTTCCGGACCGCAAGGCTCAGCGCCGACACGATGTCCGAGAGTCGGAAGCTATCCGGAACGAGCTTCCCCCAGGGATTGAGCTCAAAGCATGCGAGAAAAGCCGTTCCCCGAATGTTCGACGCTTCGGCGAGCACGGGCTCAAGTCCCGGATTTTCCGCAAGCACCCCGCGGCGTGCCGCGCCCGGCTGATAGAGCGCGTCGTCCGCCGGGCGGCTCGAACCGAGGGGCACTTCGAGAACGCGCAACACGTGCGAAAAGAGCGTGCGCAAGGGGACGATTCCCAGGTACACCGTGAAGTACGGGACCGCCCCGCGCACCTCTTCACGCGGCAAGGCTTTCGTGTCGATCTGAACGGTGCCCTCGGGCCAGAATTCGCCCTCCCAAAAGGCGCGCGCTTCGAGACTCCGAACGTCGCTCGCGCCGGGACGCCACCGACAGACGGCGGAGCGCTCCGTTGAGATCTCCGAAAACCCCGGCGGCGAAAAGAGTTCGAGGGCGGCCCAAAAGCGCAGGACCTCGGCACGGTGCTCTTCTTCCTTCGTGAGGGAGCGCGGTGCGGCTTCGGTCTTGTCGGTCGCAAACGCGGAAAGTTCCGCATGCGCGGCATGCCCGAGTCGGGGGCTCGAGGGCATGGGTTCTGAAGTCGACGCGTGCGCGGGATCGGGCTTTTTCGCGAAGACTTTGGAAGGAGCCTCCGTGGGATCCGCATCGGGATCCGTTCCGGGAACTGTCGCACGAGCGCGTGCGTGCCCCCTCTCGGGCGCGTGCGGAGCACGGGCTGCGACGTCGACCGCAACCCCCGCTTCCGTCGGACTCTCCTCCCAAGGGGCGGAATGCTCGGCAGGGCCGCAATGCACGCCCGAGGAAAGATGCTTCGGCGTACGGGACGAAATTCCGGACGAGGTACGGCACGCGGAAGGAAGCGAGGCGCCCGACGGGGCGTACACGGCCCAGATCGCTTCTTCGAGCGGATCGTCGATGTCGTAAGCGTCAAGCGACGCCACAAGAGGATCGGGCGACGTACGGGACGGGGAGGTCTTCGGGCCGTCTGGTTCCGCCGCCGAAATGAGCGCGACCGTCTGCGGTGCGCTCGGCGGGATTTCGAGAGCGTCGAAATCCTTCTCCCCATCAACGGCAATCCACGGCGGAACGTCCGCGGCATTCACGGACGTTTGTTTGTCGGACGTCACCGAAGAGCATCGGAGCGATTCGGGCTGCGACTCGGCGGGCTTTGACGCGGAAGAAGAAACGAAAGATTTCGCGACCTTCGCGGGAGTCGTACGGGCATTCGGAACAGCCGGCGCCTGCGGAGCCGTGTTCTCGTCGACGTAGTCTTCCCACGGGGGAATCCCCGCCGAACCGTATTTCTTCCCGCCCGCCATGAATCCGCTCTGTACTTAAAATTTCGTTCGATGCGATCGGTCGAACACCGTACGGCATTCGCCCCCAACGGACGAATTTTATCGGATCGAAAACCGTGCGACTTTTGTTTTTTTGAGAAAAGGTCGGACAGCCGAAGCATCTTCGACGAGCACCGCGTTTGCCGAACCGCCCGCTTCCGCACGCGTGTTTAATGGAGGCCTTCGACGGAAAAGGGAAGATCCTTCGGCCATGCGACCTCATAGGCCCGCAGGTCGATTTCGCGCGCGACGACGAACCAAACGTCACCCGCAAAGAGATGAATGCGAACGGTCTCAACCGCAATTCTCGCCGCAAGCTCGTTCGGGAACGCGTAGGCGCCCGTGCTGATGCAGGGGAACGCCACGCTCGCAAGATTCGCTTCCCGCGCGAGGTCGAGCGCCCGACGGTAGCAGGAGGCCAAATGCTCCTCTTCTTCCCAATCTCCCCCGCGCCACACGGGACCCGCCGCATGGATGACGAAGCGCGCGGGAAGATCGAAACCCGGCGTCATCACGCACTCGCCGTACGCAATGGGCCCGCGCGTCTCACAGAATTCGCGCAACTTCGGGCCCGCCGCACGATGGATCGCGCCGCCCACACCTCCGGCGGACAGGAGCGTGCGGTTGGCGGCGCTCACCACGGCATCGACGGCGAGCGTCGTGATGTCGGTAGCTATGAGATGCAGGTTCGGCATGATCGTGTTTGCAAAAAAGGGAAGCAACGAGGTCCCGTGTCGGCGTGAGCAGCGTTCCCGGACACGGTAAATACCCGACGCCCTCAAGCATAACGCACATCGAATGCGCGAACCGCGCCCCGACCTCGTGAGGTTCGGAGCGCGGTTGAGGACAAAATCGGACTGCACGACGGCTCTTCGCGTTCGGCGGGCGCTCGGAGAAACGAAAAGCGCCCGCCGGCACGGTTAAGGTCGAGTCGCGGCCCGACGATTCGGTTCGATCACTTCTCGAACGCGATAGAGATGTCGACCGGCATCGCCTGGTAACCCGTCGTCGATTCGACGCGCATTTCGACCGCAGGTTCCGTTTCGCCCCAGTTGAATTCCATCATGTAGGGGTTCGGAGCCGAGGTGAAGGCACCCGTCGCGAGGTCGAACGAGGCTCCCGCCGTGGCCGAATAGACGAAGATCGAATCCTTGTCGGCATGGTATTCGGTAAGCGACGTCACCGGACTGAACCAGTCGTGACCGGCTTCTTCGCCGTAGCTCCAGATCTGCTCGACCGTCATCGCCTTTTCGTCGATCTTGTAGACCACCGCACGGCTGTACTTCATTTCGGGGAGCGCCGGCTGCTCCATGCCGCGGGCGTCGCCGTTGTCGAAAACCGAGAGGTAGACAATGCCGGGCTTGCTCTTCGCATCGATGCGCCAGGCCGTGTGCTGCGTCCAGGTCCAGTCGAAACCGCCTTCGCAGGTGGCGTCCGTGCAGGAGACGGGCTTGCCGTTCTTGTCGACGGGCTTCAGAACCTTGTCGGCGAATTCGCCCTTCCAGCCGCGCGGCGCGCCCATGATCCACTTCACCTTCTTGTCGCGACCGATCTTGATCGCCGCCGACTGGTGGCGCGAGGAGATGATGATCGAGTCGTCGGTCGGATCGTAATCGACCGAATTGACGTGCGCCCAGTTGCGGCCCGCCCCCGTGCCGGCGATGTCGCCGAACTGGTCCGAAGCGTCAAGCGCCTTGATGTCCTCTTCGGAGAGAGTCTTCCCGGCCTTCGACGCGTCGATGTTGAGACACACCGCCCCCTGGTCGAGCGCCTTGATGACGTCCGAGCGGTACGGATCGAGAATGTCGAAGAGTCGGAATTCGTCGACGACGTACCCGTCCGCGTCCACCTCGGCGATCACGTCGCGAACCGTACGCACGTTCTTGCCGTTGGGAAGCTTCAGGTTGGAACTCCCCACGCGCAGGAAGAAGTGCCCGTTTTGCGCGGGATCGAGTGCGTGCGAGAAGTCGTTGTAGTTCATCGGGAGCGGACGATTCCAGATTTCACGACCCATGAGGTCGTACTTCACGTAGCGCTGCCCGTAGCCCCAGGTGAAGGCGCCGTCCGCCGTCTGACGGAATCCCATCATGTCGCCGCCCCAGAAGGGGTTGCCGACGTCGTAGATGGGTTCTGCGAAGAGGTACCAACGGTATTCGCCCGTCGTGTCGACGATGCCGTTTTGCGGATAGAAACTCCATTCGAGCGCGCCGCCCATCGGGTTGTTCCAGACCATGTGCGCGGCTTTCCCCGCGAGGTCCGCGGCGTTGTTGAGAAGGTAGAGGCGGTCTTTGAACTTCGGATCGACCTTCACGGGTTTGACGCGGGGAAACGCGGACTTCTGGAAACGCAGACCCTGCGCTTCGCCGTACATGGGCGAAGCGTAAATGTCGTACGTGTCGTCGAAGTTTTCGGCTTTGCCGTTGAAGACGCGCGTGTATTCGACGCGCACTTTGTTCACATGGTCTGGGTAAAGTCCGAAGACGGGCACGCCGCCGTGCGTAAGCAGCATGCGACGGCTCACGTTGTACGAAATCGGGATCTCGCCGGCCTTCGGGAGCACCGTCACTTTGGCCTTTTCGATCACGTAGCCGCCGTTACGGATGACGGCCGTCAAGGGTGCGACCTTGTAAGGATTCACGATGATTTCGCCCAGGTGCCCTTGCGTTTCGTAGGTCGTTTTCGGGCCGGAGGCACCTCCCATGGCGAAAGCGGCGAGAGGCAAGGCGGTGCAGACCGCAGCAACGGCGAGCGCGGTACGGTGCAAATGCGGCATCGAGATTCTCCTTTTTTTTTCGAATGCCCGGGAGCCGCCGAAAAAGCGACTCCGCGAAGTCGATGAACGGTCAATCTGAAAAACGCACGAACCCCGTCGAACCGACGGGCCGGAAGACGCCCGGAAATTACGAGGAAGCACGCGTAAACCCGAGTGTGCGTCATGCGTTTTCTCAACAACCCGAATGGTAGACTTTCGTACCTCAAGGAACCATTCCGACCTTCCCGCCTTTGGGGATCGGTCCGAGAAAGAATTTTCTTTAGAAAATGAAAAACGGCATCACCGAAGAGCTTCTCGTTTTTCTCACGACGCTCGCCGAACTGCGTCACCTCGGGCAAACCGCACAGCGGCTCGGGATCAGCGGCCCGAGCGCAAGCCGCCTGCTTGCCGAAGCGCGCACGGTTTTTCGCGACGACCTCTTCGTGCGGCACGGGCACGGTCTCACGCCCACACACCGCGCACTCCTGTTGGCGGAACGCGCCGAGCACGTGCTTGAAGGCATGCGGGCCCTGACGGTCGACGCGGTCTTTGCACCCGCAAGGCTCGATCGGGTTTTTCGCGGGGCTTGCCTCGACAATGCCTTCCCGATGCTCGTCGAACCGATGCTCGCGGCCTTCCACGAAGCGGCTCCCAAGGCGGGGCTTGCCTTTAGAACGCATTCCGAAACGACGCTCGGTCATCTGAGAGCCGGGGACCTCGATTTCGCCCTCTTTCCCGCCGCGAACCTTCCCGACGAGTTCGAGCACATGCCGCTCGTCAAAACCCCGTACGTGCACCTCGTGCGTCCGGGGCATCCGCTCGAAGCGCTCCTTGAGCGCGGTACCGACGACTGGCGCGCGGAAGCCGCCCGATACCGACGGATCCAGATCGTCGTGCATCCCGATACGGATTCGACTGCGGAAGGTACGCCCGGTCCCGCCGTCATTCCCGTGTCCACATCGGGGACTACTCTCTGGACGGAATCCTGGATGTCGGCCTACTACCTGATGCTCAAGACCGATGCGGTGCTCACGTTCCCGTGGCGAACCGCGCAGAACCTGGCGGCGCTCCTACCCGTCGTGGTGCTCGGCCGTGCGTCGAGCGTACCTTCGCTCGAACCTTCTCTCATTTGGCACCGCCGAAGCAGTGCGGACCCCGCTTTCGTGTGGCTCAGAAGCCTCTTCTGGACCTATGTCCGAAAGGGAGAAAAGGAGCTCGCGCTCGACGAGATCCGAACAGGACGAATCGGCCCTCAACCGTAAGACCTCTCACCGAGGAACAAACGGCGGTCAAACGGCGTCGAGAAGACTTTCGGAGAACTGTTCCCGGAACTCGCAGGCGTACTTCGCTGCGGAAGACGGGAACGGCCGAACGGCTTCGATGGACGCCGAAGAGCGGCTACGGATGTCCGGAGCCTCGGCCGGCCGGGGTTCGGCGGCAAATTGTTCCGTCAAAAAGAAGCACTCGAAGAGAACAACGCACGGCCGCCGTTCTCGGGACGTCTCAAGCGATTGAGAGAGAACGGCGTTCCGCGTCTCGGGAACGGATTGGATTCGGCCGCGGATCGGAAAACAAACGCGGTTCCCGGACCGACTTTCGACCTCGAAAACGACATCGCCCGCCGTGTTCGGGCGGGCGACGGGAGCGGACGGGTTGCGGCGTGTCAGCCTTGACGGCGCAGGGCCGCGGTCTTCTTGCGGCGCTCCGCAGCTTCCGACTTCATCTCCTGCACGAGGCGCGTACGCGCCTCGTCGGAGAGGTCGGCAAAATTGCCGACGGCGTGTTTGCCGAACACCATCGATTCGCGCTCGAAGACGAAGCGGTAGCGCTGGGGATTCGTCGCGGGGTCGTCCGTCGCATTGAGGTTCATTCCGAGACCCGCCGCGAAGATCACTTCGCCGTCCAAACGGATGAGCGGCAGGTCCGCCCGGTCGAACGCGGGAATGTCCGCTTCGGCGTAGAGGGCCTTGAGAGTCTTCGTCGGACGATTGGCCCAGAGCTTGAGCTTTTCGCCGCCGCGACGGGAACGCACTTCAAGGAGCCCCTCTTCGAGCCGCAGGCGCGAGACCCCCGCCTCCGTTCCCTTGCATTTGAATACCTTGAGGGTACCGCCCCAGATGCCGAGGTTGATGTCGTCCCCCGTCCACACGAGCATCGCGTCGCGGTCCGGGTCGCTGCGACCTTCGTTCACGGCATCGCGCACCACAAGATCGCTCCCCCAGCGGCGCACTTCCTTGCGACCGAGTCGGAGCGCAAAAGCGTCGTCGCTGTGCGTTTCGCGAATCTGGCGAAGCGCTTCCGTCAGGCGCACCTTCGAGGGAGCCTTCAACCCCCACTGCGCGAACCACGCGCGAAGACACCAGGCCTGTCGGGCGGGAATGAGTTCAAGCAGTCGGAAGATATTGAGCGCTCGCGGATCTTTTTCCGAGCGGCACCGTTCGAGATCGGTGGCGGCGACGCTGCGAAGCACGTCGACCGTTTCCGCAATGAGTTCGACGCTGCGCGCGGCCGCGTGGCGGAACCCCGGGCGGAGCGATTCGAGCATCGGAATCACTTCGTGTCGGACGCGATTGCGAGAGAAGCGCAGATCGTCGTTCGATTCGTCTTCGACCCACTTGAGGCGCTGCGAGCGCGCGTAACGTTCGATGTCGGCGCGCACCACCGAGCACCAGGGACGAAGCAGAATCACGGGAACGTTTCCGTTCTCACCCGACTGAAGCGGGAACGAGCCCGGACGTCCCAGGTCGCGCGTCTTCGGGAAGGCGGCAAGTCCTTCGGGACCCGCACCGCGCATCCACTGCAAGAGGAAAGTTTCAATCCGATCGTCTTCGTGGTGCGCCGTGAGAATGATGTCGTGGCCCGAAGAGCGCGCGAAACGCACGAGCGCACGGTAGCGCGCGTCGCGGGCGGCGGATTCGAGCCCGTCCCCCTTGGCGTTCACGCGCACGCGAAGCGCTTCGAAGCGAAGGCCCCGCTTTTCGCATTCGGCGCGACAGTGCGCCTCCCAGGCGTCCGCATTGGGAGAGAGCCCGTGATTGACGTAGACCCCCGTCACCATGGAAACGAGCGCCTGATCGCGTTGCTTGTAAAGGCGCGCGACGATGTCAAGAAGCGCCATCGAATCGCGCCCGCCCGAGAGCGCCACGATGACGCGCACGGGGTTAAGCGGCACCAACACGAACTCTTCCGTATTGCGCCCGACAAGCTCGTCCGCAGCTTCTTCGAGCGCATCGCGCACAAGCCCGAGAAGACGCGCGGCCAGAGGTGTTTGCTTTGCCTTGGGGTTGCGCTTTGCTTCGAATTCGCGCACGCGACGTTTGAATTCCTTTTCTTCCTGCGCGAGTCGAATCGCCTTGTCGACGAGTTCGAGGTCGGGCAGCTTCGCAGGCTCCGTGGCGGGCAGATTCGGATCGGGTTTCTGCAACGAAAAGCCGAAGGGCGGAATATGGTCGAAGTCGATGTCGTCGATGTTGCCGATCGGCGAATTGGGCGCCTTGGCGGCTTCCGCAATGAGGGCGCGCAGGTCGTCGGCGACCGGGGAGCGTTGCATGCCGAAGGGCGACGGCCGATAGACGGGGGCCTTCTCGTCGGCGGCCGCAGCCACCGCGTCGGGCGAAGGCACGAGCCCCGGCACCTCGACCTCTCGGGAGGTGTCGATCGCGTCGGTTTTGAGGACATTGCTCGTTTCGCGAACGGTTGACTCGGAGGTCTTCTCGTTCTTCGCTTCGACGGCTTCGGAGGTTTCGAGGACGTTTGTTCCCGGAACGACTTCTGCGACGGGTTCGGGAGCTTCCTCCGTCTTCCGGTCGGCAAAGGCCGGAACAAAAGGCGGCACAAAGGGTTCGTCGGGATCGGTCGGGATTTCGCCGCGTGCTTCGAGCGCCTGCCATTCGGCCGTGATCCGCTCCATTTCGGCGAGTTCCGCGGCGAGTTCCGCAGCACGGCGCTCTTCCTCGGAAAGAGGTGCAACTTCTTCGACCGTGTCCGTCGGCTTCTCGGTCGAAAGTTCGATCGGCACCTCGAGCGTACGGGCGACGTCGTTTTTTTCTTCGCCCGCCGCTTTCTTCGACTTCTTTTCGGGCGACGAAGGCGTCCCGGTCGACTTTTCCGTACTGCGGGTTCGCCGGGGAGTCTTTCGGGCGGGTTCGGACATCTCGTCGACGTCGGGCTTCCAGAGGGGTTTCTTCGTGGTCACGCTCGAAATCCTTCGCGCAATAAGAATGAGGTTCAACGTACACCCGTCGGTCGGGCGCCCGACGGGAATGAGGAATTATCGCATTTTCACGCGGAAGCGGCGGGGCGGGGCGCGGCGTCGGACGGCCTCCCGCCCGAAAGTACCCCCGGCATTGCGCCCCGTCGTCCCCTCGGAGGCATACCGCGACTGGTCGCGTTCGCATCGGCCTCCAAACCTGTAACAATCTCAACCGTATTTAACCCAATGGTTTAAAGATCATCCCACAGGTAGCATGAATTTATACGGTTAGGATAAAGAGTGACGCCCGAAAGGAGCGATCACGCCGCGAAGCATCGCACCCGCCGCGACCACATCACACACACCACCTTTGCCGTTCTGTCTCTTGCGAGCACTTTGGAGAACCCGATGAACCGCCGTCATATCTTCCCGCTCACTCTTGTTGCCGTCCTTGCGATCGGTGCTGCCGCGGCCAATGCCGCCGAGCACGTGCTCGACGGACGCACGCTCACGGTCGACGAACTGTGGGCGATTTCCGCTCCGGGCGAAACCGTCAAAATTTCCGAAGAAGGCGTCAATCACCCCTGCCTGAAGGCAGAGGCTTGAAGAAGCCCGATTGACCAGCCTC
>CAJLHF010000041.1 GCA_905206365.1 uncultured Sutterella sp. | reverse complement strand
TTTCGCCCTTTTCCTTTCGCTCGTTTTGGATGTCCAGCGCCTTGTTGAAGACAAATCTACGGCAACCGGCGTTGCGGCTCAAAGCCACACGCAGGGTCTCGTCCACGTAGAGTTCGTACTTAAAGGCGCAGGTGATCTTCATACGAATATTGTAGTACATTATTCCGGCGCTTCGCGCGGGTGCCTTATATCCCCACCGTGAACGGCGGGGCTTTACGGCACGTCGGGTAAGGGCCGCTTATTCGAACTGCGGCGAACTTCTCTCGATTTCGGTATTTCCCGGCAACCTCCGAAGGTTTCCAAAGTCTTCCAACGGCAAAGGCATCGGACGGTTTTTCCAACACGTTTTTCCAAGGATTCCCATGTTTCTCGACCGCTCGCTCGTCGTTTTCGATCTTGACGGTACACTCATCGATTCGCTAGGCATTTGGAGTCTCGTCGACTCCGCGCTCGTTGAGGAGCTTTCGCGCGATCGTGTGCGCCTCACCGAGAAGGAGGCGTACGAACTGCGCGTCGCGTCGCTTTCGCGCTACGGCGAAGGGTCCGAAGCCTATGTGAAGTACTGCGCCGACCTCAAGGCGAAATTCGACATGCCGGGCACGCCCGAAGAGATCCATACCCGTCGCTACCAGATCGCTCAGGACTTCCTGCGCGAGAAGGTGGTCTGGCAGCCGGGCGCCGCCTCCTTCGTGCGACGCCTTCACGATGCGGGTGTCAAGCTCGCGATTGCGACGACGACGCGCCGCCGCAACGTCGACGTCTATTCGAACGAAAACGAAGCCATGCGCAGGGAGGCCGTGATTTACGACATCTTTTCGATCGTGAAGACGCGCGACGACGTGCGGGCGACGAAACCCGATCCCGAGGTTCTCAACCGCATTCTTGAAGAAACCGGCACGGACCCGAAGGACGCTCTCATGGTCGAAGACGCCACGGCGGGTCTTCGTGCGGCTGCGGCCGCCGGGGTCGACGCGATCGTGATCTCGGAGCGACATTCGGACGGAGAACGTGCGACGAACGACGCGCTTGCGCTTCGACGGTTCGAGTCTTACGAGGAGCTCCATCGACTCCTCGACGAGGAAGAGCGCGCGGGATTGCGCCCGGCCGGTTGCCTGGCGTGACGGAAAAAAGGGAAGAAAAACGGAAGAGCGGGACGGAGAAGCGGGTGCGGAGGCACGGGCGAACCGGTACGTCCGATTCCGGAAACCTGTGTGAAAACAATCATTTTTTCACCGATTTTCGGGGCGTACAAGAGGGGATTGTGCTCGAATGGCGCAAACCTTGTCCGGCAACAAGGTCTCTCGGGAAAGCGGTATCCGATCGGATCGTAAACCGCTACTATTTCCTTAGCGAGGTCGTTACGCTCCTCTCTCTGAGCGCCCGCTGTCAAACACCTCCTGGCGCAGCCGGGCAGCTCGCGTCATCGGCCTCGTCTCTTGTCCCGCAACGATCTACTCTCCGCCACTTCCCGAATCGTAGATGTTGCGGGAGTTTTTTGTCCGCGGTCCGTATAATTTTCGCTTCCGACATACTTCGCCCCTTACGGAGGCTTTTTTATGACGACCGAATCCACGGCTCTTGCCGTTCCGCCCACGCTTGAGGATCCCGACACGCTCGCCGAGCTGCTCACCTACGCGGGCGGCGAATTTTTGCGTGCGCTTCGCATCGAAGACCCCGAAGAGGCCGCCCGCAAGGTCTCCGAAGTGCTCTTCGGTCTTGCCGGTGTCTTTTCCGAAGAAAGCGGCATCGTGCAGCTCCCGAAGGGCTGGACGCTCGCGGGTGCGGGGGCGCGCCTTCGCAACGACGCCATCGTCGTCGAGCGTCTGAAGGAACTCTCCGACGAGGACCGCGCCCTTTTTGACGAAGACGATCAGATCATCATCCTCGCGATTCAGGTCTTTTTCGAAGAAATCGAAGAGCTCGCGCGCGAATGGTTCGAGCGCAACGACGCGAAAACTTTCGAGGACGAGGCGATTCACCGCTTCCTCGCCGATCCCGTCGTGCACCTCGTCGTGCTTGAGTTCGGCTCCTGGTTGCTCGGCGAATCGAACGATGCCGGCGCGACGAAGGACGAGGAGACGGCGGAATGACCGGGGTTCAGTCCGATGCGAAAAAGATCGAAGTGTTCGACCGCGCGACTCTGCTTCTGACGTTGCGCCTTACCTTCGAAGCAGTTTTTCAGCAAATTGCCGACGTCCGTCAAAGCAAGCTCACTCCCGACGAAGCCGCCGAGCGCGACGATGCGGCCGTTCGGGCCATGGCCCGCGTGTTGATGGGCGAGAACGACGCCGTTACGACGGAGCTTCCCTACGTCGGGGGCGCGCTCGTTGAAAAACTGCGTGCCGCGGAGCCGCAGCTTTTCGAGGGGGTCGAAAGCGAAAATCCCCGAGCTCTCATGGTGGGCGCGTGCCGCACCTTCATGAGGGAAGTTTACGGGACGATCCGCGACATCGTGCGCGCGAATCCGCCTCTGAGCGAAGACGAAAAGAAGGAACGCGTCCTGGGGCTTGTCGCCCTCTGGGAGCGTCGCTTCACGGGCTCGACCGACAATTGAGGGGAGGGCGTCATGGCTCGATGCGGATCCGGATGCGCCTCCGATTGCCGGCGCTCCTGCGGGCACGATCACGGCTCGAAGGCCGAACGTCGCCCCGATTTGCTCTCGATCGAAGTGGTCGAAGGACTTCTCGGGCAGGCGTGCCGCAATATGAAAAAGCGCTTTGACGCCGAACTCTCGGGCGAAATGAGCGCCGAGGAGCATGTCGAGCGCACCGAAGCGCTCGTCGATTGGCTTACGCTCACGTTCGCGGGCGAAAACCCCCATTTCGAAGACACGGGCGAGTGGTTGCCCGCGGGGCTCGCCGAGTACCTGCGCGAGACGGACGAAACGCTCCGTGCAGGGTTCCCGTCGGATCGCACCGTCATCGAACGTGCGGTGCGGCAGTTCGTCGCCGAAACTGCGGGTGCGCTTGAATACTTCCACGAGCATCCGACGGAGGGCTCGGTGGACGATTTCCTCGGCTTTCACGGCGCGCGTTGGGCACGTCGCCTGACGGGGATGTACGAGGGCTGACGGTGAGATTTTCGCCTCAAGGCGGGGAAAAAGCGCTCGGCTGTGCGAATCCGAGCGCTTTTCCTTTCTATGTTTGTCACTTCAAGCTTGGAAACGGGTAAATGCGGTCTTCGGCTTGCGCTTTCTCAAAGGACGGCGGGCTGCTTGGCAAAAGACGTTCGCAGGTGCGTCGCATCGCACGGAATTTGCTACGATAAAAATTTCCCCGGCGTTTCGGGGACGGGTGAGGTACGCGCCCGGTTGCGAACCGGGCGACAAAAACGACAACATTTCCGATCGGAACGAACGACCGCGTCGGATGCCGAACGTGCAACCCGTTTTCAACTCAGGAGGCCCATATGCTTTTCGAAGACCTTCGTGATTTTCTTCAGGTTCGACCGGGCAACGGTATCGTGGAAATGCGCGACGACCGTGTGACGACGCCCTTTGCGATTCCCGGTACGATGGAACGCGCGGCCGTGTCGGTGCGTGCGATGGAGGGGGGCTTTTATTTCGTGCACGACGACGGTGCGATGAAGCGTCTTCTTCCCGCATTCGACGCCGTGACGAAATCTCCCGTATTTGCGGGTATTCAGGACGAGTGGATCCGCTGCGGTCTGCAAATCGACGAGGAAGGCCGCATTTTCACGACAACCGACGAAACGGGGATGCTCGAGGCCGTGGCGCGCGTGATCGAAGCGCAGATCGTGCTCGGGGCCCTGTGCCTTGCGTTCGCGGGTCACGCGAACGGCGGGATGCAGCAAGGTGCCAACTGCGCGTGCTCCGCGACCCATGACTGAGCCCGCAGGATCGGGGCGGCCGACGAACCGCGCGCTCGCCCAAGCCGACATGGCCGCCATCATGGGGCGGCTTTCGCCCGACGCGCTTCGTACGCTTCGGGCGGTTGCGGCCATGCGTCATCGACCGCCCGAAGAGGTTCTGAGGGAAGAGCTCGAAGGCTACGTCGCCGATCAGATTCCGGCCGTGGACGTCGAGGGGCTCATTCGACTCATGGGCGCCCGACTCTACGAAATCGGCTACCTCGTGGGGTCGATGAAGCGTTTCATCCGCAAGCACCGCAGGTAAGAACGCCACGAGCGCGCCCTTTGGCCGCGCGGAAAAGGCGAAGGCCCGCGTGCGTTTCTTGAAGCCTTTGGAGGCCTTTTGTAAACGCGGTAACGAAGAGCGTCTTTCGGGTACCGGAAATCTCCTGCAAAAAGACATACTCGATACCTCAATTGCAGGCGGAGACTTCGTTCGAAGTACTTCGCAAAAATGCGAAACCCCCGAAAAATCGGGGGTTTCAAGAGAAGAGGGCGGACAGAGGAGGATCTTTTCGGATCCCTGCAGATCTCAGCGCACGCCCATCATTGCTTCCTTCAGGCGGTTGTCGATCGGACGCTCGCCGAGCCAAATCGCAAGCACCGCATCGTAGAGGGCTTTGCCGGCGATGGAGGGGCCCACGGGCTTGCCGTTCAAGCGCAACGTCGTGCCGTTTTCGGTCGTGTACTCGAAGTCAACCATGTCGCCTTTTTTCACGTCGCCGATCGCGCGCATGAGATCTTTGAGCTGATCAAGCTCGTTCGTGATCGCGCTCTTGCCTTCGGGCGTCAGATTGGCGTCGAGACCCGACTCGAGTGCTTCGATGAAGTCGGTCCCCTTGACATTGCGCAGGAGCCCGAGACGAACGGCGCGCGGCGTGTCGGCGGAGAAAACATCCGCGGTCGAGGCGGCGTGCTTTTCAACGTAAAGCGCGGCGCCGTAGACCTTGAAGAAAACGATTTGGCGAAGCCCCGCACCCTGCAGGAGGAGCGTCTTCCCGGCCAAGGGGAAGCTTCCCGTGAACGTGATGTCGCCCACTTCGATGGCGGCGGGAACGGTTGCCGCAGCGGGAGTCTCAGGAGCAGCCGGAGCGTCGGCCGCAAAAACCGTACCGGCGCCGAGGCCGAGAGCGAGAAGAAGGCCGGCAAAAGAGTTGCGCATTGTGGATCCTCCTATATATGTGTGTATCAGCGTTGCTGTTGTTCTTCTTTTCGGGGTTGGGGTGCGAAGTATTCGGCCCCGAAGATTATCACGCGCGCGGACGCGTCGTCTTCAGTCGTTCGGCGGATCCGCACGGTATTGCGCTTCGCGTGCTTTGCGCTCGGCAATGCGCTTCAGGCGCCGCTGCGTCGTCAAGACGCTTCCCGTTTGGAGCGCCACCGAGAGGCAGATGAGTGCCAGCCCTCCGTAGAATTCGAGCCCGAGTTCGTGCGCTTCCCCGAAGAGGATCATCGCGAGGACGATCGAATAGACGGGTTCGAGGTTGTAGGAGAGATTCACGGTGAAAGCCGAAATCTTTTCAAGCGATTGGATCTGCAGGATGTACATCCCGAGCGTGCAGAAGGTCGAGAAGATGACGAGCCAGAGCCAGTCGATCGGCTGCGGGAGCACGTTTTGGGGCGGCATCAGGGCAAGATACGCGGGCAAAAGGGCAAGCGCCGAAACGAAACCGCCCGTAAGCTGCCAGCTCATGACCGTGACGGACGAATACTTCGCGCGGTACTTCCGGAAGAAGACGGCAAGCGCCGCGGCCGCGGCCGCGCTCGCCAGCCCGAAGGCAATCCCGAGCCGGTAGCGGGTGTCGAAGTGGAAAATCAGGTAGATCCCGAGCACCGTGAGGCAGGAAAAAAGGATCTCCTTGGGTTTCACTCGCGAGCCCGTCATGAGGGGCTCGAGCAGTGCCGTGAAAAAGCCGATTGACGAAAAGGCGACGACGCCGATCGAGACGCTCGAAGCTTTGATCGACGCGTAGAAAAGCGTCCACTGCAACATGAGGAGCGCTCCCACGAGCATGATCCCGATGCGGTCGCGCGGCGTGACGCGCTCGAGCCTACCGGTGAACCAGGCCCAGAGCCACAAGAGCCCGCCCGCAATGACGATGCGCCAAAAGACGATGAGGCCGGGCGTGAGTTCGATGAGTTTTCCGAAGATGCCGGTCCAACCGGCGAGCAGAATCGAGAGGTGCAGTTGCAGGAAAGCTTTTTTCATGGCGCGGGGGCATCTGCAAAAAAATGTGTAAAGATTCGGCGGGCGGGACGACGCGCGCCCCGCCGGGAATTCGCACGGCAACGAGCATAGCAAAAAACCGTCCGAAAGCCTCCCGAAAGGCGCTCCGACGGTGCTTTCCGAACGCTTCGGGGTGGCATCGAGGTCGCATCGGAGAGTTGCACAAACGTAAAGTGAACTCGTCGGTAGTTGACAGTGGGACAAGAACGGATACAAAAATTTGCGCGTTCTTTGCGAAACGGTGAGAATGAAGGTAAGGAAAAAGCCTTAGGAAACCTTGGGAATCGGGAGCTTCTTCCGCGAGGGAAGGAACGGACGGTTCCGAGGAAGGGAGGTACTATGACAGGCCGCCATGAACATCAGCCCGGTGAACGCGGACGCGCGCTTCTTTTCATTCTCTTCCTGCTCGTGCTCGCCATCGTGTTGAAGGGCATGGGTTGGTGCATCGGAGGCGTATGCGAGGTCGGTACCGACATGCTCCTCCCGTAACGACCGAGGGGGAGAACCCGAGCAATTCGAGGTTCCGGAGATAAAAAGAAAAAGCTGTACAAACAAAGAAAAACGAGCTACTATCGGAACTGAGGAAAGTTTCCGCACGAAGCCTTCCGATAGGGGGTCCAAGCGAGGTACCTGAGGATACCTGAAGCCCGCTGAGGGCGGGTCACCGCACAATGCGATCCCATCGCGCTTCGTGCACGAAAGGGCCGTGTCCTGTCAGGCGCGGCCCTTTTGCTGTGTGTGTGTGTGTTTCCGTCGTTTCCGACGATTGCGGCCCCGCAATGGATCCAAAAAGCGGGATGCCCGAAAATCGAGCATCCCGTTTGGTTTCTGCAAACCTCTCGAGCTCAGTGCTCCCGCGCGGCGTTTTCGCCCGCGATGCGGCCCGACGTGTAGGCCACGGCAAGGCCCGTCCCCGACGTATAGACGCGGTCGTAGAAGGGGCGGTTCGCCATTTCGCCGCCGGCATAGAGTCCCTTGATGACGGAGCCGTCGGGGCGCAGCACCTGGAAACGTTCGTTCGTGACGACGCCCCCGATCGTGCCGCCCGTACCGGGGAGCACGCGCACCGCGAAGAAGGGACCGGTCGTGAAAGGCTTCATGTACGCGGGATCCTTCCCGAAAGCCGAATCGCGTCCCTTTTCGCAGTCGGCGTTGTAGGTGTTCATGGTCTTTTCAAGGGCGGACGCACATTACGCCGTGCTTGTCAAGGGTATGAGGCCCGGATGTGAAAAAAACTGGCACGACGGCGTAGCCGTCCAGCCATACAGTTTTTGAGGCAGGTCGAATAGGTGCGGTACAAATCAGGCCGTCTTCGGCTGAAAGCAGTCGTGGTGAATGTTGTCGACGGTATTTCAGTGGGTTGTGCTCGTCCGCGAGGGACTTCAACACAGGCACACATCAGGATCTAGGCAAACGACAACCGGCGCCGGATGGCGTCGGCCACGGTCGTAGGCCCCACCTCCGCTCGGGAGGCCAGAAACTTCGGTCTGTTACCGCCGCGTGTCCCATGGATTTTTACAGGAATCGCAAGGTCTCCTCACGAAGAGGGCTCACCCCGAAGAGGGATCACACGGTGGTCGAATTCCACAAAACTTTCAGCATATACAACCAAATTCAAGAGATGCGGTTGCAACAGCTTGAATTTGGCTCCCCGTATGACACGGGGGCCGCGACGGCGCTAAGCGCGCCGTCGCGGCCAAAGAGGCGCTGAGTCTGCACTCCTATTCGGGGCTAAAGGTCTCTTGTGGCGGACCACCCCCCCTCCGAGGCTGTGCAGGTCAGCGTGTTCGATTATTTCGCCTCCGTCTTTCGGGGTGCGAAGCAGCGCTTGACGTCGAAGACCTCTCCGTTTCGCAGCATGTGAAAGATGGCACGAGATATCTTGGCCGCGAGTGCTCGGATGGCCTTGACGCGCAAGCCGCCGGCTCGAGCTAGCAATCGTTGGAACTCCGCTCCGACTTCAGGGTTGAATCTCGCCATGAGCGTGGCCAACTCCGTCAAGGCCCAGCTCAGGTAGGCGCTTCCGTTTTTGGCGTTGCCCTGGCCCTTGCTCTTCCCGTTGGAGAGCTTGGAGGTTGGGGCCAGACGGCAGTATGACTGAAAGTTCTTGGCCGAAGCGAAGCGTCGAATGTCACCGACTTCGGTGGCGATGATCGTGCTGAGCACGGGGCCGCACCCCTTGATCGTCTTGAGGGCCTGGGTCGTGGGGCTGTCCGTCATTTTTCCGAATAGCAACTCGCCGAGCTTCTCAACTTCGAGCGTCAGTCGGACGATTCGCCGCAGTTGGCTGCAAAGCATGTAGTGCGTCCCAGGCAACTGGACGAATTCGTACACGATCTTGGACATAAGCTCATCAAGCTCTTCGTAAATCCCGGGCTTCTTCTCGTTGCCGCGAATGAGTTTCAGGGGCTCTCTGATGAGCGAGTCGATGCGGACGCGGACGGAGCAGTGATTCGCCAGCTCGTTGACCACGGTAATCTTCAGGCGGGCCATGTCCTGTTTGAGCACCATGAGGGACCGAGACAGATCGCGCAGATCTCGATACTCCTTTCCCATGATCGGGAACGTTTTGAGCGAGTGAACGCGCAGACGCTCGGCCAAATAGGCGGCGTCGGTATGGTCGTTCGAGTACTTCAGGTTCGCCTGGCTTACCGTGCAGGGATCGGCCAAGCGAAGGAACCAACCTTCCGACTCAAAGAGGTTGGCCAGCCAGTACCAGTTGTACGTGGCTTCGACGACGGCGAAGTGCGGCACGTTCTCGCAGTAGGGGCGGAGCGCCTCGGCCACCGAGGCGATGCCCTTGGTGTTGTTGCAGGAGACCTTGCCGGTCTTGACCTTCTTGGGTTGCCCGTTTTCCTGCGTCAGCACGCAGTACACGATGTTGTTCGAGTGCAGGTCGATGCCGATGAAGTACTTCGGCTCGACGCCGGCGGGCGCATTGCACTCCAGCGGGTACGTGTCGCCGGTGGCTCGGCTACCGAGTCGCACGTCAGAGATGACAACATTTTCAGGATTGGCGGAATTCGTTTCAGAGGTGGTAGACTTCGGCATAGCTTCGTTTCGGATCAGTACGATCGGAAGCTACGGGGAGAGCTTAGTGAAGAAGATAGGCTCTCCCCATTTTCATTTCCGGATCGCGGTTTGTAAAAAAGGGGCCCCGACGGCGCAAGTCGTCGGGGCCCCTCATTTCAGGTGCAATCATCGGGATCCCTCCCTGTACTGCACTTTCCATGCTAACACCTGAGGCTCTGGATTGTCAACAAATCCAAGGCAATTTCAGGTTTCAAATATCCTGGGGTTTTAGGGGCAAAGCCCCTAACGGAGCGTAGCTCCATTTGACCGATAACTCACGGCCGCCGAACTTCATCCGACGGCGTTATGAGTTTCGGGTTGGTGAGCGCCATGCGACGACCGAGCTCGCTCCAGCTTTCCCCGTGAACGGCCACGTCGTAGGTGAGGTAGCGCTTGAGGATTTCGGTCTTCTTAGGATCGCTCCCGTCGACGATCGCCCAGACCTGACCCTGCATCGCGGCGGGGTCCGTCACGTAGGGGCGGCTTTCGTCGACGAAGCGCTCGCCGCGTTCGTTCACGAAGACGCGGTCTTTGTACTTGTCTTTCGACGTGTAGGTCGACGCGAGGATCGGGTATTTGGGAACAAGGTAAAGGCCGATCATCCAGCTGTCCTTGGCTTCCGCGGCACCCGCATCGAGCGCCATGCGCAGGCCGTCCCCGGTCGAGCCCTTGGCGCTGGCGGTCCAATCCGTGAAGGTCACCCAGCGCGGTGCGCGTTCGACAAGCATCTCGACGTTGCGTGCAAAGCCCCCCGTCGCAAGGACAACGGCTTTCGCCTTGAATTCATAGCGGTTCTTTCCGTCGTGGGCGCGCACGCCCGTCACGTCGCCCGCCGCATTCGTCATGAGTTCGTAGGCGGCGGTGTTGGTGCGAACCGGAACGCCACGGGCGTCCGTGTACTTTTTGAGGGCGGAGATCACGTAGGCGCCCCCGCCCGCGGTCGAGCCGCGACCGTTTGCGGGAACGGGCGAAGCCGCGGGCGCGTGAGCGCGCTCGGGACCTCCGAACCCGAAGGGGCGCGGTTTGGCGAATCGGAGGCCCACCGTTCCTTCGAGCCAGTCGACGGTGGCGGCGGACTCCCGAGCAAGCGCCTTCACGCGCTCGATTTCGGGGTAGCCGTCTT
Source organism: uncultured Sutterella sp. (assembly GCA_905206365.1). GTDB lineage: Bacteria > Pseudomonadota > Gammaproteobacteria > Burkholderiales > Burkholderiaceae_F > Sutterella. Next base: position 8,478 of record CAJLHF010000041.1, on the reverse strand, counting down.
CGCCTCCGGGGACGGACGACTTCTGATCGTCAAGCCACAGCTTCGCAAACGCCTCCGGCGTATCGTCGATCCCCGCACGAGCCTGAGCTTTCGAGCCCGCCGCCGCAATGGCGCCGCCCGAAAGCGCGGAGGAGCCGCCGATCAGGCCCATCTTTTCGAGTACCACCACTTTGGCGCCGAGTTCGGCCGCACGGGCGGCGGCCGCCATGCCGGTGCCGCCCGCCCCTACGACGACCACGTCCGTTTCAACGCTTGAAAGAGGGAGGGTGTTCGGATCGATCGGGGTCGTGTCCTTCGTGAAGTCGGCCGTATCGCCGCCGGCTTTTTCCACGGCCTCCCCGACCGCGCGCAAAAGGGCCGTGGTCGAGCGCGTGGCGCCCGACACAGTATCGACCGAGAGGGTCTGATCGGCAACAATCTTCGCCGCCACGTCCTTCATGGGTTGCAATGCGATGTAATCGGTTTCGAAGTTCTCGCCCACGACCACGTTCTCGATCGAGTGCTTCCCGAGCGTGGTCGTGACGGTCAAGGGACCGTTGTTGCCTCGGGTGACGATTTCGTACGTGCCGGGTTTCATCTCGGCCGCAGCGGCCGGAAGAGCGAGGGCCGCAACGGTCGCAACGGCCGCGAGGGCGGCCGCAAGGACGGTTTTTCGCATGCAATGATTCTCCTTGGGTCGGCGCTCGGGAAAAATCGACCTTCGGTCGGGGGCTTCGAGGGCGTTCCGTGTTCGGACGCGGCAAGGCGTCTCGAAAACACGCGGGCGGGATTTCGCGAGCGCGGTGTGGTATCCCGCGGACTATGCCGAAGGTGCCTTAATGTGCGCTGAAAATGCGCCGCAAAGCCTGTCCGAACGTACCGGAAACCGCGCAAAGAACCGTTCGAAAAGGCTCCGCCGCAACTATCGTGGAAATTCCTTAGGACGATGGAACTAGGACAGGGTATGATCTTTTCACTTGCCGGCGGGCGCTTTCGTCCCGTCGGACGGCTTTTTCGCGTCGAAGGGCGGCTCGGTGACGAGCGGATCTTTCCCTTCGCCCTTCGCAAACCCACATTGAGGAGCAAAACATCATGACGGATCGCGTCCCCGAGATTGAAGAAGCGATGCTTGAGCGCGTGCGCGGCCTTGCGGCCCGCGACGACGTTGCCCGTGCGATGTCGATCTGCAAGGAGCAGGTCGCCGAAGCCATGGCCGAGCAGGTGAAGATTGCCGAAATCGAGTCGCCCACCTTTGCCGAAAAGGTGCGCGGCGAAGCGGTGATGGAACTCATGCGTTCTTACGGCCTCACGGACGTCGTGATGGATCCTTCGGGGAACGTCGTCGGTCGTCGTCCGGGGACGGGCTCGGGTCCGACGCTTGCGATCGCCGCTCATCTCGACACGGTCTTCCCCGCGGGTACCGACCTTACGGTTCGCCGCGAAGGGAACCTCTACTACGGCCCGGGGATCGGTGACAACGCATCGGGCATCCGCTCGATGCTCCAGGTCCTGCGCGCCCTCGAAGGGGCGGGTATCCGCACCGAAGGCGACATCCTCTTCGTCGGCACGGTCGGCGAAGAAGGGAACGGCGACATCCGCGGCGCGAAGGCCCTTTTCGACGGTTCGCGCAAGATCGACGGCTTCATGGCACTCGACATGGCGAACGTGAACACGCTCCAGAACGGCGCTACGGGCGCGCACCGCTGGCGTCTCTCGATCGAAGGCGAAGGCGGTCACTCCTACCTCGACTACGGTCACGTTCCCTCGGCCATTCACGCGATGTGCCGAGCGGGCGCGCTCATTGCCGACCTCGAGCTTCCCGAAACCCCCAAGACCACGTATACGATCGGTACGATCAAGGGCGGCACCACGGTGAACACGATTGCCGCGAAATGCTCGGTCGACGTCGACCTGCGCAGCGTCGACGTGGCGGAACTCGCGAAGCTTGAAGAAACGGTGCTCGCCGCCTTCGAAAAGGCGGTCGAACTTGAAAACGCCCACTGGCCCAAGGCGGACGCCGCTCATCAGCTGAAGCTCGTGAAGACCCAGATCGGCAACCGCCCCGCGGGGCTTCGCCCCGACAACTGCCCGGCCGTCCAGGCGGCTCTCGCCGCCATGGCGACGATGGGGATCGAAGTGAAGCAGTGCCGTCCCTCGTCGACAGACGCCAACATGCCGATGTCGATCAACATCCCGGCCGTCTGCATCGGTACGGGCGGCGTGACGAATCTCGAACACAGCCTGAAGGAATTCTTCGACTCGACCGACATGGAAAAAGGGCCGCAGCTCGCGACCCTCATCGCGCTCGCCCTCGTGGGCATCCGCGACGAAGTGAAGGCCGCGCTCTAATCCGCGTTTGAGGCGCTTGAGGCGTCCTGAAGGCGCCCGCGCAACGGGTCCCCGTCTTTTTCGGAAGGCGGGGACTTTGTCTTCTCGGGGAAGCGGACGGTCGCGCGCTTCGGACTTGCCTCGCACTCGGGCGTTCGTTCCCGACCGGCTCCGCCCGATTCCCTCCGATTTCGGCCGGAATTTGCACGCCCCGGCCCGGTCCTCTACAATTCGCGGCCGACGCGTGCGTTTTTCGCCGCACCGCGCGCTCCCTCACCGAGACGGGCGTTGCGATCCCGAAACACCCGCGAAGCGGTCAATCCCATCTCACAGATCATGTCCACTTACGCCAGCATCATTGCCAACGATTTCGAAGAACGCGTCGAGGATATTCGTCCGCTCGTCGAAGCCATTCTTCTCGACTCCTACGAAATGCGCGTGCCCGTCGACGAAACGGGTGCCGTGACGAGCGCGGCTTTCGACGACGTGGTCGACGCGATGAGCGCGGGCGCCGTCTGCGCGATGTATCTCGACTATCTGCTCGACCGTTACCAGAACGGCTGGCTCTCCCGCGACGAAGCGCAGTGCTTCCAGGAGGCGCTCTCGGTCGTACAGGAGGACTTCGCCCGCGAGAGCGAACTCGTGAACCTCTTCTGCGTGCCGCTCCTTTTGAAGATGATGTCGGGCATGGCCCGAATGCCCGTTGCGAACGAACGGGGCGGCCGCTACGCCTTCTATCACGTTTTCGGCGAACTCCGAGAACTCGTGCGCACGATCGTCGAATCGCAGTCGCGCCTTCCGATCGGTCGCAAGCCGACCGAGCTTGAACTCGACGTCGCTCTTTCGGCCGTGGGACTTGCCTACCGTTCGATCGCCCGCACGCTCGATACGAAGCTCGGCCTTTCGACGCACGACTGAGTGTCGGGCGATTTTCGGTCGTTCCGGCCGTTTTCGACCGGAACGAGCTCGGCGGCCGCGTTGTCGCGGTACTTACCTCCGACGCTCGCGGGGGCGTTCTCTTTGTGCGGCGGTTTCGGAGTTTTCCGAGACTCCTAGGGTTTCTCCACGGGGTTTTTTGCTTAGGCTCGGCCTAGAATTTGTGAATCGCGCGTCTCGTGATCGGGTTGCCAAGCCCGCGAGCGTGCGCGTCGACTCTATCCGTAAGACCCCCATTTCAGGAGAAGCCCATGACTTTTGCCATGTGGGGCGCGCTCATCGTCGTGATCGGGACGGTGTGGGCGCTCATCAAGCGTTACGAGACCCGGTTGGTATTGCTCACCTCCGGCCTTTTGATGACGCTCCTCTCGCTTGATCCGTACGCTGCCTTCCAGCAGTTCGACAAGTCGATGACGAACGGTTCGCTCATCATCGTGATCTGTTCCTCGATGGGTTTTGCGGCGGTCATGACGCTGACGAAGTGCGACCTCCACCTCGTGAGCCTCCTGACGAAGCCGCTCAACAAATTGGGCATCCTGCTTCTTCCCTGCACCATGGTCGTGACGGGCGTCTGCTCGATTGCGATCAGCTCGCTTGCGGGTCTTTGCGCCGCGATCGGTCCCACCATGGTGGCCCTTATGATCCGCGCGGGCTTTCGCCCGGCCGTGGCGGCGGCAACCGTGGTGGCCTCGACCCTGCCGAGCTTCATTTCACCGGGGTCTTCGCACAACGGTTTCGTCGCAAAGCTTGCGGATGTTCCCGTCATGGACTTCATCACGTACACGGCACCGCGTACCGCGATCATCTCGGTTGTGTGCATCGTACTGATGGTGCTCGTGTGCTTTCTCTACGGCGACTTCAAAAAAGAGGGCTTTCACGAAAACAACGAAGGCGCGCTCGTGAAGCAGGCGGAAGCTTCCGAACTTCCCGAAAATCCGAAAGTTCTCTGGGCGTTCGCCCCGCTCCTTCCGGTGGTGATCCTCTTTGTGGTGTCGCTCACTTGGCCCGAACTCAAGATGAGCGTGGCGACCGCCATGTTGATCGGCATGCTCTATACGCTCGCTGTTACCCGCTCCGACCCCGCGGACGTCATGAAGAAGTTCTTCGACGGGATGGGTCGCGGCTACGGCAACATTCTCGGCCTCATCATCGCGGCGGGCGTCTTCGCGGCGGGTCTTCGCACCTGCGGCGTGATCGATCTTTTCGTCGAATATCTCAAGGGTTCTTCCGAGATTGCCAAAATCGGTGCCGCCGTGGGGCCGCTCGTACTCGGGATCATGACGGGATCGGGCGACGCGGCCGCGTTTGCTTTCAACGAAGCCGTGACGGTGCACGCGCCCGAATTCGGCCTCACCATCCCCGACCTCGGCTACCTCGCCATCGTCTCCGCCACTTTGGGTCGCGTCACCTCGCCGATCGCCGCGGGCATGATCGTGATCGCCGGCATCGCGAACGTCTCGCCCCTCGATGTGGTCAAGCGTACCGCGATCGCCAACATCGGTACGCTCATCGTGCTCTACATGATCAGCTGAGCATCGGTCGACGCCTGTTGAAAAAGCCCGGGAACGCTTCGTTGCCCGGGCTTTTCCACAAGAAAAGGGCCGCCCGACGGGAAGTCGGACGGCCCTTGACTTATCAATGACGGGCGCTCTTAGGCGACAAACGTCATCGGAATCATCGCGACGAAGCGCTGATGGTCGATGACGCCGCGCAGATACGTGTCGGCCGTGACGCCCGCAACGCCGAACTTCGCCACGTCGTGCGCGCGGAAGGTGAAGACCCATTCCACCCCCGAGGGCGTTTCGACGCGACGCATCTCAAGGGGCGCGGCGGGTTCGTTCACGCCGGGTTTCGAAGTGGAGAAGCCGGCGCTCCAGAGGATCGACTTCGCGTCGGGAACGCGCATCGCCATGCCCGCGGGGACTTTCAACGTAAGTTTCACCGTGGCGGCTTCGTCCGAGGCGCTCAGTTCGCTTCGGCTCGCATGCGCTTCGAAATGATTGATGTCGGCGAGGATCGCGCGGTAGCGGCGGTCCGCTTCGGCGCACATTTCACACGTGAAGCGCCCGAGCGCCGCACGCTTCGTTTCCGCACTCATCTCGGGGAGCTTGGCGCGCAACTTTCCGAGTTCTTCGCGGAAGTACGCTTCGAGCGCATCGCGCTCGGCGTGCACGCCTGCGAAGAGACCGCGGTTGAAGTTGACGAGTTCGCCCAGAACGGCATAGGTCCAGTAGCTGCGTTCGAAGTTGAGCGAAATGCTTTCGGGGCGCACCGCGAAGTGCTCCTTGCGAGCGGTTTCGAGGTTCATCCACTGGTACCCTTCGGGAATCGTACCCGCCAAGGGGAACCAGGGAACGTAAACCCCCGTATCCTGATAGCTCGAGCAACGCCACATGACCGTTTCGATCGGGTCTTCGGCGATGTTCGCGACCCAGCTCTCGCGGGTGTGCGAGCGGGAAATGTCGACGGCGCTCACGTGGAAGGCGTCGGCGCGACCGTCACCGCGCGTGGCATAGGTTTCGGGGTTGGTGATGCGAAGCACGCGCATGACGTCCTGCACGCCCATGGGTTCCTTGGGGGAGAGGAGTTCCGGGTAATGGAGTTCGTCCGTGCACCAGACGCCCGCAATGTCGAGCCAGCCCAGACGCATGCGTTGCGACTTCGTCGGCGCGTGGCGGTTTTCGTCGCTCTGGTAGGCCGCCGCAAAGTCGAAGTCGCCGTAGTCGCCCGGGGTCTTCGGGGTGTAACGTCCCATTTTGATCGCGTATTCGATCAGGTCGTCGCTTGCAATCACGTTTTCTTTGTCGTTCAGGTCGACGTGACGGATGGCGAGCATGTTCGAGATGAGCATCACCTTGTCGTCGGGTACGCGCTTGGCGACGAAGTGGTGGCCCTTGACGATGTTGATGCACCAGGCTTCGTTCTTGTCGGCGACGGTGTAGTTGCGCGCCGGGCTCCAGTAGCCGTACTCCTCGACGAGCGCCTTGCAGATCATGACGGCCTCGCGCGACGTGCGGGCGCGCTCGGCCATGAGACGGCGAACGAGAAAGCCCACGCCTCCATCTTTGAGAGCGAGGCTCGATTCGTCTTCGAGGTCGCCGTCAAAGCTCGTGCCGCCGCCGTTCGAGCAGATGACGAGGCCGGCTTCGTTGGCGAATCCCTGGTCGAAGGAGGAGCCCTTGCCCGGCTCCAGCATGTTCGACCAATACGTGGCGAGGGTTTCGCCCGCCTGAGGGACGGCGGCTCGACCGGGTTCGGCCGTCACCGTTTCGCCCGGGGCGTGGTGCCCGGCCGGGCAGTAGAACTGTTGGTGCAGCGTGCGGCCGCCCGCATCTTCGTTGTGGCCGACGATGACGCGGCCGGTCTTGGAAACGTTTTTCCCGACAATAACGGTGGTGCACATGGGTCTGAAGGCTCCTTTGCGTTATGGTGTTGGCCGAAGGGATCCGGCGCTCCTTAAGCGTTTTATGCTATCGGGAATTCGGCGGAACGGCTTGAGAGAAAACCCGTTCACCCCGTTCGTTTCGTCCTTTCGGAACGCCCGCGCGCAAAACGAAAACCCCGGTCGCGACGGGCGCAACCGGGGTTGTTCAGTCAGGAGAGATTCTCGTTGATCGGGTTACTTCTGAGCGAGGACCCATTCGAGCGAACGCTGAAGGTCGGTCGTGAAGATGCGGTCGTGATCGACGTACGGCACCACCGTGCGGTAGGAGGCGAGGAGCTTCGAGGTCCCTTCGCCCAGAGCGCGCTTTTCCGTACGGGTGCGGATGTCCATGGCCTGCGTCGTATGGAGGATTTCGTAGGCGAAAACACCCGCCGTGCATTCGGAGAGACGATCGAGGCGGTCCGCGGCGACGTTCACGTTCGAGAAGGTTTCTTCGATCCCGATCGAGGTCGGCACGCCGTAGCCCATGACGCTGTTCGTGAGCGCCATGCCTTCCGCATAGATCCCGGACATCGACTGCGCGATGTTTGCGAAACCGTCGCCGCCCTTGTTTTCAGGGGCAACGAGGTAGGTCGGGAGCTGCGTGCGGTGGCTGTCGACCAACTGGGTCGTACGCCAGGCGGAAGCGTGCATCACCTGGGCGAGCGCGCGACCGACGCTTTCCAACTGAAGTGCGAGCTGCGTGTTGTTGAAATTCGCGCAGGAGTTGACGTGCGCCGTGGGCGAACCGGCTTCGTTCATCACGACGGCGGGAAGCTTCGAATACCAGCGGTCGGTCTTAACTTCGGTATTGACGATCGGGTTGTCGGTCGTGTGGTTGATCGCGGTGGTGAGAAGCGACTTCGCCTGATCGACTTCTTCCATGGCGGCGGCGAGGATGTAGCCGGCACTACGGAAGGAGAGCGGGTCCTGGAGGTAGCGCTTTTCGTCCTTTTCCCAGAGGTAGGACCCCTTGAGGTTCTCGAGAATGGCTTCGGACGCTTCGTGTTGCATCGGCCACCCCTTCGTCTCGACCGTGAGCCAGAGGAAGGGCGTGACGTTGCCGTTCAAAGCTTCGAGACTCGTCGCGACGAGTTTCGCGTTGAAATTCAGGAGGTGCTCGACCTTCTTCACGGCCGTGACGGCCAGCGCTTCGCCTACGTTCGAATTCGAGAGAATCGAAATGCCGTCAAGTCCGAACGGGCGGAAAGGCTTCAAACTGAGTTCCTTCCGGACGTCCGCCGCCTTGCGGCGCTCGCCCTTCCACATGACATCCCACTCGCCCATGAGCGCAAGCCCGATGTGGGTGGCAAAGCTCAGGTCGTTCGCGCCTTCGGAGCCCTTCGAGGGAATCAGGGGCGTCACGTCGTTGTTGACGTATTCGGCGTAGGCACGAGCGGCATCTTCGCTCATCGCGGTGTAGCCCGCCGCCATCTGGTTGAGGCGGATGACCATGGCCATCTTGGCCGTGCGCTCGGGGAGGAAGGGCTCAAAGCCCGCGGCCTGAATGCGCATCTGACGTTCGTTGAAGGCGATCGAGGCGCTGCGGTTGGGTTCCTCTTCAACGCCAGCCTTCCCCTTTTCCCCGTCCGTGACGCGCTTTTCCTTGAGGGCGCCTTAATTGACGGTCAGACCGTAGATGTCACGGCCGTCTTCGGCGGCGATGATCGGCGCTTTGTAGCCGGCACGCAGGCGCTTCATAGAGGTACCTCAGGAAACCCCCGTCTTCAGACGGGGGAGGAATGAGGCGCGGGGCGAAGCCACGCATACCCGTATCCGTCGTTGTAGGAAAGCAGTCGGCAATGACGCCA
>CAJLHF010000040.1 GCA_905206365.1 uncultured Sutterella sp. | reverse complement strand
CGGTGGGTGGTGTGGGAGGACGGCGCGGAGACATCCCCGCGCCTCCTACCCGATACCTTTGTCGTAAGGGTCGCGAAAAGCGGCGCGCGCCGATCCGCCCGTCTTCGGGTTTTCGCTATTATTTGGGGTTTCCGAGTAGGCACACCGTCTTCGCACCTCGCCTGCGGAGCGGCATGCGGTACCGTTCGCGCGTCTTCTTCGCCCTTTTCTTTCCCCCACGTTGCCTCACAGCCATGTTCGACCTTGACAGCGACCGCCTGATCCTTTTCGCGCTGATGGGCCTGATGCTCGTCGTCGCCGCGCTCTTTCTCGTTCCGACCACGTCGAAAAGCTTCGACGAAGGCAAGACGGGAAGCGAAGAGGCCGACCACCGCCGCGAGCTCCTTGATGCGCTGCGCGACCAAAAGCGCCGTCTCGACGAGGACCGCGCATCGGGGCGCATCACCGAAGCGCTCTATGAGGAGCTCCTTTCGGACCTTGAGCGCCGCATGCTCGAAGAGCACGAGGGGCGTCCGTCGGAAACGGCCGAAGAGGTCGCGTACACGGGCGGCACGAAGCCCCTCAGCGTGACGCCCGCAACCCTTACGGTGATCGTCGTCGCGATTCTCGTGGGGATCCCGACGGGACTCTACGCAATCATGGGTGCTCCCGAAATGATGCGCCTCTCGCAAGACCAGAAGGTCCTCGAGGGCACCGCCGCTCCGGAAGCGATCGAAACCTACCTGCGCGACAACGGCCGCGACGGCCGCGCCTGGGTGCTTCTTGCGCGCAAGCGCGTCGAAGCGGGCGACTACGCCGGAGCCGCCACCGCCTACCGCGAAGCGCGCAAGGCGCAGACGAAGGTGCGCAACGACCCCGAAGTCATGCTCGAATTCGGTGCGGCGCTCCTCACCTCGGGCGATGCCCGTCTTTTGCCCGAAGCGAAAAGCGTCCTTCAGGAAGCGCTTCGCGCGCAACCCGACAACATGAAGGCGGTCGAACTCCTGGCGATCGCCGCCTTCCAGACGCAGGACTGGGGGCTTGCGGCCGAGCAGATCCGCACCGTGCTTGCGACGCTCGAACCCGATTCGCCGCGGTACGTGCAGTACGCGGAAACGCTGAGGTTGCTCGAGCGCCGTGCGGCGGAAGCGCGCGAAGCGGGGATCGCGCCCGAATCCTGAGTCGCAAAAGTCTTCTGAAACACCATGGAAATGGCCTCCCGCACGTGTCGCGTGCCGGAGGCCTTTTTGCACGGGTACCTTTTGCCGCTTTCCTTTTTAGGGTCTTGTCGGTCTCATTGACCGTACACGGGCGGCATTGCTTCGCTTGCCCTCAGCCGCGGCCAGGGGGTCTTCCCCCAGGGGCCTTCGAGGAAGCGCGTGAGAAGCGCCTCGCGCGTTGCGAGCACTTCAAGGGCCGCCGCTTCGCCCGTTTCGAGTGCGAGAAAGACTTCGGCCGCAAGGAGCGACTTCGCCCACTCGTGCCAGGAGGAAAAGCGTACGACGGCTTCGGTGGCAGTACGCTCGAAAAGGCGCGCCGCTTCTTTCGGGCCCACCATGTCGCCCGCGAAAGCTTCCGCAACGAGCGACGCCCCTTCGGAGAGGTCCGAGGCGCGCAGCGCAAAGCCCGAGAGCGCTCCGCGGAAGTAGTCGACGAACATCCGCTCGCGCTTCACGCGCTCGGGATCGGGCGTGCCGCGTCCCACGACTTCCACCCCGCCCCAGCCGAGCGCCATGTCGTCGGTAAGGAGCGTTTTGACGTTCGGGGCGGCTTCGATGCGCGCATAGCGCGCCGAGGTGGCCGCGCCTTCCGTTTGCGCGCGGCATCGCTCGATCAGGTCCGCCTCGCTCATGATGTTGAGTTCCGTGAGGAGGTGGTGGTAGAGGTCGCGCTCGCCGAAGCGCGAAGCGTCGATTTCGCCCGAAGGCTCCCAGCCGCGCTTCCAGAGTGCGAAGCGCGCAAGTTCGTGCCCGAAGTCGAGAAATGGAATCTCGCCCCAGTAAAGCGCCTCGGGCGCCGTCTGATCCGGAGCCGTAAGCCGGTCGAGGGCCGATCGCAGGCCTGCGGCCACGGGCAAAAGCGCCGCCGAAGGGGCGAGGATTTCAGAAGGGATGTTGTCCGCGTCGGTCATGAAAGTCAACACTTGGTGATCGTCATTTCGCAGGGACTGCGGCGGCAGTGGAATTCCGCCCGGAATCGCTCTCCCGCCGAATTGGTGAGGATGAGGGGTTCGGGTCGGAGCAGCGTCCGGTCGGTCTTTTCAAGAATATCCGGGAACGCCTTCACCATCTTCGGGCAGAGCTTCAGCTGAGCGCGCACGCAGTGGCGGCACGTCATCAGGGGGACGTTCGCCACGGGCCGGATCTCGAAAGCGGGCGCCGTCACGCGGGCGCCGTGCGCCGCGTAAAAATCGCGCGCGGCGTCGTTCGCGACGTTCGCATTGAAGCCGAGAACGGCCTCGGGGTAGGGATTCTCGGAGGCCTCGACGGGCGTTTTGCGCGACGTGCGGGGTCGGCCGAGAGCGCGCTCGCGATCGAGCTCTTCCACGGCCGCGCGTCGCAACTGGTTCGCAATCGACGCGGGTACGAACACGTCGAGATCCTCCGGAATGAGAATGTCCCGTGCTTCGTAGATCGTGTCGCCGAGCTTTGCGAGATTTGCAGCGAGCGACGCCCGGTTCTTTTCGGGGTTGGCGGGGGAATCGAGCTCCATCGCGACGGACGCGGCCCCGCATGACGTGCCGTCCGTGACGACCAAGTCAAGCGCGTCTTCCGTCACCGTGAAGGCAAGCGTCACCGGAATGCGGCGTCGTGCCGTCTCGCCCGCCATGAGTTTCGAAAAGGCCTGATCGCGGTTGCGAAGAATCGCGGCCCCCACGAGGAGCCCCGAAAGGCGGTCCGTTGCTTCGCGCGGATAGACGCGCACGAGCCCCTTGGCGGCGGGCTCGATCCGGTTTGCGTAAAAGCCCCGTACGTCCCCTTCGGGCGTTCGGTAGGTGAGGCCGTCGCCGTTCGCGAGCGTCACGCCCTCGCGCGGTTTCAAGAGGAGGCTTTTCGGTTCGATCGCGCGCAGCACGCCCACGGGCGCACCCGCCGCTTTCGGCGTTTCGAGTTCTGCAAGGTCGTAGGGGGCGTCGAACTTCCGGCCCTCGATGAAATAATCCGTGCGACCGCGGTTGAAGCTCTTTTCGGGCGAGGGCTCGAACGTAAAGGTGCTCGTTCCCGCGGAGGAGCGCGAGAGTTCCGGCCGGCGCGCGATGATCGCGTCGAGCGCGTTGCGGTACCAGGCCGTGATGTTTTTCACGTAACTCGCGTCCTTCAGGCGTCCTTCGATCTTGAAGGAGGAGACGCCCGCGTCGACAAGCGCTTCGAGGTGTTCGGTCTGGTTGTTGTCGCGCAGCGACAGCACGTGCTTGCGTTTGAAAAGCGGCGCGCCCGCCTCGGTCGAGACGTCGTAGGGAAGGCGGCAGAGCTGCGCGCAGGCGCCGCGGTTCGCGGACCGGTGCACGAGCGCTTCGCTCATGTAGCACTGCCCCGAGTAACTGACGCAAAGCGCCCCGTGAATGAAGTATTCGATGCGGGTGTCGGGCGAAAGACGCGCGCGAATGCGAGCGACTTCGTCAAGCGACAGTTCCCGCGCCACCACCATTTGCGAGAAACCCGCTTTCTCGAGAAACACCGCCTTTTCGGGCGTACGGATGTCGCACTGGGTCGAGGCGTGAAGTTCGATGTCGGGCAAGGGTCCGGCGAGAAGCCCCATATCCTGAAGGATCAGAACGTCGACCCCGGCATCCGCCGCGTCGAACGCAAGCTTTCTCGCAAGCGGCAGCTCTTCGTTCGTAAAGAGCGTGTTGAGCGCGAGAAAAACACGCGCGTCGTAGCGATGCGCGTAGTCCGCCAGGCGCGCGATCTCGTCGAGGGCATTGCCCGCGGCGGCACGCGCCCCGAAGGCGGGACCGCCGATATAAACCGCGTCCGCCCCGTGGTCGATCGCAGCGATGCCCGTCTGCGCGTCGCGCGCGGGCGAGAGAAGTTCGAGTGCCGAAAGTTTGAGCACGATGTTTCCTTGCGACCGACGCTCAGCGCGTCGGGAAGTTCGAAGGCGTTTCGACGGTGCCGATGCGCACGCTGCTGCGTCGCCCCTTCACGGCGCAGCGCTCGATTGCGAGGTATTCGGCCAACTCGTCGTCCCCGGCGTTTCGGGCGAAGTCGGCGGGCGACATCCCCTTGTCGGTGCAGTAGTCGCGGTAGGCGCCCGCACGCAGGAGCTGCGTGACGACGACGCGCGAGGGCTTGCGCGCGGCCATCATGAGGGGCGTCACGCCCGCCTTCGTCTGCGCGTTCACGTCGGCGCCGTGCTCGATCAGATATTCGACGAACGTGCGGCGGCCTTCGGTCGCGGCGTAGTGAAGCGGCGTCCACCGCCCCGGCACCCCTTCGGTCGAGGCGCCGAGCTCCAAGAGCCGCTTGAAGATCGCTTCGTTCCCCTTGAAGACCGCGAGCATGAGGGGCGTTTCGCCGAAGCGGTTGAGGGCGTTCGGATCGAACCCTTCCGCTTCCATCACGACTTTCGCCGTTTCGGGGGCGTCCGAGCGCATGGCGTACGTAAAGAGCGTGTCGCCGTTTTCCATGAGGCTGTTGGGCGCAAGACCCGAGGCGAGGAGGCGCTTCGCGGCCGCGGCATTCCCGGTGCGAACGGCGCGGCGCAGTTCGTCGATGCGCGTCGCCGTTATGGGGTCGTCCGTCAGGTGCTGAGCGGAAGCATCGGTAAGCGGCAACACGGATGCGACGCCGCCCGCGGAATTCACGTCGGCCGCAAAGCCCGATGCGGCGGCACCGAAAAGGACCGCGCCCGCGAGCGCGGCAACGGTCGAGCGCACCGAGCGAAAAGAGAACGAAATCGTCATGGTCGAAGGAATATGAAAACCCGAAAATTTTCGTGAGAATAGCATGGTGCGCACGAGGGACGCGCAAATGACGGGAGAGAAAGGAGAGAGCGAACGACCCCTCCCCGAACCTCAGAGCGGAAGTCGGAAGAAGTCGATCGCGTTTTGCGTCGTCCGCTCCGCGACCGCTTCGGTCTCGAGCCCCTTCAGGCGGGCGATTTCGCGCGCGACGTATTCGACGTACTGCGGCTCGCACCGTTTGCCGCGCAGCGGCACGGGGGCCATGTAGGGGCAGTCGGTCTCAAGCATCAGGCGCTCAAGCGGCAATGCGCGCGCCACCTCGCGCAGCGCCTCGTTTTTCTTGAAGGTGAGGTTTCCCGTAAAGCTCACGTGCCCGCCCGCGTCGACGACCGAGAGGGCCGTTTCCACGGTCGACGAGAAGCAGTGCATCACGAATCCCGTTTCGCCCGCATTTTCCTCACGCAGAATTGCAAGTGCTTCGGGTTCCGCGTCGCGTGCGTGCACGATCAGGGGCTTCCCCGCGATCTTCGCCGCGGCGATGTGGCGGCGAAAGCGCGCCCGTTGCCAGTCGAGGGGCTCTTTGCACCAGTAAAAGTCGAGCCCCGTTTCGCCCACCGCGACCATCCCCGGGCGCGAGGCGACTTCGGCGATTTCGTCGACGTCGGGTTCGCGGTGGTCGGGGTATTCGGGGTGCACGGCCCAGGCACCGAAGAGGAACCCCGGACGGCGCGCGAGGAGTGCTTCGAGGCGCGGCAGGTCCGCGTCGTCGCACCCGACCGTGACGGCGGCAACGACCCCGGCTTGGGTCATGCGGTCGAGCACCGCGTCGATGTCCGCGTCGAAAGCGTCGGAGTTGAGATGGGCGTGGGAGTCGATGAGTCGCATGGCAAAAGAAGATGAATCGGTCGAGAGCAAAATACGGTTCAGAAGTCGCCCGCCCCCGGGGACTTGCGATCGAACCGCAGGCCCATGAGCGCCGCGCGCGCGTCAAGCTCGTTCAGCCGTCGGGCCGCGGCATAGGCAAGGACCAGATAGAGGAGCATGAGGCCCGCCAAGTGCGCGCAGGCGGGAAGAATCGCGTTGAGTGACGCGCCGTCCTGTGAGGCGGCGGCAATCGCGACGATGCCGGGCGTTGTCGGGAGCAACTGAGCGAGCCCGAGTGCTATGGGGTTCGTGATTCCTTCCGCGGGCCAGACGGCGCCCGAAAGAAAAAGAACCGGAGCCGAAACGATCACGACCGCCGGCGTCGTCCAGGCGTTCGTGCCGATCACGAGCGTCACGGCCGTACACAAGGCCGTCACCGCGCCCGTAAAGAAAAAGCCCGCGGCGATCGTGCCCGTCGCGTTCAATAGGTTCCCGTAGTCCATCGCCCAGAAGGCAAAGCCCTCCATGTAGAGGAACCAGAAAAAGGCGATGAACCAGAAGGCGGCGAAAAGGGCGAAGCCCCCCGCAAGGGGCCGTCTCAACGCATCCGCCACGGCCCTCGGGCGCCGCGCCGCGGCCAGCCAACCGCCCAAAGCCATCGTGATCCCCATGAGCATCACGGCCTGAATGATGACGGGACCGACCATGGGAACGGTGTAATTGGCGTAGCCCGAATTGGTGTTGTAGCGGTAGTCGACGATGAGACTCGGAGCCCGAACGGCCGCGGCGCCCAAGGCCGCAGCGGGAAGGCCGGGCGCCCGCAGGGACGCTTCTTCAAGGACGCCCGACTCCGACACGACGGCAGCGAGCGCCGCCTGCACGGCGCGCGCCTTGACGGGGTAGGCGCCGTTGCCGAGCACGTGAATCGTCGTGTTGAGTCCTCGGGCGAGGCGCTCTTCGTACCCTTCGGGAATCGTCACGACGACGTCGGTTTTCCCGCGTCGATAGGCGTCTTCGGCTTCGCGCGCATCCCGCGTCACGAGAAAAATACGCGACGCGGACGCGGCGTCGAATTTGGCGATGAGGCGCCGCGCGGCGCTCGAGCCGTCGAGGTCCACGACCGCTACCGGAACGCGCTCGATTTGCTGATTGCCGTACGGCCATCCGTAGAAGACGAGGTAAAAGGCGACGGCTCCGACAAACACCGCAAAGGTGTCGCGGTTGAGAATCGAGGCGCGCAACGTCCACCCGAAGGTTTCCAAGAATCCCGTCGGGTGCGAGGCGGCCTCTTTTCGGTCAAGCTCTTCGGTCCGTTGCGCGTCCGACGCGTCGAGCCGCGCGAGTTCGCGCGCCGCGGCTTCCCAACGAAGCCGCCCGCGCCACTTCGCGGCCAAAAGGGGAGTACCCGCCGCAAAGAAAACGAGCGGGAAGAGTGCGAGCGTGCCGAGCGTCGCGAGGATCGCATCGAGGGGACTGCCCAACACCCACACTTCGGCCTGAAGCCGCAGGTAATGGGTGAGCGGCAGAAGTTCGCCGAAGAAGGCCGCGCCCGGCGTCATCGCGTCGAGCGGAAAGGAAAAGCCCGTAAAGGGAAAGGTCGGGGCGATGAGACACACGGTCGCCGAAACCGCGATCACCCACGTGGGCGAAATCGCCGTAAAGAGAACGGCCAACCCCGCCATGGCGAAGACGAGCACCCAGCCGCCCGCTATCCAGAGGGCGACGGGACCCGTTGCGGTCCAGCCTTCCACCCCCGCGAAATACCCGACCCAGGCCGTGGACGCAAGGCCGAAAAAGAGGATCCAGGGAAGGAGCTTTCCGAGAACGACCGCGGCGGCCGATCCCCGGGCCGCTTCGAAAAACCGGTCGAGTCCCCCGTCGCGCCATTCGCGAACGGTCGACGACACGAACATGAGGGCCGCACCCAACGCGAGGACCCCGGGAAGCAGCGTCGGCAACAGGTATGCAAAGAAATTGAACGCCGTGTTTCCTTCGAAGTCGACGTCGGGGACGGTCACGCGCAGGCGATCCGCATTTGCGGCAAACGTGCCTCCCGCCTGCGTCAATTTCACGGCGCTCTCTTCCATGCGAGCGGCGGCGAGCGCACTCTTCAAGTCGACCTCCAGAATGGTACCCACCGCGTAATAGGACTTGTTGAGCTGAAGCGAGAGGGCGCTTCCGGTGCCCCGCAGGTTGTCGCGCTCCCAGTCGGGCGGCACCACGATCGTCCCGTAGGTGGCGCCTCGGGAAAGGGCGTCGTTCGCCTCGGCGATCGACGCAAACCGCACGGATCGGACCGACGGCAGCGCTTCCATGCGCTCGATCGCGGCGCGCGAGGTGCTCGAGCGATCGAGGTCCACCACCCCGACGGGCAGACGCGTCATGAGGCCGTCGCCGAAGGTGAGCGCGAGCACGACGCACCAAAAAATCGGCAGCAAAAGCCCCGTCACCCACTCCTTGGGGCGCGAGAAAACCCCCGAGACTTCGAGACGGGCAACCCTCAGGAGGGCGTCGCAAAAAGAGCCGAAGCGCATGGCGGATTCCGATCGGTCAGCGGGCGGCGCTGTCGGCAGCTTCAAGCGCCGCGCGATCCACCACCACCGTCATCCCCGGGCGCAGGTTCGGGATCGCTTCCACGGGTCGCGCCCGCACTTCGAAGGTCCGAAGGTCGTAGCCCGAGGACTGGCGCGTCGCGCGCCACGTGGCGTAGTCGCCCCGCGGGTTGATCCAATAGACGGAAAAGTCGAACGTTCCGCCGAGCGCGGGAACGTGAGCCGCAAAGCGGCGGCCCACGGTGACGCCCTTCAAGTCGTCTTCGCGCAGGTTGAAGGTCACCCACGGGTCGGAGACGTCGGTGACGAGTACGAGCGGAAAGCCCGCCGGGGCGACTTCGCCCGGCTCCATCACCACGCGGGTCACTTCGCCCGCAATGGGGCTCTTCACATCGCTTTCGCCCGCAAGGGACGTTGCTTCGGAAACGCCCCCTTCGGCCTGCGCGAGAAGGGCTCGGGCGGCCTCCTTTTCCTGGCGGCGGGCACCTTCTTCGAGGGCGGAAAGCTGCGCTCGGGCGGCCGCAACGAGCTCGCGGGCGTTTTGCAACTGAGCGCGCGCTTCGTCGTGGCGCTGCGAGGCCACGAGCCCCTCGCGGTAGAGCGCGTCGATGCGGTCGAACGTCTTTTTCGCCAGGGTCTCCCCGGCGCGGGCGCGCTCGAGCGTCGCGCGGGCGGCGTCGATTTCCTGCGTGCGGGCGCCTTCTTCGGCGAGGTCGGCCTTCGCGGCCGCGGCGCGCTTCAGGGCGCTCGCCTGTGCGAGACGCGCTTCGATTTCGGGAATTTCGATGACGGCGACGACGTCGCCCGCGGAGACGACGTCGCCTTCCTTCACGTTCACGGTGCCGATGCGCCCGGGGATCTTCGCTGCGACCGACACGGTCGTGGCGTCGACCGTGCCCTGGAGCGGCACGGGTTCGGGGTTCGTCGCCTTCCAGACGCCCCAGCCCACGAAGGCTGCGGCACCGATCAGGACAGCGAGACCCGCGATCGCGGGCGCTTTGGAAACCGCCTTCGGGCGGGAATCGAGCCCGTCATTCGGACGAGCCGCGGAACGTTCGACGTCGGTCATAGAAAACCACTGCGGAAAAAGGGAAAAACGAATGTCGGTGCGCCGAGGCTCCCCGAGGGACGCTCACTGCGCGTCGGGCGGATCGGAGGCGCCTCGGGGTTCGGTATCAGAGCTCGGTCTCGAGGTCGTTTCGCGCGAGCGATTCGACGAACTGATCCATGCGGCCCGAGGCAGCGTGGAGCATCGCCCAACCGAGCACGAACTTGTAGGCGGCGACGCGCTTGGCGATTTCTGCTCCCGCCAATTGCGTTCGGGCGTTGCTGACGTCAAGTGCCGTCGACAACCCTTCGGCGAAACTCGATTCGCGAAGTCGCAGGTTCTCGCGGGCGAGCTTCACGGTCGACTCGGTGAGGTCGTATTCTTCGCGGGCTTGCGTGACGCGCAAAAAGGCGACGTTCACGGTGCTCTCGATCGTATTCCGCGCTTCGGCGTGCGCGGCTTCGGCCTTCGACACGACGCTCTGCGCGGCGGAAAGACTCGCAAAGCGGTCCGAATTGCTCCAGAGCGTGAATTTGACGCCGATCCCCGCCACCCAGTCGGGCTCGGGGAGCGTCAGATAGTGCTTGATGAGGTTCTTCGTCCCGAAGGCGAAGACCTGCGGCTTGAAACGACTCTCGGCCGCCGCCACCCCCTGCACGGCCTGGAGGCGTTGAGCGTCGATCCGATCGAGCACGGGGCTCGACGAGCGGGCGGCCGCTTCCCAGTCGGCAAGCGTGCCGAGGTCCCCGCGAATGACAAAGAGGGGCGTGGAGAGTTCCGGAAGGCGCGCTTCGCGCAGCCCGTGCATGAGTTCGGTTTCCGCAACGCGCGTATCGGTCTGCGCGGCGACGAGGTCGCGCTTTGCGGCGTCGCGGGACACTTCGACGCTCATGCGTTCGATTTTCGAAATGAGGCCTTCCTTTTCAAAGCGCTTCGCGCGGTGGACGGCCCGTTCTTCGTCGGCGAGCATGTCGCTGCGAACCTTCTCGATCGAGCGCGCGAGCTGAACGGCCCAATATTTGCGCGCGAGGTCCGCGTCCATTTCGTTGCGAACCGCATCGCGCTCGGCGCGGCTTTCGGTCGCCTTGTGTCCGAGTGCGGCCTGCTTGGCGGAGATCGCACCCCCGGTATAAAGCGGCCAAACCATGTTGATCGACGCGCGCGGACCGCCGATGTCCTCCTTGAAGCCGATCGAAAAATTCGAGGGGATGCGCGACGCGACGACGCCGCCCAGGCCCGGGTGCAACCCGTCGACGATTCCGCCCACGGCACCCGCCACGCCCGAGGTGTCGAGTCCAAGCTCGACCGTTTTCGACCCTTCCATGTGCATGGCGTTGACGTCGATTGTCGGACCGCCGAGCCACTTCGCGCTTTCGGACTCGTAGTCGGCACGGGCGATTTCGGCGTCGTGCGCGCGCAGAATGTCGGCACGCGCGTGAAGGAGCGTGCGCGCTTCGTCGAAACTCATCGGAGCGGCGCGGTGCGCCGCAACCGTACCCGCCGCGGCCTCGACGGATCGGACGGGTTCGCTCGAAACGACGGGCGCCGCTTCAAGGCGGCCCGCCGCGGCCAAGACGGCTGCGACGATGAAAAGTCCGGCCCGGGCGCGGCTTCGCAAGGGTTCGTTAGACATGGATTACGCAGTCGGAAGATTGAAAGGAAGTGTGCATGATACGCGCTCGGGCGCTCTTTTGGCTTCTGTCGGCTTGTTCGGCCGTTTTCGCGCCGTTCGTACCCGCGGCGGGTTGATTAAGGAAAAGGTCGGAACCAGAACCCGTACGGGCGCGAGTCGAGGTAGAGCTCCATCCGTTCGCGCTCGGCCTCCGCGCGCTTGGCGCGCTCCGACGCGCGTTCGAGCGCGAATTCGAGATCCTTCTCGTAGCCGGGCGCCCCCTTCGGACGCTCGAGCGTGACGGTGAGACCCCGCTTCGGGTCGGGAACGAGTTCTGCCGTCGTTTCGGCCTTCGCTCCCGAAGGCCAGGTCGCGCGAAAGCCCGGGATCTTCCCGCCGCGCGCTTCGAGTTCGTCGGTCGGATATGCCACCTCCACGGGCGCGATCCCGTACTCGACCGAGCCCGAAAGGTCGGTGATGCGCGCGCCTTCGGGGCGGCTCTCGACCGTAACGTACGTGCTGCAGCCCGCTGCAAGCAGGCAAACGAGAAGTGCGACGCAAAGAATTCGTGGACGCATGGTTCGGGGGCCGCGCAGGGGCGGCTGAAGAAAAGAGGTATCTCTCCCGAGTGTATCGACTGCGGGGGCGTTCGTCACTCTCCGGGTTTGCTCTTGCGCGTTGTCACCCGTGCGAAGCCTTACCCCGAAAAAGCAAACGGCCCGTACGTGGTCGTACGGGCCGCAAAGTGTCTCGGGGTCGAACGTTTCGCAAACGGCAGGAGTCGTTCGCGGGTTTCCGATCCGAAACTCATCCGAATCCGCTGTGAATTACTTCACCTTGAAGCCGAACTGATGGCACTGGTCGCAGTAGTTTTCGGGTTCGGCGTGCTGCATGTGGCAGAGCGTGCAGTCGAGCGTGTTGCCGTAGTGAGGCGAGACGTGCGGATTGTGGGGCTTCACGTCCTTCGTACGGGCGGCCACGTCGTCGGGCTTGTGGCACTGCGTGCACTGGTCGATCGTCGGGGTCGAGATTTCGTTGTTCTTCCCGTGGCAGGAAGCGCATTCGACGCCGCGGGCCACGTGGCGGTCCGCACCGAATTCGGCGGCATCGGCCGCGGCGGCGCCGGCAAAGAGGAAGGAGCCCGCAAGAAGGGCGGCAAAGAAGGTGTTGGCGTTCATCGTTTTCTCCGTTGGCGGCGCCCGAAGGGTGGTGGAGTCGAGACGCTCGCGCGGATTTCGGCTTCGACGGCGAGGACGGTCGAAAACCTCCTCGGTGGCTGGTGCGAAGACCGGAATGGGCGCGGCGGCCGGGAAAAATCGGGACGGGCCGTTCAGCTGTTAAGCCTACGTTAAGCGAGCGGCGCGGACAAGAGGGGAGAGTCCCGAAGTGTCCTCCGAACCGCCCCGTCGTCTCCGTGAAAACCCTCGGGGAATACGCCCGAGGTCGTGGAATCCCCGACCAAAGTCGATGAAGTCCATACCGCGGTATGGACTTCCCTCAACCTTCGCACGAAAGCTTCCCGAGGGACGCCGGAAGGCCGTTTAAAAGTCGCTCAAAGGAGCGCCCCCGCCTGGCGGGCCGCCTCGCGACAGTTGTCGGTGATGATGGCGCGCACCCACTGAAGGAAGGGGTCCGTATGGGTGCGTTCGTGCCAGATGAGACGCGGTACGAATTCCGCAAGTTCTGCGGGTGCGGGGAGCATCCGCAGATTGAATTGGGGCATCCGCACGAAGTGCTGCAACGTGATGACGGGGGCCGTGTAGGTGAAGTCCGTCTGCCCGACCACGTACGGAACGGCGAGAAAGTAGGGCATCGAAAAGCCCGTCCGCTGCACGCCCGCCGTGAGTTCGGCTTCGATTCGAGGGGCGGTCCCCCAACGGGGCGCCCCCGAAAACGAGATGTCGACCTTGCGGAATTGTGCGAGGTCTTCGAGCGTGAGGTGTCCGCGTTCGGCATAGATCTCCAAAAGCGGATGACCGTCGCGTACGAGAATGCCGCGTCGCGTACGGTAGAGTTCCAACACCCGCATGTCCTTCGGTACGTCGTTCACGGGAAAGAGCGCCATGTCGGCGTCCCCCTCGCGCAATTTCGAAAAAAGCTCCCGGTCGACGGACTCCACGCGAATCGTCGCGTGCGGGGCCGATCGATAAAAGTGCCCGATCGCGTCGTTGAGAAGCGTGAGGATGCCGTTGTCCATCGAGAGAATCCGCACGGTGCGCTGCGAGGTGCCGAGGTCAAGCGTGTCGTTGGTGAAAAGTTCCCGCACCGAAAGGAGAATGCGGCGGATTTCGGGGACGAGCGCGCGCATCCGCTCGGTGGGCATCAACAGGAGAGCGGAGCGGACGAAGAGTTCGTCCCCGAACGCCGCGCGCAGTCGCCCGAGCCGCCGCGAGGCCGCCCCCATGCTGAGTTGCAGGTGCGAGGCGCTCGTCGTGAGACTCTGCGTTTCGTAAAGGGACAAAAGAAAACGAAGATCGTCGGTGCCGATGTCGGGTGCGGACGGCTCGGTGGGGGCCATGGTCGTTATTGCGTGCGGGCGGTGGGTCGAAAGAGAGTCCAAGCGTAGCGCGTTGCGGCCGACTTTCCAAGAGGATCCCCGGTTGCCACCCGTCCTCTGCGCGCTTTTCCCGATGTGGCGTTCCCGTGCCCGTGGTCACAATGATTGCCTGTCGACTTCAACGGAGCACGGAGGTAATCGTGGCTAATACGTGGGACCGATTGATCAAAGGGGGATTTTTGGTCGACCCCGCAAACGGAAAGTACGGGCGGTTCGATCTCGCTATCGAGGCGGGTCGCATCGCGGCCGTCGCGCCGAAATTGGAGGGCGAAGCGCGCGAAGTGACCTTCACGACCGCGCACGTCTTTCCGGGGCTCGTCGACCCGCACCTTCATTTGGGCAGCGTTTTCGGCTCTCCGTACGGCGCGCGCATGGCGGCGATGGCGGGCGTGACGACGTGCCTCGATATGGCGGGGCCCTTTGACGATCTTCTGAAGCACGCCGACCGCACGGGTGCCGGCATCAACGTGGCCTCAATCGAGGGCTTTTCGCCGGGCGAGCTTTTCGGGACACTGTCTCCTACGGACGCGCAAATGCGGGACTTCATCCGCACGACCATCGAAAAGGGTTCGATCGGGGTGAAACTCATGGGCGGCCACTGGCCGCTCCCTTTGGCGACTTCGCGCCGCATGGTCGAACTCTGCAACGAAGCGGGCGTCTACGTCGCCTGGCACGCGGGATCCGAAACGGCGGGCTCCAACATTCTCGGCATGCGCGAAGCGGTCGAGGCCGTGCGCGGGCTGAAGCTTCATCTCGCGCACATCAATGCCTACTGCCGCGGTCGGGTGCGCCCCGTGCTCGACGAAGTGCTCGAAGCCGAAGCGATGCTCGCGGAAAATCCCGGGATCTGGTCGGAGAGCTACGTTTCGCCCATGAACGGCACGATCCTCACGTGCGATGCGAAGGGCGACGTGATCGATCACGTCACGCGGACGTGCCTTGCTTCCTTCGGGCTCGAGCCGACGCGCCAAGGCATCGTCGAGGCGATTCGCCGCGGGTGCCTCTTCGTCGTGCGAGACACGGGGCTCGTTTCCGAATTGACGGGCGGCGACGAAGCGATTCGCGTTTGGGAAGAGGCGGGAACCGCTACGGCGGGGTCTTTCCCCGTCAATCCCGCGCTTTCGCGCTTTTACCTTGCGCAGGCGAAGCGCGCGGACGGCACGTTCCTCGTCGACGCCCTCTCGACCGACGGCGGTTGCATCCCGAGAAACGTCACGCTCGCGACCGGTCTTTCGCTCGTCAAATTCGGCGCTCTCACACTGAACGAGTTCGTGCTTAAGGCGTCGCTTACCCCCGCACGGCACCTGCGGCTTTTCGATCGCGGACAGCTCGGCGTCGGCGCCGCGGCCGACGTGACGATCGTCGACCTCGATCGACAGCGGGCGACGGAGACGATCGTTGCGGGTCGCACCGTCATGAAGGACGGCATCCTGCTTGGAAGCGGCACGACGTTCGTCACGACCGCAGCGGGTCGCGAGCACCTGGAAAAACTCGGCTTCGGAGTGCTCGAAACCGACTTCTCGGGTGAGGAACCCGAACGGATCCGGGTCTGACGCCTCAAAACGCAAAACCCGCGCCCGAAGAGAAATCCCTTCCTTCGGGCGCTTTCTTTTTCCCGTCGAGCGTCCCCGCCGCTCCGCTCCCCGCATCCGATCGCGAAGCGTTGATCTCCTCTTTTTTCCCGAGACCTCCTGCGACGTTTTACCGTCTCGGGTATGCGGGGGTTTCCCTTGATAAAGCCCCCATACCTCGGGATGTGGGGGCGGGCGCCGCGATTCTTTAGAGTTCTCCTCAACGCGTGCAATGGATCGGGTATTTGAAGGAACAGCCCTTGTTTCAACCCGCCGCACGTCTACGAACGATTAGGAGAAATTACATGTCGATCGATACGAGCCGCCGCAGTTTCCTCAAGTCGGGCGCTGCCGCCGCCACCGCGATGATGGCCGCTGCCGCCGCCCAGGCCGGCATCCCCGCCGCCAAGGTTGAAAAGTGGGACGAAGAATTCGACGTCGTCATCGTCGGTTCCGGTTTTGCCGGCATGGCCTGCGCCCTCAAGGCCGGTCAGGCGGGCCTCAAGGTCCTCATGATCGAAAAGATGCCGACCGTCGGCGGCAACTCCGCGATCTGCGGCGGTAACGTCGCCTGCCCGGTGAATCCCGTTCAGAAGGCCCAGGGCATCAAGGACAGCAAGGAACTCTTCATCGCCGACTGCCTGAAGGACGGTCTCGGCATCAACCACACGAACCTCCTTGCCACGATCGCCGACCGTTGCAACGACACGATCAAGATGGTCGTTGACTGCGGTTGCGAATTCGTCCCGAACAAGATGCTCTTCGAAGGCGGTCACTCCGTTCCGCGTTCCTATGAAATCAAGGCGGGCACGGGCTCGGGTTACATCATGCCGATGCACGAAGTGCTCAAGGGCCTCAAGAACGTCGTCATCCGCACTCGTTGCAAGTTCGACGACTTCGTCATGGGCGAAGACGGCTCGGTGGTCGGCATCGTCTGCCGCGAAGGCTATCGCTTCAACGCCAAGGCCGTTTCCGACGACCTCGAAAACAAGACCGGCAAGAAGAAGACCGTCAAGGCCCTTAAGGGCGTGATGCTCGCCGCCGGCGGCTTCTCGCGCGACATCTGGTTCCGTCAGGTTCAGGACCCGCGCGTTGTTCCGACGACGGATTCCACGAACCACCCCGGTGCCACCGCGGGCGTTCTTCTCAAGGCCCTCGGCATCGGCGCCGCTCCGGTTCAGCTTTGCTGGCTCCAGTTCCTCCCCTACTGCAACCCGCATGAAAAGGGCTTCGGCGTTTCCGTGAACTTCACGAATCACGCCTGTATGGACCTCGGTCTCGTGGTCGACCGCAAGACGGGCAAGCGCTTCATGGACGAACACGCCGGCCGCAAGATCAAGGCCGACGCGCTCTTCAAGGTGATCGGCACGGATGAAAACTACCCGATCGCCGTTTGCGACGACGCGATCGTGAAGGCGATCAATCCCTCCTTCGTCAAGCTCCCGCTCGAAATGGGCACGGTCAAGAAGTTCGACACGCTCGAAGAGCTCGCCGACTACTTCAAGATCAACAAGGCGCCTTTCCTCGAAGAAGTCAAGAAGTTCAACGGCTTCGTCAAGTCGGGCGAAGATACGGACTTCCACCGCATCCTCAAGTTCAACAACGGTCTCGACGTTTCGAAGGCTCCCTTCTACGGCATCGAAGTCTGCCCGAAGATCCACCACACGATGGGCGGCGTCATGATCAACGAAAAGGCTCAGGTTATTTCCACGATGACGCAGGCCCCGATCAAGGGTCTCTACGCCGGCGGTGAAATCACGGGCGGCGTGCACGGCGCTTCGCGTCTCGGCACGGTGGCCGTTATCGACGCTCTTACCTTCGGTATGATCGCCGGTGAAGGTTTCGCGGCGATGAAGTAATCGCAATCGGACGAGGCCGATCGCACGACCGATCGGCCCGAACCGAAAACCGTCTCCTCGCGGGGTGACGGTTTCTCCTTCGAAAGGCCCCGGGTTACCTCGAAGACCCGGGGCCTTTTGTCGTCTCGGCTCCCCGTTCTTCATCTGTCGCCCGCACTTCGGGCGCGAAGGCGGGATAATGAACGGATCGACGATTTTTCATTTCGGGGCGACAACAATGGAACGACGTCTGTTTGTGAAGTGCGCGCTCTCGCTCGGTCTTATCGGGTCGACGGCGACGCTCTCCGGGTGCGGCATCTACGGAATCGGCCTACCGGGCGAAGAAGAGGTCCGCGGACGGTGGATGGAAGAGGCGGGTAACGCCGCTCCCTCGGCCCCCGCGGGGGTGCCGTGCGGGGTGGTTTTCGACGCGAACGGACGCGCGAGTTCCTTCGGGTACGAAAACTACGAGGTGCGAAGTTTCAAGGCGTATCGAGGCGTGATGGAACTTCGAGGCGTCGTGCGGTCCGACTCGGGACGGGAACTCGCGTTTGTCGAACGCTGGACGATCGAAGAAGCGAACGCCGAACGCATGACGCTTCGCGAAGGGTTGCGCGTGCGGCGCTTCCGCCGCGCCGAGGTGCGGTGAGGTTCCGAGGAGACGACGCATGGCTCTCGAAATCGAACGCAAATTTCTCGTGCGCGATGTCTCGGGCGAGGGCGCTTTGCCCGCCTGGAAGCGCCTTGCCGAAGACCCCGAGGGGACCCTCTACCGTCAGGGCTATCTTTCGCGCGACCCCGACCGCACGGTGCGGGTGAGGATCGCCGGAGATAAAGCGCGGCTCACGGTGAAGGGCCGCACGACGGGTTGCACGCGCTCGGAGTTCGAGTACCCGATTCCGCTTGAGGACGCACGGCGCATGCTCGACGAACTCGTTCTGCCTCCGGTATTGGAAAAGCGCCGCTACCGCGTCCCTTTTGCGGGATACGTTTGGGAGGTGGACGAATTCGACGGGGAAAACCGCGGTCTCGTCGTGGCGGAAGTCGAGCTCGGCAGCGAAACGGAAACGCCCGAACTTCCCGACTGGGCGGGCAAAGAGGTGACGGGCGACGTCCGCTACTACAATTCGGCGCTTTCCGAAAATCCGTACGCGCGGTGGAACACCGAAGACGTCCGGGCCTCCGAAACCCCGAACAACTGACGCGTCTGCCGACGCGCGGGGCGGTCGATTCCCGCTCCCCGCAAGTTCGAAGACAAAATGAAAGCCCGACCGGGGCACGATCCCCGGCCGGGCTTTTTATTGTATTTCGGTCTTTCGGGAGTGTTCCTCAAAGGCGCTTCAAAGCACGTGAATGCACATCGAAGCGCCCCGAAAGTTCTCGTGCTCAGTGCGTGTACACCGTGCCTTCCGCTTCGCTCTGGAGTTCGGCTTTGCTCACGGTTTTCGGCGCCTTGACGACGAGCGCGGGTTTCGTCTGCGATGCGTCGGGCAGGGGGCCGATCGCGGCGAGTTCGCCGTGCTTCTTGCGAAGCTCTTCGATGTCGCCGAATTCGATCGCGCGCTGCGTGCAGGATTCGACGCAGATCGGAGCGAGGCCCTTTTCAAGTCGGTCGAGGCATCCGTCGCACTTCACCATTTTGCGGGCCGCGGCGTCGAACTGCGGCGCGCCGTAGGGACAAGCCTTCGCACACATGCCGCAACCGATGCACTTTTCGCGGTCGATCACGACGAGACCGTCTTCCGCGCGCTTGTGGTGAGCCTTCGTCGGGCAGACCTTCACGCAGGCGGGATCTTCGCAGTGGTTGCACGAGAGCGAGAGGTAGTAGGCGAAGACGTTCTGGTACCAGGCGCCCGTCATGCGGTCCTGACGCCAGCTGCCGCCCGCGTATTCCAGCACGCGACGGAAATTCACGCCTTCCGGAAGGTTGTGCGCGTCTTTGCACGCGACCGTGCACGTCTTACACCCCGTGCACTTCGAGGTGTCGATGAAAAAACCGAGTTGTTTCATAGAGATGCATCAGGAAACCCCCGTCTTCAGACGGGGGAGGAATGAGG
>CAJLHF010000039.1 GCA_905206365.1 uncultured Sutterella sp. | reverse complement strand
GCGGGTGCCTTATATCCCCGCCGTGAACGGCGGGGCTTTACGGCACATCGGGTAATATTGAGCTTCTCGGTTGCGGGCCCGAGGATCGCCGTTCGGTCCGGGAAGCGCCCGCAACGTTCGTCGCTCGTCCGCCTGTTCGGGCAGCGCGCGATCGCGGAGCTCGGCTTCGGTCCGGGCTTCTTTTTCGAAACCCCATTCTTATCGGGCGGAACACAATATGAACCAACCCAAACGAATTCTTGCCGTTCACGATCTGTGCTCGTTCGGGCGGTGCTCGCTCACGGCCGCCGTTCCCGTTCTTTCGGCCATGGGGCATCAGGCGTGCCCCTTCCCGACGGCGGTTTTCTCCAACAACTTCACGTTCGGCTCGTTCGTCTCGACGAATCTTACCGAACACATGCCGGGGATTCTCGATCAGTGGGTTCGCCTCGGCTTCCGGTACGACGCGGTGTACAGCGGTTTCTTGGCGGACGTCGAACAGATGGACATCGTCGAAGATTCGATCAACCGACTCCTGCGCGAGCGCGACGGGGGCCTTGCGGTCGTCGACCCCGCCATGGGCGACGACGGCAAGCTCTACCCGATCTACACCGATGCGATGGTCGAGCGGATGCGTCGTCTTGCGAGCAAGGCCGACATCATCACGCCCAACTATACGGAAGCGTGTTTCCTGCTCGACAAACCCTACGATCCGAATCTTCCCGCCGCGGACGCCGTCGAAGCGATGTCGCGAGAACTCGCCGCGCTCGGCTCCCCGAACGTCGTCATTACGAGCATTCCCGCCGACGGGAACCGTATCAAGGTGTCCTCGTACGAAGCGGCGACGAACCGTTTCATGGAGTTCGAAACGCCGCGCCTGCCTTTTGCGACCTGCGGTACGGGCGACATCTTCACGAGCGTCGTGACGGGGTCGGTCCTCTGCGGCCGCTCGCTTGAAACGGCGGTCTCCGACGCGATGCGTTTCCTCTCGCACATCATTCAGTACACGATCGATGCCGGAACCGACCCGCGCGAAGGCGTGCTCGTCGAACCGTGCCTTGACGAACTCGTGCGTCTGCGCGGTGGTACGAACTGATCTTATTGAAAAATAAGTATTTTATGGAATTTCCGAACACGGCAAGGTGCTAATATCGTCGTAACGAAAACGAAAGCTCTCGACGTGGTACCCCCCCCCCTAAGGCCGTGAGTACCGCACTGGGTGTTCAAACTGCGAGGAGCCGTAGGGCGCCAATCCAAGAACTTGCAACCGCACGGGGAAACAAGTGGGGGTTGGCGTTTTCGTTTGTCCATTCCATGAAGAGACGACGCTGGCGGCCCGAGAGGACCGTCGGTCCGCAGAACGAAAAAGGATCGAAAACGTCCCCGTTGCGAGCCGCGCCGGGGGCGTTTGTACTGGTTGTGTCGTTTTCTCCGTCGCGCGGCGAGCCCCTCGTCATAAAAATGCGTGGTGCTAACATGTGTTTTCATCCGTACAATCCTCATCATTTTGAGGGCGCCTCTCAAGTAACACCTTCCTCAACCAACAAGGACGGCATGTCGATCTCCCGAACGGACGGAGAGGTCGTGCCCGTTTTTTCTCCATGAAAGAAAGCGAACACGGCGTTGTTTATACGAAGCGATGGGTGGTCGAGACGATACTCGACATGGTCGGCTATCGTTCCGGCACGGGCCTTGCCCGAAAGAAGATCGTCGAACCCTCCTGCGGTTGCGGGGCGTTTCTTACCGTAATCGCCGAACGCCTGGCCGACGAAGCGGCGAAGACGGGCGACTGGGCGCTCATTCGCCGTTCAGTGCTCGGTCTTGACATCGATGCGGAGGCGCTCGCTCGATGCGAGGTTGAGGTCGCTCGAACGCTCGTCGAACGAGGTTGCCCCGAAGCCGAGGCACATGAGATCGCCCACGGATGGCTCCGTCGCGCCGACTTTCTGTTGGACGCAATGCCCGAGTGCGATTTCGTTGTCGGCAACCCTCCGTACGTTCGCGCGACCGAGATCGATCGCGAGAAGCGCGCGCTCTACTGCGCGGCACTTCAATCCATGACGAGCGGGTGCGACCTCTACGTGGGCTTTTTCGAGCGCGGGCTCGACATCCTGCGCTCGGAAGGGCGCCTCGCCTTCGTGTGCGCCGATCGGTGGCTGCAGAACGCCTACGGGCGAAAGCTCCGCCGTCGCGTGGGATCGACCTGCAACCTCGAAGCGCTTGTGCGGATGCACGGGGTCGATGCTTTTGAAGACGATGTGGACGCTTATCCCGCCATCACGCTCATTCGCAAAGCACCGGCCGAAGGTCCGATTCGCTTCGTCAACTGCGCGAGCGACTTTGCGAAGGTCGATGCGGAACGCGATACGAGTGCCGTGCTCAAATGGTTGGCCGATCCGTCGGGCGACATAAAGGGCGAACGCTTCGAGGCTTTTGAGATCGCCCGTCCCGAGGGTGACGACGTCTATCCGCTCGGAAGTTCCGAGCTCGTCGAGTTCGTTACGAAAGCGCGTGCCGCGCTCCCTGATCCTGAAGAGGCCGGTATCCGGCTTGGGATCGGGGTGGCCACGGGGTGCGATGAAATTTTCCTTACCGACGACGCGCATCTCGTCGAGCCCGAACGGATGCTTCCGCTCTTCTTTATGCGCGACTATCGTCGCGGCCGTTTGAATCGGGATCTCTGGCTGGTGAATCCTTGGACCGCCGACGGACGGCTTGTCGACCTTGAGAGATATCCGAGGCTAAAGTCCTATCTAGAAGCGCACCGCGAGCGGCTTCGAATGCGCCATGTCGCGAAGAAAAATCCAGCGGCTTGGTATCGGACGATCGACAAACTGACTCCCGGGCTTGTCGAGCGGGATCTCCTCCTGATGCCCGACATGGCGGCGCAACCCGACCCCGTACTTTCGCGCGGCAAGTACCCGCATCACAACGCCTATTGGATCGCTTCCGACAACTGGGACCTTCGGGTCCTCGGAGGCTTCCTGATGGCAGACACGACCCGACGTTTCATCGACGCGCTCGGTGTCAAGATGCGCGGCGGGACGTTGCGCTTCCAGGCGCAGTACCTGCGGCTCCTGCGGTTGCCGCGCTACGAGTCGCTTGACGAGAAGGTCCGGGACGGCCTGCGGCGGGCGTTTGACGAAAAGAATCGGGATGCGGCCACTCACTTTGCGGAGATGGCCTACGAGGAGGTCTTGCGATGAGGAAAGATTTGGCTCAAGCCATTCTCGGAATGTACGAGGCCATTCAACGTGCGGCGGACGAGCAATCGAAGCAGGGGCACAAGGATCAAGGGCGGCGAAGCGGTATCACGTCCGGCAAGCATCTCGATCCGCTCGTCCGGATCATCAAAAATGACTTGATCGACCGGGATTTCAACCCCGACGAAATTTTCGACACCGGGCGCCAATGCGTGCTTCCGGGGTGGTTTCGGCCTGCCAAAAACTGGGACTTGCTCGCGTTCGATTGCGGCGAACTCATTGCAGCCGTCGAGCTCAAGAGCATCGGTAGCTCGTTCGGCAACAACGCAAACAACCGCGCGGAGGAATCCATCGGGTCCGCCGTCGATACCCTGGAGGCATTCAGGAGCGAACTCTTAGGAAGTTGCAAGATTCCTCCGGTCATGGGCTACGTGATGATCGTGCGTGACTGTCCGGAGAGTCGAAACAGAGGAAAGACGGTCTATTCGCCGCACTTTCCCATCGACCCGATGTTCGGCAACGTCTCCTTCCTTGAGCGGTTCCGCCTCCTTTGCGAACGCCTTCGCAAAGCGAACCTTTACAACGCGGTGTGGTTTGTCGTTGCCGATCCCGTCTCGGGGACCGTTGTCGAGCCCGATGAGGCCATGACTTATGAGGTATTTCGCGAGAATCTCGTTTCCGGTCTTCGAATCCATCGAGCCGCGAGAAAGGGCGGCGGGCCGTCGACTCTCTGAGAAATACGAAACCGGAAGCCCCGGGCAAAGCGCGTTCTCCGGAACGGCGAACCCCCGGGGGTTCTCGACGGGACGAGCTCGAAAAGGTTTGTGCGGGAACCGTGAAGGGCTTGTAAAGCGGCAGGTGCGTTTGTTCTTCGAGGGCAGATCGACACTTTCGGAAACGTTCGGGCCCGCGCGCTTTCGCTACAATTCGGTTCATGTGAACTCTAGCGGGAGCCCGTAAACCATGTCGACCTCCACCACCGACGCGACCCTTTCCTCCTCCGCGTCTTCTTCCGACTTCGAGCGCGCCTGCGCTTCCTACAACCGGGCGCTCGCGGCGGAACTTCTTCCCGCCATGGGGTGCACCGAACCCATTGCGCTCGCGTACGCCGCTGCGATTGCGGGTGCCCGTCTCGGAGGACTTCCCGAAACGGTCGACGTGGAGGTGTCGCGCAACATCGTCAAAAACGTGAAGAGCGTCGTCGTCCCCAACACGGACGGTCTGCGCGGGATCGAAGCGGCCGTGACGGCGGGCTTTGCCGTCTCGCGCCCGGAAGCGGGTTTGCAGGTGCTCTCCGTCGTTTCGGACGAAGAAAAGGCGCTCGTGCACGAACGCATGAACGCGCCCGAGCAGTGGCCCGTTCGCGTTCGCGCGACCGAAGAACCCGACGTTTTCTTCATCAAGGTAACGGGCGAGCGCAACGGGAAGCGCGTGGCGGTCACGATCCGCACCTGCCACACGAACGTCACCCGCATCGAAGAAAACGGCGTGACGGTCTTCGAAGAAGGGGACGCCCATGCGGAAGAAACCTCGGGCGAACACTGGAGCATCGCGGCCCTCATTGCCGCGGCGCGCACGATGCCGCTCGATGCGGCGCGGCCCTTGCTTGAACGTCAGATTGCCATGAACATGGCGATTGCCGAAGAAGGCTTGAAGGGCGGTTGGGGCGCCCGCGTGGGCGCCGTGCTTTTGAAGCGCAATCCCGACGACCCCGCCGTCAAGGCCCGTGCCTGGGCGGCCGCGGCGTCGGACGCCCGCATGAACGGGTGCGAACTTCCCGTCGTCATCGTTTCGGGCAGCGGCAACCAGGGGATCACCGCGAGCGTTCCCGTCGTGATCTTTGCCGAAAGCCTCAAGTCGGACGACGAAACGCGCCTGCGCGCGGTGCTCCTTTCGGACCTCGTCACGATCGCCCTCAAGCAGGGGATCGGGAAACTCTCCGCCTATTGCGGCGCCGTGAGCGCGGGGTGCGGGAGCGGTGCGGGGATCGCGCTTTTGAAGGGTTACGACGACCGTGCGATCGAGAGCGTCATCACGAATGCGCTCGCCATCACCTCGGGTCTCATCTGCGACGGCGCCAAGTCTTCGTGCGCGGCGAAGATCGCCATGAGCGTCGAAGGGGCGCTCGTCGCACTCGACATGGTGAAGAACGAACAGGTCTTTCGCGAAGGTGACGGGATCGTGCAGTCCTCCGTCGACGAAACGGCTGAAGCGGTGGGACGCATCGCGAGTCGCGGCATGGTCTCGACCGACCGCGAAATCATTCGCGTGATGTTGGGCGAAAAGTAACGAAGCAGGCGGCTTGACCCCCGCACGATCCAAAGCCCGGGCGCGTACCGCTCGGGCTTTTTGCCGCTCGGGTTCGACGGCGTTTTGACGTTGCTTCCGAGCGAGCGTTTTTCACGGCGAAGTCCGAAAACGAGAAGGCCTCGGCTTCGTCCGCGGGATGCGGTGCGGGGCGAAGGCGAGGCCTCGGTAGGAAGCAACGGAGCAAAGCGCGCTCAGCGGCGCTGGTACTTCGTCTTCAGAAGTTGCTTCGGACGGATCGAATCGGGCGAGGGCGGAATCGCGTCGAAGTCGATCGATTCGATCAGGCGGCGGAGTTCTTCGGCACGGTTGCCGTAGAGCTCGAGCACCATCGCAAGCATCGTTTCCGTCACCTTTTCGGGCGTCATCGGGATGCTGCCGAGCATGCTCGAGAGGAAGAACCCGTGGAAGGCCATGAGCGTGCAGTACGCTTCGGCGCGCGGGAGGTTCGAGGAAAGGACGCGTTCGCCCGC
The DNA here is from genome assembly GCA_905206365.1 of uncultured Sutterella sp. Classification (GTDB taxonomy): domain Bacteria; phylum Pseudomonadota; class Gammaproteobacteria; order Burkholderiales; family Burkholderiaceae_F; genus Sutterella. The sequence continues at coordinate 13,336 of CAJLHF010000039.1, read as the reverse complement.
GTCGTACCAGAAGCGGCCGATCGGAGAAAGGCGGCTCGAGTCGCTGTGGTGCAGGCTCATCAGCACGATGCCGATTTCCTTCCACATCGGGTGACGCTCGCGGTCGTAGATGAACCAGATGTAAAGAGCCGGGAGGATCGAGTCTTCGAACGTGAAGCCCGCATCGCGGAAAGGCTGCGAAAAACGCACGACGTCGTCGGCGAGGTGGTTCGCGTACTCGTCGATGAGCCCGTTCCAGAGGGCCTGCTTCGTCGGGAAGTGGTAGAGAACCGCGCCCTTCGAGAGGTTGAGTTCGCCCGCTATCGCGGCGTGCGACGCGGCTTCGAGACCCCCCGTCAGGATCAGCCTGCGGGCGGCGTCGAGCATGTCGCGACGCGACCGGTCGCCTTTGCGCATGTAGGGACGAAGGCGGGAGTACGTGGAGAGCGGAGTAAGCATGGTGTTCTTTTTCTTAAATTGGCAAACCCAACGGGTGGGTAAAAAAATTACAAAATAATTATGATCGATTTCCCGGTTTTCGTTCGGGTTCTCCCGCTCGGTGCCCGGGAAATTCAAAGTACCGCATTGAGTCTTCGGATTTACGGGACTCTGCAATGATTGCTCGAATGCACCCGTCGGGAAGATGCTTAAGTTTCTTGTGCAATGAGAATGAATTCTGCTGTAATTTCATTGTAATTTCAAGCCCCGGGGTCGCTTTTTTGTTTCATGTCGGGCGGTCACCCGACGTCCGGACCCGCCCGATCTTTGATCGGTGTCGTGTTGCGGGCCGATATACAGGAAAACGAGGAGAACGGCTCGCGCACCCTCTGGCAGAATATGTCACAACGGTCGGGCACGGAGCCCGACACCCGACACCTCGTGGCCGACGGCTCGGGGCGGGGCGCTCGAGATCCGGCGCCCGGCTTCGCGGTCGGTCGAGGATTTCGTTTTGACGGCGGGAGCCCGCTCTTTCATTTCGGTCGAGCGCCCGCCCGTTGCGCATTTCAGGAGGTACTTTCCCATGGCCAACGAAGAACAGAAGACCGCTCCCGCCGCGGCCGCTCAGGAACCCGTCGTTCATCGTCTGATCGTCTCGCTCGTGGGCGGTCAGGAGTTCACGCTCAACGCCGTGACGAACTCGACCGACATTCCGGCCGACTACGTCGCCTTCATCAACGCCTGGCGCGAAAAGAAGGACGTCTGGTTCTCGCCCAAGAACGATCCGCACTTCGGCGTTCGCGTGAAGGACGTCTCCATGTACCGCTACCTCACGGGCCGCCTCCAGCCGAAGCAGGAAGCCCCGGCTGCGGTCGAACAGGGTGCGAAGTAATCGCGCGCGCCCGACGTGTCTCAAGCGTTTCGCGTCACGACGCGCGGAGCGCTTCCGATCCGAACACGACAAACCCCGCTCGGTTCGAAGACCCGGCGGGGTTTTTGTTTCAGGGCGTCGAGGTCCTCAAGGCGTCCCTCGGGACGCGACCTCGGGAGACGGCGAACGCTCAGGGATTTTCGAGCATGTCGAGCGTATCGAGCGTCGTTCGGGATTCGCCGCCGTCGGTCGCACTCTCACCGTCGTCCGTCGCGGGCCTCTCCGCCGGTTCCTTTGCCGCACCCGCATCGGGCGCCCGACGGAAGGTTTCCCGCAGCGTCCCGTTCAGCAGAACGAGCGTCGTATCGTCGACCGACTCGACCTCGAAGATGCGAATGAAGGGGATCGTCATGCCGTTACCGATGCTGTCGCCCTCAATCGTGAGGCGTTTGCCTGCGGCATCGAGCGACCAGCGCTTCACCTTGAGCGTCGCCGCATTCACCGTACGCGCCTCGCCCGTGGGTTCGAACACGTATCCCCAGTCGTTGCCGACCTGACCCGGAACGGGTGCCAACCACGTGCCCGAGAGCTTTTCGAGTACGGCACGGTTTTCGGCCGTGGCCTTCACCGTCGACTGCGAGGCGGCAACGGCCGCCGTTTCGGGGTCCGCCTCGTGATTGAAGGCGCATCCCGCAAGAAGGGGCGACGTGAAAACCGCCGCGGCGAGAAGGAAGAAGGCGTTGCGAGCGAAGAGCGGGCGCTTGCGGGCCGTGCGGTTTGAAGTGCGGTCGGTACGGGACATCATGGCGAGCTCGGGAAAGGAGGTTTGAAAACGAAGCGAAAACCGAAAGGACGAATTTCGAGGCGATTGCCCTACGAGCATCCTCAAGCAAACGGGGCGTGCGCGCGGTGTGCGACACGCCCCGGGCGGGGATGATCGAGCGTCAAAGCTTCGGATTTGTCGACGTCTCGGGACTGTCTGTCATCAAGACATCAGGACTTCGGAGCTTCGGCGGGGGCGGGAGCCGGGGCGGGCGCTTCGGCAGGAGCCGGAGCTTCGGCTGCGGGCGCGGGCGTTTCAGCCGCAGGGGCCGCCGGAGTTTCGGCCGGCGCCGGAGCCGTCTGAGCCGCGGGAGCGGGTTCGGTCGCGGGCGCCGTCGGAGCGGACTGTTCGCACCCGGCAAGAGCCGTCATGAGTAGCGCCGAGAGTGCAACGGTCGAAAGGATGGTCTTCTTCGATTGCTTGAGCATGGTGTACCTCATTGGTTTCTGTCGGGATATGGGAGACGAAAGGCCGAAGTTGTCGGAAAGGCGTTTCGCACCGATCGTCTGCGTCCATAGGTCTACGTTACGCCCGATCGACCCCTCTGCGGGTGTCGCGAGGCAACGAGCCGCAACCATATGTTTCCGCCTTACGGCCCCCGACCGAAGCTCTTTTCGGTGTCCGTAAAAGGATCCTTCGGGGGTGTCTTCCGTATACCCGCTCTTGCCGATCGGGGGATCCGGCACTCGGGAGAAAATCGTGCAAGCGGCGACCGGAACTCGCCGACCCTCGGACACACTTTTCGGATTTTGAGAGAGAAATGTCGGAAAAATGTCGAAAGTCGATTGGGAGAATCGGAAAAACGTCAGCGCGTCGCGAGCTCGATGCGCCGTACCGCTTCCGAGGCGTGCCATCCGTCGGCCGTCGCGTGGTGGATCTGGAGCGTGAAGGGTAGCGTCAGCCGTGCGGGGGCCGCGGCGGAAGGTCCGAACTTCCCCATCGTGACGACGGGCCGCAGGTACCGGAAGTTGGGGAAGTTGACCTGAAAACCCGTGTAGGCCGCCCACGGAACCATCGAAATCGGCACGTGGTTGGGCGGAATCGATCCTTGGGGCACCATGCGGGTCGATCGTCCGAAGCGCTCGATCGTCTCGCGGTAGAGGGCGACGAACTCGGCCTCGTCTTCGATCCAGGGAAGCCACAGCGACAAGAAGGTCTTCGTTTCGGGATTGAAATGCGTGAAATTCGCGCCGACTCGAGACCAGACGCCGGGGATGTCGCTCTTGCCGGTGCCCCAATCGAAACGGAATTCCGGAAGGTCGGGGGCGTTCATCGCGCCGAGAATCGCGTGCATGAGGAGGGCGTAGAGCGGAATGCCTTCCGAGCGGTGCCGCGTCACGGCGCCCGTTACGTCGAGCGGAACGGTCATCGCGAAAGTGCAGGGGACGGTTTCCGTAAAGGTGCGGAAGTGTTCGGCACGAGGAAGGCGCTCGAGGTCGAGCGGCTCGAAGAAGGCGCAGGGGGCGGAAGCGGCGGTCATGAGGGACTGAGGCTGAAGAGAATCCGAAAACCCCAAGTCTACCACCGACAGGCGTGCCACAGCGCAAGTTTTCGTTCTCGTCAAGCTCATGGACAAATCTTTCACAGGGGACGTCTAAGTCCCTATGAGAGTCCGCACGGAAAACCGAGGTCGAACGAGCACCTCGAACCGTCGAAAATCTAGGACATGGTTTTTTCCTAGAAGAGCATGGACGATCAAAACATGTTTGTAAAGGACAAGGTCTTGAAGACCATTTAGCACCGGTTCACTTAACGCACGTGGCGGAGTCGTTACAGGCAAGGGGTAAGCGTGAATAAAGCGACGGTGCAAACGTTGCGGTTTGAGTACAGGCCGTGTGCACGAAGAGAGATTGGGCGGAAGGCGGAGGATGCGAAAACGCCGCCCCTTGCTGTTCATTCCGAGTAATCCGAGGTCGGGGCGACGTCCGAAACCGACGCTTAGGTGACATCCCTATCAGTCTCTCGGCCTTAGCGGAGCACGTGGCAACGGTTTCGTTTTCGCAAGGAAGCATTGTATCAAGTCGGCCTCTTCAAGCAAGTACGCGACAGGACGAAATTATCTAAAAAAATCGTCGAATCCCTGAAGACAAAAGATCGAAGACGGCTGCGGTCGTGTGACGCGAAGAAAAGCAGTCGGAGCTGCGATCGTGTGCGGAAGCCTTTCGGGCTAGTTCGCTTTCCGAATCAAAGGGTGTCCGTTCCGAAAAACGAAGCTCAGAAGGCGGACCCTCAAATTCGGTCGGAAAAGGAAGCGTCGAAAGGGATCGAAAACGCAAAACCCCCGACCGCTTCCGTCGGTCGGGGGTTGGATTCTTGGTCGGGCACGTCGGGTCATGAAGTCCGTTCGTGCCCGTAGGAGCGGTGAAGACCTTTTAGGCGACTTCCGTTTCGGGCTTCCGAGCGGAGGCTTCGAGTCGGTCGAAGAAAGAGGGCGCTTCGCCTTCCTCACGCCAATTGACGAAGACCGAGGCAAGAACCGGCCCCGTCACGTTGTGCCAGAGGGCGCCGATCGCGGACGGGAGGGCCGCCATCGGGTTCGCGGCGAAGTGAACGGTCGCAAGCGCCACGCCGAGGCCCGAATTCTGCATGCCGACTTCGATCGCCATGCACTTGCGCTTCGCGAGATTCATGCCCGTCGCTTTCGCGAGGAGATAGCCGAAAGCGAGACCCATCGCGTTGTGCAGGCAAACCGCCGTGAAGACGAGAAGGCCGGCGTTCAAGAGTTGCTTTTGCGTGCCCGCCACGACCGCAGCGGCGATCAGAACGATGGCGGTCACGGAAACGAGCGGCAACGCGGCGACGACATTGTCGAGCTTCGAGCCGAGGGCCTTGTGAACGAGCACGCCCGCAGCGATCGGGAGAAGGATGATCTGCACGATCGAGAGGAACATCGCGGTCGGATCGACGGCAAGCCATTCGCTCGCGAAGAGCCACATGAGGGCGGGCGTTGCGAGGGGAGCCAAGAGCGTCGTGCACGAGGTGATCGTGACGGAAAGCGCCACATCGCCGCGCGCCAAGAACGTCACAACGTTCGAAGCGGTACCGCCCGGGCAGCAACCGAGAAGCATCAGACCCACCGCGAGTTCGGGCGGAAGGTTCATCACGAGGCAAAGGACGTAGGCCGAGACCGGCATGATGACGAACTGCCCGAGAACGCCCAGGACGACGTCGCGCGGACGGCGCACGACCTCACGGAAGTCGGCGGGCGAGAGCGTAAGACCCATCCCGAACATGACGACGCCGAGCAGAATCGAAATGTAGGGAGCAATGAGTTTGCAGGTTTCCGGGAAAATGAAGCCGATCACGCCCGCAATGACGACGAGGACGGCAAAGAATTTGTTGGCCAAACGGCTGAGCGTAGCGAAAACCTGCAACATGGTAGTTACTCCTTACTAAATCCCGGTCGTTTTGCGGCCGGGAACCCAAAGCGGAAGTTCATTCGGGTCATGGCTGTTGTTCCAAAGGTGAGGGGGTGAACCCTCGGTGAGAATGTCCCGCGCGCGGGCCCTCAGGCTCGCCCCGTGATTGAAAGGATTCGGGCGGCTGCGGGCACTCAAGTTGCGTCGCGGTTCTTTCACTCTATCGGAGCAATTCGATTTCTTGTGTCGGGTTTTCAGGGGCGAACGCATGAAAAAAACGGAATTCGTCCCAGTCCTGCGCCCTCTCAAGGATGCTCGGCGAATTGGATTAGGCGAAATGTCGGGGAGGGGGATTCGGCTTTATGCTTAGGCCGCGCGGGTCGATCCGTGTTTTTCCCCGAGGCTGGCGGAACGGGGGGAAACTTCGCTTTTACGAACGAGTGCGTGAGAAGGCCCTCGCGGTGCGGCTCGATCCGAAGATCGCACGCTTTATCCGGAAGTCCGAGGCTTGGAGCGAACGACCGAGCATCGAACGGAAGGAGAGTCCGAAGCACGCCTCACGGTCGATGCGGCGAAACTTCTTGGCAAAAGCAAAATAGAGCGAGGGCGAACTTGCGCGACGAATCGTCCGCATGGTGAAGAAGGGTCGTTGAGCCCGCAGCCCCTGAAAGACGGTTCTAAAGGTAGCCCGAAACGAAAATCCGAAAAAGAAAGCCGTCCGTTCGGAAGCTTGTATTGCATTCGAACGGACGGCTTTTTCGCCTTGTTTCAGTCCCGTGCGCGTCTCCGGTCGACGCGCACGGCGGACTTTCGTTATTTGCCGAGCGCGTACTTCGCGGCGTGTTCGCCCGCGCGGCGACCGAACACCACGGTATCCGCGACGGCGTTCCCGCCCAGGCGGTTGAAGCCGTGCACGCCGCCCGTCACTTCACCCGCGGCGTAGAGGCCCGGAATCGGACGGCTCTGGATGTCGAGCACTTCGCTTTCGGTCGAGATGGCAACGCCCCCCATCGTGTGGTGAATGCCGGGCGCGACGGCGACGGCGTAGAAGGGAGCCTTGTCGATCGAGAGCGGCATGTCGGCGCGCCCGAACGCTTCGTCCTTGCCGGCCGCACGGTAGGCGTTGTAGTCGGCGAGCGTCTTTTCAAGGGTCTTCGGATCGGCCCCCATCGCCTTCGCGAGCCCTTCGACCGTATCGGCCTTGCGAAGCATCCCGAGGTGGTCGTACCCGCGCACCATCTTCGCCTTCTTGTAGAGCTGGCTGTCGAAGACCAACCAGGCGGAGCGTTCGGGCTGCGCGAGGATCGCGTCCGAAGCGCGATCGCGGGTCGTGAGTTCGTTGACAAAGCGTTCGCCCTTGACGTTGACCATCACGGCGCCCACGCCTCGAACGGTTTCCGAAATCAGGATGCGGCTTTCCTTCCCGACCGTCGGGTGAGCTTGCACCCAATCGATGTCGGTCGCGGAGGCGCCGATGTTAAGCGCCATGCGAAGGCCGTCCCCGGTGCTCGTCACGTTGTTGGAGCTCGTCATGCCCTTGAAGGTCGGACGGTAGAAGCTCACCATTTCGTTGTTCATGCCGAAGCCGCCCGTTGCGAGCACCACGGCCTTGGCGGCCACTTTGTAGTACCCCGAATGCTTCCCGTGCACGATGACGCTTTCGATCTTGTGATCGGCGTCGAGGTTGATTTTGACGACGCGCGAATTGACGCGGGCGGGAACGCCTTCCTTCTCGGCCGCGGCGCGCAACACGTCGATGATGTGAGGACCGACGGAACTTCCGTCCGCAGGACGGTGGGTACGGTCGTGGGCGGCGCCGCCCGAGCGCTTCAGGTCGTCCATGTTGGCGCCGAGCGACTCGAGCCATTCGATACCGGCAGCGCTTTCTTCGGCAAGAATTCGAACGAGCTCGGGGTCGTTCTTGCCGCGACCGCCCTTCATCGTGTCGGCAATGAAGGATTCGACCGTGTCGTGCACGCCCTTTTTCGCCTGCTGCTTCGTGCCGACGGCGTTGTAGCCGCCCGCGGCGAGCATCGAGTTACCGCCCGAGAAGGCGTGCTTTTCGAGAAGAAGCACGGAGGCGCCCGCTCGCTTCGCGCTGATGGCGGCGTTGTAGCCGGTGCTTCCCGCACCGATCACGACAACGTCCACGGTTTCGCGCGCCGGAGCGGCAAGCGCGGCGGCCAGGGCTTTTTCGTCGATGCGTTCGTCCCACGAGCCTTCGCCCGCCTTCGTTGCGTCGGCGGGCTTCGCGCTCTTCGACGCGAAAGGCATCTTCATGTCAAAGGAATGGCAGTCGTTGCAGGCGAGCTTCGGCTCGGCGTGCGCCGTGTGACAGGAGGTGCAGTTGATGTTACCGAGGTGCGAGGCGTGCGGATTGAAGGGGAGATTCTTCGACTTTTCGCCGAGCGCCTTGTAGTCGCCGTGGCAGGCGACGCACTTCGCGTTGAGGGCGCGTTCGTCGTCGGGAACGGTGACGGCCGTCACCGTGGCCGAATCGTGACAGACGGCGCAACCGCCCATCTTGGAATGGAACGAGGCGAGGTCGGTGCCCGCCGCCAAGGTCGAGCCCGCGACGGCGAGGCCGACGGCGGCAATCAAAGTCTTCAATTGGAACATGGGGGTCTCCGTTGAGTGTGGGGTCGCATTGAAAGCGTCGAAAGCATCGGTGCGTTTCGACGTTCTTTGCGATGAGCGCACTCTACGCTTTACGGCGTACGCGTCGCTTTGGGAAAACTTAACGAAGACTTAAGGACTGCGAAGCGGCGGCCACGGCGCGATCTCGAAACCCTTCGGGGAAAGACCGCCGGAACCTCACTCGATGCGACCGTCCCGTCCGAGGAACTCCAGAAAATCACGCGCGGCCCCGACGGGCGGACGCGCTGCGGCATAGGCAAAAACGAGCGGGCGCAGGGCCCAGGGTTCCTCGATTCGCACGACGGAAAGCGCTTCATGCCCGCCGAACGGGCGAAGCGCCGAACGCGGCACGACCGCAATGCCCGCCCCGTCGAGAACGAGCCGAAGCATGAGCGAAAAGGAGGGCACCTCAACGGCGGGCTCGTACCGAAGACCGAGCGCACGGGTGCGCTCCCGCATGGCGCGCCCCATCGGGGCGGTTTCGGGTAGGCCCACATAAGGGAAATCGATAATGTCTCGAAGTCGCACGGATTCTTCTCGTGCGAGCGGATGGTCGGGCTGTGCGACGAGTACGTGTCGGTCGACTGCAAAGGGAACGACGTGCGCTTCGGGCTCGAATTCGCGGGCCGCGCGCTCAAGCGAAAACGCGAGATCCGCTTCGCCCGCCAATACGGCCTCGACGGCGGCTCGGCTTTGCCGCTCGAGAAAGACGAGTCGCACCGCGTGTTCGTGCAAAAAGGCGCCCACGGCGGGGAGCAGGTGATTTTGGATTCCCGACGTATTGGAAGCGATCCGCACGACGGGGCGGCTTCCCGGCTGAAAGGCGGCCAGCGCCGACTCCATTCGGGCGCTCGTCGCGAGTACATCTTCGGCGAGAGGTTTCAAGGCGTGGCCTGCGGTCGTGAGGGCCAGGCCGCGCGCTTCGCGAACGAAAAGGGGGGTGCCGACTTCGGCTTCGAACTTTTTGAGTCGCTGGCTCAACGCCGCGGTCGAGCGGCCCGATTCGACGGCGGCGGCCGCCATGTTGAGCGTGCGCGCGAGCGCGAGAAACATGCGAAGGTCGGTGAGGTCGTAGTGCATGGTCGTCAAATGGGGGCTCGACGGACGAGCAGGCCCGCGAACGCCCTGAGGCGGTGGTTGAGGCAAAAAGTATACGAGAGTCCGACAAGGCGGCGGAATAGGGAAACGGTTGAGGAACTTTCATCTCGGGCGGCTCGGTCGGAAATTGGTAGAATTTATGCCTTTCCGTCGAACACTAGAAATTCCTTATGTCTTCCGACAGCCTCGACTTTCAGCCGCTCACCCTCGCAAGCCGTTCTCTTCTTGAAACCTACCTGCCCGCGGGCGGGAACGGCGACTGCAACCTTTCGATCGTGTCGCTTCTGACGCGAGGGATCGAGCGGGGTGTCGCCGCGGCGGAGACGGACGGCGCCCTGTGGCTTCGCACCGTGTCGATTTCGGTCGAGGAGCCGGTCTATTGCCTTCCGATCGGCACGAACCTCACGGCTCGGCACGTCGAGATGCTCGAAGGCATTGCGAAGCGTGAAGGGACCGAACCCCTTCGCCTTTACGGTCCCGTCGACGACCTTCTTCGGGCCGTCAAACGTGCGGTCCCCGAGCGGCGCTTCCGCGTCGTGTCGAGTTCGGGCGACTGGGACTACCTCTACCGGCGCGACCGCATCGAAACGCTCGACGGGCGTGCGATGGCGAAAAAGCGCAATCTCGCGAAGCGCTACCGGACGGCCAATCCCGAAGCGGTCTTTCGACCCTTCGTGCGCGAAGACGGCACGGTCGACGAGGAAACGATCGCACGGGCCCTCGAATTTCTCGATGCCTGGTACGCAACCGAAACCGAGGGCGGGGTGCTTTCCGCGAGTCTGGAAGAAGAGCGCGGCACGATTCACCGCGCCTTTTCGCCCGAGATCGCCCCGGCGCTTTTCGGGGGCGTTCTCTTCTCCGACGGTACTCCCGACGCGCGCGTCGACGGATTTTCCTACGGCGCGCGGCTCACCTCTCGCATGGCGGCCGTGCACATCGAAAAGGGCCGCCGGGACCCCGGCGTCTATCCGGCGCTTTCTTCGGCTTTTGCGGCGTCGTTGCCCGAAGAGATTCGCATCCTCAACCGCGAAGAGGATATCAACGTACCCGGTCTTCGGCGTGCGAAACTTCAGTGGGCGCCGCTCGGCGACGTGCAAAAGGGCGTGTTGGAGCTTCTCCCGCTCTGATTCGTCGCGGATACGAAAACGGCGAAGCCCGACCGAACCAACCCGACAAACAAAAGGCGGCTGCCGTACGAATGCAGCCGCCTTTTCCGCGGTCGTCTCTCGGAATCCCGCTGAGTTCGTTCGATGTCGTCAGATTCGACGGCGTTCTGCGATTTCGGACTCGACTCGGCCCGTGGAGCACGTATCCACGTACGCGAGCGACGCGAGCTCCCGGGCGGATTCGGGGATGTCGTTGCAATTTTCGTAGGTCGAAAGGAGCACCTTCGCGCCCGTGTCGCTCAACGCCTTGAGCGCTTCGGCGGGAAGGTCCGCCGAAACGACGACGAGTTCGATCCCGTAGCGGCGCACCACGTCGGGGTCCGCCGTGTCGACCGCGACGTTCGGAACGCCCGCCAATTTGGCCGCCACGTACTGGTCGACGTTCCGCACTTCGACGAGGAGCTGGTCGGGCAGCGGGAACTCGTCGAGGAGCTTGCGGTAGCGGTTCGCCTTGTCGGTGACGAGCACGCGTTCGGGGTGTTTTTCGAAAACGGGCACGAGGTCTTCGAGGAGAATCGGCGTGAATTTCCCCTCGATCGTGCGCTCGCGCACGTCCGAAGAGGTGGGCGGAATCTCGAAATTCTCGGGGTACCCCGTCATCGCGTTGAATTCCTTCACGCGGTGCGCGGCAAAGTACCGGTTGTCGAGCGTGCGACGAAGGTCGAGCTCGATGAAGCGGAACCCCCCTTCGAGCGATGCCGCGAGCGCTTCGCGGGAATTCGTGTACGTGAACCCGTCGATCTTTCCGCCCGCATGCGCGATGAGGTCCAGGGCCGATGCGTCCGGCAACCGGTCGCAAAACGTGCAGGAGGGCTCGATGTCGTAAAGCCCCCAGTCGACGATTTTCGACAAGCCCGCCTTCGTTTCGAGGAACGCAAAGGATGCGACGAAGAGCACCGCACCCGCCGCGGCGGTTCGCAGAATCACACGTACCGCCTTTCGCATCGGACTTTGCGCTTTCCTTGAGGACGTATCGGCAGGTCGGTCTTTTCGGCGGGATGCGTCACGCAAAGTGTCGGCGGTTTCTTCTTCTGCGTCGGAGCGGTGGGTCATGACGGGGTTGCGGGTGAGCCGAAGCGTTCGGGAAAACGGTAGGTAACGGTTGAGAAAAGAAACTGAACAGTTGTTCAATTCGGAATCGAATATTGTAGCGAATTCGAGGTACGTGCGGCGGACGGACTCGACATGAGGTCGCGGGAAACGGGGCGGCACTTGAAAAAAAGAGGAGAAACGGTCGAAAGCTTTGAAACGGTCAGGAGCGTTCGAGACAAAAACGAACGCCCCCGCTTCGGAAAAAGCGGAGGCGTCGCAGGTGCTGTTGCAGGGGCCTTTTTTAGGACGATGCCTCGACCTTATTCTTGCTTTTCGTCCGTGCTCTCTCCGAGCGCGAAGCGCACGGCTTCTTCCGCGTGGATGAGCGTCGTGTCGAAAACGGGAAGGTCCGTGTCCTGTTGCGTGACGAGAAGCCCGATTTCGGTGCAACCGAGAATCACTCCCTCGGCGCCGCTACGGCGGAGGTCGTCGATGATGCGAAGGAATTCGACCTTCGATTCGGGACGGATGGTGCCGAGGCACAGTTCGTCGAAAATGACGCGGTTGACGAGGTTGATGTCGTCGGGTGCGGGAACGAGTACGTCGAAATTCTGCGCTTCGAGGCGGCACTTGTAGAAAGGTTCCGTCATCGTGTACTTGGTACCGAGGAGTCCCACCTTGCGAATCCCGCGACGCGCGAGCGCGGCGCCCGTGGCTTCGGCAATGTGAAGAAGCGGAACGGTGACGGCGCGCGCCACTTCGGGCGCGACCTTGTGCATGGTGTTCGTGGCGATGAGAATCACGTCTGCGCCCGCCGCTTCCAGTCCGCGCGCGGCCTCCGCAAGAATCCCCGCCGCCCGGGCCCAGTTGCCCGAGCGCTGGCAGGCTTCGATTTCCTCGAAGTCGAGACTGCGCAGCGCGATTTGCGCGGAATGGAGCCCGCCCAAGCGGTCGCGTACGAGTTCGTTGACTACTTTGTAGTAGGTGAGCGTCGATTCCCAGGACATGCCGCCCAGGATGCCGATGGTTTTCACGGTTTTTCTCCTTCTTCTCATAGAGTAAGAGTCGCGTAACAGCGTACGCGTTGCGCCTCGGGAAGGCGCCCGAAATCATCGTAGCGCAACCGTTCCCGCAACGGATCCGAAAGAAGGACGATGCAACGATCGGCAACCACCGCGACGTTTCGTTACGTTCGCGGCATTCCGTGATCGACGGGCTTCCCGCCGGGCGGTCTCAAAGAGCCTCGGACGCAGAAGACATGGCTTCGGCAGCGAGCATGTCGATCTCGCTCGCGAGCGTTTGCGCGGCCTCGCGGTGCGCATCGGAGACGGCAAGCCAAAGGCCGTCCGCGGCACAGCGTACGAGATAGGCCTTCGTGGAGCGGTCCGTGGGGTGGGCGCGCTCGAGCATCCGATCCAACCCGACATTCCACAAGCGCCCGAGCTCGCTCGACGAGAGAACGAGCCGCATCAGCGCGGCGAAACGTGCATTGGTTTCCGCGAGGGTGTGTTTGAGATACACGCGTCACGAGATACGGAGCGGGCTCCCCGCGTCCGATCGCGTCTTCGACGTCGTGCTCCATTTCCTCGACGAGCACTTCGATCACGGCTGCAAGCAACGCGTTTTTGTTCGGGAAATGGTGCACGATCCCGCCCGTCGTGACGTCGGCGCGCTTGGCGACCTCGGAAAATCGCACCCCTTCGGCGCCCGCCGTGCTCGCGAGCTCCTGCGCGACCTCCAGTATCCGCCGGCGCACTTCGGCGGGCTTTTTCGGGCGTTTGTGAGCGTTGAGCTGCGGTTCTTCGTTCGAGTCTTTCGATCCGAGGGGCATGGCCGTGTTGTGCGTGCTTTCCGATGCCGACATCAGGGGGTTCCGAGCTTGACATCCTCTCCGCCCTAAAGGGGACGGAGATTCCCTACCGAGCCGTCAGAC
>CAJLHF010000038.1 GCA_905206365.1 uncultured Sutterella sp. | reverse complement strand
CATTGACACGCTTCGCGATCTTCAATAGAAGCGCCGTGTCGACGGCGTTCGAGGGGATGTTCGCGATCTGTTCGCCCGAGACGTCCGCAACCGACGTAAGTTCGGGAACGGCCTCGATCAGGGTCGCGACGCCGATCGAGCCCGCCTTGTAGTCGTTCGCGTCGGACGCTTTGGCGGCGGCCCCGGCAATCGTGCCGCCCGTGGCAAGAATCCGAACGTCGGGAAGATCGGCCGCGGAAGCGGCGGGAAGCATGCCGCCCAAGGCGAGCGTGAGACCGAGCGAGCCGAGCGCGCGGCGAAGAGGCGTAAGGGTCATGGACACTCCTCTGTGGTTGAAAAAGAGCGTGAGAAAAAAATCAGTTTTCGCGCGATTCGATCTCGATCCGATAGCCTTCGGCGCGGTTGTCGATGCTCGTACGCGAGAGCGTCCCTTCGGGTACGAGACCCGCGGTGTTCGGAGCTGCGTTTGTCGTGGTCACGATCCGCAGGAGAGCCGCGCCCCCGCAGACGAGGGTGCGGGTTTCGTCCGTGCCCGCGGCCGACTGACGGAAGTCCGCATCGAGTCGGCAGCGTTCGGGAAGCGTCGCGCGAAGGCTCTCGACCGGCCAATAAGCAAGCGCGAAGTCGCGAACGAACTTAGGCGCGTCGAGGTGGTCGTCAAGAAGCGCGTGGCGCGTTTCGGTGAGGCCGTCCTTCGTGAAATCGACCCGCCAGACGGTAAGCCCCATGGCGGTCACGACCGCGGAGAGGCGCGTCGTATCGAGAAGCACCATCGCGCGCAGCGTCGGGACGTCGCTCGGCGCCCCCGCTTTCAACGCCTCGGGCGAGAAGCGCACGCGAAGCTGTTGGTCGAGAAGCCGCTCGGGTGCGTCCTCGAGTCGCGGAACGATGCGCGGAAGGGCGCTTTCGGTTGCGGTCGCCGTCGATTCGGGGGCGGCAACGGCCGCCGTGTCGGGTGCGACGGTCGGGCCAGGGACGGACAGAGTCGACTCGGGAGCCGTGACGGGCGCTGCGACACGCGCGGTCGACTCGTCGGCGTCGCTCGACCCTCGTGCGTTCTCAAGCCCGATCGACGCGCAACCCGAAAGAAGCAACGTTGCGGCGGCTGCGCCCGCAAGCAGGGCGCGCGAAAAAAGACGGCGGAGACGGCGGTCCATGGGTTCTCCTGAAGACGGTGATTCGAAAGGATTCTAGCGGGGAAGATCGTCCGACCGCGAGAGGGATCGTTCGGAGTAACGGAGAGGACTTTCCCGCGCCGACAGCAGTCGAGCACGAAGCGCCGTTTCCCCGGAGCGCGTTGTCGGCGGATTTTTCAGCCTCTTCAGGCGAGCGGCTTGCGCGGTCGGACGAGTTGCGCGACCGTCCAAACGAGGCAAAGCCCGTAGACGACCGTCCACCCGAAGGCGGCCAGGGCGGGCGTTTCGGAGGCGGCGAGAAGCCCGAAAGAGAGGAGCGTCGTTACGCCCGAAAAGAGCACGGCCGCGGCCGTACGCCCGTCCGTGGGGCTGCGCGTGAGAAAGATCCCGTAGTCGACGCCGAGCCCGAGGACGAGCACGATCGCAAGCGTCGTAAAGAGCGTGACGGGAATCCCCGCCCATCCGAAGGCGGCCAGCGCCCCGAGCATGCCGAAGAGGGCGGGCAGCAACGCCCGCCAGGCGTTGCGAAGCCCGAAGATCCGGAGGGCGACGAGCGCCAGGAGCCCGAAACCCGCCAGAGCGCTCTCCAACACGCGGTTGCGGTACCGGGTGAGGATCGTTTCCATGTCGCCCGTCAAGTTGACGAACCGAACGCGGGTCGCAATGTCCGACGTTGCGGACGCATCGGGGCCGTCCGCTCGTGCGACGCTCTCGAGCGCCCGAAGTTTTTCGAGATGTTCGGCTCGAACGCCCGAGAGCATCACGAGATGCGCGACCGTTTTCTCAACGCCCGCCGCGACGTCTGCTTCGCTTGTCAGACGCAGGTGCCCGAGCGCGGCGCCGAAGGGCGTCGCAAGCACCGCGTCCGCCGTCACGCGGGGTGCCTCGGGACTCGGGTCGGGAAGTTGAGGTCCCGCACCGAGCACGTCCGTCATGCGAGGCGTGATGCGGCGAAGCGCCTCCCGAACGAGACGTGCGTCCTCGGCCTGCCGGGCGGCGGACGGTACGTAGTCCGCCATCGCCAGGGGTTGAATGTCAAGCGTCGGATCCGCGCGAAGCGCCGTGAGGAGCCTTTCTTCGGCGGCAAGGACGGCGTCTTCGGTCGCACTCGAAACGACGAAGACCTGAGCGGGCGACGGAAGACGCAGCGCCGTCGAAAGGCGTGTTTGCGCCTCGGCCAAGCCCGCGGGGACGAATTGCAGATCCCGAATGCCCGAGGCCCATTCGATGCGCGCCGCACCGACCGCAAGGAACGCGACCGCCCCAAGCGCCAGCGCGGCCTGCCCGAGGCGCGGCAGTTCGTCCCAACGCGGCAGTCGCGGAAGTCGCGTTTCAAGAAAACGCACGAGGCGCGTGTCGCGTCGCGGCGCCCAACGGTCCGCATAGGGGAGCCAGAAAAGCACGACAGCAAGCGTGGTCAGGAGTCCGCCCGCGGCGAGAAGCCCCATTTGCCTCAGCCCCGGGAGGGGCGTCGCGATGAGAACGCCGTAGGCAAGGGCCGAGGAGAGCGCTGCGGTCAAAAGTCCCGGTGCGAGTGCCCGACGACGCGCGATCGGATTGGGAATGCTCGACGCAAAGGCAAACCAATGCGCGCCGTAATCGACCGCCACCCCGATCAGGGTTGCGCCGAACACAAAGGTGACGAGCGCCAACGAGTCGAAAAGTCCCAGTGCCGCTCCGAGCCCAGCCGCAAAGCCCGCCGCAACGGATCCCGCCAGAAGGACGAGCGTGGCGATGCGTCCGAAAAAGGCGAGCGCAAAAAGGAGTACGCCCGCCGTCGAAAAAGCGCCGATCCGACCGAGCTCGTCCCGCGCGCGCGTTGCGGCCGCATCCGTAAAGAGCGGCACGCCCGCGGCGTCGATCCGAAGGGCGGAGGCCGCGGCGTCGGCTCCCGATGTACTACCCTCCGATCCCCGAAGGGCGTTTTGCGCGGAGCGTCGAGCTTCTTGCAGAGCGCGCCCCACGCGTCCTTCGCCCGTTTCCGCCGCGCCCGAGAGGACGCGAAGCGTCACGACGAGCGCGTCGTCGCGGCCGCGCAACGCAAAGACACGGTCGGCGTCGGTTTTCGGCGCGGTTCCGTCCGTGTCATCGGCATTCCGAGTGGAATCCTCCACTTCGTGCACGGGAAGCGTCGCCGCCTTCTCCAACACCCACCGATCGTAGAGACCCAGAGGATCGCGCGCGATCCCGAGGATCCCCGGGCCCGCGGGGTTGAGAAGGGTCGCGGCGAGCCGCTCGTCGAGCGCCGCGGAGGAGGCGTTTTCAAGAAACGCCCGGTCTTCGGACGTAATGAGGCGCCCTGCGGCGTTCTCCAAGGCGAGCGCCTTCACGTCGGCGTTCTCGACGGGTTCGATCGCGAAGAGTCCCGAATCGAGGAGCGACGTCAGATAGGCGCGTCGCGCGATGCGGGCGGCTTCGGGATTCCCGGGCACTTCAACGAGCACCGTTATCCGATCGGCTTCGGCCGTCGTGAGTTTCGCTTTCACCCGAGCTTCGAGTTCGGGGGAGAGTTCCTCCATCAGCCGCTCGGGCAGGAGCGCAAGAAGTTGCGTGTCGAAAGGATTTCGGGCGAACTTCGAAAGGCCGCAAAGTACGATCGCACCGAACGCGATCGCAAGAAGTACGGCACCGAAGGCCGACGATCGGGGACCGAAGGGAAACTTCATATCGATTGGTGAGCGCTAGCGGCGGAGGAAGCGGAGTCGGAATCCCGTACGTCCGTAAAGCGCATGCGGGAGACTTCGCCCGAGGCGGTCGTCAGTACCACCTCTTCGACGTGGGTTCGTCCGTAAAGCCGCACTTCGCGGATCGTACCGCCGAGCGCTTTCGAGCGGGGGAGGGCCGTGACGGCGATGCGTCCGTCGGTCGTACGTTCGGCGGAAAGCTCGAACGCTTCGCGTACGGCGTCAAGGCGTCCCGAGAGAAAATCGGCGAGCATCCGCGCGAAGCGCCCGACGGCGGGAATGTCTTCGGCGGAAAGCATCCGACGCGTTTCGCCCGAAATCGTTTCGATCCCCGCGGGCGAGACGCGAATTTCGGACGCGAAGGGCGATTCGGTCGTCCAACGCAATTCCGAGCCCGCAAAGCGGAAGGTGCCCGTCGAAATCATCGGCTTCGGAAAGCCCGCCACGGTCTTTTCTTCGCGAAAGCGCCCCGACAATTGCTCGGCACGCAGAAGGCCGAGAAGCTCCGCGGAGTCCGCCCGGACTTCCGTTCCCGACGCTGCCGATTCGACCGGTGCGGGATCGGTCGCAGCGAGCGGTGCCGCAACGGGGAGCGTAAGAAGCGTAAGAGCGAAGAAGACGTGGCGCATGCGAAGTGTCCCGTAGAGCAAAATACAGCCGAAAGAATCCGATCATTATAGGGGCGCTCCAAGGCCGATTTCCGCGACGCGTTCGCGTTTTCAGGGTCTTTTCCCAAGCCACGTTCGCTTCTTGTCAGGTCTTCCAGAAGTCGTAGAAATTGAACCAGTCGTAAGGCGACCGCGCGAGTTCGCGCTCGAGGTTCGCGGCGTAGCACGCCATCCACGCTTCGAGTCGCTCGGCGCGCTCCGCGCGCGAGGCGGAGGGCGCCTCCTCGATCGAATCGAAACGTACCCGGTAGGCGATCCGCCGACCCGAGGGAGATGCGGTTCGGGTGCAGGTCATCTGCCGCAGGGGGCATTTGAGAAGAAGCGCAAGCAACGCGCCGCCCGTCGGAAAGCTCGCGGATTCGCCGAAAAAAGGAACCCGCACGGTGCCTTTCTTCGCATCGCTTTCGATGGGCGTACGGTCGCCCGCCACGACGACGTAGGCGCCGCGGGCGACAAGTTCGTCGAGTTCCATCGCCAGCGCGGGCGAAAAGCCCGTCACTTCGCGGAAAAGGACTTCCGGCGGTCGCGCCCCCGCTTCTTTGAGGAGGCGATTGAATTCGGCCGCATGGCGGGTGTGCTGCAATACGACGATCGGGTGCTCGGTATGAAAACCCGCTTCGCGCGAGAGGAGTTCCTGACAGCCCGCGTGGGACGTCAGGATGATGCAGCCGCGGTTCGGGGGATCGTTTCGGAAAGGTTCGTCTCCTTCGACGAGAAGTTCCACCTCGGGGTCGTTCCCCGCCTGAACCGCGAATTTGTCGAGAATCGTCTCCGCAAAGCGCGCGAGGTGCGCGAGTCCCTCGCGGTGCCCGGCCGGGCGCCTCTCGGGGCGAGCGCGGTCGAGCCACCCGAGGCTCGCACGGCGCACTTCGGGCGACGTGCACCAGTAAAAGAGCAGTACCGGTGCGAGCACAGCCCGAAAGGGCGTGCGCCCGAACGCGCGGTGACAGGCGAGAAGCGTGCGGATTCCGAGCACGCTCGTTTTTTCCCGAACCCGCCACCAGGGGCGGTCGGAGCCCTTCGTATCGGGCTTCGAATCCGGGCTCGGGTCGGGATTCATGTCGGAACGGTCCGACGGACGAGGTGCGTTCGTCATGGAAAGGTCGGGGACGTTCAGAGGGACGGGGTCGAGCCGCTCGAACCGTTCGCGGAGCCCGAATTTTCCGTGTTGCCCGTATGGGCGGCGCCCTTTGCCTTCTGCGCCGCTTCCCGTGCCTGCTTTTCCATGGCTTCGAGGCGCTTGAGCGCTTCGCGCGACGCGTCTTCGGCCACTTTCGACGCTTTGGCGACGCGGGCCGCTCGGGCACTGCGGGCCGCGTCTTCGGCGGTCGGGGTGCGCGTGTCGGGCGTCGGGCGCAGTTTTGCGGGCTTCACCGGGCGGCACGCGTCGGGGTCGCGCTCGCACTCGGGCACCCGCCCGAAAACGCGCGACCAGAGAATGATGGGAAGGCGCGTCAGCATCATCGTGCAGAGTTTCGCGTGCATCCAACTGATGCGCAGGTTGTCGCGCAGCCCCCGGAAGTGGCTGATCCCGTCCTTCGGGTACGTCACCGCCACGGGCGCGTTTTTGACCCGCACCCCCGCCCAGAGAAGGCGAACGAGAATTTCCGGATCGAACTCCATCCGCTCGCCGATGCGGGCGTTCTCCAAGACCTCGGTGACGGCTTCGATCGGATAGACGCGCATGCCGCACATGGCGTCTTCGAAGCTTAACGAAAGGCTGTTGACGGCCACCCAGAAGTTCGTGATCTTGCGTCCCCAGAGACGTGCCTTCGGAACCGAGCTGTCGTAGACGGGGTAGCCGCAAATGAGATGGTTCGGAAATTTGTGCGCGAGCTGAATGAAGCGGGACACCGCCGCACGGTCGTGCTGCCCGTCGGCGTCGATCTGAAGTACGTGCGTGTAACCCTCGCGCGCCGCGCGCTTGAAGCCCGTCATCATGGCGGCGCCCTTGCCGCCGTTTTGCTCGCGGTGCACGACCGTGA
The DNA here is from genome assembly GCA_905206365.1 of uncultured Sutterella sp. GTDB lineage: Bacteria > Pseudomonadota > Gammaproteobacteria > Burkholderiales > Burkholderiaceae_F > Sutterella. The sequence continues at coordinate 12,970 of CAJLHF010000038.1, read as the reverse complement.
CCGCCACGCCCCTGAGCGCGTCGCAGGCGGCTCGCGTCCTTTCGTCCGACCCGTCGTCGACGATCAGCACCGGAAGATGCATGGCCCGCAGGTCCTTTACGACGGCGGCGATGGTGTCGGGGTGGTTGTAAACCGGAACGAGTGCCAGCGGTCGGAACAACTCGCACGAACGCGGCGCAGGTGCGCCCGGGCGCGCGGCCGCCTTGGTCGGAATCGACCCCGAAAGCGGGGCGGTCGTTGCACGAAATGCTTCTGCCATGCGTGGAAAAGGAAAGCGTTGCGGGAAAAACGACGGCCGGCGCGAGAGCGGTTTTTGCTCGCTCGGTCGGCCGACATTGTAGAGGAGTCGGCGTGCGGACGACGGGGAAAAACCGCGAATTGTAAACTTCCTTATCCGAATTAACCCTCATGTTATGATGGGCCGCTTGCCGACGGACATTTTTTTGTAATTTCCTCCGTCGCGCATACCGACGACGGGACGGCTCGAAATCCGCTCTCGCCGCCGATCGGTTTCGGGGCATGCCGAAAACAAACGTCCCCGGGCCGCTCAAGCCGCTTGCTCGCCGTCGCCTTTCGTCACCTTTCTCCCTTTGGCCCGCGCCCCTGCGGGTCTTTCCGTACAGGTATGGAACACGGTCTTCCGCTCATTTCGACGCTCGTCATCGCCTTTTCTCTGGCGCTCGTCTTCGGTTTCATCGCCGAGCGCTTTTTGAAGTCGCCCGCTCTCGTCGGCTATCTCCTTGCGGGGATTGCCTGCGGTCAGTACACGCCCGGGGTCTTTGCGGACCCTGCGCTCGCGCATCAGCTCTCGGAAATCGGGGTGATGCTGCTGATGTTCGGGGTGGGTCTTCACTTTTCGGTGAAGGATCTGATGTCGGTGAAGGGGATCGCCCTCCCGGGGGCGGTCCTTCAGATGTCGATCGCCTCGATTCTCGGGATGTTCGTCGCGCACCTCTTTTGGGACTGGTCCTGGGGACAGGCGCTCGTTTTCGGAATGTCGCTCTCGTGCGCGTCGACGGTCGTGCTCCTCAAGGCGCTGGACGTTCGGGGGTTGCTCACGAGTTCGGACGGGCGCATCGCCGTGGGTTGGCTCGTCGTCGAAGACATCGCGACGGTGTTGATTCTCGTGTTGCTGCCGCCGCTTGCGGGCATTCTCGCGCCCGAAGCACCCGATGCCGTTGCGACGGCGGGTGCGTCGGCCGCGTCGCTTTCGGGCGAAGCGCTCCTTGTTGAAGTCGGTCGCACGATCGTCAACGTCGTGGCGTTCGTCGCCGTCATGATGCTTGTCGGCCGCAAGGCGCTTCCCTGGCTGATGGCGCAGGTCGCCCGCACGGGCTCGCGCGAACTCTTCACGCTTTTCGTCCTTGCGGCGGCGCTGGGCGTGGCGTATGGCGCCGCTGAAATCTTCAAGGTGAGTTGCGCGCTCGGCGCCTTCTTTGCCGGGATGGTGATGCGCGAGAGCGCTTTCGCGCACCGCGCCGCGACCGAGTCGCTTCCCTTGCAGGACGCCTTTGCAGTGCTCTTTTTCGTGGGCTGCGGGATGCTCTTTGACTGGCACATCCTCTTCGAATCGCCCCTTGAAGTCCTCGCCGTCCTCTTCATCGTTCTTTTCGGCAAGGCCGCGGCCGCCTTCGGGTTGGTCGTTCTCCTGCGCTACCCTCTCGGGACGGCGCTCACGGTGAGTGCGGCTCTCTCGCAGATCGGCGAATTCTCCTTCATTCTCGTCGCGCAGGCGATGAGCCTGGGGCTTGCCGATCAGAACACGATGAACCTCATCGTCGGAGGCGCCATCATCTCGATCGCGCTCAATCCGGTAATGTTTGCCGTCGCGCCGCGCGTCGGGAAGTACCTGACGCACCGCTTTGCCTGGGCGAAGGCGGCGGCTTTGCGCGACGCGCCCTTTGAAGTCCTCCCCGAAGAGGTCGAGGCCGAACGGCTCTCGGGCCAGACGGTGCTCGTTGCGGACGGGCCGCTCGGCGAACGCTTTGCGCGTCGCCTCTTCGATAAGGGCGTGGAACTCGTCGTCGTCACGAAGGACGTCGCGGCGGCGGGGCGACTGAGCGATGCGGGCCTTTCCGTCCTGCAGGGCGATGCGTCGGAAGCGCGCGTTCTCGTGCTCGCGCACCTGGCGACGGCCGGTCGCGTCCTTCTTATGGATGCGACGCCCCGCGGCATCCGCGTGCTCGATGCGATTCGGAGCATCAAGGCGGACATCCCCGTGACGGTCGTTTCCGACACCGAGGGTATTTGGACGGACGTCAAAACCGAAAACGTCCGTTTCCTCTCAATCGAAGAAGCGGCGGCCGAACGCATGACGGAGACCGTCCTCGAAGCCCGCGCGTCGGGCGAAGAGCCGGGCGTGCCGTTTGCGACCGCCAAGCGCGTCGCGGCCGACGAGGCCGAAGATGCGAACGAAGCGAACAACGAAGGCGAAAAGCCGGAATCGTCGGAGGTCCCGGCCGAAACGGAACCGTCGAAGGCATCGGAAAGCCCGGCTGCCGACGAAGCTCCGCGCGCTCCCGCGACCGGCGCGACCGAAGTGAAGGACGCGGCGGATTCCGCGGAAGTCGTCAAGGCGGCCCCCGAGACGGCGTCGCCGGAGTCGGCCGACTCTTCGAAGCCTGTTGATTCGGTCGAGCCCGTCGAATCGTCCGACGAGAAGGGCGAGACCGCTCGCAAAGAAACGAAGACGGAATCGAAGGAACCGAAGGAACCGTAAGATTCCGGAAGCCGGATCCGCAAAAAAGCCGAAGGCCCCGCATTTCGAAGCGCTCGAAGCGTTTCAAAATGCGGGGCCTTTCCGCTTCTCGGCCAGGCCCGCACGGCGGCGGGCTCGGCGTGTTATTGCTTTTTGATACGCTGACAAACCTCTTTCAGGTTTTCGATAAAGTCCTTGCAGTCCAAGAAGTAGTTCGGATAGGCCCTTTGGACCTGCCTCAAGGAGTTTACGGACACGAGGACGACTTCAATTTCGTCGTTCGTTCGGTTCTCCAGTTCTCGGAATTTGTAGAAGGTTTCGGCCATTTCGACCTGGTTGGATCTGAAGTTCCACAGAGACAGCTTTCTCGTCGACGCATCGAGTTCCATGACGCAGTATCCGGAGTTCCGCGCACCCATCTGATCTACGGAGACAACGATGCTTTCGAGCTTGAGAAAAACACTGAGCTTGTCTTGCAGGTCCTCGAATTCTTTGACGATCTCCAAGGGAGACGAATCACGCAATTCTTTGATCAGGGGCTGCCCTTCAAGGATCGACAGAAGGGCGCTGCTCAAGATGAAAAACCGCTTGAAGTCGTTTTCTCCCTCGCCGGATTTGAACGCCGACTTTTCGATGACGCCAAGAGCTTCGACGGCCGTCGCCCAGGAGTGCTGGATTCGCGTTCGGATTTGAACCTCGATTTTGAGACCGAGTGACGTCAGTTCGTCGTGGGCTTCGCTACGGTACCGAAAGACCTGATGAATACTTCGATAGCCGTCATCTTTGGGCTCGAGGATGTAGTCATGAAACGGTTCAACCGGAGCATGCCCCATTTGAGAGCTCATCAGCCGCGAGTGCAAAGCCCGAACCTCGTCTACCGAGTTTAAGATGACGCGCAAGCCGCCGATGTCCTGCATACGGCTGAGGTTCATTCCGGCAAAACGCTTGAGTTTGGCGACGATGGAGGGAGCGCGCTTGAGGCGTCTGGCGACGATGTAGTTTCCCTTCTGGAGGCCGAGTGCTACACAGTTCGAGCGCAACAAAACGTTGAACGCGTTCAGCGGATACGCGTAAAGGCTTCTCCACGCGGCAAGTACGTTCAGCGCTTGTGCGTACTCCTGTGACGACGGATCTGCGGAACGCAGGACATCGCCGGCTTTTGCTACGGATTTTTTGCTTGGAACGGCAATGCTCATGGTAATGACGCAAGGTACGGTGGGGTCACGCCGCGCGACTTTTGCCTGCCGGGTTCGTTTTGGGGGCCAAAATGAGGGCCGCGGAGACGAGACAAAAGCGAGACTGTCGCAGGATTGAAAGAAGACGCCTTAAAGAATAGACGAAAAATCCCGCCGTTGCGGGGCTTCGGGCTTCCTAGCCCAAGCCACAACGGCGGGAATAGGTGATCAGTCCTTGGCGGAACGGTTCTTGAACACGACGGTCGCTTCGATGTCGGCCGTGCGGATCGTGAAGACGTCGTTCAGGAGCTTTTCGGCGAGCGCTTCCGCCTTGGCGAGGACGTCGAGGTTGAAGTCGTTGAGAAGCTTCATGGCCGAGGCTTCGTCCTTGGCGAAACGTTCGACGAACTCGGCTTCCATCGCCTTTTGCGCTTCGGCCGTTTCGGCTTCGAAGGCGCCGAACGCGGACTTTACGATCGGGGCGAGCTTCGGGTAGTCCGTCATGACGAGCGTCTGCAGACGACGGTACTTCCAGTAGGCGGACACCGTGTCGGCGTGGTCCGTCCCCATGCCGTACTGGGCGGGAACGGCTTCAAGACCGTGGTAGAAGGGCACGAAGCACGAGAGGTCCGCCATACCGAACGCGACGTACACGACTTCGGCGATCGGAAGCGGCAGCCAGGGACGAACCTGCATGACGTGCGCTTCGTAGGTGCGGAAGACGCTGATGGGGCGCCAGGGTTCGGCGCCGTTCAGGCCGTTGCCGTACGGGTCGTGCTCGGTGCCTTCGAAATGGTGGCGCATGAGAAGCTTCATGTCCTCGAGCGTCACCTTCTTTTCGGGCGTGAGGTAGACGGGGAAGCTGCGGCCGGCGTCAACCGGCTGCTCGAGCGAGGGATTCAGGTGCTTCTGAATCGCCCAGACGCGCGGGTCGTTGTAGACGCGGTCGCGCCCGTCGTCGCGGGTGTAGGCCTTCGAGAAATTGAAGACGCCGTCTTCGGGGCGGTAGAGGCCCTTTTCGGTCGCGAACGCGACGAGCGTGGGGCTCGCGAGCTGGTTGGGGTCGGCCGGATCGTAGTTGCCGAGACGCCCCTGGTTGCCCGAACCGAAGTAGGCGTCGGCGGGCGTGCGTTCGGCCATCCACTGATGGCCCGAACCCGTTTCGAGGTACCAGACGTCGTTCATGTCGACGAACGCAACGCCGAAGCCTTCGCCCGCACCCTGCGTTTCGATGATCTTGCCGAGGAGCTCGACCCCTTCGCGGGCCGTGCGGCAGCGCGGCAGAATCACGTCGGGAATGTCGTCTTCGGTGATGCCCGAGGCCTTGTTGTAGGGGTCGACGGCAAGCGCTTCGTCGCTCGCGAAGATCGATTCCGTTCCGGTGAGACCGAGCCCGGCTTCGTTGTAGCCGACGGCGCCGTGAAGCTGCGTCTTCCAGTTCGGAACCGTAGTGAAGCGCATGGCGTTTTCGGGGAGCGGATACGTGAAGTCGTTCACGCCGCCGTGCGCCTTGCAACTGTAGACACCCGACTGACCGGTCTTGGCCGGATGGATGACGAAGTGCTGCGCTTTAAGGGAAGAGCTGTCCGCGCTGCGGGCGACGAGAAAGGAACCGTCGGCCGTAGCCTTTTCACCGACGACGATGGTGGTGCACATAATTGAAAGCCTCCTGGAAAACGCGCCGTCGGGTCGCGAACCGCGTCCGAGAGGAGGCGGTCGAAGGGAGCGACCCGGGCGTGCTGTCACATAAAACTGAGACATTGTACCTAACGCGGGTATCGGATCCGCATACGAAAAACCCGCGTTCGCGGTGGCAAAGCGCGCAGTCGACCGTCTCGGGCGCGTAACGGATCGAGACATGGGGAGTGGCTTTGCCGTTCGCAAGATGGTAGTTTTGATCGAACGACTTCGGGTCGTGGCAGGTCTGATACTGCGCGGTCGGGACGGGTTTCCGGCCCCGTCGACGTAACAGGCCGCACATTCGAGCTTGTGCTTTTGAGTTTGCGCCGTCGCAATTCGGAATCGGTGATTGCGGAATTGCCGCCGAAGACGGGTATCTTCTCGATCATGAAGACTTTCTTGAGGTCCTAACCGAGCACTTCGTTCGCGGCGAAGGTGGCTAAAATGCCGGAGTCTACGATCACCGTGTCCCATTCTTCGTCCCGGCGGACGTCGGAAACCTTCTTCGTTACGGCAGGTCCTCCCGCACGGGCGGCACCGAGAAAACCCAGGTCGCCGAACGCGGCGAGGCCGCTCTTCGGAAATTCGCGCTTTTGCATGTCGGTTCTCTTTGGGGGCGAAGCCCCGCCTCGGTGCCTGGTTGCTTTTGGGAGCGTGGCCTCAGTCGAAACGTGCGAACAGGCGGCAAGCGGGCGTCGGGCTCCCTGCAAAACAAACGGGCACGCTCTTCGGCTTCAAGCCGAAAGAAAGCGTGCCCGACGTACGTTCTGCAGTCCGACGTTTGCGGCGATTACGGTTTCTTTACGAACACCGAGTCGAACCCGATGAAGGGCTTTTTGTCGGTCGTGCGACCCGTGACGTAAAGGGGCGTATAGCGGCCGGGGAGCGCCCCTTCGAGTGCGCCGGCGATCGGGAAGGTGATCACGGCATCAAGCCGCCCGTCGCCGTTCACGTCGATGCGGTTGAGTGCGGTCGCTTCGGAGCGGCGGTGGTTGGGTTCGCCCGAGGCGAGAGGAATCGCCGAACCGAGACCGAGCGACTTCCGAACGAGCTTCGTCGCATCGAACTCAGGCGTACTCAGAACGTTGACGCGCACCGTACGGTCCTTGGGCGACAGGGTGTCGGCAAGGATCGTGACGTTCGGGGTCGACCGCTTGCGGTAGTGTTCGAACAGCACCGCCTGAGCGCGGGCGCGCGCAATGGCGTCCGATTCCGCAAGGTGGTGCGCGCCCTTGGCGGGTGAGACTTTGTCGGCGAGAAAGCGCGCTTCGGCGAGTCCGTCGGGGAGTTTTTCAAGAGCGGCGAATTCGGGCGCAAGCCACGGGGCGGCGGCGTTTTCCGCGGGCTTGAGGGCGCCGTGCGCGGCGTCGAACGCGTAGAGCACCGCCGCGTGACGGCGAAACGACCGCGCATCGCGGAAGCTGAAGTCAAAGGTTGACTGCACGGCCGTTTCAACGAAAGGCGTGTTGTCGCCCGTAGCGGAGGCCGCCCCCGTTTCGTTCGAGCGCGCGAGCATTTTCACGGGGAGCTGCACGGCGAGGGGGTGGGTCGCAACGTAGGGAATCACGGCGGGGTGCGCCGACGCGACGTCTTCGCGCGTCGTCCACGCGGGCGTGCGCGGGTCGAAAACGGAACTGCGGGCCGTGGCGGCGTTGGCAATCCCCGAGGGGCTTTCCAGATCGGGGGCGCTCGAGCGCATGAGGGCGCGCAGTGCCTCGGGCGAAATCTTTGCCTGCGGACGAATCGCGCCCGGAGCGACGAAGCGTCGGTAGTCGATCCCGGTCGCGTCGCGCAGGGCCTCCTCCGACAATCCCCCGACACGTTCGAGGAACGTGCGGGTGCGCGCGTAACTTCTCAGGCGCGCCTGAAGCGTCGGGGGTTCCGCATAGTCGATCCACTCGAAGGTGACGGTGCGGGCAACGCCCTCGGGGATGTTCGCAAGGAGCATCCGCGCGCGCTCGCGCGTGAGAGGAGAGACGATCGTATTTTTTTCGTCGAGCAAATCCACCGTGCCGAGCGTCTGCACTTCGGCGGCAAGCACCGCTTCGTCGTCGGCGAGACGGCGCGCCACCGCCGTGCGCCCGGGAAGGACCGCCACGAGCCACACCTCTTCGGTGTCCGCAACCGTCAACTGCACGGCTTCGCCCGCCCAGCCGAAGCGCTCCACGAGGCGCACCGCTTCTTCGACCGCACGGCGCGCGGTCGAGCCGCGTTCCGTCATGAGGCGCATGAGCCCGTAGACGATCCCCGAGGATTCGAATGCTTCGAGCACCTCGGGCGCGTCCTTTTCGGGGTCGGGGAGGGGCTTCATGCCCTTGCTCGACACGAATTCGGGCGAAGCGCGACGCATCCGCTCGATTTCGAGCGCGCTCGGAAGGACGTACGGGAGGCGATTGGGGTCGCTTGCGTGATTGCGCTTTTCGTAAGCGGGGTCGGGGCTCCTAACGAGCCCGTTCAAGGGGCGTGCCGCCTCTTCGGCCGTCAAGTGCAGGGCCTCTTCCAAGGGAAGCGGCATCGAAAGAACGAGCACGCCTTCGTCGTTCAAGTAGCTTTCCCGCATGAGAAGCGTCCCGTCGGGCAGCAGCGACTCCGTGCGCGCGTGCGCGAAGCCGATCGTGTGGGGGACCTGCGTCAGGACGACGTCCCCCTTCGTCTTCACGTAGTCGACCGTGTCGCTCCACTTGTGCTGCGCCGCGCCCGTGCGGCGCACCGTGGTCGAGCTCGTGCCGCCGAGGTCGACGTTACGCGCCACGAGCGGACGCCCCGTGGTCGTGGCGAGTCGACCGGCCGCAACGATCGTGTCGGCCCGAAGCGGAGCGGACGACAAAAGCGCGGCGCCGAGAGCGGCTCCGAGTACGGAAGAACGAAATAGCGGAAGAAAACGACGTAAAGCGGTCATTGGCGGTGGCCGAGTCCCCGGAAAGCTGTGTTTCGGAGACTTGCGGACGGGATGCTGTGAACGGGAACGAGTCTAGCAGAAGCCTTCGAAAGTCTCGCGCGGGTGCGAACGCCCGCGCTTTTCGGCTCTTAAGGTGGGCGGGGTTGTTGACCTGATAGGATGCGACGCAATGCGACCGAGTCCGCTCGGTGGAACGCATTGCACGTCAAACCCTCGACTTCTTCCCGACCGAAACCCCATGCAGTCCCAAACCTCCCGATGGACGGCGCAGGAACTGGTGGTGCTCGGCGTCTTCGCCGCGGCCGCCAAGATCTCTTCGCTCCTCATCGCCCTTGCGGGCGGCGGCATGAATCCCGTCATGTTGATTCTGAAGAACCTCGTTTTCACGACGCTCCTCGTCGTGTTGCTGACGAAAGTTCCCAAAAGCGGCACGTTGCTTCTTTTCACGGCCGTCACGATGCTCGTTTCGCTTCTTCTTTTGGGCGGGAGCATCGCGCTTATCCCCGCCGCCTTCATCGGGGCCGCGGCGGGCGAAATCGCGGGGAAACTCGCGGGCGGTTTCGGGCGGCTGCGCGGGGTCATTGCGGCGGTTGCGGCCTACGACCTCGTTTCGAAAAGCTTCTCGCTCGGCGTGGCGTACCTCTTTTTGCGCGAGAGCCCGGGCCTCATGCAGGTCGTGATTCCGATCGTGGGCGTGAGCTACCTCGGGTGCCTCTTGGGGCTCTGGGGCGGGAAGAATTCCGTCGCGGAATTGCGGCACGCGGGTCTCATTCGAGGAGGTGAGTGATGACGACGAAGCACTCCGCCAATTTCCCTGAAACGCTCGACCCGCGCACGAAGATGACGCTCACGGCGGGTACCGCCATCGCGACCGTGGCGTTTTCGGGGCTCCTTGCGCAGACGACCCTCTTTGCTGCGACGTTTCTCTATCTCGCCTCCACGCGCCGCGCTCGCATGATGGCGCTTCTCTACGCCGGGGCGGGCGCGATCATCGCGGTCGCGACGGGCTTTGCCGCAATCATCGAGTGGGTGAATCCCGATCTCGGTGGGCTTTCGGTCCGAAACCTCGGGATTCCGCTCCTGCGCGGCCTCACGATGATGAATGTCGTTGCGGCGCTCGCGGCCTCGACCAAAATCCAGGACCTCGTGGGCGCCTTGCAGGGCCTGCGGCTTCCCTTTTGCATCTATCTGCCTGCGGTCGTCATGGTGCGGTTTTTGCCGACCTTCGCCTCCGACGTGAAGCAGGTGCGCGAAGCGCTGCACATCAAGGGGCGCAAGCTCGGTGCGGGGTTCCTGTGCCGACACCCGATTCTCGCGGCGCGCCTTCTTTTCACGCCGCTCCTTTTCCGAGCCCTCAAGTCGAGCGAAAGCTTGGGCGTTGCGGCCGAATTGAAGGGCCTTACGGGCGGGAGCTCCTCGCGCATGACGCGCCTCAATGCGGCGCGCTTCGGCACGCGCGACTTCGTCCTTCTCGGCGCGGCGTTCCTCGTTGCGGCCGCGGCCCTCTATCTTCAGATCGAGTGGCCGAATTTCGGCTTCGACGACGAGCGGGCCTTCCCGTAATCGAGGCTCCGACGAAAAACCGTCGCCCCATCGCTTCTCCCATCTTCTTATCCGACCAGGCTTCGCTTTTGAAGGACCCTCGCAGTGATCGAATTCGACCGCGTCACCTACACCTATCCTTACCGCCCGACCCCGTCGGTCTTCGACGTTTCCTTCCGGGTTCGCCCGGGCGAACTCAAAGTTTTGACGGGCCCCTCGGGTTGCGGCAAAACGACGATGCTGCGGCTTGCAAACGGCCTCGCGCCCCACTACTGGAAGGGGAAACTCGAAGGCGACGTGCGCGTTGCGGGGATTTCGAACCTCACGCGCCCGGCGAGCGCCGTGGCGCGCGACGCGGGGACGCTCTTTCAGGACCCCGAGGAGCAGTTCTTCGCGCTCACGGTCGGAGACGAACTTGCGTTCGCGCCTTCGTGGGCGGGCGTTCCCGCGGAGGAAATCCGACGGCGCGTGCGCGACGCGGCGCTGCGCCTCGGGATTGCGGACCTCCTTGAGCAGCCGATCGGAGCGCTTTCGGAAGGGGAGAAGCAGGCGGTCGGGATGGCGTCCCTGCTCGCTCAAGGGGTCGAAGCCTTTATCCTTGACGAACCGTCCGCGAACCTCGACCCCGAGGCGACCGCCGCCTTCGGGCGACTGCTCGGGGAATTGAAGCGCACGGGCGCGGCGATTCTCGTCGTCGACCACCGACTCTATTGGCTGCGGGACTTGGCGGACGAGGTGCTCGTCGTTCATGCGGGGCGCATCGTCGAGCGCGGTCCTTTCGCGATGTTGGACGAGGCGGGCTTTTCCGAACGCTGGGGTCTTCGCTCCGCGCGCGTCGCGGACCGGCGCACGCGAGGGAACGCCGCGTACGATGCGTCGGCCGATCCCGTTCCGCTCCTTGAGGTCGAACGGCTCTGCGCGGGTAAGAGCCTCCGCGGGGCGTCGGACGACGCGTCGGCTCGCAGCGAAAAGCCCGCGCTCGTACACAACCTCTCCTTCAAGGCGGGTGCGGCCGTCACGGCCCTGATCGGCCGAAACGGGAGCGGAAAAACGACGGTCGCGCGGGCGCTGTGCGGTCTGGAGAGCGCAAGCGGCACGATCCGCGTGAGAGGCGTCAAGGTGGAGGGCGAAAAGCTTCTCGAACGCACCGGCCTCGTGCTTCAGAACGCCGACCACCAGTTGCAGATGCGCACGGTCTTCGACGAAGTGCGTAGCGTCGTCGCGGCCGTCACCCCGCCCGACCGCCGAAGCTTCTTCGGGTCCGAACACACCGAAGCCACCGAACGCCGGATCGCCGAGCGCGCGAAGGGGCTTCTTGAAGAGCTTTCGCTCGGACACCTCGCCGAGCGGCACCCGCAGAGCCTCTCGGGTGGAGAAAAGCAGCGCCTCGTCGTCGCGTGCGCGCTTGCGCGCGACCCCGACGTTCTCATTCTCGACGAGCCGACGAGCGGTCTTGACGGTGCGAACATGCTCCGTATCGCAAGGCTTCTCAAAAGCGCCGCGGCCTCGGGCAAGGCCGTGCTTCTCGTTACGAACGACCTCGAACTCTTGGAGCACGCGGCGGATGCCGTCGTGCGGATTCCGGAATTGCGCCCGCACGTTTGAGGGTCTTCAAGAACGCCTTCGAGGACGCCCGATGCGGGACCGGCATGCGGTCCTGCCCGGGGTCCCGCCGGGGTCCCCATCCTGCGCTTTCAGGTATACCTATCGGGCGATAGTCATAGAAAGCACGTAGGGGATTATACGCACGTTTGAGGCGAAAAATCGAGCGTTTTCACGTGCGATTCCACGAAGGACGGCCCGACTCCGCCGTCCTTCCTTCCATGCCTTGGAAGGTTTTCATTTGGAAAAACCCGCGAAGGCCCGCAGATCGGGCCTTTCGGGCGAGCCCAGTCGACGAGGCCGAAAGCGTCTTCGATTTTGTTTTCGTTATTGGCTTTTGGAATAACGAATTTGCTTGTATTCCAGGCGAATCGAGCGAAATCGAACGTCTTTTGCATTTCGCCTCTCCTCAGCGTCGAGGCGTCGTGCTACACAGGAGAGACGGTCGGAACACACAGCGTGCGGGCGTTTGAGGTAAGGAAAAAGCGAAACCGACGCCCCCGATCCGACGTATCGATCGGTCGCTCGACTTTCGGAATGCACGACGAAAGAGCCGCTCGGCCGACGATTCGCCTTCGACGGGATTCACCCGTCGTCCTTCGTTCCCGTCCGAGGACGGGTTCTCAAAGGAGTCAAGAACGGTGCCTGTCAAGTACTCTTTCCGAAAAAGTTGTCGTTATTAACTAAAAAGCTGTCTAAGAATTGAGCCTTATCCCTCTCAGGCGCGAGCGGTTCCTTGGATCGCTGCCGGCACGCTCGACGTAGCCACTCCCCTGACCGTTCTCGAAAAGAAGGGCGACATGGCGAAGGTGCGCATCAGCGGCTGGTCGCTTAAGGAATATCCCTCGCAGATCTTCAAGGAAGCCGGTCTTCGCATCGAGTATGCCTTGTTCGACGAAGAGAAGGTCGTGAAGCTCGACGGCAAGAGCGGCGAAAAGACCGTGCAGGGGAACGTCTGGCAGAAGTCCACGGCCGAAGGCTGGGTGCCCGCCAAGTCCCTGACGAAGGACATCAACGGTCTCTGGAAGCAGGCGGCCGAACGTCACGGCGACGCGTGCTCGTCGTGCCATGGCGCCCCGAAGGCCGAGCACTTCACGGCGAACCAATGGGCGAGCCAGCTCCCGGTGCGCGGGGGCCGTACGGGTCACACGCGTCGCGGCAACAACGCGCTCATGTTCAAGTGGCTCCAGGAAAACGCGAAGCCCATTTGACATCCTCTCCGCCCCAACTAAAGGGGACGGAGATTTCCTACCGAGCCGTCAGATTGGCCTTTTCAGGCCTTTCTGAGGGTCTCCTCGATGGGTTCCTGCTGCTGACCAGAGCGTCTCTTGCGAGCCGTCCGGTTCACTTGCGTCGAAGCTGCTTCGACGCTCC
>CAJLHF010000037.1 GCA_905206365.1 uncultured Sutterella sp. | reverse complement strand
GAGCGCAACCTTGCCAAGGTTGAGGTCGCGAGTTCGAGACTCGTCTCCCGCTCCAGATTTCGAATGGAAAGGGGAGTAACCTGTGACGGTTCTCTCCTTTTTTCATGGGCGTTGCCCGGCCTCGAGTGACGAAATTGGTAGACGTAGCGGACTTAAAATCCGCCGCCCGTTAGGGCGTACGGGTTCGATTCCCGTCTCGAGGACCACCGAACAAAGAGCCGGAGCTCCGCAAAGCTCCGGCTCTTTGTCTTTCAGACTCTTGAACCGCCGAAGGAGGCGCAGTCTCTTGAGGTGACGGCAAGGATGACCTTTGCTTGCGCAGCGGTCTGGGCCTTCACGGCGTCGCTTGCCGTAGGGAGCGACTTCGTTGCGGCTTCGGGCAAGCGAGCGTTTCGAGACGCCCGGATGTGCTTCCCTCCCGGGGGCATACGTCGGGCGAGCGGGTTGAAGATGAGCGGGTGTGAAAAAAAATCCAAAATTTTTTGATTTTTTTTTGTTTTGCTCTTGACGGAACGAAAAGTTCGTGTATAATTCAAATTCTTCGCAGGACAGATGTGAAGCGGGAGTAGCTCAGTTGGTAGAGCGCAACCTTGCCAAGGTTGAGGTCGCGAGTTCGAGACTCGTCTCCCGCTCCAAATCCTTTTTCGGATTCATCATTCCTCCTACGACGTGCGGGAGTAGCTCAGTTGGTAGAGCGCAACCTTGCCAAGGTTGAGGTCGCGAGTTCGAGACTCGTCTCCCGCTCCAGATTTTCAGAAAGAGGGAGGTCGAAAGGCTTCCCTCTTTCCTTATCGGTTCACGCAACGCGGTTTTCAAAAAATTCGCATCGTGCAGCTGATAAAGTGCGGCGCTTTTGCTAAAATTCGCCACTTTCCGTTCGGGCGCCTCGGCGCTTGACGGACCCCATTTCCGGAAGTCCGTGGCTGAGTCTACGAGTGCTCGGCGCGGACATGCTCAACATCACTCGTATATCACGTGGGGTTTGCCATGGCTGTTCAGCAGAACAAGAAATCCACCAGCAAGCGCGGTAATCACCGTGCTCACGACTTTTTGACCAATCCGCCCACCGCGATCGAAGCGACGACCGGTGAAGTGCATCGCCGTCACCACATCAGCCCGACCGGTTTCTACCGCGGCAAGAAGGTGATCGCCACCAAGGCCGACGAATAATTTCGCGGTCGGCACCCTTGGCGGAAACAAGAAGCTTCCTCCTGCGGTGCCCGAGCTCGTACGGCTCTTTCCGCAACGCTTTGCGCGTTAAGGCCAAAGACTGTTGCAGTCCCCCACGGCGAGTGGCAGTGCCTCTCGCGTGAAGGGTTCCGGAGAGCAGAGCGTTACGAGCGGCGGCTTCGGGGAGTGTTTCCGAATCAAGGTTGAAAAGCCGAAGAAAAAGGGGATCCGAGAGGGTCCCCTTTTTCATACGGCATTTCGCGCTGGTCCTTGCCGCAAGAGCGCAAGATTTGGTTACGCGTTGCGGCCGAACGGATGAGTCGGGGGGCTCGGTCGGAGCGCTTCGTCGCGGTATTATCCCCGCAACGAAAGAAATCCTGCGAAAACGCAGGGACGGGATGCTCCCGTTCCTCAAGGAGACGGACATGTACTCACGCATTCTTGCCACAGGCTCGGCTCTGCCCGCCCGACGGGTGACGAACGACGAGCTCGCCGCGGAACTCGCGCGCGAGGGCATCGAAACGAACGACGAATGGATCCGCACGCGTACCGGCATCGAGTCGCGCTACTTTGCGGACCCCGCTGCCGGGGAGTCCACCACGAGTCTGGCGGTGGCGGCCGCGCGCGACGCGTTGGGCGCTTCGGGCTTGCCTGCTTCCGACATCGATCTCATCATCGTTGCAACGACGACCCCCGACATGGTGTTTCCGTCCGTGGCGGCTCACGTTCAGGCCGCGCTCGGTGCGGCGGGTTGCGCGGCCTTCGACGTTCAGGCGGTCTGTGCGGGCTTCATCTACGCCTTGAACGCCGCGGACGCGATGCTTCGTGCGGGTCCCTATCGGGCCGCGATCGTGATCGGCGCCGAGACGCTCTCGCGCATCATCGACATGAAGGACCGTTCGACCTGCGTGCTTTTCGGCGACGGCGCGGGCGCGGTCGTATTGCAGGCCTCGAGCGACCCCGGTGTTCTGGCCGCGCGCATGTACGCCGACGGTCGCTACGACGAAACCGTGCTCGGTCTCAACGCGCGCATCGAACACGGCTGCACGGCGGGCGACCCTTTCATTCGCATGGACGGTCGTCAGGTCTTCAAGCTTGCTGTCGAGGGACTGACGGAAAGTGCCCGCGAAGTGGCGAATCTCGCCTGCGTCAAGACCGAAGACGTGGCGCTTTTCGTCCCGCACCAGGCGAACCTGCGCATCATGTCAATGGTGGCGAAAAAGCTCGGCATTCCCGAAGAGCGTATGGTGAAGACCGTGGCCGAACACGGGAATACCTCGGCTGCGTCGGTGCCGCTCGCTCTGGACCGCGCGGCGAAGTCGGGCATGGTTCGCCCGGGCGAACTCGTCCTCCTGCAGGCGGTTGGTGCGGGCATGGCCTGGGGGTCGGCGCTTGTGCGCTGGTAATTCCCGGCTTTCGGAGATCGATAGCCTTCTTTCGGGTAACACTCTCAGGAATACGGACGATCTTCGAGCCCTCCGGCGTTGCTACACTCTCCGCCACGTTCCTTTTCCCCAACTACGACGAACGAACTCATGCGCATTGCTTTTGTCTTCCCCGGACAGGGGAGCCAGTCGGTCGGAATGCTTTCGGGCTTTGCCGGAAACGCGACCGTCGAAGGTGTTCTTGCCCGAGCGGACGCCGCTCTCGGGTTTTCGATCTCGAACCTGATCGCCGAAGGCCCCGCGGAAACGCTCGGTCTTACGGTGAACACGCAACCTGCGATGCTTGCTGCCTCGGTGGCCTTTTACGAAGCCTGGCGCGCCGCGGGCGGTCGCACGCCCGACGTGACGGCCGGTCACTCGTTGGGCGAATATTCGGCTCTTACGGCTGCGGGTGTCTTCACGCTCGAAGACGCGGTCCGACTCGTGCGCTTCCGCGCCGAAGCGATGCAGAGCGCCGTTCCCGTCGGCACGGGCGGCATGGCAGCCGTGATCGGTCTTTCGGACGATGAGGTGCTTGCGGCCTGTGAAGAAGCGCGTGCCGTAGGCGCCGTCGAGGCGGTGAATTTCAACGCGCCCGGTCAGGTCGTCGTGGCGGGTGAAAAGGCGGCATTGGCCCGTGCGATCGAATGCGTGAAGGCGCGCGGCGCGCGTCGTGCGATCGAGCTTCCCGTCTCGGCCCCCTTCCATTCGTCGCTTTTGAAGCCCGCCGCCGAGCAACTCGCGAAGCGCCTTGCCGAGACGCAGGTTTCGGTTCCGACCCTTCCCGTCATCGCGAATGTCGATGCCGAACTCCACACGACGCCCGATGCGATTCGCGCGAAGCTCGCCGCTCAGGCGGCTTCCCCCGTGCAGTGGGTGAAGACGATCGAACGCATGAAGGCCGAAGGTGTCACGGACGTCGTCGAATGCGGCCCGGGCAAGGTCCTCGTCGGCCTCGTACGCCGCATTGCGCCCGAGATGAACCTGCACTCGATCAACGATCAGGCGTCGCTTGACGCCCTTATCCAAAAGCTCGCCTGAAGCCGAGCGCAAAAGGATTGACAAGCCATGGAAAAGATGATTTTTGCTCCCGACGCGCTTCAAGACCGCGTTGTTCTCGTGACGGGCGCCTCGCGCGGCATCGGTTCGGCGATTCTCGAAGGATTCGCCAAAACGGGTGCCGTCGTCGTCGGTTCGGCCACCTCGGAAGCGGGCGCCGAAGCGATCGGCGCGGCCGTGGCCGCTGCGGGCGGGCGCGGCAAGGGGATCGTGCTCAACGTGTGCGACGCCGCCGCGAGCGCGAAGGCGATCGAGGATATCGTCGCCGAATTCGGCCGCATCGACGTCCTCGTCAACAATGCGGGCGTCACGCGCGACACGTTGGCGATGCGCATGAAGGACGAGCAGTGGGACGAGGTGATCGACACCGACCTTACGGCCGCGTTCCGCCTCGCGCGCGCGTGCCTGCGTCCCATGATGAAGCAGCGCTTCGGTCGCATCATCTCCATCTCGTCCGTCGTGGGCGCCGCCGGCAACCCCGGTCAGGCGAACTACGCCGCGGCGAAGGCGGGTCTGGTCGGCATGTCGAAGGCGTTGGCGCGCGAAATGGGCGCGCGCAACATCACGGTGAACTGCGTGGCACCGGGCTTCATCGATACCGACATGACGAAAGTGCTCCCCGAAGCGCAGAAGGAAGCGCTCCTCAAGACGATTCCGCTCGGTCGCCTCGGGATGACGGACGACATTGCCAACGCCTGCCTCTTCCTCGCTTCGGATGCGGGCGGCTACGTGACGGGCACCACCCTTCACGTCAACGGCGGTATGTACATGGGCTGAGGCCCGTTCGACGCCATCGACGATTGCAAAGGGCCCCGTCGACTTGGACGGGGCGCAATCACTCTGATAAAATTCATGAATTCATCAACGGGGAGAAAGGCAACGTGCCCGCCTCCCGGCTACGGACCCGCCAGAGGGTTCCGAAATCCCCGAATCGTCGGGGGACCTTTCCCTTAAGCGGAGTTATCAAAATGGACGAAATCGAACAGAAGGTGAAGAAGATCGTTGCCGAACAGCTCGGCATCAAGGAAGAAGACATCAAGAACGAATCTTCCTTCATCGAAGACCTCGGCGCCGACAGCCTCACGACCGTTGAAATGTCGCTTGCTCTTGAAGATGCCTTCGGCATTGAAATCCCCGACACCGAACAGGAAAACCTCCGTACGGTTCAGCAGGCCATCGACTTCGTGAAGGCTGCTACCGCCAAGTAAGCGGGTTCGGACGTACGTTCGGAGAAGACGCGGCTTCGGTCGCTCTTTTCCTCGTCGGATTCGAAGTAAAAGTGGGACCGTTTCGGTCCCACTTCGCTTATCGGGACGGTGCTTTTACCGTCTTTGCGCTAATCCGTGCGGCGGACGGCTTTGCCAAGCGCGCTCGAAGCGTATTAGGATCGCGCGGCGTTCTTTGCAAAGCGGCCCGTACCAAAGTGCGAACGGTCGCCCGGCCCGCTCGGCCGGAAGTTTTTTCGGGCGGATTCCCCGTCGGGGTATCGCCCTCCTGCTTTTTCGAGTTTTCAGGCCGCACGCCCTCGTGCGTGCGGCCTTGCGTGGACGCGAGCCGCTCTCCCTGCGAGCGCGTCGCGTCCGAATTCAAACTAACCGTATAAGGAGTAGGCCTCCTCTCACGCCGCGGCGCTGTGTCGCTCGCGCGGGATCGGGCGCCGTGATTAGCTATGAATCGTCGTGTCGTCGTTACCGGCCTCGGCATGGTTTCGCCCATCGGGAACAATCTGGAAACGAGTTGGAAAAACGCGCTCGCCGGCGTGAGCGGGATCGATACGGTCAAGAGCTTCGACGCTTCGATCCTCGGTTGCCAGATTGCCGGCGAAGTGAAGGATTTCGACGCGTCCGCCTACTTGGGCGTGAAGGAAGTCCGTCGATTCGACCGCTTCGTGCACTTCGGCGTCGCCGCGGGTCTCATGGCACTCGAAGACGCCAAGCTTGAAATCACCGAAGAGCTCTCTCCGGAAGCGGGTGTGGCGATCGGTGCGGGCATCGGCGGCATTCCCGTTATTTGTGCGAACCACGACGCGTTGCGCGAGCGTGGCGCCCGTCGTATTTCCCCCTTCATGATCCCGGGTTGCATCATCAACATGACCTCGGGGCAACTTGCGATCATGAAGAATCTCAAGGGCCCGAACATCGCGCACGTCACCGCCTGCTCGACGGGGCTTCATGCGATCGGCGAAGCCATGCACATCATCCGTCGCGGCGACGCGAAGGTGATGATCGCGGGCGGTTGCGAATCGACGATTCATCCGCTCGCCATGGGCGCCTTCGATGCGATGCACGCGCTTTCGCGCCGCAACGACGATCCGAAGACCGCGTCGCGTCCCTTCGACAAGGATCGCGACGGCTTCGTGATGGGCGAAGGTGCGGGCGTGCTCGTGCTCGAAGAGCTCGAACACGCGCTTAACCGCGGTGCGAAGATTTACGCCGAAGTCGTGGGCTACGGCCTGACGGGCGACGCCTACCACATCACGACTCCCTCGACCGACGGTCCGCGCCGTTGCATGGAAATGGCGCTTCGCAATGCGGGCATCACGCCCGCCGACGTTCAGTACCTGAACGCGCACGGCACGTCGACTCCGGTCGGCGACGTGAACGAAGTGAAGGCGATCAAGGAAGTCTTCGGCGAGGCCGTGAAGGGGCTCGTCGTCAATTCGACGAAGTCGATGACCGGCCATCTTCTGGGGGGCGCCGGCGGCGTTGAATCGGTCTTTACCGTGAAGGCCGTCGAAGAGCAGATTTCGCCTCCCACCATCAACGTTTTCGAGCAGGATCCCGAGTGCGACATCGACGTGTGCGCGAACGCGGCGCGCCCCATGGAGATCCGCTACGCGATGAAGAATTCGTTCGGCTTCGGCGGCACGAATTCGACCGTCATCTACAAGCGCTGGACGGCCTGACGGTTTCTGCGCGCGGTTCGCGGAGCTCTCCGGTGTTTCGCGAACCGCCCCGCCCGAAATTAAGCACCCTCGACGCAGCGTCGTCCGGGTGCTTTTTCGTTAGGAAATCGTGCGATACGCCCGTCGACGGGGTAACTTCGCTAAAATGACGTCCTCCGAACCCGACGGGCGTCGTGTCCGTCGACAAGTCGCAACATTTCTTCAGCCGCAGGGACGGGACGCCGTCCGAAAACATGCGGCCCGAATTCGGTTTCATTGATTTTCGTCCGCCCGCCCTTGTCCGTCCGCAGCGCCCCGTGAGGGGAGTCCCGGACGACCCGACTCCGAGTCGCTTTTGCGCGTTCGGAGCCGTCCGTGCGGTCGCCCTTCGAAGCGGACCCACCACACGAAAGCTTTCTCTCATCTCAGCTGACGATGCAAAACATCCGGAATTTTTCGATCATCGCCCACATCGACCACGGCAAGTCCACGCTCGCCGACCGACTCATTCAGCGTTGCGGGGGTCTCTCCGACCGAGAAATGAGCGAACAGGTCTTGGACAGCATGGACCTTGAGCGCGAACGCGGCATCACCATCAAGGCGCAGACCGCAGCCCTCAAATACAAGGCGAAAGACGGCGAAATCTACGAACTCAACCTCATCGATACCCCGGGGCACGTCGACTTTTCCTACGAAGTGAGCCGTTCGCTTTCCGCTTGCGAAGGTGCGCTCCTTGTGGTCGACGCGACGCAGGGCGTCGAAGCGCAGACCGTAGCGAACTGCTACACCGCGATCGACCTGGGCGTCGAGGTGATTCCGGTTCTGAACAAAATGGACCTTCAGAGCGCGAATCCCGACGGTGCGGCCGAAGAAATCGAGGATGTGATCGGGATTGACGCGACGGACGCCATTCCCTGCTCGGCGAAGACCGGCATGGGGATCGACGACATCCTCGAGCGCGTCGTGCGCGACGTGCCGCCGCCCGAAGGCGACCCGGAGGCTCCCCTTCAGGCGCTCGTAATCGACTCGTGGTTCGACAACTACGTGGGTGTCGTGATGCTCGTGCGCGTTGTGAACGGTACGATCCGCCCGAAGGACAAGGTTTCGCTCATGGCGACGGGGGCCAATCACCTCGTCGAACAGGTGGGGGTCTTTACGCCCAAGAGCCAGCAACGCACCGAACTCGCCGCGGGCGAAGTGGGCTTCGTGATCGCGGGCATCAAGGAATTGAAGGACGCGCGCGTGGGCGATACGATCACGCACGCCGCCAAGCCCGCCGAAGCGCCCTTGCCCGGTTTCAAGGAAGTGAAGCCCCAGGTATTTGCCGGTCTTTATCCGGTCGAATCGAACCAGTACGAAGCCCTTCGCGACGCGCTCACGAAGCTCCAGCTCAACGATGCGGCGCTCAAGTTCGAGCCCGAAGTCTCGCAAGCGCTCGGCTTCGGGTTCCGTGCGGGCTTTTTGGGGCTTCTCCACATGGACATCGTCCAGGAGCGTCTCGAGCGCGAATACAACATGGACCTCATCACGACGGCGCCTTCCGTCGTGTACGAAGTACTCATGACGAACGGCGAACTCCTGCAGGTTGAAAATCCCTCGAAGCTTCCGCCCGTCGACAAGATCGAAGAAATCCGCGAGCCGATCGAAAAGGTGACGATCTTCGTGCCGAACGAGTATGTGGGCGCCGTGATGAAGCTCTGCCAGGAAAAGCGCGGCGTTCAGACGAACCTCGCCTACCACGGTCGTCAGGTGCACCTCACGTACGATCTGCCGCTCGCGGAAATCGTGCTCGACTTCTTCGACCGCATGAAGTCGCTCACCCGCGGCTACGCCTCGATGGACTACGAGTTCAAGGAATACCGTGCTTCGGACGTCGTGCGCGTCGACATGCTCATCAACGGCGAGAAGGTCGATGCCCTCTCGACGATTTTGCACCGCTCGAACGCCGTGCCGCGCGGTCGCGAAATCGTGACCCGTCTTCGAGGTCTCATTCCCCGTCAGATGTATGAAGTGTCGATCCAGGCGGCTATCGGCGCGAACATCATCGCGCGAGAAAACGTCAAGGCTCTTCGCAAGAATGTGCTCGCGAAGTGCTACGGCGGCGACATCACCCGAAAGCGCAAGCTCCTCGAAAAGCAGAAGGCCGGTAAGAAGCGCATGAAGCAGGTCGGGTCGGTTGAAATCCCGCAGGAAGCGTTTCTCGCCATCCTGCAGGTCGACGAAAAATAATTCCGGGAGTCGGTTGTGAACTTTGCACTCATTCTTTTCGTTCTCACCTGCGTGACGTTCCTCTTCTGGGTGGTCGAGCGATGGAAGTTTCTTCCGGAGCGCCGCCGCAAGGCCGAGGATGCGGCGCGTCGCTTCGAAGCGGACAACCGCGAAGCGATCGACCGCGGGGATGCGACCGTGATCGACGAGCGCAATCGCCTGAGCGAACGGATTCTCCGTCAGCCCTGGTGGCTCGAATATACGGCGGGGCTCTTCCCCGTGATCGCGGTCGTCTTTCTCTTGCGCAGCTTTTTGTTCGAACCCTTCCGCATTCCCTCGGGCTCGATGCTCCCGACTCTGCACATCGGGGACTTCATCCTCGTCAACAAGTTCGACTACGGTATCCGCCTTCCGGTGACGAACACGAAGATCATTCCCGTGGGCTCGCCCGAGCGCGGCGACGTCGTCGTCTTCAAATACCCGATGGACACGCAGGTCGACTACATCAAGCGCGTCGTCGGTCTGCCGGGCGACACGGTCGAGTATCGCGACAAGGTGCTCTACGTGAACGGTGTCGAACAAAAGCAGACGGGGAGCCGCGACTTCGTCGACGACTCGACGATGATCACGCTCGAAGAGCGCGACGAACAGTTGGGTGAGGTCAACCACCTTATCGCCCGCGACGCGCGCCGTCCTTCGTGGGTTCCTCTCGAGGGGATTTTGCGCAAGGAAAAGTCCTGCGACTACAACGAGCGGGGCTTCGTGTGCACCGTCCCAGAAGGCCACTACTTCATGATGGGCGACAATCGCGACAACAGCGAAGACAGCCGCTACTGGGGGTTCGTGCCCGACGAAGACCTGGTCGGCCGCGCCGTCCTGATTTGGGCGAACTTCGGCGACATGGGTCGTGTGGGCGGCTTCCGCTGAGCGGTCGCTTCGGTCCTTGTGACAGGGTTCGCCCGAGCCCGGGGACCGACTCTTTTGAACCTGCGGGACGCGCACTCGCATCGCGGCGAGCCGCCGCGTCACACCGCACTACGAACTGGAGGCGGCGCGCGCATTCTCGAAGCGACGAGCCGGGGAGCGCGCCCGAAATTGGATGAACGATCTTTCGCTTCTTGAGGAGCGCATCGGTTACGTCTTTGCCGATAAGAAGCTTCTTCGCCGTGCGGTCACGCACCGCAGTTTCGCGCAGGAGCACAACGAGCGCCTCGAGTTCCTCGGCGACTCCGTGCTCAACTGCGTGATCGGGTACGCGCTCTTTTTGCGCGATCGACATTTCACGGAAGGAGAACTTTCCCGCGTACGCGCGAACCTCGTGTGCGAAAAGACTCTGCACGAAATCGCCAAGCGCCTCGAACTCTCCGACTTTCTCCGCATGGGCGAGGGCGAACTGAAAACGGGCGGCCCGCGTCGCGCTTCGATTCTCGCCGACGCGATGGAGGCGATTTTCGGCGCCGTCTTTCGCGAGGCGGGGTTCGAGGCCGCGCAAAGCGTGGTGCTGCGCGTGTACGAACCGATTCTGACGAGTCTCAAGCCCGAAACGCTCGGCAAGGACCCGAAGACGCGCCTGCAGGAATTGCTCCAGGGGGCGCATCTCGCACGTCCCGAGTACGCCATTTTGCACACCTCGGGGGCCGCACACGAGCGACATTTCGAGTGCGAGTGCCGCATTGCGGCGCTCGACGTCGTGACGACGGGCCGTGCCACCTCGCGTCGCGCGGCCGAGCAGGAAGCGGCCGAAGCTGCCATCGTCGAGGCGGAAAAGCGCCTCGCGACGATGCCCCATGCCCGTCGCTAAGGAGTAAGAATCATGACCGAAACGAATGAAAAGCCGACGACGCCGGAGGCTCCCGAATTGAACGAAGCGACGAATGTGCCCGAAACGCTCGAACGCGTCACCGCAGACGAGGCGGGCGATGTCGATTTCGAAGCGATGCTTGCCGCCGCAGTGAAGCCCGCGATGTCGAGCGTGCCCGAAGGTTTCCGTTGCGGGTACGTCGCCGTGGTGGGTCGCCCCAACGTCGGGAAGTCGACCCTCATCAATCACTTGATCGGCGAAAAGGTCTCGATCACGTCGAAAAAACCCCAGACGACGCGCGACCGCGTGCTCGGCGTCGTCACGAAGCCCGAGGCGCAGTTCATCTTCGTCGACACGCCGGGCTTCCAGACGAAGGTGGGCTCGCAGCTCATCCGCCGCATGAACCGTACGGTCCGATCGACCCTCGGTGAAGTCGACGCGGTCGTGTTCGTGATGGAATCGGTCGGCTGGCGCCCCGCGGACCTTGAAGTATTGAAGCTCCTTCCGAAGGACGCGAAAAACGTCGTCCTCGCCATCAACAAGGTCGACCTCCTGAAGGGACGCGACAAGCTCCTTCCCCTCATGGCGGAATCCATGCAGAAGTTCCCCTTCGCGGCGATCGTTCCCGTGTCGGCGGAAAAAGGGCGTCAGCTCGACGACCTCCTCGGTGAAGTCGAAAAGTTCCTTCCCGAGAGCATTCCCTATTTCGATCCCGACATGTTCACGGACCGTTCGCCCCGGTACCTCGCCGCGGAGACGATTCGCGAAAAGGCCTTCCGACTGCTCGGCGACGAGCTTCCCTACGGCATCGCCGTCACGATCGACCGCTGGAATGAAACGGACGATGCGGCCGAAATCGTCGCGACCCTCATCGTCGAGCGCGAAAGTCACAAGCCGATCGTGATCGGTGAAGGCGGCTCGAAGCTGCGCGAAATCGGGCGCCTTGCGCGCGCCGACATTGCGGAGATGCTCGGCAAGCCCCTGCACCTCGAAGTCTGGGTGCGCGTGCGCCGCGGCTGGTCCGACGACGTGAAGGCGCTGAAGACGCTCGGTTATGAGTGACGAACGCGAAGCGCCCGCGGCCGCGCGTCGCGGGCGCCTCCCGTCGACGGAACGTCCGTCGACGCTCGCCGACGTGCTCTACCGGCGCAAAAGCGCCGAGCGCATTCTGGAGCTCGTGCGCTCGCCCGAAGCGCGCGCCGCCAAGGGCGACGCGATGCCCAAGCGCGTCATCGACGAACTCGGGTTTGTGCTTCACACCTACCCCTGGAGCGAGTCGAGCCTCTTGGTCGACGCGCTCACCGTGCATTACGGACGGGTCTTTCTTATCGCGAAGGGCGCGAAACGACCGTCTTCCCTGGTTCGGGGACTACTGACGCCTTTTGCGCCGTTGCGCTTTGCGTGGTCGGGCCGAAACGAAGCCAAAGTGCTCGTGAAGGCCGACTGGATGGGAACGATGACGCCCCCGACGGGCGAAGCGCTCCTCTCGGGTTTTTACATAAACGAGCTCGTACTGCGTCTCACGGAGCGCGAAGACCGGCATGAGGGGTTGTTCGAACTCTACGCGTCGACCTTGGCAGCCTTGTCGGACGACGACAAGACCGCCCGTTCGGCACGACTGCGAAGCTTCGAAAAGGGGCTCCTCACGATTCTCGGCTGGGGCCCGAGCCTCTCCGGAGCGGGCGCGCCTTCCCGCTCGGAGCGCTACGTCGTGAGCAACGGGGCGCTTCATGCCGAAAGGAGCCTTCCTCCCGATGCGCTTTCCCCCAAAGCGGGCCGCTACACGGGCGAGGCCGTCGAATCGCTCCTCGCGGAGGACTTTTCCACGCCCGCCAAAGTGCGTTCGGCGCGTGATATTCTGCGGGAACTCATTCAGTTTCACCTGGGACCCCGTACGATGCACACCCGACGGATTCTCGGAGAGCTCACGCGCCTCTGAGAGTCGCCCCGCGGCGACGTCCGAAGGCTCCCCCGGAACACCGAAGGACATACCACGCCATGCTTACGAAACGCAATCTCGAGCGCGCTGCCGGGCTCGGCCCCGTGACGGTCGACCTCGAAGGGCTCGAACTCACCGAGCGCGAGCGCGCCCGACTTCGTCATCCGTTGACGGGTCTCGTCATCCTTTTTTCGCGTAACTACGCCTCGCGCGAACAGCTCGCGGCACTTTGCGCCGAGATCCACGCCGAGCGCCCCGGCATTGTCATTGCGGTCGACCACGAGGGCGGTCGCGTGCAGCGCTTTCGCGAAGGCTTCACGCACGTGCCCGCCATGGCGCGACTGCGCGAAGCGGGGCCTGCGGCCTTCTGGGCGGCGGGGTTCGTGCTCGGCGCGGAATTGCGCGCCTGCGGCGTCGACATGACGTTTGCCCCCGTGCTTGATATCGACTACGGCCGCTCGGGCGTGATCGGCGACCGCGCTCTCGGGGAGACGTGCGATGCGGTGATCCGCCACGGCGCGGCTCTCACGGCGGGGCTGGCCGAAGCCGGTATGTCCGCGTGCGGCAAACACTATCCGGGCCACGGCTGGGCCGAAGCGGACAGTCACGTGGCGCTTCCCGTCGACGAACGGTCGCGCGACGCCGTCGAGGCGGATCTTGCGATCTACGAAGCGCTCGCGCCCTCGCTCGGCGCCGCGATGACGGCGCATGTCGCCTATAAGGCCTTCGGGGGCGAAGTCGCCACTTATTCTCCGGAGCTTCTCCGCACGATCCTTCGCGACCGACTGGGCTTTACGGGGCTCCTCTTCTCGGACGACCTTTCGATGAAGGGTGCGGTCGGAAACCTCACCGTCGAAGAGCGTGCGCGCCGCGCGCTCGATTCGGGGTGCGACGCGCTTCTCCACTGCAATCATCCCGATGAAGCGGATGAACTTCTGACTGTTCTCGAGTGGGAACGGGGCGCGCATTTCAACGAGCGGCTCGCCCGCCTGATGCCGGCCGACGCGGGGCTCGAGCACGAAGCGCTCGAAGGGCTCGAGACCTACCGTCGGGCGCTTGAGAAACTCTCGGTGCTCTGAGGCCCGGGAGCATCGCTCAAGCCTTCGAAACGATCGGAAAGCTCGAGGGGGTGCGCCAACGCGTGCGGGCCCTCTACAATGAGGCTCACGACGTCGGGGCGCACGGGCGCCCCGACACTTTCGGAAAAAGTCCTTCATGATCATTCAGTCGCTTCTCGACACGGATCTCTACAAGTTCACGATGCAGCAGTGTGTGCTGCACCAGTTCCCCGCCGCCGAGGTCGAGTACCGCTTCAAGTGTCGGACGCCCGGCGTCGACCTTCGCCCGATGATCGACGAGATCGCGGCCGAGATCGATCACCTCACGTCGATCTACTTCACCGACGAGGAGCTCGCGTACCTGGCGTCGCTTCGCTTCATGAAGTCGGACTACATCGAGTTTCTGAGCCTCTTCCACCTGAAGCGCAAGTACGTCGATATCCGTCCCTCGGAGGAATTCCCCTGCGGAATCGATATCCGCATCGCGGGACCGTGGCTGCACACGATTCCCTTCGAAATTCCCGTGCTTGCGATCGTCAACGAGGTGTACTTCCGTCGCTGCTACCCGGACCTTTCCGAAGAGGAAGGGTTGCGGCGTCTCGGCGAAAAGATTCGTCTTCTCAAGGAAGAGCCCGACAACGGAGATCTTCACATTTCCGACTACGGCACGCGCCGTCGCTTCTCGCGCGCCTGGCAGCGACGCGTGATCGAAATCCTGAAGCGCGACCTCGGCCCCCAGCTCTCGGGTACCTCGAACGTGATGTTTGCCAAGGAGTTGGGTCTCATTCCGCTCGGCACGATGGCGCACGAATACCTCCAGGCCTGCCAGGCGCTCGGGCCCCGGTTGCGCGACAGCCAGGTGTTCGGCTTTGAGATGTGGGCCAAAGAGTACCGGGGCGACCTTGGCATCGCGCTTTCCGACGTCTACGGGATGGAGCCCTTCCTCAAGGACTTCGACATGTACTTTTGCAAGCTCTTCGACGGAGCGCGCCACGATTCGGGCGATCCCTTCGTTTGGGGCGAGCGCATGATCGAACACTGGCGTACGAACCGGTGCGACCCCCGCACGAAGTCGCTCATCTTCTCCGACGCGCTCACGATCCCGAAGGTGATCGAACTCTACCGACGCTTCCATGGACGCGTGCGCCTGGGGTTCGGGATCGGCACGAACCTTATGAACGACCGCGGTCCCGCGCCTCTCAACGTCGTCATCAAGATGGTGAAGGCGAACGGACAGCCCGTCGCGAAGATTTCCGACGCCCCCGAAAAGGGCATGTGCGAGGACGAAGGGTACCTCGCGTACCTGAGGCAGGTGTTCGGGATCGCGTAAAACGCGAGTCGGAACCCGAAAAATGAAAAGAGCCCCCGGAAATCCTTTTTTCGGGGGCTTTTTCTCACCGTTCGACGTCGATTCGGTGTATTTTCTCAAGTCGTCCGACACCGCTCGGACGATATTTCGCATTTGGCGCGCATCGGAAAGGACGGGCTTCGGCCCCACGAGCGAAAGGGTCGCGAAGAGCCCTCTCCCCCTTTCCGACGCACACCTTTCTCCAACCAAGAACGTTCGATCCCGTTTGGGTTTCGGCATGTCTTCCGGCTCCCCTCGGGCCGTCGGACTCACCTGTGCCGTGCCCTCTCGCATCCCCCAGGGATCGGACGAACGACATCACAAAGGAGTCCACTCGTGTCTCGAACGACGCTTCTGCGTTCTCTCGCGGCGATCGGGGCCCTCGTGCCGGCGGCTTCGTTCGCGGCGGGTCTCAACGGCGCCGAACTCGGTTTGGCCTGGGCCGTCCCGTTTGCGGGCATTCTGCTCTCGATCGCGCTCTTCCCGCTTTTCGCTCCCCACTTCTGGCATCACAACTTCGGCAAGGTCGCCGTCTTCTGGGCGCTCTGCTGTGCGATTCCTCTCATGGGGTTCCTCGGCGTCGCGACCGGTCTCGACGCGATCATCCACATTCTGCTCGTCGATTACGTACCCTTCCTCATCTTCGTAGGGGCGCTTTTCATTGTGGCGGGCGGCATTCACGTGCGCGGCACCTTCGTCGGGCGTCCGATCGTCAACGCGGGCTTTCTCGCGCTCGGGGCGGTGCTCGCGAACTTCATGGGGACGACGGGCGCGGCGATGCTCCTCATCCGTCCGCTCATCCAGGCGAACGAAGGTCGCAAGCGCAAGCTCCATACTTTCATCTTCTTCATCTTCCTCGTGGCGAACGTGGGCGGGGCGTTGACGCCCCTCGGCGATCCGCCGCTCTTCCTCGGGTTCCTGAAGGGCGTGAACTTCTTCTGGACGGCCGAGCACCTCCTTCTCCCGTGGCTCCTCACGTGCGCGATTCTTCTCGGGATCTACGTCGCGATCGACTCCGCCATGTTCAAGAAGGACGTCGCCGACGGCTTCAAGGCGCCCGAAGACACGAAACCCTTCGGCATCGACGGCGGGATCAACATCCTTTTCCTCGGCTTTATCATCGGGGGCGTGCTCCTTTCGGGCTTCTGGCGTTCCGGGGCCGAAGTGACGGTGCTCGGCGTGCACTTCGCGTACGAGTCGCTCGCCCGCGACGCGATCTTCATCGTGACGGCGGGTCTTTCGCTTGCGCTCACCGCGAAGGCGACGCGCGAAGCCAACCATTTCACGTGGGATCCGATCCTCGAAGTCGCGAAGCTCTTCTTCGGGATCTTCTGTTGCATCGTGCCCGTTCTCGAAATGCTCCGCGCCGGCAACGCCGGGGCTTTCGCTCCGCTCGTTTCGCTCGTCACGTTCGAAGACGGCACGTTTAACAACACGGTCTTCTTCTGGCTGACGGGCACGCTCTCGGCGTTCCTCGACAACGCACCCACGTACCTCGCCTTCTTCAATCTCGCAGGGGGCGATCCCACGGTGCTCATGAACGAAGACGCCCAGACCCTGATGGCGATCTCGATGGGCTCGGTCTTCATGGGGGCCGTGACCTACATCGGCAACGCGCCGAACTTCATGACGGTCGCGATCTGCCACGAACGCGGCGTGAAGATGCCGACCTTCTTCGGCTACATGCTCTGGTCGGTGGGGATTCTCTTCCCGACCTTCTTCCTCGTCGACATGCTCTTCCTCATCTGAGGATGAGCCTTCCCCGAGCGGGTTCGCACCCGCTCGGAGGAAAACGCCGAACGACCGACGGGCGCGGATTTCCGCGCCCGTTCTCGTTTCGGTCGAGACCCCGGGCGTCCTTCGGGCGCTACACTCCCCACGTAACACGCACCGCTTCTTCCGGAGGATTCCGCACGCCATGACGACGCCCACGCCTTTCGTTTGCAAGGACGATCTTTCGACTTCGCCCGAGAAGAGCTCGTCGGACACCGATCTCGGCGGCGCCGTACGCCGCGCGCTCCTTCCGTTGCTGCTTCTTCTCGCCTGGTACCTCGCGGCCGAGGCGCGCCTTTTCCCGCCGCTGCTTCTCCCTTCGCCCGGGCGCGTGTTCGGTGCGGCAGCAGAACTCCTGCAATCCGGGGAGCTTTTCAAGCACGCGGCGTCGTCCCTCGCGCGCGTCGTCTCGGGCTTTCTCATTTCGGCCGCGGCGGCGCTGCTCCTGGCTTTCTTCTTTTACCGACGCCGGCGCTGGGAAGAGGGCGCGTCGATCGTGCTTGAAAGCCTTCGGGTGGTACCGCCTCTCTCGCTCGTGCCGCTTCTCATTCTCTGGCTCGGTATCGGAGAGGCGCCGAAACTCGCGATCGTCGTCCTCTCGAGTTTCTTTCCCGTCTACCTCAACGCGCTCTCGTCCTTGAGAGCGGTGGAAGCGCGCTGGCGCGAGTACGCCCGTGCGTTCGAATTGACACGGAGCGAATCTCTGCGACACATCCACGTGCCGGGCGCCCTCGGAGGGATTCTGACGGGCCTGAGACTCGGTTTCGGCTACGCTTGGCGCGCCCTGATCGGCTCGGAATTGATCGCCGCCGCCTCGGGGCTCGGTTACCTGATCGAAGACGCTTCGAGCATGGCGCGTACCGACGTCGTCTTCGTGGGGATTCTCACGATCGCGCTGCTCGGCATTCTCTGCGACGTCCTCTTTCAAAAGGGCGCCGAGCGGCTCGAGGCGCGCATGCGGCGCTTGAAATCCGTGAAGAGCGTGTACTCTTCATCGAGCCCGACCGCCTCGCAAAGCCCCGCTTCCGGTTCCGCAACCTCCGAAATCCCCGAAGCAACCGGACACGACCTTCCCGCCGTTCGCATCGAGGCGCTCGGAAAGGTTTTCCCCGGGGGCAACGTTCCCTTTGCATCCCTCTCCGACACCTTCCCTGCGGGGCGCGTCACGGCGCTCCTCGGTCGTTCGGGCTGCGGAAAGACAACGCTCCTCAAAATCGTGGCGGGTCTCTCGGCGCCCACATCGGGGTGCGTGCGCTTTGAAAGAAAAAAAGGAAAGGCCTCGGCGGTGCTGCGACCCGCGATCGGGATCGTGTTTCAGAGCCCGATGTTGCTCGACTGGAAGACGGTCATCGAAAACGTCGAGATGGGGATCCTTCACGTCCCCTTCACGGAGCGGCGCGATCGGGCGCTCGCGGCTCTGGAGGTGGTGGGGCTTGCCGACCGGGCCGACGCTTTGCCCGACGCGCTCTCGGGCGGCATGGCGCAACGCGTGGGCTTTGCGCGGGCGCTCGCCCGCAACCCCGAGGTACTCCTCATGGACGAACCCTTCGGGGCGCTCGATGCGTTGACGCGTACGGCGCTCCAGAGGCGTTGCCGTACGATTTTCGGCGAGCGTCCGATGACGGTGCTTCTCATCACACACGACGTGCGGGAAGCCGTACGTCTCGGGGATGAAATCCGCATTCTCGAAGCGGGCCGTCTCGTGTCGGAGCCCGCCGTCGCGGATCCCGCGCGCCGCGAAGCGGGCCTTGAAGCGACACGGCTTGAAGAACGGATCCTCGCGCGCCTGCTCGGAGGCACGTCGTTACAATAAACGGCACGCCTTTCCGACTTGCCGGGCCTTCTGGCCGCCGTCGCGGAAGGAACGGGCTCGAACTTTTTCTCGATTTTTTTGTAAATACAATCCATGCGTATCAAGAGCATTGCGGCCGCGCTTCTCATGGCGGCCTCGGCGGCCCTTTCCGCCGCCCAATTTCCCGAATCGATCAGCATCACGTACGTGAAGGCGCCCTTCAACCTTCAGAACATCGTCATGAAGGAGCGCGGCATGCTCGAAGAGGCCTTCAAGAACGAGAACGTCAAAATCGACTGGCGTGTCATCAATTCGGGCGCCCAGCAGGGTCAGGCGATGGCCTCGGGCGATCTGGATTTCTCGGCCGTCATGAATACGGCGAGCCTTCTGATGGCGGCAGGTGCCGGCAACCCCATCGCGGTGGCCACGGGCGTTGCGCACCCGAAGGGGATCTTTGCGATCGTCGGGAAGCCCGGCGAAGCCCTCTCCGTGAAGGACCTCAAGGGTAAGACGGTGGTGGGTCCGAAGGGGACCGTACTCCATCAGCTGCTCGTTGCGGCCCTGAAACAGGAAGGCCTTTCCGTCTCCGACGTCGAATTCGTGAACATGGACCCCGCGGCCGCTATGACGGCCGTTGTGGCCGGCAAGGCCGACGCGGCACTCCTCGCGGCGAATCTCATCCTCAAGGCGAACGAAGCGGGCGCGAAGACGATCGTCACCTGCGACGGCTACGTCGATCCGAACCTCGTCATGACCGTTCGACGCGATTTCGCCGAGCAGTATCCGGAAGCCTACGACCGTGTCGTCGCCGTGAACCGTGCGGCGCTCGCCTGGATCCGCGCCAACAAGGACGAAGCCCTTCGCATCGGCGCCAAGGCTCAGGGCGTCACCGTCGAAGAGGCGGCACAACTCTACGACGGCTCGGGCTTTTACGACACGCTCACCGACGCCGACATTGCTTCGCTCGAAAAGGATCAGGCGTTCCTGCTCGAAAACGGCATGATGCAAAAGGGTGTCGACGTCAAGAGTCTTATTCTTCCGTCCGCTTTCAAATAATCAAGCCTCGGGGAAGGGCGTTCGAGCTTTCGAGCCTCGCCCGCCCCGGCGGTTGAACCGTCCGGTCCGTCTCGCGTGTGTTGAGCGGACCGTTATTTTTGCGGGGTGCGAAACGCCTCCGAAACAAATACGCAAAACAAATAAAAAAACGGCGCTCCGTTCGAAGCGCCGTTTTCGAAATCTGGCAGGGGTAGTAGGATTCGAACCTACGCATGGCGGATTCAGAATCCGCTG
>CAJLHF010000036.1 GCA_905206365.1 uncultured Sutterella sp. | reverse complement strand
GGGGCGGGTCTTGTAACCTAACTGCAACGTAGTTCTCCTTTCGGATCACTGAGGCCGGTCAACCAGACTTTTTCAAGCCTCTGCCTTCAGGCAGGGGTGATTGACGATCGGTACGCATCGACATCGGGAATCCGTTCTACGAAGGCTCGGCGTTCGTACCACACAATCATTATGTCAGATTTGATTCTGAGTTACAAAATCAAATGTAATTCCCTAATTTTCGCACATACGTGCCACATATTAAGGGATTTCTGCGATTTTTGATTCGGACCCCTTACGAAGGGACACCCCGAGGGGCATGTCGGGTGAAAAGCGAAACCCGAATGAGGAAAAGGACGGAGATCCGGACCGAGCCCGGTCAAGACGATCGGAAAGCTCGGGCTGCGGAGAAAGTCGTTCGGGAACGAGAACGCGGACGAGCTTCGCGACGCACGGCGGGTCGATTTTCGATCAAGGCGGAGCGACACTCTCCGGTCGGTCCGCAATCCCCGACCGTTACACCGAAAATACTTGTATACATAGACGCAAATAGAAGGCTTACTTTATTTGCCGTCGATAGGATGGACGTCGGAGAATCTGCAAATGCGACTTATCCATACTATTCGTATGTATTTATTTCGGACGGAAATTCGAGGGTGATGGGTATGAGAAGAGGTCCCGAAGAGGCAGGCGATCGTCTCGACGGAAAAGGGGCGGAAGGCGCCGCGTCCGAGGGAACGACCGGAAGCCGACCGCAGAAGTGTACCTCAAAGCAACAAAAGCACAAAACCGCCGAAATCGGGTCTTAAAACCTTATAATCACTGTAACGTGATAGAATGATGCTTCTAGGAAGTAATCGATCCGGACCTACCTTTCAGGCGCGCTCGAAGGAGAGAACTCGAACTTCGGCTCGACTGCTTCTCGGAACTCCATCCCCGACCCCTCGAGGAACCTCGATATGACCGCCGTCCCCGTCGTCCTCGCCACGAACGCTCCGTTCACTCTTTCGACCGACGTTCGCCAGCCCGCGAGCAATCCCGCACTCGTCTATCTTGCGGGACTTCATTCCCGGAACTCCCGTGTTTCGATGACCTCAAAGTTGAACGTCGTCGCTCGACTTCTCGGCTGGACCGACATCTACGATTGCCCCTGGCAGGAGTTGCGGGCGGACTATGTGATCGGGATTCTGACAAAACTCGCGCGAGAGGGCGGACGCCCCCGTGCGGACGGGGAACCGCGCGGACGACAGGGGACCTGCATCAATTGCTACTTGTCGGCGATCAAAGGCGTTGCAAAAGCGGCCTGGCTCTCGAAGCGCATTCCCTACGAGACGTTTCTCGAAATCTCGGCCGTGAAGGGTGTTCGAGTTTCACGCGAAATGGCGGGGCGGTCGCTTTCCTACCGCGAGAGCGGAAAACTCATTCGCGCGCTCGAAGAAACCGATATTCGTACGGTGCGCGATCGGGCGATGCTGCTTCTGATGTTGGGTTGCGGTCTGCGCCGCGGGGAAATTCCGGATCTCCGTTTCGAGGACTACGACAGAAAAGACGGGGCGCTGACCCTGATTGGTAAGGGCGACAAGGAACGGACGGTCTATCTTCCCGGAGAAGTGGCGGAAGCGCTCGACGCTTGGATCGACGGTTTCCGCGGAAAGGCGCCCGGGCGGATGTTCGGACGGATCCGCAAGAACGGGGAATTAAGCCTCGCGACGGCGCTCGACCCGCGAAGCGTCGGGCTCATTTTGAAGAACCGCCTTGACGCGGCCGGCATCGACGAGCGTACCACGCCTCACGATCTGCGCCGCACCTTCGCGACGCGACTCCTCGACGACAAGGTTGACATCGTGACGATCAAGAACATGATGGGGCATGCCAACATTCAAACTACCACCCGTTACGACCGTCGCGACGACGAAACGCAGAAGCGCGCCGCCCGCAACGTTCGATTGTGAGCATGTATATGTCGTGAAGAATCACGCAACAACATTTTTGTTGTCATACCGTTTTTCACGATCGAACGATCGTCTTGCAAACAAACTGCCGAGCAGTGCAAGGGGGAGGATCGTCGCCCGGAAGAAAGAGCCGGAGAATGCCGAGATAACAATGCGATTACAGGAACGTTAACATGGGGCGCTATAAATCGACTTCGACACGGTGAAGAAGAACAACGTCGTGGAGCGATGAACGGTTGCTGAAACTTAAAAAGTGTCTCAGTCACAAAAAACTATTAAATCAACATTTTTGTTGCTTACCGAACTTTCACGCTCAAAAACGGAAAAGGTTGCTAGGCTCCGGAGGCTTGCGGTAGACGTAGGAGAGGAGAAAGCTGAGGAGGGGAAGCGACACGGGGTAGGCGCGGGACCGGCCGACGGCTCCGTCGGTAGAAGTGAGAACGGGCGAGCTTGGACGGCCTTGATCATCGGATCAGACCTCGACGATCTGCAGGGGTCGGAGAACAGAATCGAAGCGAACAGAAGAGAGCAAAAGGACCCATCCCCATTCGGCGAAAGACGTCGAACTCGGATACATACCCGATGTGTTCGGGAAGGTGTTTCCATCCTCAGGTCATCGCGCGATGCACTTTCAAGTCCGGCTTATCCCAAGAGGATAAGGTAGCGATATGAGAATAGCTCTAATGAGCGAAGAAAAAATACGTAACTCCATTCGACTATTTCGATTGCAAAGAGGAACTCCGGACGTACAATAAGGAACCGTTATAACGCTCGGGCAACCGCAAGCGACGGGAGACGGATGCTCAGAGCTAATCATGTTCTTTTCTTATATTTACAAGTATTTTAATGAAAAACGGATGTCGTTCAAGAAGAGAGCGTATGAAGCATACAAAATCCATACGGAGAACGTATTCGAGAGAATTACGGACAATATCAAGAACTCAATTTACCCTGGGAATCCTTCTTTAGATAGGCCTGCCAAGGGAGAAATCCTCTGATCCCGGAGGCCCATAGCTTACTGATTTTTCAGCGTTTGCAATCATGAAAAAACTGACTATCCAACTTATGTTGAAGGGCAGAATCAAAGCTGAAATACACAGGGCGAGTAGAAAAAGAAACGCCGCAGATCCGGACAACGACCTGCGGCGTTTTTCCCAAGCGAGCAGTGTTACTTCGCTACGGCCTTCGCGGCTTCCTCACCGGCTATGCGTCCGAAGACGATGATGTCGGCGTAGGCGTTGGAGCCGAGGCGGTTCGAGCCGTGCGTGACGCCCGTCACCTCGCCCGCGGCCCAGAGACCTTCAATAGGCTTGCCGTTCGAGTCCAGGACCTGAGCCTTCGGATTGATCTTCAGACCGCCCATCGTGTGGTGAACGGACGGAACACCGCGGTAAATCCAGTAGGGCCCCGTCGTGAGGTCTTCGAATTTGCCGCGATAGTTGAAGTCGAGGTCCTTCCCGGTCTTCGCGTAGGAAGAGACCTTCTTGACAGTGTCTTCCAAGGCGTCAAGCGGAATCTTGAAATGGTCGGCAACGTCCTTCAGGGTTTCACCCTTGTAGAGGATGCCCGTCCGACTGAAGACCGCGACCTCGTCCTGGTGGTTCTGTACGGCGTGCGCGCGATCTTCGACCTTCTGGTTGAAAAGGGCGTAGCAGTACTGACCGGTCTGCGCGAGAATCGCCTTGCTCATGACGTCGCGGCGTTCGAGCTCTTCGACAAAGCGTCGACCTTCCTGATTGATGAGAATCGCCCCTTCGAAGCGCGCGTCGTCGATCAGTTCGATCGCGCCCGAGACCGGATCGCACATCGGATAGGTCTGGATCTGGTCCATGTTGGCAACCGCGGCGCCGATTTTCTCCGCCATGACGATGCCGTCACCCTGAGCACCCGGCATGTTCGTGGTCTTGAAACCCGCGCCGTAGAAGGGGTTCGCCTTCGTGCGCATGTCGACGTTCGCGGCAAAGCCGCCCGTAGCGAGCACCGTGCCGCGGCGCGCCTCAAAGACATAATCCTTCCCGTCCATGACGGCACGAACACCCGTAACGCGTCCGTCGGCATCGCGAAGGAGTTCTTCGGCCTTCATACCCGTGACGATCGGGATGTTGCGCTTTTCAGCCGCAGCCATGAATTTCGAGATGAATTCGGAGCCCGTGGCACCCTTCGGGATGAGGGAGCGCTTCACGGAGTGGCCGCCGAAATGGAAGAGGTTGTCTTCGACGAATTCGACGCCGATTTCGTCACGGCACCAGAGCGCGGCGGGCAGCGCCCCTTCGACCATCGTGCGCACGACGGCCGGGTCGCCGAGATTGTCACCGCCCTTCATGGTGTCCTGAAAGTGCTGCTCGACCGAGTCTTTGATGCCCAGTTTCTGCTGCACCCAGGAGCCCGCGGCCGCCATTTCCGCACCGGAAATGAGGGAGTTTCCGCCCACGGTGGGCATCTTCTCAAGAATCACGACGCTCGCACCGGCATCGTGCGCGGTAATCGCGGCGGAAAAACCCGCACCGCCCGACCCTACAACCACGACGTCGTAGATGTTCTTTTCGGGAATCTTGGGCGTACGCTTCGCGACGACGACGGGACCGGAGAGTGCAACTCCTGCTTTTTCGGCGGCGGCCTTCACGGCGGTGCGCAACGCCTCGGAAGAGAGCGTGGCACCCGCCACGACGTCAACGTCCGCACTGTTGTAGCGAACCATGGCGTCCTTCATATCCGTGAAGACCCCTTTGGCGAGAATGGGGTTCTCAAGCGAAGACTTGACGTCGATTGCCGTTATTTTTCCGCCGTCGAAGGTGACGGCGACCGTGACGTCGCCGTGCTTCCCGACGCCCGTCCCTTCGGTCGTGACCGGAGCGGCGAATGCCGTGCCGCAGAGAGCAAGCGCGAGCGCGGTGGCACGCAAAATGCGGATGGAATGTTTGGCCATGGTGAAATTCCTCCCGATTGTCAAGCGATGCCCGGTCGGACGCATTGCGCGACAAAACGCGCAACCGAGCCGTCGGGCACCGGGGTATTCGAGTCATTCTCGGCCGAACGTCGGCGAACGCGCGACGGGATTTACCCGAGTGTCACCGACGCTCGGGCAGAGGACGTTGCGGACGACTCTCGTCGCGGATGCCGTCCGAAACTCGGTAAGCCGGGATCCGGACGGCGACGTTCGCTCAGAAAACGTACCTGATGCCTGCGTTCCAGCGCCAGTCTTCGCTCACTTCGCCTCCCGAGGTGCGTTCGAAGTCGACGTAGCCGTAGGTCGAAGGCGTGAAGTTGAAGTTCGCCCCGACCCCGTATTCGACCCACGTCCCGCCGATGTCGTCGTGCACGGTTTTTCGTGCGTTCCCCGCGGAGGCCCGGGTATCGAGTTCGCCTTCGAAGTCGTTGAGGACCGAGAAGCGGGCGTAGAGCGTTCCCTTCTTCTCGGGAAGGAAAAAGCCCGCCCGAGCGCCCGCACGACCGACGAGCGACGTGAAGTCGTCCTGTTGTACCCGAACGCCGTTTCCGGTCACGAAGTCGTCGCCCGACACGCGTCCGTAGGTGAGGGCGATCTGCGGCTCGACGAAAGCCCGATCGGCAAACGCAAAACGGTGACCCGCTTCGACGCTCACGCTCCAGGCGTTGTTGTCGATCGAGCCCGTCATTTCGCGGATCGTAAAGTCGGATTCGAGGCGACTCACCTTGGCGATGAGGTCGACGAAGGCGCCGTTCTCCTTCAAGTACGTGCCGTAAAGCGCCAAACCGTAGGCGTCAGACTCGGCGGAGCCGCCCGCCAGATCGCTCGATCCGTCGGTGTAGGAGAAGGCCGCACCGAGCTTCCAACCGCCGCCCGCGTCCGTATCCGCACCGACCTGAATCGACGAGTTGGTATTGTCGACGCCGCCGTAGGAGAGATTCGTCCCGTAGGCGCGGACCCAAGTCCCGACCCCTTGAGGTGCGTCACGCAATTCGCCCGCGCGACGCGAGAGGCCCGCCATGTCGTGGCGCCATTGGAAAGCGCCGAGCAGGGTGAGCGAACCGAGCGCCGAGAGCTTCGTGTTTTCCGTTACGCGAACGTTCGAGAGGGTTCCGTCTTCACCGACGCGGGCCGTGAGGCCGTCGTTGACGGCCCCTTCCTCCACGACGAGATCGGTCGCACCGAGCGTCGTGGCGGGATCGGTGAAGGTGACGGCTTCAAGCACCGCCCGAGCCGCATCGTCGGGCGAAGCGAATTGGTCGTTCGCGGTGCCGGCTGCGGCCAAGGAAAAATCGGCGAGGGGCGAAGCGAACGTGACGCCCGAGTTGTCCGCAAGGTTCGTGAAACGCAGCGTGTTCCCCTCGCCCTTGAGTGAATCCAGGTCATAGAAACCCGCACCGATGTTGATGAGGGCGTTCGTCGCTCGAATCGTGCCGAACGAGGTATACCGGTTGGGGCGCCCCACCACGGAAAGGGTTGAGCCCTTCGAAAGCGAGACGGTCCCCGAACTCAGCATGTCGGGAAAGCTCGCACTCGAGCCTTCGGTGAGGACGAGTTCGGCCCCCGCGTCCATGATAATCCCCGAAGCGGCCCGAACGTCGAGGCTGCCGTCGACCGTAAGGCGGTCCCCCCCTTGCCCGTCCACGGGGGTGTTCGACAGGTAGATGGCCGTAGCGTCGGGGGCGTTGATCGTGATCGAGTTGGTCCCCGAGAACGTTATGAGACTTCCGCCCAAACCCAGGACGCCCATTGCGGAAGCACCGTTGTCGGCCGTCACCGTGAGCGTCAAGTCACGCACGAACACTTCGGATGCGGTCAGGCGTTTGCCTGTTTCGGAGACTACGTTCTCGACCTCGAAGCCGATTGCCGACGCACCTTCTCCGCTCGCACGGACATTGACGGTGGTGGGGCCCCTCAGAAAGATGCCGTCGTTTTCGCCCGCAACGAAATCCGAATCGCTCATTTTGGGAGTATTGGCAATGCCGACAACAAACCTCTCGCCTTGGACGTCGATCGTCACCGGTGCATCGATGTCGACGGTGCCGAATGCGCCGTTTCGGGTGGTATTGTGAATGCCGGTTGTGTATTGGGCGCCCGTAACGGAAACGGAAAGATTCCGTCCGTCCCGCATGACGAGTGCGCCGCCCGAGTGGGTCACGATCCCGTAAGCATCGGCTCCCGATTGGGCACGTACTGCAACATCGCCCGAAAGCTCGACTCGGGAATTCGCATCGCCGATCCGAATACCCAGTGCGTCGTACGAGGGACTTTGCACGTCGATCGAAATCGACCCGCTGCGAATCAAGGCGCCCTCAAGCGCCTCGAAACCGACCGCCTCACCGACGAGATCACGGCCCTCGGAGACGACCTTGATGCTTCCGCTCTCGATTTCGACCGTGCCCGCAGAGCTATATACACCGTAGGCGTAAGCCGGACTTTCCGAAAGCGCCGTCACGTCGAACGTACTCGCACCCAAGCGAATGCGGCCTCCGTCGTTGGCCGTCACGCCATAAGCGGAGGAAACGCCTTCGTTCAAACTCTCGGCCGTGAGTCGTATGTCGGCCGATCCCACGTTAACGAGGGGAACGCCTACTTGCGACCAGGCCATGATACCGATCGCCTGCGCTTCACCGGTTTGTGATTCGACCGAAGCGTAGAGGTCCGCTTCCAAACGACCGACGTTCACTTCGGAATAGTCCAGAGCAGCAATGCCGTAAGCATCGGCTCTGGCACCCGGCACGGTATTGTCCGCCTCGACGGTAGCACCGCCCGTAACACGGAGAAGTCCTCGAACGGCAGCATAATCGGGGTCGTCATCACCATAAGGTATGACGTAGAGCCCGGATACGAATGCTTTTTTCGCCGATGTCGAAGCCGTGAGGTCGAAATACGCATCTCCGTCAACGATGATCCGCCCGTCGGCGGATACGATCAAACCTTTGGCAAGCACGTTGCCCCGAGCGTCGCTGCGGTCCGCCACGGCACGAATGGTGCCTTGAATATTGCCCGTCGTGGCCGAACCCAAGCTGACGTCGACACCCGCGGCTTCGGAGCCGAACTCGGCCCAATCGCCGAAGTTTTCGACGTAAACATCGAGCGTCAGATCATCCGAAACAAGCGACGACTCGACACCCATGACTCGGACGCCGTAACTTGAGCCCCACGGCCAATCCGCGCTTTGATGGTTGACGACCCGAAGGGGCCCCTCAAGGGCAACGCTCGACCGAGGATTGACGTATACGGCCGGGCCTTCGAAAAGGTCGAGATCGGGAAGTTGAATGACATCGCCCTCGGTGAAATGAAAAACGATCGTACCGTCGTCGTTCACGGTTCGGACGGATTCGTAGGCGATCTCATCGGTAGTCAGCGGGGTGTTGAAGACGGCGGCCGCTGCAGCGGGCTGCGCGTAGGCGACGACGAGCGTCGCAACCGCTGCCGCTACGCGGGTAAGCGGGCACGCGGCAAACGTGCCGAATGAACGAACGGAATCCTGAAGTTTCAGACGGGAACACATAAGAGAGACCCTTTTTCGGAGAGACGGTCGGAGAGCTCCGTTGATCGCACTTTACGCATCCGACCGTCTCATGTCGTAAACGTTCTTACTATGAAAATCCGAGTATTCTGGGAACGGGGGAAGATTCGGGAACACTCGGGATTACGGATTTTCGTGAACCTCAGAAGACGAACCGTACCCCCGCGTTCCAACGGAGGTCTTCATCGACCTCTCCGCCCGACGTCCGCTCGAAGTCGACGTAGCCGTAGGTCGAAGGCGTGAAGTTGAAGTTCGCTCCAACCCCGTACTCGACCCACGTCCCGCCGATGTCGTCGTGCACGGTTTTTCGTGCGTTCCCCGCGGAGGCCCGGGTATCGAGTTCGCCTTCGAAGTCGTTGAGGACCGAGAAGCGGGCGTAGAGCGTTCCCTTCTTCTCGGGAAGGAAAAAGCCCGCCCGAGCGCCCGCACGACCGACGAGCGACGTGAAGTCGTCCTGTTGTACCCGAACGCCGTTTCCGGTCACGAAGTCGTCGCCCGACACGCGTCCGTAGGTGAGGGCGATCTGCGGCTCGACGAAAGCCCGATCGGCAAACGCAAAACGGTGACCCGCTTCGACGCTCACGCTCCAGGCGTTGTTGTCGATCGAGCCCGTCATTTCGCGGATCGTAAAGTCGGATTCGAGGCGACTCACCTTGGCGATGAGGTCGACGAAGGCGCCGTTCTCCTTCAAGTACGTGCCGTAAAGCGCCAAACCGTAGGCGTCAGACTCGGCGGAGCCGCCCGCCAGATCGCTCGATCCGTCGGTGTAGGAGAAGGCCGCACCGAGCTTCCAACCGCCGCCCGCGTCCGTATCCGCACCGACCTGAATCGACGAGTTGGTATTGTCGACGCCGCCGTAGGAGAGATTCGTCCCGTAGGCGCGGACCCAAGTCCCGACCCCTTGAGGTGCGTCACGCAATTCGCCCGCGCGACGCGAGAGGCCCGCCATGTCGTGGCGCCATTGGAAAGCGCCGAGCAGGGTGAGCGAACCGAGCGCCGAGAGCTTCGTGTTTTCCGTTACGCGAACGTTCGAGAGGGTTCCGTCTTCACCGACGCGGGCCGTGAGGCCGTCGTTGACGGCCCCTTCCTCCACGACGAGATCGGTCGCACCGAGCGTCGTGGCGGGATCGGTGAAGGTGACGGCTTCAAGCACCGCCCGAGCCGCATCGTCGGGCGAAGCGAATTGGTCGTTCGCGGTGCCGGCTGCGGCCAGGGAAAGATCCGTGACGAGGGCGTCGAACACGACCCCCGTATTGTCCGCGAGATTCGTGAATCGGAGCGTGTTTCCGGTACCCGAAAGGGACGTCACCGCATAGCTGCCGGCGCCCACATTGATGCGGGCGTTCGTCGCTTCGATCGAACCGAGCGTGTTGGCCGCGACGTCGCTTTCACCCGTTACGGTAAGGCTCGAGCCCGCCGCAAGGCGGGTGGTGCCGGAGCTTGAAACCGAGTCGAAGGTGACGGAGCCCGTTTCGGCAACAACGAGCGTTGAAGTCGGATCCATGGAAAGACCGACACCCGAAGAGGCGGCCGTGAGGTCGCCTGCCACCGTGAGCGTCGACCCTTCAAGCATTGCGGCCGCGGCGTTCGGACCCCGCACATCAATCGACGTCGAACCCGTGAGCGTAACGGTCGAACCTTCGAGCCCGAGAATGCCCGCAGCTCGCAGAGTACCACTTGAACCAGGCGCCGCCGTCCCGTAGCTTTCGACGGAAACCGTTCCGCCGGCATAGGTGACGGAGCCGCCCTTTGCCGCATAGATGCCGTACGCCTCGCCGTCCGAGACGGCCGCAAGCGTACCTGCTCCCTTCGTGACTCGTCCGCCCTCCGATTCGATGGCGACGGCATAAGCTATGCCGTCGGACGAAGCGAAGGTACGGATGTCGCCTGCGCCGAGTTCGACGTCGGCCAAGGCCGTGGCATAGATCCCGTAACTCCCGGTTTCGGCACCGTTCTCGCCGATGCTCGAAAGCCGAATGTCGACGTCGCCGATGCGAATCTTCGACAAGCCGTTTTCGGACCAGCAGTCGATGCCCGTCGTCTCGGCGTACTGTTCGGGGGCACGGGCCGCAGCCGAAAGGTCGAGCCGCATCGAACCGATGTCGACGGCGACTCCGGAATCGACGTACAGGCCCCGAGAGAAAATCCACGCGTCGGGCACCGCGTCGTCGAGAGGCGTGACGGCGGACTTGACGGAAAGCTCTCCGGTGACGGTCAGCTTATGGAATTCGTCAATCACCTCTCCGCCCAAGGCCACACCCGTCGACATCAGAAGGTCGCGACTCCCCGAGGAAGTCATCGTAAAATCGGCGTCGCCTTCAACGGTAACGGACGAATCATGATCACTGAGCCACATCCCGACGGTTCGCGGCGTATTCGTACGATTTTCACCCGCTTGCATGTTGCCGATTTCAGCCGTGAAGCTGCCGGTGCGGATCGTTCCGCCGTCGGCATAGAGACCCACGGCCTGCCATCCGTCGGAGGTAGCCGAAAGATGCCCGCCGGCGTAGTCGATCGTGGTGCCGTACTGAGCGACCAGCGCCCGCGACGTACCGTTCTCACCCGCGAGAGCAACGGCCGAGATGTTTCCGGAGCCGATCCGAACGGTGCCGCTATCGACTAAAACCCCGTCGACCCTAGCCGAGCCCGTCGATTCGCCGAGAACCGTTATCGTGACGAAACCGCTCGTGAGATCGATCGTACCCGCGTTGGTATAGAGGCCGTAGGCCTTCGCCGAGCTTTCCGAAACGGCCGTCACGGAAATTGCACTGTCGCCGATACGAACGACCGCACCGGAATTCGACGTAATGCCGAA
This sequence comes from uncultured Sutterella sp., assembly GCA_905206365.1. Taxonomy (GTDB): domain Bacteria; phylum Pseudomonadota; class Gammaproteobacteria; order Burkholderiales; family Burkholderiaceae_F; genus Sutterella. Next base: position 8,785 of record CAJLHF010000036.1, on the reverse strand, counting down.
TGCGGCCGATTCACCGCCTCCGGAACTTCGGGCCGAAACTCGGATGTCCGCCGAGCCGACCTGAACGAGCATTCCCTCATCGGAGAGGGCCGAAACGCCGATGCCGGTGGCCTCCGCTTGACCGACCCGGGCCTCGGTGACGGCCTTGAGATCGGTCTCCAAACGCCCGACGAGCATCTCCCCGCTCGAGTTAACCAAAATTCCGGCGGCATCGGCATCACTGAAGCTCGAGTAATCCCCCTCACCGATCACCGCACTTCCGGTTACACGGAGGAGGCCCCCGATGGAGGCGTAATTCCGCGCGTCGTAGGAAGAGCGATTCAGAGAAAGACCCGTAATCGACGCTTGCCCCGCCGAAGCCGAAGCGGAAAGCACGAAGTCGGCATCCCCGTCGACGACGAGTCGTCCGTCGTTCACAACACTCAGTGCGTTCACCGTCGCGAAACCGTCTCCGGCAGAACGGTCCGCCGCTACGCAAATCGTGCCGTCGATATTCCCGGCTGCAACGGATCCGCCGTCTGTGTAAATACCGGTCGCGTAGGCAATGAAGGAGATGGGCGCTCCGACGTAAGCTTCGTGGCGCATGTCGAGCGTAAGGTCGTCCGTTACGATGGAAGAGCCGATTCCCTCTGCAAAAAGGCCGTACGACGAATCGAAAACCCGAGGCGCGCGGCGCACATGGCGGATTCCGAGGGAGCCGTTGAGTTCAAGGCGAGTACCATTCGACGCGTCAACCGAAGAATCCACGCTCGGGTTGGAAAGTTCGATCCGGTCGCCGTCAGCGAAGTTGTAGACGATGGTGCCGTCCTCGGCCGCGGTGCGAACGGATTCGTAACCCGTTTCACTCCCGGTAATACCGGTCGTGAAGACCGCCGCCCCGGCCTGTTCCGCGTAGGCGACGACGAGCGCGGCAACCGCAGCCGCCACGCGAGTGAGCGGATACACGTTCAACGAGTCGCAAGAACGAACGGAAGCCCGAAGTTTCGATCGGAAAAGCATAAGGCACCTCCTTCGAAGAGACGGTCGGAAGCCGACTTTTAATTTGATTTTACGAAGCGAACCGGACAAAATCGACCCCTCCCGAAAGTAAACAACCTTTTTAATGCAACTCTCACATTGGTGATCGCGCGAATATTGCGTTGCCGATCTCGCGGAAATACCGGAGGTCCCGGGGCGAGCTCTCCGGCATCTGCGTCTCGGTCGACGTCCAAACTCGAGCTGCAGACGCGGTTTTGTCGGAGTCGGAAACGATCTGCCCGCCGCAGTGCGCGGAAACATACGTGGATTCGACGGAGATTCCCGAGCTCGTCGCTTCCATGATCGGGACGCTTCCCTCCGGCTACGGACATCTCGGGTTATGCCGGAATGCCGGGGAGCGCTATCGGTGCCGGAACGTATGAAGCGGCAGAGATACCTGAAGAGAGACGGATGCCGGCGCGGGGCTCCGGCCGCGTTCCGCCCCTCGCTCTTGAAAGTCGAAATCTTGGCGCCTTCGATCTTCTTCGCAACCGACGGGCCCGTCGCGGGCGACGAGGTTGCGAAGCCCCTTACTCTTGACGAGAGCGAAGTGGTCAGGTAGTTCGAATCCCTCGTCGGAGCTTGAACCTCTCGCGCGTTCGCCGTCGTCGATCGCGAAAAACGGAGCACCCGTGCACGGCAAGCCGATGACTGGATCGGGCAACGGGCCCCAAACAACAAAACCCTCCCAATTGCCGACGATTTCGCAACGGGTGAAACCTTATCTCTTAAACTTCGCCAAAACCCGCTCGGGCACTTTTTCAGCTGTCACGGTTCCTCCTCATGATTCCTCGAACAAAGGGATGTTTATTGGGTCGAAGACGAGCAAGAGTTGCCGAACAGATTCCTCACGATTCAGTAACCCGGAGCGGGAAAACAGGGGTTCGCCAACATTGCCGCCGCTTGGGAGCCGCGCGGTGCGGGAAGGGCGAAAGGGGGCGACCTCGATCCCGCGTCCGATCCTGAAAAAAGAAAAACCCGCCGGACGGATTCCGGCGGGGAAGCGACCGGAGGTCGCCTTTTGATTTTTTGTTACTTCGTGAGGTCGGCGGACTTGCCGAACCACTTCACGTGAAGCTTGTCGTACGTGCCGTTTTCCTTCAGAGTCTTCAGGGCGGCGTTCATCTCTTCGATCAGCTTCGCATCCTTCTTTGCTGCGATCATGGCGAAGTGATCGGCCGTTGCCATTTCGGGGAGATGTTCGGTCTGCGAGGCGATCGAAGCATTCTGCGCGAGGATGTAGTCCGTGACGGGCTTGTCGTTGATGACGGCGTCGGCGTTGCCGGCGAGCATGTTGAGGATGGCGTCGCCGGCGCTGTTGAAGGTCGAAATCTTGGCATCCTCGATCTTCTTCGCGGCGGCCATGCTCGTCGACCCGATCTGCACGGAAATGCGTTTACCCTTCAGGTCCGCAAAGCTCTTGATGTCCTTTTCACCCTTTTTCACGACGATCGTGAGACCCGACGTGTAGAAGGGATCCGTGAAGAGGACGCGCTTCTGGCGTTCGGGCGTGATCGAGAAGCCCGCGGCACCCGAATCGATCGTCCCCGCGAGCACCGCGGGCAAAATGGCGTCAAAACCCATCGTGGAGAGCTGAAGGTCGCGCCCCATGATCTTGGCCATCTCGCGAACGAGGTCGACCTCGAAACCCTGAATTTCGCCCGTCTTCGAGTCGTAGAACTCAAACGGAGGGAACGTGCCCTCGGTGGCGACCTTCCAGGGGTCGGCGGCAAAGACGGAACCCGAGAGAGCGAGAGCGAGGAGACCGCTCAGAACGGTCCGAGACGAAAAGGCGGCTTTCATTGTGAAACTCCTTATGACAAATACCAACCTTAAAAACACATGCCGTAGCGTTTGGGCGGACCCGTTGTTTTGTCGGCCTGCGAGTTAACTATACGATCGGAAATACCAACGGCGGCGACCCGAATTCACAAAAAGATTTCGAATCTGATTCTTTCTTGTGTCTATTCGGCAAAGGATAGAGAGTGGATATTAGTTGCCGAATTTGTTGAAATTCGTAGGCTTCGTCGGGCGACTCGGAGGACTTATTTGTCGACAGAATGGGGTTTCGTTGAAAGCCTTGCTTCGATTCCGACGACATGGATCCTCGTTCCAGACTTCGGAATGTGAAGGGATACTCGGACTCCCGTGACGGATATTTCGCGGGCCGCGGAGACGCTTCCCGTCCGGACGTCAAAATGCCGACCGAAGCTCGTTTCGGGCGCGCGTCAGGCAACAGGGTGGGGAGGGGGTGGGGGGAGGGGGTAGGCCGAAAAATGCGTTCGGGAGCCGCTTCCGCGGAGAACGTATGATCGCGAGAGTCCCGTCCGATCTGAAAACAAGGCGAATCTAAGACATTGCAGTGCATCGTGGAAGAACCCGTGAAAGGCGACGTAGTCGAACTCAACGCGGACCGAAGCGTCCCGGAGGCATTCGGGTAACTTCTTGGAAGAGATGCCGTAAACGATTCGCAGTACCGCATCGCACGAGCCTCGGAGAAGAGATTTCGAACGTCGTCTCGGGATACGGTCCGATGGCGAAACGAGCTCCGAACGACCTCTGAACGCAACTCGAAAAGCCCCTGCGGATTCGACCGGAAATGCCATTCGGACGAGTATTTGCCGACAATTTTAGGGGTTCGAAGAACCATTTTTTCTCACGAAGAGGCGCAAAGCCTCTTGGGTGTTCTCCTTAATCGGTTCGACGGATTCCCCGAAGAACTTACATAGAATGACAAAACTTTGACGTCGAAAGACAGAGTTTTTCGGCACGATCCGAATTACAAACGAAGGAGAACAACGTGGCACTTCTTACGCACAAACGGCCCGAAGCGGCACTGGTACTCTCGGACGGACGGATCTTTCGGGGGCGCTCTGCGGGCGCTCCGGGATTGGCCTCGGGTGAGACCGTTTTCAATACGTCGATGACGGGTTACCAGGAAATCCTGACGGATCCGTCCTATACGGGCCAACTTGTGACGCTTACCGTGGCGCACGTGGGTAACACCGGCTGGAATGCCGAAGACATGGAAAGTCGCGCGATCGCGGCTGCGGGTTTGATCGTGAACCGCATGACGGAAGTTCCGTCGAATGCGCGCAGCGAGCGCGCCTTGGTCGACGTCCTGCGCGAGGAAGGGATCGTCGCGATCACGGACATCGATACACGTGCGCTCACGATGCACCTGCGCTCGACGGGGGCGCAGCCGGGCGCGATCGTCGCCGCGGAAAAGGGCGAACTGACCGAGGCCGATCTCGAAAAGGCGAAGACGGCCGCCGCTTCCTGGGGGCAGATGGTGGGGCAGGACCTCGCAAGCGTCGTTACGACGAAGGCCCCCTACGAATGGACCGAAGGGACGTGGAAAAATGCGACCGCCGAGCGGGCCGCGGGCTTTGTGACGCCTGCGGAGCAGCCCTATCACGTCGTCGCCTACGACTTCGGGATCAAGAAGAACATTCTGCGCATGCTCGCGGCTGCGGGCGTGAAAGTGACGGTCGTTCCGGCGCGCACGAGCTTTGAAGACGCAATGGCCATGAATCCCGACGGGATCTTCCTCTCGAACGGCCCGGGGGACCCCGCGCCCTGCACGTACGCGATCGAGGTCGCGAAGAAGGCGATCGCCGCCAAGGTGCCGCTCTTCGGCATCTGCCTCGGGCACCAGATCATGGGCCTTGCGGTCGGAGCGAAGACCCTCAAGATGAAGTTCGGTCACCACGGCGGGAACCACCCCGTCGAAGACGTGCGCACGCACCGCGTCTACATCACGAGCCAGAATCACGGGTTTGCGGTCGACGCCGAGACGCTCCCCGAGAATGCCGTTGTGACGCACCGGTCGCTTTTCGACGGATCGCTTCAGGGATTCGAACTCACGGACGCGCCCGCCTTCTGCTTCCAGGGCCACCCCGAAGCGAGCCCCGGTCCGCACGACATCTCGCCCCTTTTCGCGCACTTTGTCGAACTGATGGCCGCCAAGAAGGCCTCCGCCGCGAACTGACCCCGACCGACAAGGACACATCATGCCCAAACGTACAGACATTCATTCCATTCTCATCATCGGTGCGGGTCCGATCGTCATCGGTCAGGCTTGCGAATTCGACTACTCGGGCGTTCAGGCCTGCCGCGTATTGCGCGAAGAAGGCTACCGCACGATTCTCGTCAATTCGAACCCCGCCACCATCATGACGGATCCGCAGACGGCGGATGCGACCTACATCGAGCCGATCACGTGGCAGACGCTCGAACGCATCATCGAAAAGGAACGCCCCGACGCGATTCTCCCGACGATGGGCGGTCAGACGGCCTTGAACTGCGCCATGGATCTCGTGCGCGAAGGGGTGCTCGACAAATACGACGTGGAATTGATCGGCGCCACCCCGGAAGCGATCGACAAGGCCGAAGACCGCGAACGCTTCAAAGAACTGATGACCTCGATCGGCCTCGAATCGGCACGCTCGGGCGTTGCGCACACGCTCGCCGAAGCGAAGGCCATTCTCAAGACGACGGGCTTTCCCGCCGTCATTCGTCCGTCCTTCACGCTCGGTGGTTCCGGGGGCGGCATCGCCTACAACACGGCCGAATTCGACGAAATCGTCTCGCGCGGTCTGGAACTCTCGCCCACGCACGAAGTCCTCATCGAAGAGTCGCTCCTCGGCTGGAAGGAATTCGAAATGGAAGTGGTCCGCGACAAGGCGGACAACACGATCATCGTGTGCTCCATCGAAAACTTCGACCCGATGGGCGTTCACACCGGGGACTCCATCACGGTGGCGCCCGCTCAAACCCTCACGGACCGCGAATATCAGGCGATGCGCGACGCGTCGATGGCCGTTTTGCGCGTGATCGGCGTGGACACCGGGGGCTCGAACGTTCAGTTCGCGCTCGATCCGAAGACCGGGCGCATGATCGTGATCGAAATGAATCCCCGCGTCTCGCGCTCCTCGGCCCTTGCTTCGAAGGCGACCGGTTTCCCGATCGCGAAGATCGCGGCAAAGCTCGCCGTCGGCTACACGCTCGACGAATTGAAGAACGACATGACGGGCGGAAAGACCCCGGCCTCGTTCGAACCCTCGATCGACTACGTCGTCACGAAGTGCCCGCGCTTTGCCTTTGAAAAGTTCCCCGCCGCCGACGACCGCCTTACGACCCAGATGAAGTCCGTGGGCGAAGTGATGGCGATCGGTCGGAGCTTTGCGGAATCCCTGCAAAAGGCGCTGCGCGGTCTGGAAACGGGTAAAGACGGTCTCACGCCCGTCACGACCGACACCTCGAAGCTCGTTCGCGAACTTACGGTTCCCGGACCAGAACGCATTTTCTACGTCGCGGATGCGATGCGCCTCGGCATGTCCCTGGACGAAATCCACCGCCACACGAAGATCGACCCCTGGTTCCTGCGCGAAATCGCCGAAATCGTCGAAACGGAAACGGCCGTGAAGGGTCACGCTCTGACGGAACTCGATGCGTCGGACTTGAAGCACCTGAAAGCGCTCGGCTTTTCCGACAAGCGTATCGCCGCGCTCGTGAACGCCGATGAATCCGACGTGCGGGCTCTGCGTCACGCGCACGGAATTCTCCCCGTCTACAAGCGCGTCGACACCTGTGCAGCGGAATTCTCAACGACGACCGCATACCTCTATTCGACGTACGGTTCGACGGACGCCAACGAAGCGAATCCGACCGCGAAGAAGAAGGTCATGGTGCTCGGCGGCGGTCCCAACCGCATCGGTCAGGGGATCGAATTCGACTACTGCTGCGTGCACGCCGCGATGGCCCTTCGCGAAGACGGCTGGGAAACCATCATGGTGAACTGCAACCCGGAAACCGTCTCGACCGACTACGACACCTCGGACCGCCTCTACTTCGAGCCGGTGACGCTCGAAGACGTGCTCGCGATTTGCGACGTTGAAAAGCCCGACGGCGTGATCGTGCAGTACGGCGGTCAGACGCCGCTCAAGATCTGTCGCGCGCTGGAAAAGGCCGGAGTCCCCGTGATCGGTACGTCCCCGGATGCGATCGACCGCGCCGAAGACCGCGAACGCTTCCAGGCCCTCATCAACGAATTGGGCCTCAAGCAGCCGCCCAACCGCACGGCCCGCACGGAAGCGGAGGCGCTTGAGAAGGCGGCCGAAATCGGCTATCCCCTCGTCGTGCGTCCGAGCTACGTCTTGGGCGGCCGCGCAATGGAAATCGTGCATACGCCGGAGCGCCTCGAACTCTACATGACGAAGGCCGTGAAGGTGAGCCCCGAAAGCCCGGTGCTTCTCGACCGGTTCCTCGACGACGCAATCGAACTCGACGTCGATGCCGTCTGCGACGGGGAGACCGTCGCCGTTGCGGGCGTGATGGAACACATCGAACAGGCGGGCGTCCATTCCGGCGACTCCGCGTGCTCGCTCCCGCCCTACAGTCTTTCGGACGAGGTCGTCGCCGAAATCCGCCGCCAGACGCGCGCCATGGCGAAGGCCCTCGGAGTCGTCGGTCTCATGAACGTGCAGTTCGCGATCCAAAATCCGCACGCCGCGAACCCCGACATTTACGTCCTCGAAGTGAATCCACGCGCCTCGCGTACGGTCCCCTTCGTTTCGAAGGCGACGGGGCGCCCCCTGGCGAAGATCGCCGTACGTGCGATGGCGGGCGAAACGCTTGCCGCGCAGGGATTTGACGTCGAAACGCTCGAAAAGGCGCCGCCTTACTATTGCGTCAAGGAAGCGGTGTTCCCGTTTGCGAAGTTCCTCGGCGTCGACCCCGTCTTGGGGCCGGAAATGCGTTCGACGGGCGAAGTGATGGGTGTCGGCCGCACCTTTGCGGAGGCGCTCCGCAAGAGCCAGGTGGCCGCCGCCTCGAGCCTTCCCGAAAGCGGCACGTGCTTCATCTCGGTGCGCAACTCCGACAAGACGAAGGCCATCGTGTGCGCGCACGAGCTCGCACACGCCGGGTTCGAACTGATCGCCACCGAAGGTACCGCGAAAGTCATCCTCTCCGCGGGCATTCCCTGCCGAAGCGTGAGCCGCGTGCACGAAGGGCGCCCGAACGTGATCGACCTCATCAAGAACCACGAGATCAGTCTCGTCGTGATGTCGGTCGCGGAACACGAAAGCGAACTCGACGACGCGGCCGCCATCCGCCGTACGTGCCTTGCCGAACAGGTGACGTACTACACGACGATGGCAGGCGGCCTTGCCGCCGCCGAAGGCATCCGCGCGGGTCGCAAGGGGGACGTCTACGATCTCCAGGATCTGCACGAGGAAGCGCTTGCCGCTTCGTAACGTCTTAACGACGAATCCGCGAAGCGGGGAACCCCCGGGCGATCAAGGGCGCCCGGGGCGTTCCGAAAAACAGATAAGACGAGTGCGAAAAGCTTCAGACATCGAACCGTCTCACAATACCTTCCATCCCGCTCACGCTACGAGCGGGATTTCTTTTACCCGGAAAAGGCGAAAAAAGAGGGCGTACGGATAAAGGCAAGAAGAGGAATGGTCGGGCGGCGAGGTGACGGAGGGGCGAAAGAGGGTGACAAGGCAGGGCTCCGGCAGTGTTTTGATTTCCCGGATTATGGCGTCGCGGTCAGTCGGGGAAGAGCGGATGAGTCCTCGCAACCTCGAAAAGCGCAAAACAGGCTCGATTTTCGGCGCTTCGGGCAAGCGGTCTGTTTGCGTTCGGACACGGGCACGACAATAATACGGCGGACGATACATCTGAAAAGCAGGCAAATGCCGTCATGTGGGATGAGGGTGGAAAAAACGGACTTGCTAACTCCGGGGGGTTAAGGCACGAT
>CAJLHF010000035.1 GCA_905206365.1 uncultured Sutterella sp. | reverse complement strand
GGTGCCTTATATCCCCGCCGTGAACGGCGGGGCTTTACGGCACGTCGGGTAAAGAGGAAAGCCCCGTCGCGTGTGCCGAGTGTCGGTCGTGTCGGTTCGGACCGCTCGTCGTCACGGCCGTTGCTCGGCCGCTTCTCAGCCGAGAAGCTCCCGCGCGCGCTCTTCCGTGAGCACGTACCCGTAGGCGCGCTTGCGTCCGTCGGCGTCTTTTTCGACGTACACCCCCTGGAGTTCGATCGAGAAGCCCGGGAACCGGTTGATGTTCTCTTCGAACGCGAGGAAGTAGTCGAGAACGGCTCCGCCCCAAACTTCGCCCGGAACGACGCAAAGCACGCCCGGCGGATAGGGAAGCGCCCCTTCGACGGCGATGCGGCCCGCCGCCTTTTCAAGGGGCACGAGTTCGGCGTTCCCGCGGATGAACTCGTAGTGCGCCGCCTGCGGCAAAAGAGCGCGCTTCGGGAAATGCGCGCGGCGGAACATCGCTTTTTGGAGACCCTTGAGGTTCGTTGCGCGGCAGAAGTCGTGCATTTCCTGGCAGAGTCGACGGATGGTGTACCCGCGGTAGCGTTCTTCGTGCGCGGCATAGAGCGACGGGAGCACTTCGGAAAGCGGCGCGTCCGCGTCAAGGAGCCGCTCGAAGCGACGGATATGCGAAACGAGGTGTTCGGTCTTCGCAAGGTCCGCAGCGGGCGTCATCAGGAAGAGAATCGAATTGAGGTCGCACTTCTCGGGAACGATCCCGTTTTCACGGAGGTAGTTCGCCAGAATCGTCGCGGGCACGCCGAAGTCGTCGTATTCGCCCGTTTCCGCACGGATCCCGGGGGTCGTGAGCAGAAGCTTGCACGGATCGACGAAGTACTGTTTGGGACCGTAGCCCTCGAAGCTGTGCCACGAGGCGCCCGGTTCGAACGCGAAAAAGCGCAGGTCCGAAGCGATCTTCTCCGTCGGATGGTCTTCCCACTTGAGACCGTCGACCTCCTTCGGGATGAAGGGCAGGATGTACTTGCAGTTGCGAAGAATCTGCTTGCGTGCTTCGATCGTCACCTTGACGCAGTCGTCCCAGAGACGACGGCCCGATTCGCCTTCGTGCATCTTGGCGTTGACGTCCAGAGCCGCAAAGAGCGGATAGAAGGGGCTCGTCGAGGCGTGCATCATGAAGGCGTTGTTGAAACGCTTGTGCGGGCAGTAGCGGCGCTGGCCCTTGATGTGCGAGTCCTTCTTGTGGATCTGCGACGTCTGGGAAAAGCCCGCCTGCTGCTTGTGCACGGAGTGCGTGACGATGATGCCGGGGTCTTCGGGTCCGAGCTCAAGAAGCAAGGGCGAGCAGTCCTTCATCATCGGGATGAACTGTTCGTATCCGACCCAAGCCGAGTCGAAGAGAATGTAGTCGCACAAGCGGCCGATGCGGTCCACCACCTGACGGGCGTTGTAGATCGTGCCGTCGTAGGTACCGAGCTGAATGACGGCCAGGCGGAAGGGGCGCTTTTCTTCGGCGCGCTTGGGGTCCACTTCGCGAATGAGTTCGCGGAGGTAGTCTTCTTCGAAGCAGTGATCGTCGATCCCGCCGATGAAGCCGTAGGGATTGCGGGCGGTTTCGAGGTAAACGGGCACGGCCCCCGCCATGATGAGCGCACCGTGGTGGTTCGACTTGTGGTTGTTGCGGTCAAAGAGCACGAGGTCGCCCGGGGCGAGGAGCGCGTTCAGAACGACCTTGTTGGAGGAGGACGTCCCGTTCAGAACGAAGTACGTCTTGTCGGCGTTGTAGACCTTGGCGGCCGCCTGCTGAGCGAGGTGCGGAGCACCCTCGTGAATGAGGAGGTCCCCCATCGCGACGTCGGCGTTGCAGAGGTCGGAACGGAAGATGTTCTCGCCGAAAAAGTCCGCGAATTCGCGCCCCGCGGGGTGACGTCGGAAAAACGCCCCGCCCTGATGGCCCGGGCAGTCAAACTGGGCGTAACCGTGATCGACGTAGTCTTCGAGTCGGGCGAAAAAGGGCGGCAGCACGCGTTCTTCGTAGCCGCGCGCAAGCCCGTCGATGCGGCGCCCGAAGAGGGCGGCATCCGTCGGGTTGCGGCTGATCACGGCTGCGGCGCGCCCCGCGAGCGCCGCGGGAAGACGCTCGCCCTCGGCGACGAGAACGATCGGAATATGGAATCCGGTGTCGTCGACCTTGTCGAGTAGACCCGCTTCGGCTTCCTTGACGGTCATGACCGCAACGGAAACGTCCGTAAGATCGGCGTGGTCGAACGCAACCACTTCGCGCTCGCAGCGAAACGCGGAAACGGTACCGGGAGTGGCGGCAATCTTCAGCTGGCGCATGGGTGTACCTATTAAAAGTGTAAAAGCGCGGTGTCGGACGGCGAGCGTCCTCCTGCGGAGTCGAAATCGGATTCGGGATACGGGCCCGAGGTCGGAAGTTTATCGAAATTGTCGACGATTGCAAGACCAAAGGTCGAACCGGCAAGCACCGCGCGACTCGAAAGCCGATCGGAGCGCCCCGAATACGGTGCCCTCGGGTTGCACGGGCGAAAAAAGCCCCGTTCGTCAAAGACGAGACGGGGCGAAGTCGGAGAGCAAAAACGGGTTGTCGGAGTTCTCCGAGTCGTTACCTGAGTTGTAACTCGGGGATTATTTCGGCATGATGTTGAACTTGTGGCAGTCGTTGCACATCAGGCGCGGAGCCTGGTGGCCGCGGTGGCATTCGACGCAGTTCACGTCGCCCAAATGGGTGTAGTGGGGATTGGGCTGCATCTTGGCCGTGCGCTTAGCAAGATCGTCGTAGTTGTGGCAGGTCTTGCAGGCGTCCTTCTTCACGACGGCGCCCGGAGCGGGAGCGGTCTTGTGGCAGCTCGCACATTCGAGGCCGCGCGCGACGTGGCGGTCGGCGAGCGTGTGGTCCGCGGCAAAGGCGCTGCCGGCGGCAAGGGAAAACGCGATGGCAAGGGTCGCAACGATGTTTTTCATTTATGTTTTCTCCTGAAACGGTATCAAGCCTTCGCGCGCTTGGCGAGTTCCGCACCGGCGATGCGACCGAAGACCGTGGCGGCACCGAGTTGGGCGCCGCCCGCGTAGTTGTGGTAGAAGATCCCGCCCGCGGCGTTGCCGGCCGCGTAGAGGCCCGGGATCGAGCGACCGTCCATCGACTGGATTTCCGCCTTCGTGTTGATGAGGGGGCCGCCGAAGGTGGCGGTAAGGCCGCCCTGGAAGGGGATCGCGTAGAAGGGGGCCTTCGCGATCGGGTGGGGCTTCTTGTAGGTGCAGGGCGGATTCATTTCGCCGAGCGTGTTCTTTTCAACGCGGGCGTTGTAGTCCGCGACGAGCTTCGTCACCTTTTCGACGGGAAGCTTCACGGACTTGCAGAGCGCTTCGATCGTGTCGGCTTTGCCGTAGGGGCTGTTGAGGTGATCGAACTTCGGGATCACCTTGTCGAGAACCGGGCACGTGCTGTCGACGATCACCCAGGCGAAGTTGTCGAGCGTTTCGCGGGCGCACGTGCGGGCCTTGATGACGTAGGTGTTGTTTTCGTCCATGAAGCGGTCGCCCGAGGTGTTGACCTGCACGCCGTAACCCGAATTGAGGACGTCGGCGGGATTGACGTGGGTCGCGCCGATGATCGGACCGTTGTGCATCTGGTCCATGTTGACGCACTTCGCGTAGAGCGGGAGCGTGAGCGAAATGTTTTCACCCGTCGTCGAAGTCGAGCCGCGCAGCACCATGCGCGTCGCCCAACCGCCGATGTAGCGGCAGACCATTTCGGGGTTCGCGGAGAAGCCGCCCGTTGCGATGCACACGCCCCCCTTCGCGGCGAAGGACTTCGTGCCTTCGGGCGTCGCAAAGCGCACGCCCGTCACGGCGAAGCGGTCGTCGTGGAGAAGCTCGACCGCCTTGTGTTCGTAGAAAATCGGAATGTTGCGCTTCGCGCAGGCCGCAAGCAGCTTGCGAACGAGCTGAGCGCCCCCGGTGATCCCTTCACCTTCGACGCGGCACGTGCGGCCGAGGCGCGGATAGGGCATCGGGCGGATCTTGCCGAACTTCACGCCGATGTCGCTTTCGAGCCAGTCGATGCCGGCGGAGATGTTGTCCGTGTAGCAACGGTTGAGCGCGCGGTCGCCCATCTGCTTGGAGACGTCCATCATCATCTCGAAGAAGGCTTCGGCCGTGTCTTCGATGCCCTGCTCCTTCTGGTGACGGGAGCCCCAGCCGCAGACCGAGCCGAGCGCGTAAATGGCGTTGCCGTCCGGGCGGTCCTTCTTTTCGAAAACGGCCACCTTGGTGCCCGCGTCGTGTGCGGTGATCGCGGTCACAAGCCCCGCGGGACCCGCACCGAGAACGATCGCGTCGAAAGAGGAATCCGGCGAATCCTTGGTGTTCCGGGCGGCGGAGGCGGCGCCCGAGAGGCCCATGGCGGCGGCACCGGCGGCGCCGAAAATCGAAGACTTCAGAAGTCCGCGACGGCTCAGTTCTTTGGTCATGTTCGTACCCGAATGTTGTTGTGTTGGGAAAGAGAAGCGGAGGGACGAGCAAAACGGTCCCGCCCGGTCTCCGTGACGTGAGTATCGACATGCGACCCGCTACGTAGTCTGTTGCGGTGTCAAAGAACGAGCGATTTCGCGGGATTGGAAGGCGAAATCCGAGGAAATTTAAGGGAAAACACGGAGTGAATCGGAGAGAGGCAGACGCACTCATGCCCCGCCGTCAAGCGCCGAAGCGGAGCCGAAAAGCATCCGGCTCCGGAGTGACGATACGCTCAGGGAGCTTGCGTCTCCCGAGCCGCTTCGAAGAGCGCCGCGATCTCGTCGGGGCGGCGTACGCCGAGCTTGCGAAGGACGGAGGCACGGTGGGTTTCGGCCGTGCGAAGCGCGATTTCGAGTCGCTCGGCGACTTCGCGGTTCGCGAGTTTTTGCGCGAGGAGCTTTGCAACTTCCGCTTCGCGCTCGGTAAGCGTTTCAAGGCGGCGACGTGCTTCGGCGGGCGGAGGCGGACCGTCGGAGGCGGAAAGACTCCGGTAGGCTGCTCGCGCGATCGAGCCGAGGAGCCGCTCGTTGTCGATCGGCTTCAGGATGAAGTCCGCCGCCCCGTCGAGCATGGCGGAAACCGCCATGTCGACGTCGCCGTGCCCGGTCAGAAAAACGATCGGAAGTCGGATTCCGAGGCGGTTCATGCGTTCCTGGGCTTCAAGGCCCGACATGGAGGGCATGCGCACGTCAAGCACGACGCAGCCCGGAACGCTCGGCGCGTCGGACGTCAGAAAGTCCTCCGCCCGATCGTAGGCCGCGACGCGCCAGCCCTCGACTTCGAGGAGAAACTGCAGGGCGTCGCGCAACTCCGCGTCGTCGTCGACGATACGCACGAGCGTTCGGCGTTTGAGAAGAGCGATGTCGTTTTCGGTGAGAGAAGGTCGAAAAGGCATGGATCAGACGGTGGTGAGGGTATCGGCGGAAGCGTCAAAGGACGAACCCGACGAAGAGGACGAGTCGCGGGTCGTACGCCGTGCGAGCGGAATCGTCGCTCGCACAAGCAATCCTCCTTCGGGCGCTCGCTCGAAGGCAAGGCGTCCTCCGTGATTTTCGACGATTCCGCGCACGATGGAAAGACCGAGTCCGAGGCCGTCCGTTTTCGTGGAAGAGGGGAAAGCCCGTATGTGTTCGAGCGTTTCCGCGTCGAGCGCCGCGCCGTTGTCGCGAACGACGAGTTCCGCCCGGTCCTCCGAGGCGCCGATCGTGACGGTGACGAACGGATCCGCGATCGAAGGTTGTTGTTCCAACGCTTCGAGCGCGTTTTTGATGAGGTTTAGAGCGACGATTTCGATTTCGAGAGGATCGGCTGCGACCGAAATGCTCGAATCGCCCGAACGTACTTCGGTCACGATGCGGGCGCGGAATCGCCCCGAGGCGGCCAGGTCCGCGACGGCGCGACGCACGACCGATTCGAGCGAAAAGACGGTGCGCGAGCGCGAGCCGCGTTTGGCGTAGGCGCGAACGCGCTCGACGATCGCATCGGCTCTCCTCGTTTGCCGATCGAGCTTGTCGAGTACCGCACGGACTTGCTCGGGAGAGAAGTTCGGGTTTGCGGTCATTTTCCGCAATCCGCAACTGTAGAGTGAAATCGCGCCGAGCGGTTGGCGCATCTCATGCGCGAAAATCGTCGAGAGTTGTCCGACGACGCCCGTACGTTCCAAGCGCTCCAGGCGCTCCGCGGCTTCGCGTTGGGCGAGTTCGAGGCGCTTTTGTTCGTCCAGCGCCCGAACGAGCTCGGCCGTGCGACGTCGCACGAGCTGTGTGATGCGCACCGAATGAAGGACGAGACCGAGCGCAAGAAGTCCTGCGACGAGGAGCCACTCGCGGTACTCGCTTACGAAGCGTTTGAGCGTGCGCTCGCGCAAATACGCATAGTGACCGATTTTGAGATCGCGAAAGAGTCGGTCGATGCTCGAAAAATCGGTGGCTACGCTCCAATAGAGACCGTGCTCGCCCGAGGGTGCGATGTCCAGAAGAATTCGCGTCACGAGGCGCGAGACGTCGGGATCGGTGACGGAGGTCGAGGCAACCGTCCAGGCGGGATAAAGATCGGTCGAGCGCCGGCAGGGTTCGGGTCGCGTGCGGGTTTCGTCGTTTCCGCTCGAAGCTGCTCCGAGGTCGTCCTTGCGATGAACGACGCGAAAGCGTCCCGCGTCTTCGGGATGCTTGGCCAACCACGCTTCCAAAAAGCAGAGACGCAGGTTCACGGCGTCCACTTCGCCTGAGGCGAGAAGCCCGAGAGCATTTTGCAGCCGATCGCCCGGTCCGAGATAGCGGACGGCGCCGAAAAAGCGGTCGGGATCGTATCCCGAGCGAAGGATTTCGCCCGCGAGAACAAGTTTGCCCGTGAAGCTTTCGGGGAGGTTAGTGGCAAGAATTCGGCCCTTCAGGTCGTCAAGCGTCGCGAGGTCGCTTCGGTCCGAGCGCACGACGAGCGCCGCCCCGTCGTTGTGGTTCGGATTCGGATAGTCGACCGAGGCGACGGTTGCAAGCGATCGGGCTCCCGCCGAGCGCATGCTGAGGAAAAAGCCCGAACTCGAAAGAAAGACGTCAAGTTCTCCCGCCCGCACCGCTCGGGCCAAGTCAGCCGTCGGATAAAAACGTACCTCGAGACGCGCTCCGAAGTGCGCCCGCAACGCATCGATCGTGGGACGAACGACGGCTTCGAAGGGCGAAGGGCGCACGTAGGCGACGATCCCGAGACGAACGGGGGCGTTTTCGGGCTCACGGGCTTCGGCAATATCCGAAAGCGCGAGGGCGGCAAGGAGTGCGATCGCGAACGGCGCGAGCGACTTTCGGATGGTTCGTCGGACGTACGAAAGCGAACGGAACATGGAAGTGCTGAACGGGACGGAAACGACGGAACGAACGATTATCGCTCGATAAGAGCCGAAAAGCAGGCGTGAGACGGGGGCCCGTCCGCAAATCCCGCATCGAATTTCGGGAAAAGACAGATGTGAGTCGCTACGAAACGGGTTTTCAGGCCGACGTCGACGGCGTGATGTTCGCAACGGGCGCTGCGCTTAGGGTCGGTAGGGGTGTGTTCGGAGTCTTCGTCGAAGCCGGTTGGGCTTCGAGCGACGCGGGGCTCGCATACGAATACGGCTTCGGAGGCGGTGCGAGCGGCACGGGAAAGGGCTCGCACTCGACGAACCGAGTCCCTCGGGCAATATTGATCGGCGAACTCGGACTGGAACCGCGTCCCGAAGAGGATTCGTCCTGGGGCGTGCGCTTCGGCGTGAAGGGTTACGGACTCGACCGCCGCGGCGTGACGGGGAACGTTTCCGTCGGTTGGCTCTGGCAAGCCGAAGGAGGGTTGACGCCCTTTGAAAAAACGCGGGCTCGCCGCAACCGAACGTTGGTACGCGGGTACGTACCGTTCGGTTGCGACGGGCCCGTTGTTCGTCTTGCCGGGCGTCGACGGTGTTTCGATCAGCCCGCGAGCAGCGCGTAGAGTTCGTCGACGTGGGTCTTCGCGTTCACCTTGCGAAGTACGTGCGTGAGGATGCCGTTTTCGTCGATCACGAAGGTCGAGCGTTCGATCCCGAAGCACTTCTTCCCGTACATCGTCTTTTCCTTGAGCACGTCGTAGAGCTTCACGACCGTTTCTTCGCGGTCGGAGAGAAGCGGGAACGTAAGGCCGTGCTTCGCGCGGAAGTTGCAGTGCGTCTTGACGCCGTCGCGCGACAGGCCGTAGATCGCGTAGCCGAGCTTTTCAAAGTCGGCGAGTCGGTCGCGGAAGTTCTGCGCTTCGAGCGTGCACCCCGAGGTGTTGTCCTTCGGGTAGAAGTACAGAATCACTTTCCGGCCGCGAAGCGAGGAAAGCGTCACTTCGGTCCCGGTATCGTCGGGCAACGTGAAATCGGGAGCGGGCATGCCCGGCTGAAGGGATTCGGCGAGCGTCATCGAAGAAGCCTCCAAAATGAAATCGCGGTGCGTCGTCATACCCGGCGGAAAGTCGGGCGACGGAGCCGCGCAAAAACGTGGGCAGGAAATTTTCGGCAAGAAAAAAGGGCGAAATCTTGCGATTCGCCCTGCAACTATTTGTGGTCAGTGGTTTTTCCGGAGTCTCGTAGAACATCAAGCTCAATCCCGATCCTTGAGCAACAGCGGAACGGAACCGAATGGACTCCCAACAGCGACTTGATTCTGACGAAGCCTCGCGGAAACGAAAGACACCACCTGAACCACAACAAGACGAACTATAGCAGGTCCGAGCAAAAAATGCAAGAGCAAACCCAAAATTTTCAATGGGTTACATTTCGATGACGGTGCGGTGACAAACTCATGACGCACGGTCGGCCGGGCTTCGAATACTGCATCGGCTTGCGTTCAGCGGCGGGTCGGGCGATAGCACTGACGGGCGTCGCCCGAGCAACAACACGAGCCCGTACATTTCGGGCGCTCGTACGATTCGACGTCGCCGCGCTCGACCAAGCGCGAAAGGAGCGCTTCCATCATCGGTTCGGACGTCTTGAAGCGGAGTGCAAGCTCGTTGAGGCTCACGCCCGGATGCTCGCGGATGTAGGTGCGAATGTCGATGATCGAGGTCACGGTGCAGGTCCTCCCGGACAAAATCGGTGTGCGGTTGACACTTGACGAAGGGCGCACGTCAAACGAGGTACGACGCTTGTTCGTCAAATGATAACGATTCGCATTATACGCAAATTTCTCGGGTATCGTCGGTACCGATGAAATCCTCGAAAAAAGCGCTTTCTCCCCGAAAGGAGAAAGCGCTCGTATTTTGGAAAAGCGCGGGTCGATGTCTCGGGATTCGCGTTCCTTACGTCGCCCCGCATCCGGGTCGCCCGTCAGGGCGTCGGAGTCTTCGAGGTCGCGGAAGCGTCGAGTGTCGGGTCTTCCTTTTTGAGGTTGTCGATTTCCACGCGCAGCGCGTCGAGTTCGAGCTGAGCCTTTTCACGGGCGAGTTCGGCTCGGGCCTTTTCGGTCGCAACCTGGGTGCCCACGGAGGCGCGGCGCGCTTCGACTTCGAGGCGCTTCAGTTCGATTTCGAGTTCGCGTTCTTCATCGGCGTAGCGATCGAGCTTCGCCTGGCGTTCCGCCTTGGCTTTTGCTTGGGCCGCGGCCGATTCCGCGCGAATGCGTTCGGCACGGGCCCGCTCGATGCGGGCCTTTTCGTCGGCCTTCGCTTTGGCGGCGGCAGCGGCGGCTTCGGCACGGCGACGCTCTTCGAGCTTGGCGCGCGCTTCGGCTTCGATCTGCATCTGCGTCTGCTTCACGACGTTGATGTTGTACTCGAGCTCGCTCATGGGAACGGGCGCCTGCTCGGCCGACGCGGGAAGGATCGCAAAGGCGGTCGCGGCGAGGATCGCGGCTTCAAGGATGGTCTTCTTCATAAGTCAGTTCGGCGCCCGACCCCGCGCATGTCGCGCGAGCGGAGCGCCCCTCCTCGATGAATGGAAAGTCGTCGACCGATCAGTTCTTCGGGCAACCGTAGGGGTTGTTCGGCTGAATGCGGGTTTCCGAGGGGCTCGGCGACACCATGATGGCCGTGCCGGTCTTGAATTCGCACGGACGACCGACCTGAGTCGACTGCAGCATGCGACCGGTCGAGGTCTTGTAGACGAGCTGCACGCCTTCGACGAAGGACGTGGAGCTGCCGCCGCCGACGGCGTCGCCCGCGAGCGCGCCCACGGCACCGCCCGCCAGACCGCCGATCACGCGCGACGAGGTGTTGTGGTTGTTGTGACTGCCGATCGCGGCACCCGCGATGGCACCGAGAATGGCGCCCGTCATCTGCGCGCGGTCGCGGTTTTCGGTGTTGCTCACGGCGACGCGCCCCGGGGAGATTGCGATGATCTCAACGGTCGTCACCTCCTGAGCGCGGTTGACGCTGCTCGAAGAGTAGACGTCCGAACGGTAGGCCGTCCCGTCGGCGGCGCAACCGGCGATCATGGCGGCACAGAGAGCGGCGAGCGGGAGAAGAGCAAACGATTTTTTCATGGGCGTTCCAAAAGAATTCGTAACGGTCGGACCCGACGTCCGTCGATGGGAAAACGTCGGGATCGGGACCGACCGATGACGGCACGCGTGCCGCCGATTCGGGTCGGATGAGAATAGCGCGTCTCGGGTTGAACAAGAGTTCGGCTGTGCGAGGAACTGTTTCCGAACATTGCTGCGGGCGCTCGACGAAGCTTCGGAAATCGTAACCGGCGCAAAAGACTTCCCGCCGAGAAGCACGTCGTTTCGAGATCATTCTACAAAAGTTCGCTTCGCGGGCCGCGGGTGCGGGGTGAAATTGCAAGTCCTCGGAGCGCCGAGAGCGCGGACGGTGCGACAATGTCGAAAACTTCGAAAGCCTCGACCTCGCCTTCTCTTTCCCGCTATTCCCATGCCGACCGACCGCCACGACCCTCTCACCTCTTTTGAACCTTCCGACAGGCCCGACCGCCCCGCGGGTTTTGTGTTGCTCGTTGCGACCCTTTTGGCGGTGACGCTTTTGATGCGCGGACCCGTCACCTCGGTGGGACCGCTTTCGAACGAGATCGTCGGGCGGCTGGCGATCGGCTATGCGGAATACGGGCTTTTGGCTGCTCTTCCGATTGCGGTCTTCGGGCTTGTTTCCTTTCCCGCGCCCGGCATCGGGCGCCGGTTCGGGCTCAAGGGGGCGGCGGCGATTGCCGTTTTGCTTTTGGCGGCGGGCTCGGCGCTGAGAGGCGTTGCCGTTCCCGCAGCTCTTTGGACGGGGACGCTTCTCGTAGGTGCCGGAATCGGGCTTCTCAACGTCGTCATGCCCGTCGTGGTCAAAAACTGGTTTGCCGAACGGCTCGGTCTCATGATGGGCATCTATACGGGCGTGATCGGTCTTTCGGGATCGATCGGGGGACTTACGGCCGTGCCCGTCGCACGCGCCTTCGGGGGTTACGAAGCAACGATGTTCGCCTGGGCGGGTGCGGCCCTCTTGGGACTCGCACTGTGGCTTATCTTTGCGCGCTTTCCCGCGGACGGGGAAGGAGCGGCGTGCGGTTCCGACGGTCGCGGTCGCTCTCGGGTCGGCGGTTTCGGCGGGCTCCTGCGCGATCCCCTCGCTTGGAGCCTCACGGCGGTGATGGGGTTGCAGTCGCTTTTGATCTACACGGTCTGCGCCTGGATGCCCGCCTTCTGGCGCTCGATCGGGATGACGGCCGAAGCGGGCGGCTTTTGGATTTTCGTCTATCTTGTCTCGGGCCTTCCCGCCTCGATCGGGACGGCGCGCTTCATGAAGGCGTGCGGGAACGACGCGCGTGCGGCTTTGATCCTCGCCGCTCTCTATCTCTTCGGCGCATGCGCCTGGTATTGGGGCGGAGCGAACGTTCCGTGGCTTGTTGCGGGAAGTGTGGCCGCCGGGGCGGCGCAGGGTTCGATGCTCTCGGTCGCCTTTTTGCTCATGGCCAAAAAGGCGTCGAATCTCGGTCAAATGCTCGCGATGTCGGGCCTTGCGCAAGGTGCGGGCTACGTCGCGGCGGGCGCGGGTCCGTGGATATTCGGGGCGCTCTTCGAAGCGAGCGCGGGCTTTGCACTTTCTTTCCTTTTCACGGGTGCGGTGATTCTTCTTTGGGGCGCGTCGGGCGTTGCGGCCGATCGGCGGGAGAAGCTCCGAGACTGACATCCTTCACCGAACCCGCGAATGCGACGAGCCCCGTGAGGAGCGTGAGCGCCGTCCACAGGGCGAGAATGCCCGTCCAGCCGACGGCATCGAGCGCCGAGCCCGTCGCGCACATCGAAAGCGCCGCACCCGCGTAGCCGAGCGCGTTGAGAAACCCGGAGACGGTGGAAACGCGCCCCGTGTGCTCGAACTTCAAGGGATAGATTGCCGTAAGCAGGGAGTTGACCGCCATCATCGAGGCCGTGGCCGCGGCAAGACCCGCGATCGAGGCGCATTGCAAGAGGAGTGTTGGATGCAATGCTTCGGGCAGTACGCCCGAAAGAGCGGTAATGTCGCCTCCCGCTGCGGTCGTCAGCGCCAACCCCGCAGAGCCCGCCAGAAAGAGGATCGATGCCGACCGTTCGACCCGCTCGCCCGTACGGCGGTAAAGCGCTCGAGCGATGTAAGCGCCCGAAAGATTCACGATCGGCACGGCCGTGGTGAGAATCAGGACGCTTGAGGCCGAAAGCGCGAAGCGGTCCGCCAAAAAAGCGGGAATCCAGGCGACGAGCCCGTCTTTGAGCGTCCCGTGAAGGAGCGCCGGAAAGACGAGAAAGCCGAATCCCGCCGTGAGAAGAAAAGAAATCGTACCTTTGTTCGCGGCCTTGTCCTTTTCGGTGCCGGACGCATCGACGTTCTCCGTTCCCTCGAACGCTCCCGTTCGGGCCGTGAGCCGCGAAAAGACCGCGACCCAGGCGGTCGCCGTGCCCGCAAGAAAGAGTGCGGGCATCCAAAAGAGACTCTCGACGGGAAACACCGTGAGAAGCATCGCCCCGAAGACGTAGCTCGCAAGCGTCCCCGTCACCTGCGAAGAAACCATATTGACGCAGCAGTCGAGCTTGTCGCGGGGTGTGAGCATGACCGCAAAAATCCGAACGATCGGTGCCCAGATCATCGACTGGAGCCACCCGTTCGCGCCCCAAAGGAGGATCGGAAGGAGCGTTCCGACCGGGGTGCCGATGCCGGACGCCGGACCCCCGTCGCCCTCCGTCGTGAGGAGTGCGAAGAGGGCGTTCACCGCGGCCGATCCTGCCAAGCCCGTAAGGATCATCGTGCGCGGGTGCGCGCGGTCGCCCGCGAGGCCGTTGACGAGACTCCCGATCCCGTAGGCCGCGAAGTAGGCGGTCTGAATCCAGCCCGCGGCAACGTTCGTGAGCGCTCCCGAATCGAGAAGCGGCACCATGGCGGAGGAAAAATTGAGTCGACCGAGGTAGGACGTTCCGTAGACAAGCCAGCAGAGCCAAAAGAGCGTGCGGATGTCGGCGGGATTTTGAAGTTTGTGCGACGGGGGCATGGGTAAGAGACGGACCGAATCGCAGAAAGGAATCGGAAAAGCATACGCAGGCCGCATGACGAACGCGTTACGGTTCCGTGACGATCGGCGCGGCCCGATTTCCGCCTCGGCACTTTTCCCGAGGGCCTTTGCGCTTGCTCGCCTTCGTCTGCGACATTCGGAGGATCTGTTTTGCAAAACCGAAGATTTTGCAGAAATAAAGTACGAGGAAAAACGAAAAAATCCGAATAAATTCAATGCGGTGTAGGGTATTTGCCCGATGCGTCGAATTTGCAAAAGCGAGGATAATGTAAGGAACGCACGCCCCTCCGAGGCGTCGTCGATTTGTTTTCTCCCTCTTTTTTCCTCGTTTCTCTTTCGACTGTGAGGAGACCTTCGGTATGACCGGGCTCACCATGATTGTCATCACGCTCGCGGCTTTGGCCGTCGGGTATTTCGGATACGCGCGCTGGCTCGAAAAAACCTGGGGGATCGACCCCAAGAAACCCACGCCCGCCGTGCGTCTCAACGACGGACGCGACTTCGCGCCCGCGTCGCGCTGGACCGTGTTCGCGCACCAGTTCACCTCGATTACCGGGGCGGGCCCCGTCACGGGTCCCATCATCGCGGCGATGTTCGGGTGGCTGCCCGCGCTCCTCTGGATGCTCGTGGGCGGGATCTTCTTCGGCGCCGTGCAGGACTTTACGGCTCTCTACGCGTCGGTGAAGAACAACGGCCGCTCGATCGGTACCATCATCGAAGACTATGTCGGTCGCACGGGTCGGCAGCTCTTTCTCCTCTTTTGCTGGCTCTTCACGCTTCTCGTGATCGCCGCTTTCTGCGACATGGTCGCGGGGACCTTCAACGGGTTCGCGAAGGACGGTACGGAAATCGTCCCGAACGCGGCCGCCGCCTCGATTTCGCTTCTTTACATGGTTGTGGCCGTCTTTTTCGGGTTCTTCCTCAAGTACGCGAAGCCCACGGCGGGCGTTCAGTTCGTGACGGGCGTGGTGCTTATGGTCGCGATGGTCGCGGCGGGGATTGCATTTCCCGTTTTTGCGGACGCCGAAACCTGGCGCTACGTCGTCTTCGCGTACCTCTTCGCCGCATCGGTCGTTCCGATGTGGGCTCTGAAGACGCCGCGCGACTACCTCTCGATGTTCTTGCTCATCGGGATGATCCTTTGCGCGGTGGCGGGCGTTTTCATCCAGAACCCCGAAATCCGCATGCCCGCTTTCACGGGCTTCGAAGTGAACGGCCTTGACCTGTTCCCGATCCTCTTCGTCACGATCGCCTGCGGTGCGGTCTCGGGCTTTCACTCGCTCGTGAGCTCGGGCACGTCCTCGAAGATGATCTCGAACGAAGCCGACATGCGTCTCGTCGGCTACGGTTCGATGTCCGTCGAAGTGGTGCTCGGCGTCGTTTCGCTGATCGTCGTGTGCGCGGCCGCTACGGACGGTGCGCTCCCGTCGGGGACGCCCTTCCAGATCTTCTCCGCCTCGGTGGCCGGGTTCCTTACGGACGTTTTCGGCGTGCCCCGCGACATCGCGGCCTGCATCCTGACGATGTGCGTGTCGGCTTTGGCGCTGACGTCGGTCGACGCCGTCGCCCGCATCGGGCGCATGTCGCTTCAGGAACTCTTCATGCCGGCGAAAGGCGAAGCGATGACGCCCGTGCGCAAGCTCTTTACGAACACCGTCTTTGCGACCACCCTCACGCTGCTCCTCGGCTATGCCCTCTGCATGGCGGGTTACATGTCCGTGTGGCCGCTTTTCGGCTCGGCCAATCAGCTCCTCTCCGCTCTCGTTCTGACGGGCCTCGCGGTTTTCCTGAAGGCGACGGGCCGCAAAGGTTGGATGCTCTACGGCCCGATGGCCGTGATGCTCGCCGTCACGATGACAGCTTTGATCCAGCAGCTCGTCAAGATCGCGCAGGCGATCGCCTCGGGGAATTTCGTCTTCATGGTGCACGGGCTCCAGGGGATCCTCGCGGTCGCCCTCATCGTGCTCGCGGTGCTCGTTGTCTACCACTCGGTCCTGAAGCTTCGCGAACCCGCTCGCGGGGCGAAGGAAGAAGCGGCGGTTTGAGAACGTCGCACAAACTTCAAATTGCATAATCCCTGAAGCAGCCCCGGCTTTCCGCGTGAAGGTCGGGGCTTTTCACGAGCGTCTTTCCGGGCTCCTCCTTCTTCGGCTCGATGCGTCCCGGAGGGCTTCGACGCTCCCGCGCTTTTTCCCCTGCCGCACGATCCGCTATAGTGAGGCATGCCCGCGCACGGGCGCCCCGGGGAGTCGGTTGTTCGGTCCGTTTAATCGCTCGCCTGTCGTCCGCGCATTTCTTTGTTTTGTATACCGCCGCTCACCTCGATGGCTCGTCTCTACAACACGCTTCTCACCGCGCTTCCTTTCCTCATTCCGATTTTCGTCCTCATGATCGCGCGTCTGCGTCCGCCCGCCTGGAAGCCGCAGCGTCTTTTTCTGCGCGCGTCGCTTGGGTTTTACTTCGCGGCGCTCGGGTGTTTCGCCGCGAACGCCGTCGAGGAAGGAACGCCCATGGCATTTTTCGGGGCCTTCTACGGGACGATTCCCGACAAGACCGCGCTCGTTTTCTGGGGGTACGGCTTCGTGTCGCTCGCGACGATCGCGATGTTTTTCGTCGTGAACTGGGACACGGTGCGGCTCTTCACGCATCGTAAAAAAGACGGCGCCGCGCACGACGACCGCTCGGGCGGTCAAACGAAATGAAGACCGAGATCGGCACCGGCGCTTTTGTTCTTGAGGAATTCACGCTTTCCGCCCTGCGGGTCGCGCTCAAGCGCGCGGGCGCGAAGCCCGAACACGTGCGGCGGATTCTGCTTGCGTGGATGGGGCGAGCCGCATGGGCGGCCGATTCGAAGTGCCGTTACCCGGCCGCTGTGGAGCGGGTGTTGCCCGAGGTGCGGGCGGTCTTGGAGTCGATCGGACGCGTCGAATGTTCCGACGAAGAAAGCGCCAAGTTGCTCCTTGCGATGCGTGCGGGAGACTTCGTCGAAGCGGTTCTGTTGCCGCGCGAGGGACTCTGCGTCTCGACCCAAGTCGGCTGCGCCGTCGGGTGCCGCTTTTGCATGACGGGCCGCTCGGGTCTCGTACGTCAGCTCGGCAGTCTTGAAATCCTCGCTCAGGTGCGGGAAGGGCTGCGGCGGATGCCGACGCTCTCGAAGATCAAATTCATGGGGATGGGCGAACCCTCGCACAACCTTCGGGCCGTGCTCGAAGCGCTTGAGTTTTTGGGTTCGGCCGAGGGGCTTGCGTTCGCACACAAAGCGCTCACCGTTTCGACCGTGGGCGACGAGCGACTCTTCGAGGCGCTCGCACGCTCGTCCGTAAAACCCGCGCTTGCTTTGAGCCTCCATACGACGAACGATACGTTGCGGCGCGAACTTCTTCCGCGTGCGGCCCGCATTCCGGTCGAGGACTTGCTCGAAAGAGCCCTTCGTTACGGAGACCTGGCGAAATTTCCGGTGCAAATCGAGTGGACGCTCCTTTCGGGCGTCAACGACGGCCTCGACGAAGCGGAGCGCCTGGCGGGGTTTCTCAAGGGGCGTCGCGCCATGGTGAATTACATCGACCTCAATGCCGTTCCGGGGTCGAATTTCCGGCCCGTACCCGAAGTTCGGGCGGAAGAGCTCATTACGGTACTGAGGCGTTCGGGCACCGTAGCGACTCTGCGAAAGAGCGCGGCCCGAACGGTCGAGGGCGGCTGCGGGCAACTGCGGGCCGTGCGCCTCGCGGAATCGGCGCGAGGCTCCGCGAAAGCGTGATTCTCCGAACGACGGAATAACGGCGACGTTCGCGAGAGACGGCAAACGGAAACTTGAAAAGAGAAAAGAGGAAACGCCCGACTGTTGAGGTCGGGCGTTTCTTCGTCGGGTATCCCTCGGGACCTGCGCTTGCGTGCTTCGGCCCCGAAGCGGGAATCACTTGTCGGCGGGTTTGCCGAACCATTTCACGTGGAGTTCGTCGAACTTGCCGTTTTCCTTGAGCGTCTTGAGGGCGGCGTTCATTTCGTCGCGAAGCGCTTCGTTCTTCTTCGAGACGACCATGGCGAATTGATCGGCCGTAGCCATTTCCGGAAGGTGCACGGTCTGCGCGGCTAGCGAAGCGTTCTGCGCGAGGATGTAGTCCGTGACGGGCTTGTCGTTGATGACGGCGTCGGCGTTGCCGGCGAGCATGTTGAGGATGGCGTCGCCGGCGCTGTTGAAGTTCGAAATTTCAGTATTTTCGATCTTCTTCGCGGCTGCGGCGCTCGTCGTGCCGATCTGAACGGAAATCTTCTTACCCTTCAGGTCCGCAAAACCCTTGACGGCGTCGTTGCCCTTCTTGACGACGATCGTGAGACCCGACGTGTAGAAGGGGTCCGTGAAGAGGACGCGCTTCGCGCGTTCGGGCGTGATCGAAAAGCCCGAGGCGCCCGCGTCGACCGTGCCCGAGAGGATGGCGGGAAGGATCGCGTCGAAGCTGATTGTGACGAGCTCGAGGTCGCGATTCATGACTTTGGCCATCTCGCGAATGAGGTCGACTTCGAAACCCTGCACGGCCCCCGTCTTCGAGTCTTGGAATTCGAACGGCGGGAACGTCGGGTTGGTGGCGACTTTCAGAGGCGAGGCGGCAAGCGCGGCGCCCGAGAGCATGAGAGCAACAAGGCCGGCGGCGGCCGTTTTGGCGAACGACATGATTTCTCCTGTGAGCGGTAGGGGGTAGGGGCGTTCGAAAGGGCATACGATCGGCGCCCCTCTCGCAACGATCGAGGCGGGAACGTGCGAGCGGTCCGAAACTATAGGCGATGAGTGCCGACGAAAACGGCCTGGATCGGGTTTTCACCCTCTCGAAAAATCGGCCTTTTTTGACGCGAAAAAGCTTTCCTAAGGCTGAGGTCCTATAAATCGAAGGCGGTCGAGCAATAGGTTTTTTATGTCGAAAAGCGACCGACTTCGGAGGGGATTTTGTCGGCAAAAATGCCGACAAATCGACCTTTCGGCGACTGTTCGGCAACCGATTGCGGAGTTGCTCCAAAGATCGTGCAAGGGCCGCCCGACGGGGAATTTCTCGATTAGAATCCACGGATCCGACAGCCTTTTTCCAAGGCATGTCGCCCCTCGGAGCCGCATGAAAAGATGCGCGACGAGGGCTGTTGTTTTTCCGAATGCCGCGGCCCGGTGCCAAGACGCGTGCGGTCGCACGACCGACCGCCGCCCCGCAAGGCCGCTCGTCCCGAGCGGCCTCGGGTGCATGAGTTTCGCACGCCCGGACCGCCGAATCGAAGGAATCGTCCGTTCTATGCGCACCCACTACACCAATGCCGTCGTTTTCTCCGGCAATGCCGACGCTCCGTTGTTCACGGACTTTTACGTCGAAGACGGACTTTTCGTCGCGGCCGACGAACCGATGCGCAGTTGCGAACCCCTTATCACGGTCGACCTGAAGGGAGCGTTCGTGATGCCCGCCTTCATCGACGCGCACACGCATGCGAGCCTCGTGGCGTCGAGCCTCACGGGGGCGTTTCTGACGCCTCCCGCCGTTCACACGATCGACGAGCTCGTCGAAGCGCTTCGCGCGACGAAGGCCGCGCAAACGGGCGAAGGCTGGATCGAAGGGGCCGGATACGACGAGAGCCTCCTTGAAGGGAACGTCTCCCCGACGCGTTGGGACCTCGACCGGGTGTCGACGACGCAGCCCGTCCTGATCCGCCGCTCCGACTGCCACTCGGCCGTCGCGAATTCGAAAGCGTTGGAACTTGCGGGCCTCACGGACGCCTCGCCCGACCCCGAAGGCGGCGCCCTCGGGCGTGATGCGGAGGGGCGCCTCGACGGGCGCTTGATCGAAACTCCCGCCGTGCGCCTCGTCGAGCGCGCCGCGGGCGGTACCGTCACCGAAGAGGACCTCATCGCACGGGCGCTCTCCGCGGGGAACCATTATCTGGAGCGCGGCATTCTCAACGTCACCGACATGATGACGGTGCGCCGCCCGTACGATCCCCTCAAAATCTGGCGCGAAGCCTGCCGTCGGGGGTTGCCGCTCGACGTCGATTTGTACCTCACGTGGTTGGGCGGCGAGGACCCCTACGGGATGCCCGACCTTACCGAGTCGGAAACGACGGGTGCGGTGCGCTACGCGGGCGTGAAGCTCTTTGCGGACGGGTCGATCTCGGGTCGTACCGCGGCGATGCGCGAACCCTTCCGATTGACGGACGACGAAGCGGCCGCCGGCGTCGGCCCCAAGAACGGAGAAATCCTTTTGACCGAGCCCGTCTTCCGCGCGGCCTTGGCTTACGCGAAGCGCAACGGCATTCAGGCGTCGGTCCACGTCATGGGAGACGCGGCGATGGATGCGCTCCTCGAGTGGCTTCGCGACGAGGACGATTGGCTCGAGGGGATTCCGAGCCTTCGCATCGAACATGCTACGTTCTTCCGACCCGATCAGCTCGAAAAGCTCGAGAAGCTCGCGATTCGTCCCGCCGTGACGACGCAGGTCATCTTCCCCTTTGCCGAATACCCCTCGTACCGGGCGTTCCTCTCGGAAGCGGACCGCAACGCCTGCTATCCGGTGCGCTCGATTGCGAAGACGGTCGACGCCTTTGCGCTTTCCTCGGACGCGCCCGCAACGACCTGGGCCGATCCCGATCAGGTGTTCGTCTCCGTGCAGGCGGCCGTCACCCGTCGCGACGCGACGAACACGGTCTTCGGCGGACACGAAGCGGTCGACGTCGCCACGGCGCTCTCGCTCTACACGGGCCGTGCGGCGCTCGTTCTCCCGACCGAAGGTACCGTCGGGATCATCGAACCCGGTGCGCGCGCACACTTCGTCATCCTTACGGCGAACCCCTTCAAGGTTCACACGGCGAAGCTCGGCGAAATCCGCGTGGCGGCCCTCTACCGCGACGGGATCGAGCGCTGGAAGCGCGAGGACTGACGCGACCGTCAAGCAATACAAAAGCGCACGCAAACGTGCGCCGAAGCCCGAGAGCGACCGACGCCCTCGGGCTTTTTCATTTTTCTTCCATTCGGTTGCGCTTCCGCTTCCGGTCCGGATTGTCGCTCACGAAAAATTTTCTTTAGATGATTTGACATCGAACTAAATGGAGCGTAGCATGCGCGCATAGTGAGATATCGAACGAATTCGATGGCTCACCCGATCATCCTCACTCAACAGGGAGAAAAACCATGTCCGACGTTTTTGAAATCTTCCACGCCGATCCCGCCGCGGGCCGTACCGAACTCCACGAAAAGCTTCATCTGACGGGTTGCGAGACGAGCATCAACACGCTTCCCGCGGGCGCCGCCGTTCCGTTCGTGCATCGTCATACGAAGAACGAAGAGCTTTACGGCGTGCTCGCCGGTCGGGGCGAACTCTACCTCGACGGCGTCGTGCACCCGATCGTCGCGGGCGACTGGTTCCGCATCGCGCCCGAAGGCCGTCGCGCGATCCGTGCCGCGGCCGAGAGTTCCGTCACCTTCATTTGCGTTCAGACGAAGGTGGGGAGCCTCGAAGGCTTCACGATGACGGACGGCGTTCCGTGCGAGGAAAAGGCCCCCTGGCATTGAACGCGAACGAAAGTCCTCAAGGACGTTCGATCCGGATAACGAGGAATGACGGAAAGGAGAGGACGGGGGCGTTTCTCTTTTCCGACACGGCGAAAGCCGTGACAAGAAACCCAAAGAGAAAGCCGACGGGAAACCGCCGGCTTTTTCGTCGTCTTCCGAACGGGCGGAATTCAAGGCGAAAAAGTGACGGACCGAACTCTCCTTGAAAACCAGTAAATCCAACGAAATTTTAGGGTACGACTCGGGTTTCTTCGGGGTTCGAATCCGTGCTTACGCGCGTAGGGCGACGTGCTATCCCTTCGGAGTCGACGGCGAACGCCCGCCCGCGGTCTCGAGACGTGGCACCGCATCCGAGCGAGCGCCGGTTCACTCAACCATCGAAAAAAAAACAGGAGACGACCATGACCAAGAACTTTCGTCCCGTACTTTCCGCGCTCTTCGTCGGGACCCTGGGCGCGCTTTTCGCAACGGGCGCCGCAGCCGACGTGACGGTCTACGGCATCTTCGACACGGGCCTCAAAGGCACCGAAGATCTCGGCAACGGCCTCACGGCGGGCTTCATAGAAGTACCTCAGGGAACCCCCGCTTTCAGACGGGGGAGGAATGAGGTGCGGAGTGAAGCCACGCATACCCGTATCCGTCGTTGTAGGAAAGCAGTCGGCAATGACGCCA
>CAJLHF010000034.1 GCA_905206365.1 uncultured Sutterella sp. | reverse complement strand
GGCCTCGCCGCCGCCATTGAAGCGAAGAAGGCGGGTGCGAACGTGCTCGTCGTCGAAAAGATGGCGACCTTCGGCGGTAACTCCATCATCAACGGCGGCATTCTGACCGCCACGGGTTGCCCGCAGCAGAAGATGCACAAGATCGAAGACTCGGTCGACCTTCTCGAAAAGGACATTCTGGTCGCAGGCCTCTACATGAACGACCCGAAGAAGGTTCGTTTGATGGCCGAGCATGCACTCTCGAACTACGAATGGACCGTCAAGGAATTGGGCGTCGAATATCTGCCCGATGCGATCGGTCAGGAAGGCGGCCACTCCGTGCCGCGTTACGTGACGACGAAGAACGGCTCGGGTTCGGGCATCGTCACCAAGGAACTCGAAAAGTGCAAGGAACTCGGCATCCCGCTTCGCAGCCGTTGCTACGTCGAGCACATCATCCGTGACGAAAAGGGCGTCGTGCAGGGCCTCCAGGTCCGCGAAGGCTACCGTTTCCCGAAGAAGGACTCGGGGAAGACCAAGTTCATCAAGGCCACGAAGGGCGTCATCCTCTGCTACGGCGGCTTCGCCGCGGACGTGAAGTTCCGCATGTATCAGGACCCGAAGCTGAACGAAACGCTCGACACGACGAACCAGCCGGGCGCGACTTCCGAAATGTGGCGTGAAACGGCCGCTATCGGGTGCCTGCAGGTTCAGGCCGACTGGATCCAGTGCGGCCCGTGGGGGAACCCGAAGGAGAAAGGCATGGGCATCGGCTGGCAGTTCAACCAGACGGCTGCCGCCGAGTACGGGATTTGGGTGAACTCGGAAGGCAACCGTTTCGTCAACGAACTCGCCAACCGTAAGGTTCGTGCCGACGCCATTATGGTCGAACAGGCAGGCGGCAAGAAGTGCTACGCCATCTGCAACGAACCCAACTGTGCTCCCTTCAAGAAGCAGCGTCCGGGCTTCCAGGATCGCATGCTCGAAATGAAGATTCTCGACAAGTACGACACGCTCGAAGCGCTCGCGAAGGGTTCCGGCATTCCGTACGAAAACCTGAAGAAGACGGTCGACGCCTTCAACGAAGCCGTGAAGTCGAAGAACGACCCGCAGCTCGGCCGCTACATCAACAACGACCAGGTTCCGATGGTCGAGGGCCCCTGGTACATCGCCGAATGCCAGCCGAAGGTTCACCACTGCATGGGCGGCGTCATGACCGACATGGAATGCCGCGTCATCGACGTCCAGACCGACGAACCGATCCCGCACCTCTACGCTGCGGGTGAAGCCGCGGGCGGCGTGCACGGTGCCGTGCGTCTCGGCTCGGTGGCCATTCTCGACTGCCTCGTCTTCGGGCGCATTGCGGGCCAGACGGCCGCCAAAGCCTGACCGACGTCTTTGCTTCTCCTCGGCGTCCCTCATAGATTGGTCGGTTAGCTGAGGGATGCCACTCAAAAGCCGGCGACAGCGATGGTCGCCGGCTTTTTTTGAGCTCGTCCCTTTTTCGTGTATGGCTCGCGTTCAACGCCGGCGCCGAGGCCGGTTGACCGAATCCTTCCGAGGCTTCCCCGGTCGAAAAAACGGGGAAGCTTATTTTTCAGCCGTCTCCGGAGACTTCTCCTCGTCGACGAACCCCGCAAACAACCCCGTCGGCGAACACGCCTCGCACCGACCGCTTTCCGAGAAGTGCCAGCTCGGCACGAAGTCTTCGCGCTTCGCGTCCCAGACAAGCAAGTTGCCGTCGTGCATGTCGTAGTAAAGGGCGTGGAGTTTCAGCACCCCTTCCGTTACGCGCTTTTGAATCCAGGGGTAGGAGAGAAGGTTCTCGATCGAAAGCAGAATCGCCGCCTCTTCGCACCGACGACTGCGCTCGGCTTCGGCCGCACCGGCCTCGACGTGTGCGAGATCGTGAAGAACGGGGCGGGCGTGTTCGAGCCACCCCGCGATGTAGTCTTCGTCCGCCACGGATTCGGGGTGCATCAAACCGTGAATGCCGCCGCAGTTCGAGTGCCCCATCACGATCACGTGCTCGACTTCGAGATGCTTGACGCCGTACTCCACCGCCGCCATGACGGCATCGGCACGCGCAGCCTCGCCGCAGGCGGGAACGAGCGCCGCGACGTTGCGTACGACGAAGAGGTCCCCCGGGCGGCAACCCGTCAAAAGCGCGGGGTCGACGCGACTGTCGCAGCATGCGACCACCAATGTTCGGGGATTCTGGCCCGACTTGAGCGTTTCGAAGAATTCGGCTTCCCGCAGGAGATAGTCTTCGCGAAAGTTGCGGAAGCCCTCAATGAGTTCGTGAAAGTTCGTCATGTTGTCGTTGTTCTTAGGAGCGGTTCCCGTCCGAACCGAGTCCGATCGAGTCCGCGCGATGTCCGCCGGAGCGGCTCGCGGAAACACGGTGACGGAATATAGCGCTTTCGGCATCCTTTTGCCCGAGCGCTCGAACGGCTCCAAGACGGAGCGTGCGGGTTCCGGCAGGTTCCGACAAAATCGGGCAGGATCGAGCTCAAGTGTTTTTGCTGGTGCGGTGTCGCTCCGGTCGCTTCGAGGCCGAGAGTACATTCCTTGACGTGTTGATATCGCTGTCCTACCGCCTTACAAAAAAATCCGACACGCCTTCCGCCGACCGCCCGCACCTTTCTCGAAGAGTTCGAATCGCTCGCGGGCGATAGAATCGGGCAAGCCTTTGCGCGTCCTTGCTCTTTTCGTCAAGCGGGTACCGAGGGACAATACCCGAAGCTCAAAAGCGGGAGGCGTTCGAGGAGAACGTGCCGAACCGGGATTTCTCGTCCGGCCGACTCCGGCCTTCTTCCCGAAAGCACTCCAAAGTTCCCAAAGCGACTCGGGGTCTTTTCCCGCGGGCCGCGCTTCCCTCTTCGGAGACGAAACACCATGCCCGAAAGAACGTTGCCGTACGGTTCCCCGGCGACACCCTCCTCGACCGACACACAAGCCTTCGACGCCTATCGCGTCTTCGGCGCTCTCGATTCCTCAAGTCCATCTCCGGAAGGAGCCGACTGTTGCCTTCCGCGCCTCGTTCCCGCCGAAAACCTCATGGCGGAACGCGAACGTGCGGCCCGCACCTCGGCTCTCCTCGACGAACTGGCCGCGGTTTTGCGCCGACTCGTCGTCGAAAGCGGCTCCTATTCCACGTCGATTCCGGGCGTAACGGTTACGGTACGCGATCACCTGAACGAGAGTTCCTGCGCGGTCTACGACCGTGCGATCGGCCTCATGGTGAGCGGCCGAAAGTGTTCCGTTATCGGGAATCGGCGCTACGAGTACGGGCGCGGCGACATCCTCATTACGACGATTGACATGCCGGCCCTCTGGCAGGTTCTCGAAGCCACCGAGGCGCAGCCCTTCATGGCGGTCAGCGTTCGACTCTCGGAAGAAATCTTGCGCGACCTCACGAGCTCCGTCGAGCTCACGTCGAATTCCGCCGGCGATGCCAGCAAGGAACACGCGGATGCCCTTACCGTGGTCAATGTCAACACCGACCCCGCGCGCGTCGCCGCCGCGAGCCTCACCGTCACGCCCCCCGAAATGGTGGACGCCTACCTGCGACTCGTGAAACTTCTCGAAGCGCCCGAAGAAGAGCGTCGTGAAATCGCCCCGCTCCTCATTCGCGAAATCCACTACCGCGCCTTGAAGAGCGCCTCGGGCCCCGCTCTCGTGCAGCTCTTTTCGCGCGACTCGCGCGCGAACCGTATCTCGCGCGCCGTCGACTGGCTGCGGGAAAACTTCCGCGAACCCTTGTCCGTCACGGAACTCGCCGACAAGGTGCACATGGCGCCTTCGACTTTCCACCGTCACTTCAAGGCGGTGACGAGCCTCTCTCCGCTGCAGTACCACAAGCGGCTGCGCCTTCACGAAGCGCGTCGCCTCATGATGGTCGAGCACGCCGACGCCGCTACCGCGGGTTACGCCGTCGGGTACGTGAGCCCGACGCAATTCTCCCGCGAATACAAACGCCTTTTCGGGGCGCCCCCGAAGCGCAGCCTCGAGCAGCGACCCGAGTGAGATCCGATCGTCAAAATTGCAGGGCGCCCGAGCTCGTTGGAGATCGGGCGCCTTGTTGTTCGCGCCTGTTGCATGAAAAATCCTTCGGACCTCGGGTCACCGCTGCCGGTTCAATCCGGATTTCCTCAAACCGCACCCCTTCGGGCGTGATTTGATACTTGAGACGCCGCGGTTCCGGAACCGCCTGTGGGCATTCGAGATCAGGCGTTCGCGATCCCGGTCGGAATAAAGACCGTGCGGACGGGCTTCTCGGCCGTTTGACCCCGAGCGCTCTTTCCCGTCTGTTCGGACGTTTTCACCTCGGTCGTCTTCCCGGACTTCTCGACGAGGATCAGCGGGGGCGTCACGCGCTCGAACGTGTGGAAGCCCGCACGAAGGACGAGTTCCGACTTCGCGAAGAATTCCGCAAGCTTGCGAAGCACCGGAAGGAGATCCCACGCGAGGAACGAAACGTAACCGTATCGCACGCCCTCCGCCGTCCCGAGCGATCGCGCCGCTTCGGGGCAGCTTTCGAGAATGCGCTCGATTTCAGCTTCGATCGCCTTCACGTACGCGGTCCGGTCTTTCGTCGTCAATGCCTCCGAAGCTCGTTCCGCGGGGTGTTGCACGTCGAAGTAGACGAAGCCCGTCGCGACGGCGCAGCTCCTCAGAACGGTGCTCGTCAGATTGATACGCGACGCGTACTCGGAGAGAAGCGCCTCGCACCCGATGTCCGTCCTGTAGACGTCTTCGAAGAGGTCCGCGTCGGGGTCGCGCGAGGGCTTCGCGTAGAGCTCCATGCGGCATTTGAGGAATTCCGGCACCGTGAGCGCCACCGTATCGGGAAAGCGCTCGCGCAGCCGCTCGCCGAGTTCCGCACAGGAAACCGCGCCCGGCATCCGGCGGCCTTCTTCGCCGCTCTTTCCCGTCAATCCCGGAAGGAGTTCGAACCGACCGCCCAAGGCCATGCGGGCAGCTTCGCCCGCGATCCGCGCGAAAATCCGCGCGACCGCTTCGAGGCACATGACGCGATCGACGGGCGATTCAACGCCCTCAAAGCGCGGCGACACCGCCAAGAGTCCGGGCGTCTCGTCGTTCACCCAAAGGAACGCGAGCGTCTCGACGGGAATGTCCGCGGGGTCGTCGGAGTCGACGCCGAAAAAGGCGACGGGATTTTCGAGGTCCGCGATCGGCATCATCACGCCGAACTCGACGTCCTTCGCGACCCGACCGGTCCCAAGACCCCGAGCGGTCACGGTCGAAACCGACACTTCCATCGTGGAGTATTCAATACCGTACGGGAACCCTGCGGGATGGGGCTCCCGCGCCGTGCGACCGACGCGGAAATCCCAGCGTTGTCCGAGTTCCTCGGGCATGCCCGCCACGAACCGCTCGATCAAAAAGCCCGAAACGATCAGACCGTCCGACGAAATGGTGACGATTTCACGTTCTCCGTCAAAGGCGGGAACGTTCGGGACGATCACGCTCCAACGGCAGTCGACGGGGCCGAGAAGCGCGGCGATGCGCTCCAACATCGTCCGACGCGACGAGAGACTTCCCTTCGCAAACTCCAGCAAACGCGCTTCGTCTCGAATGAAGTTCTCCCACACGTTTTCCACCCGTCGCGCGTAGGGAAGGTCGAACTGAGGAAGAACCGCGTCGCGGATCGTCCGATCGAACCAGAGCTTGACGTTCCCCGGATCGGGCGCAATGTCGATCGCGACCGCGAAGTGGTACAAGGCCGTGCGCGCCTCGCAAAGCCGTTGTGAAACATAGCCCATGCGGACGTGCCAGAGATAGGTAGACCGCCAGTCCTCGTCGAGCGACAAGAAAATCCTGCGGGCTTTGAGGAGATGGGTGTTCGTCCCGGGGTCGTCCGTGAGGCGTGCGTACGCCCAACCGAGCTCCATGGCGAGTACGGGCGAAAGCGTCCCCGCGTCGTACTCGGGTTCAAGCATCGCGATGATTTCCTCTTCGGGACTCCTTCGCTCGAGGTTCTTTTCGACCCCGCCCTTCTTCAGGCGCGCAATCGCCTTCAAAGCGGCTTTTTCCCCGTTTCTCAAAGCATGGTCGTTCCGCCCCGTGAACTTCCCCGCGGCATCCATGGATTCGAAGACCGACATCGCCTCGGACGTGCGCAGCGAGTCCCTCTGCGTGAAGTCGCGGAAGCGGTCGCCGATCGGACGACCGCCCGGGCCACATTCCGTCGGGTCGCGGGGTTCGAGCGCGAATTCTCTCGACTTTTGGCCGAGCCCGAGGCGCTCGAACACAAGGTTGTCGGCACGAAAGAAAGGCATGTTCCGGCGCGAATCGGCAAGTATCCCGAGTACGCCTTCCGGGGCAGCGTCGCAAGGCGACTCTTCCTCCCGATACGGCTCGTACGAGTCGCCCGTTTCGTTCGCTTCTTCGGATTTGTTCGTTCCGCCCTTTCCGGTCGCAAGATCCTGCGTCTTCCAAGGCGCCGGCTCGCAAACACGCTCCTCGCGGTCCGTGATCCGAAGATTCTCGCCCGACGGATCGCACGAATAGACGCGACGACGCCACATGATGTCGCCGTCCTTCGCGCGATCGATCGAGGTGCGCCGGATGCAATACTCGAACGCGAAGCTTCGATCGAGCTCCAGCGTCACCTTAAAGTTCGTTGCTCGGCTGATTTTCATTCGCCTGAGCGCCTCTGGCATCATCCGCACGAAGGTACGAAGGCGCTTTTCTTCGATGTGGGAAAGCCCCCCTTTCGTCATGGCGAATTCGATCGTCACGGGTTCGTCCCAGCAAAAGGCGCGCGCCGTAAGAAGCCCCGGGTTTTCGGAGGATGCCTTCAAGTCTTCGAGCTTCAGAATGCGGATCGCACGCGCCAGCCCCTTTTCATTCACGTCCAAACACGACACCATCCGAAGGCGCGCGAGCAGCTGCTCCCGAGGATCGGACGCCTCGCCGGCTTTCTGCGGCACTTCCGGATTCGCTTCGAACGTCTTCTCGATGTCAATGCCCTTTTCCGCAATGTTCTTCGCGTACTGCGCGAATTCGAAGTCCTTCAATTTTCCGCCCGCGTCGATGAGTCGCTCGAAAACGGGGATCAGGTCGTCGGAAATGAAGTCGGGTTCCGTCGACTCGGACTCATAAACGGCCAGGTACTTGCGAAACGCCTCCTTCGCACCCTTGCGATCGCCCGCACCGGAGCGCAAAACGACGGCCAAGCGCCACCCTTGATCGAAGTCGGGGAAGCGCTTCACGCACGCTTCGATCACGCGTTGCGCTTCGGCGGCACGACCCGTATACATAAGTGCCTTGGCTCGAAACTCATAGGCACGCGGCCGCGTCTCCGTGTCGCGCGCGGCGTCGATCAAACGAATCGCCTTCAGCATGGCGCGATAGTCGTTCAGGCGGATGAGAAACCCGGCACGGCGAAGCGCGAGTTCGGGATCGGCTTGCGCCTCTTCGAGCGTGAACCGCCCTTCTTTGACACCTTTTTCCACGACGGAGTCGAGGTACTCGAGCACGGCCCGAGGTCCGGAAGTGATGCGATCGAGGGTGCGGAGGTTGTCGTCGGTCAGAATCATGAGGGACTCCTGCGGGAGTGAAATCGGTGCGCTCCGCATCGCGGATTTGCCGAAGAAGGATTGTAGCGGGCGACGGACCGAAGACTCCCGTCCGATTTTCGCCGTACTCGGCCCGTTCGCTCTGTTCGGACCGTTCGTCTCATTTCGACGTTTTTTCCGTCGACGCTCCTTTCGCCTTCGCCCTTCGTTGATTCTCCGCGCCCCGCCTGCGCACTTTGCGGTAGGACGACTCCGCGCGCGCCCGATACGATCGAAAGACACACGTGATTTTTCCGGGGACCGACCTCGTCCGCCGTCCCCGCTTTACGCCGTCTTCGCTCGAAAAGGAGATTTTCCATGACCGATCGTGCCGACCGTTCTTCTTGTTCCGAAACACCCTCCGCCACCTCCGACGCCGCGCGCTTCGCAATCGACCCCGCGATCCTCGCGCGCGCGGAGGAACTCGCGCGTTTTCGCCGCGACATTCACGCGCACCCCGAGCTCGGGTTCGACACGCATCGCACGGTTGCGAAAGTTCGTGAGGCTCTCCTCGCCGCGGGCATTCCCGACGAGGCTCTTGACGCGACGACCCTCGACGGGGCGCTCTTCGTACGCCTCGAAGGGAAAGGGGACGGTCCCGTCGTCGCGCTGCGCGCCGACATGGACGCACTGCCGATGACGGACCTCGGGGCGAACCCCTGGAAGAGCACGGTCGAGGGGCGAGCGCACGCATGCGGGCACGACGGGCACACGACATGGCTCCTCGGCGCGCTCTTGCGTCTTTACGAATTGCGCGACACCTGGTCTGGGCGCGTGATCGGGATTTTCCAGCCTTCGGAAGAAATCGGAAACGGCGCCGAAAGCGTCGTGCAAACGGGGATCTTCGAGCGCGAAGGGATTCGGGAAATCTACGGCGCGCACGACGAACCCTCGATTCCCGTCGGGAAGTTCGGCGTCAAGACGGGTCCCTTGCAAGCCGCGGCCGACTTTTTCTACCTCACCGTGAAGGGAAAAGGCTGCCACGGCGGGCGCCCGCACATGGGGATCGATCCGATTCCCGTTGTGGCGCAACTCGTAGCGAACCTTCAGACGATCGTCGCCCGCAAGGTGAACCCCGTCGAGAACGCCGTGGTGTCGGTGTGTTCGATGAACGCCGGACGCTTTGAAGCTCCGAACGTCGTTCCCCCCGAAGCGACCCTCTCCGGGACGGTTCGCACGTTCTCCCACGAAGTACGCGCTCAGGTCGAATCGGAAATCCGCACGATGACGAAAGGCATCTGCGAAGCAAACGGCTGCACGTACGACGTCCGCTACGACCGCCTCACCGCCCCCGTCATCAATCATCCCGTCACGACCGAGGCCGCTCGTCAAGCGGTCGCAAAGGTGTGCGGTGAGGAAGCGGTCGTTCCGAACTACCCCCTCACGATGGGCGGCGAAGATTTCGCCGAATACCAGAAGGTCGTCCCCGGCACGATGATCCGCGTCGGGATGGCGGACGAAGCGCACGCGGTGTCGCTGCATCATCCGAGCTTCGACTTCAACGACCGCTTGACGCCGATCGTCGCGACCGTCTTCGTCGAGACGGCGCTCGCGCGACTCAAAGAACTCGCGTAACAAAACGCCCTGAGCATCTCGCCCCGGAGGCTCGCCCTCCGGGGTTTTTCGTCACGTTTTTTCGATCGCCCTTCCCGTACGCCTCTCCGATCCCGGAGCCGCACTCTCGGGGAATCTCCCCACCGCGAACGCGCTAATGCGCGGGCCCGCGGAGGGCCCGAAGTCGCCCGAAGCGCGCCCGCCGTGCTATTGTCGCTACTATTCGCGGTCCCGAAGGCGGAGCTGAAAGTCGCCTCCCGCAAACGCCCGACCGCACCGCAGCGCATTCTTTGCGTTCTTCGCATTTCCGGCTTCCGTCCGGTCGCGGGCTTCGGCCTGCTTCGGTCTTTTTCGGACCGTCCCGACCGCCCGAGACGCCGCCCCCATTCCGGAGGATTTTCACCATCATGAGTCTTTCCCACATCATGAAGCCCCGCGCCGTCGCCGTCGTCGGCGCGTCGACCCGTCCGCACACGATCGGCAACGACATCCTGAAGCGCCTCCTCGAGTACGGTT
Source organism: uncultured Sutterella sp. (assembly GCA_905206365.1). GTDB lineage: Bacteria > Pseudomonadota > Gammaproteobacteria > Burkholderiales > Burkholderiaceae_F > Sutterella. The sequence continues at coordinate 14,720 of CAJLHF010000034.1, read as the reverse complement.
TCTGCGGTCCCGTCTATCCCGTGAACCCCAAAGGGGGCACGATCGAGGGGTTGCGCGTTTTCGAACGCGTCGCGGACCTGCCCGACGGAGTGGATCTCGCGATCGTCGTCGTTAATTCGAGCGCCGTGTTGTCGGTCGTGGACGACTGCCACGCGAAGGGCATTCGCGGTCTCGTCGTGATTTCCGCGGGCTTTAAGGAAACGGGCTCCGAAGGAGCCGCGCTTGAAGCGGAACTTGCCGAGAAGGTCCGCGGCTACGGCATGCGTCTGGTCGGGCCCAACTGCCTCGGCGTCGTCAACACCCATCCCGCCGTTCGTCTGGACGGATGCTTTGCGGAAAGCCTCCCCGAACGCGGTCACATCGGGTTCGTAAGCCAGTCGGGCGCCCTCGGGGGCGGGATTCTCAATATTCTGCGCGACCTCAACCTGGGCTTCGCGCAGTTCGTTTCGATCGGGAACCAGGCGGACATCGACGCCGAAGACGCCCTCGAATACTGGGAAAACGAAGCGGACGTCACGCAGATTCTCCTTTACATGGAATCGATCCGCGACCCCAAGAATTTCCGCAAGCTCGCCTCGCGCATTTCGAAAAAGAAACCGGTGCTCGCTTTGAAGGCGGGCCGGAGCGCCGCGGGCGCTTCCGCGGCCTCCTCCCACACGGGGTCCTTGGCGGGCGCCGACCGTGCTGCCGACGCCCTCTTGAAGCAGTCGGGCGTCATTCGCGAGAAAACGCTCCGCGACCTCTTCTCAAGCGCGAAAGTCTTTGCCACCTCCCCCATCCCGAAGGGCGACCGCGTGGCGATCGTGACGAATTCGGGCGGCCCCGGGATCATGGCCACCGACGCCGTGAGCGAATACGGGATGCGCATGGCCGAACTCTCCGAGGAAACGAAGGCGAACCTTCGCTCGTTCCTCCCGGCTGCGGCCTCCGTCAAGAACCCCGTCGACATGATCGCCTCCGCTCCGATCGAGCACTACAAGGCGACCGTCGAGGCGGTGCTCGCCGATCCGGGCGTCGACATGGTGATGGTGATCTACCTCCCGTTCCTGGGCCTCAAGGATACGGACGTCGCCGAGGCGCTTTGCGAAATCAAGCGCGCTCACCCCGAAAAGCCGATCGTGGGCGTTTTCATGACGAAGAGCGAATTCTTCTCGGGACTCGCCGACTCCGAACCCACGATGCCCTTCTACATGTACGCGGAAGAAGCGGCCGAAGCCCTGGAACGCCTCAACCGCCAGCGCCTCTGGGTGGAAAAGCCCGCGGGGGTCGAACCCGCCTTTGAAGTCGACCGCGCTGCCGCCGAAAAGCTTTTCGCGAAGGCGAAGGCCGAGGGGCGTGCCGAATTGACGACGCGCGAAAGCATCGACGTCCTTGCCGCCTACGGCATTCGCACCTGCGGCGCGGGCTTTGCGAAGTCCGAAGACGAAGCCGTTGCGATCGCGAACCGCATCGGTTACCCCGTCGTCATGAAGATGACCTCGAAGACCACCTCCCACAAGACGGACGTGGGCGGCGTGCGCGTGAACATCGGTTCCGAAACGGCGCTGCGCGCCGAGTACCGCGATCTTATGATGCGCCTTGAAAAACTCGGTCTCTTGGACGGACTCGAAGGCGTGCTCATCCAGGAAATGGTGAAGGGAACCCGCGAACTCGTTTGCGGCATCGCCACCGATCCGCAGTACGGCCCCATGATGATGTTCGGCCTCGGAGGCGTCTTCGTCGAAACGTTGAAGGACGTCACCTTCCGCCTGGCGCCCTTGACCGACATCGACGCGCGCGAAATGGTGCGCTCCGTCAAGGCCTTCAAACTCCTCGAGGGCGCCCGCGGCACGACTCCCGCGCAAATCGACAAGGTCGAAGAAACGATTCTGCGTCTCTCGCAGCTCGTCACCGACTATCCCTTCATCGACGAGCTCGACATCAATCCGCTCATGATCTCCGAAAAGACGGGCGAACCGATCGCGGTCGACGGCCGCATGAAGATGCGCCTCGACGAGGTCAAGGTCGGCTGAATCGGCTGAAACCGCAAGCACGACGAGGCTTGAGGGCTCGCCCTCGGCCTCGCCGCAACACGGGCGAAGGTCCTTCGGACTTTCGCCCGTGTTGTTTTGCGAAGAACCCGCGATCTCCCGCCCCGTCGCTCTTCCCCCGTCGAATTCGTATTCCACCGACAACGGGCAAACCGTTTTTTTCAAAAGCCCCCTAGTAAAAACCCCAATACCTGTCCGTTTGTCGCTATACTCGCCTTCGCGTCGACCGCCGAGCCTTCCGACTCCGTCCGTGCGACGCCGCTCATTTTGGAGAGGCCCATGCCGAGAGAGATCCGCCGCGACCGAACGCCGATGCGCCGCACTTCGCACCTTTCAACCCCTTTTACGCCGTCCGGGAATCGGAGGCTCTCGCGCACCCTCGGGGCGTTCCTTTTGACGGGGCTCTTCGCGGGGGTTGCGGTCGGGACGGTCGAGCCCGCCGCAGCGCGCACGCCCGTACCGCGCTCCTGCGTCGACTGCCGGTTCATCCGCAGCGAAACGGGTTTTCTCACCTGCATCGAACATTGCCTCGCGGGCGATGTCTGGTGCGGTGAAAACGGCATGACCCGCGCACGCTGGGAGGGTTGGAATTTCAACAAGACCCGCACCGCCGCGCTACGCGAAAGCGAGAACGACTTCGATGCGCGCTTCGGCGAACGCCGCCGCGGCATCCTCGAAGTGAAACTCCACAACGGCACGCCCGCCGTGGCCTTTGGGATTCCGTCACTCGTTTTCCCCCTCTACGATCCGACCGTCACGGTAAAGGTCGAAGGCGAAAAGACCCGCACCTACCGCGGGGAGCGGTGGTCGGACAGCATCTTGATCGTCACCGACCCCGACCTGATTCGTGCGTTCGGACGCGGTTGCCGCGTGCGTGTTTCGACCGTTCCCTTCGGGCACGACCGGATCGACCTTCAGTTCGACCTCGCGGGCTTTCGCGATGCGGCGGACGTGGTGTACGGCGGGGAAGCCCCCTGATCGGTCCCGATCCGCCCGAGCCCGATAAGTGAAGCGGCGCATCGGGCTTCGACCTCCGATGCGCCGCTTCGTTTCCGAGTCTCCCGACGAGACTCAAGACCGGCAACTCGACGGCCGTTCGGAGACGGTGTCCCGGAACGTTCGTCGACAAACGGGCGGAAAGAGCACGGCGGGATTCGGGTGACGGGAAACGCGAAGGATCCTCAAAACAACGAAAGCCCGCAGTACGTGCGGGCTTTCCGTTTTTTAATCGCTTCGCTCTTCTTCGTTCGCTGCGATCCCTCGGGGCTTTCGTCGACGGCGGCGTCGTTGAAAGCGCGGAGGCGAAACTTCAGCAGGAAGAAAGGTGCACCGACCGAACCCGCTCGACCTCAAACGTCGAGCGGCTAAATCGGCCGGGGAGAATCCGACGATCGGTCGTCGGATTCTTGAGAAGAAGGCGGACGGCGGGCGTCGAAAGCTCGGCCGGCACCGTGATGTGAAGCGCAGTCATGGAATTACTCTACGCGAAATCCGTCCGCCCGGCCTCGGTGGTATCCCGAAAGAGGACAACGAACGACAAGCCGACACGAGGCCCGACCCGACGACCGATCCCCGTCAAGCGCGCCGTCGACCTTGCGCGTCAAGTCCTTGGGATTTTCAAGCTCTCGGCCCGAAAACCCCGTTTGTTAGAATGGTTTTCGAGGGACCCCGGACCAAATCAAAATACGGAACGCCGGTCCTTGCTGTCGGAGGAGACCCCATGTTCGACCCCAATCGCTTTCAGCTTTTCGATGCCGCGCGAACGTTGACGCTCACGATCGGCCCCGTTTCTCGCTCCGACGTGTTGGCGGACTTTCCCGCCGAGCTCATCGTTTCGGATGAAATTCTCGCGGCACGCCTCGGGGTCGAACCCGTTCCCCCTTCCGTCATCACCGCCCGAATCCCCGAATTGAAGGCGCTCGACGAAGAATCGGTGCGCCGTTTGTGGATGAATCCCGTTTCCACGCCGGACGGTCGCACGGTGTTCGTTTCACCCGTCGACGCTCTGCCCGACACCGGGGACACCGCGGACTGGGGGTTGCGGTCCGCGGGCTTTCTTGTTTCGGACCCGGCCGTACTCGGCGACTGGGTGGAAGAGAATTACGCGACGGACGACATCGCGGCCGCCCTCTCGCACTTTCTCTCGATCGATCTGATGCGGTCCGAATCGGCCGTGCGCCTCACCGAAACCGCGACCGGAAACGTCCTTGCCCTTTGGCCCGTCCGGAACGACAACCCCCTGAAAGCCCTCGCACGCGCGACGGAAAGCTACCCCGAAGTGCGCTACGATGATGAGGATTTCGAATTCCGTCTGATCGAGCCGGAGCATTGAGCCGTTCCCGAAACCGCTTCGAAAAGAAACGCCCGCTCCGCTTCTCCGTACTTCCCTCGTTCGCTTTCCTCCCAAAACGGCAGGGCAACGAAGAGGCCCGCGCTTTTCCGCATCTCAACTTTCCATTTCCGCTCTTTATCGGGTTATACTCCCTAATTGAGAATTACTATCATTTGGGAGCATCACCCATGGACCTTACCTCCGTTCTTCCGGACCTTGACGGAAACAACCCGTTCGCGTACGCCTTTGTCGGGACGCTCTTTACGTTCCTTTGCACCATGATCGGTGCCGCCGCGGTTTTCCTCACCACGAAGAAAAGCTCCGCGCGTCTGGAGACCGTCTCGCTCGGATTTGCCGCGGGCGTTATGATCGCCGCGTCCGTCTGGAGTCTTTTGATTCCCGGGATGGAAGCGGCCGAAGCCGCGGGCAACACCCCGTGGATCGTAGCGTCGGCGGGTCTTTTCGGCGGAGCGATCTTTTTGAAGTTGCTCGACTCCGCTATGCCGCACCTTCACTTCGGGAGCAACGAGCCCGAAGGGCCCAGGACGAAACTGCGCCGTGCGCAGCTTTTGTTCCTCGCGATCACGCTTCACAATCTTCCGGAAGGGGGCTCGGTCGGGCTCACCACGGGCGTTGCAGCTCTTGCGGGCGAACCCGAAGCCATGGCTAGCGCCCTGGTTCTTGCGCTCGGGATCGGCATTCAGAATATTCCCGAAGGGGCGGCTGTGTCGCTCCCGATGGCTCAGCAAGGGATGAGTCGCATGAAGGCCTTTGCCTTCGGGACGCTTTCGGGCCTGGTGGAGCCGATCGCCGCGTTGATCGTCGTCGCGGGTCTCGGCTTTTTCGAGCCGATCATGCCCTTGATGCTCGCGGCCGCTGCGGGCGCGATGCTTTACGTCGTCGTCGAAGAACTCATTCCCGCCTGCCACTTGTCGGAGCATGCCGACCTCGGCACCTTTGCCGTGATCGCGGGCTTTACCGTGATGATGGCGCTCGATACGGCGTTGGCCTGAGTTCGAGACTCGGAAAGAAGGAGGGGCTGCGCCCGCTTCTTTCCTTTCGAGGTCAACTTTCAAGTCCCCTTCGGACGGTCGGTCCGGAGGGGATGTTTTGTCGGGCCCTGCTCGTTCGGATTCGGAGATCCGAAGCCCTTCCCATTTCGTGGCACGTTATTTTCCGGCCGGTCCGTTTTCGGGGTCGGGGGACGCATACCGAGGGACGACCCCGCCCGCGGCCCGTCCGTTGGAGACAAATGGATGTGTGAGATTGGTTTGAGGCCGGCCGTCGGGTCTTTTTCAAAACTCAATACAAACATCGATACTTATGTTTAAATGTGTGATTCGAGAAACGGGACACAGGGCGCTCAACATCGATTTTTCGGGGTGGGAGGGCGACAGGGAGGATCGAGGAGAAAGCCGGGGGGCGGGACCGGCGACAGTCTCCCTGTTCGGCGGCCTGCGATACGAGCGGGGATGAGGATACGAACACAAAGGAAGCGAGCAGGTCCGGGCGATCCGGCCTGCTCGCGAAAGATCAATAGCCGTATTGCACCCAGCGGTTGAACTCTTCGACCGCCTCATTGGCCTTGTCGCGGGCTTCTTCGGCGGCCTCAATCGCGCGGCGGGCGTCGTTTTCGGCGTTCTTCATGTATTCCTCCGCTTTCCGGACGTATTCCCGAGTTTCGTTGCGGTAGCGCTCGGCGTCGTATCGGTTGTTCCCGTAAGGTTTCGTCGGCGCGAACTCATTGAAGTCCGGGTATTGATACATGGGAAGATTGGAGCCGCCCGCAACGAAAGCGTCGGCGCAGAGCGGCGCGAGGCAGAGCAGAAATGCAAAGGTGCGCATGATGAGGGTCGCTTCGGGTTGAAGTCTCGGCGGGGCGTTTCCGACAAGCTGCGGTTTCGGTTGCGAGCGTATGGATTCTTTCCCCGAGTCTCGGGCCGGAGAAGTTTGCGAGCCGATACGGGGCCGTGTCATCGGCGGTTTCCCGACCCGACCGCGGCCGAAGCACATCCGCCGAAAGGCCGATGGAAAAACTCCGCGACGATCCGCAGTCGTCACGGAGTTCGATTTCAAAGTTCGGAAGTCCGCCTGTCAGCGGTCCGCCAACACCTTTGCGAAAGCCTTCGCCGCGTACTCGACGTTCTTCGAGGTGAGGCCCGCGACGCAAATGCGTCCGTTCTCAACGCCGTAGACCGCGAATTCTTCGCGCAGCCTCACCATTTCCGCCTTGGTAAGGCCCGTGTAGGAGAACATCCCCTTCTGACGAAGGGCGAAGGAAAGGTCCGCCCCGCAGGCCTTGCCGGCTTGCGCAAACGCGGCGCGCATCGCGAGAATGCGCTCGCGCGCGGTCGCGACTTCGCTCTTCCAGAGGGCAAAGAGTTCCGGGTCGTTCAGGACTTCCGCCACGATCGCGCCCCCGTAAGCGGGCGGGTTCGAGTATTCGCAGCGAACGAGCGCTTTCAGAATCGAGCGGATCGTTTCGGCTTCTTCGGGCGTCGAAGCGACGACGTGCAGAGCCCCGACGCGTTCGCCGTAGAGACCGAAATTCTTCGAAGAAGACGTTGCCGCGAGAAAGTTGATTCCCGACTGCGCGAAGAGGCGCAACGCTGCGGGGTCTTCGTCGAGCCCTTCGCCGAAACCCTGATAGGCCATGTCGAGGAAGGGAACCAGGTTCCCCTGTTCGACGACCTCAAGAATGCCCTTCCATTGATCGAGCGTGAGGTCGACCCCGGTCGGATTGTGGCAACAGGCGTGAAGCACGACGAGCGTCTTTTCGGGCAAAGCCTTCAGGTCTTCGACAAGTCCCGTGTAGTCGACCGACTGCGTTTCGGCGTCGTAGTAGCGGTACTTCGCGACGCCGAGGCGAGCTTCGTCGAGAATCGCGATGTGGTTTCCCCAGGTGGGATTCGAGACGACGGCGCGCGTGAGACCGAGGCACTCGTACGCGAAGGCGCTCCCCAACTGAAGGGCCCCCGTGCCGCCCAAGGTCTGAAGGGTTGCGATGCGGGCATGATCCGTCGAATCTCCGAAGACGAGCGTCTTCACGGACGCGTTGAATTCGGGATTCCCTTCCATGGGACCGTAACCGTGGGGGCGCTTGCGCTCCAAGAGGCGCTTCTCGGCTTCGGCCACGGACCGGAAAAGCGGCACCTCGCCCGAGTCGTCGAGGTACATACCGACCGACAGGTTCACTTTTTCGGGACGCGGATCCGTACGGTAGGCGCTCGAAATCCCCAGAATGGGATCGTCGGGTTTGGGTTCGAGATTCGAAAATAGATTCGTGACCATGGGCTCGTCCTTCGGGAGCTCGGGCTGAAAAATGCGAGGACCGCGACCCGAGCCGTCGTCGGTCTCGAATTCCGAACCGCTTCGCGGATCGGAAACATCTTCACTCAAGAATAGAGGACCTTTCCTTCGATCACCTTAAGGAAAACGCCTATGCCGCCTGCTTTCAGCCCTATTTTCGGGCTTTTTCACGATTTCACCCCCGCAAAACCTCCTACCCGATCGGACGTTTTCCGCTTCTTCGAACGAACGCCCCCGTCGTACTCTTCCTTCTCGAACCCATCCGCCTTCTCGCCCGTAAAAAAAACGGGACCGCCGTCCGTTCGTCGGACGAGAGATCCCGGTGGATCCGTCGCGGCGTTCTCCTTGAGGCGCGGAACGGGGAAGCCCCCGCCCGACGCCGAACGGCGCGGTGCGGACCCGAATCTTCTTTCCCGAGCAGGCCGAAGCGAGAGGCTCAGGCGATTGAAACCTGCCCGGCTTCGACCCTCTTCGGGAAAGAAGCGAGAAATCGATCGGCCCGTCAAAGATCCGGGATCGGCCGGACGCCCGGCTCTTCGCGATGAAAGCGCAACACCGCAGGCGGTATTCCCGAGGGAGAGGGCCCAGGCCGGCAACCCTCCCCCCCGAGGCTCGGAAGCTCGTGTCGGAAAATCCTCAGTCGAAATTGACGTCCGTCTCGCCCTCAAGGTTCCAGACGATGCGCCCGCCCGTCATGGTGAGAACGGCGCGCGTGTCGGCGATGCGATCGGCGGAAACCGCAAAGAGGTCGGTGTCGCAGATGACGAGGTCCGCAAGGTACCCGGGAAGGAGTCGCCCCTTCGTCTGCTCTTCGAAGCTCGCAAAGGCGCTCCCCGCCGTATAGGCGTCGACGGCTTGCGCGACCGTCACGCACTCTTCGGGGTGCCAGGGAGCTGCGTTTCCTTCGAAGCGCGTGCGTGTCACGGCGCTCGCAAGATTCCGCCAGGGGTTCAGGTCTTCGACGGGACTGTCGGTACCGTAAGAAACGGGGATCCCGAGTTCTTCCATCGTGCGGAAGGCGTAGCTCGTCGACGCGAGCTCAGCACCCACACGGTCCTCCGCGATCGTCGTGTCGTACTGAAGGAAGATCGGCTGCACGTGAGCGAGAATCGAGCGGCGGGCCATGCGTTCCAGGAGCGCCCGATCCGTGATCTGCACGTGCACGATTCCGAGCCGTGCGGGGTTGCAAGCCGCACCCGCGTTTTCCGTCGTGTGCGTTTCGTAGGCGTCGATCACGCGTTCGATCGCACCGTCCCCGATCGCGTGGATGGTCGTCTGAAGACCCGCCGCCACCGCGCGGTCGACGAGGGTCGAGAGTTCCGCGGGGGTGAGAGTCGCAATCCCCGAGGTGCCCGGATCGTCTCGGTAAGGCGCGCGGAGGAGCGCCGTGCGGGCACCCAGCGAGCCGTCGACGAAGAGCTTCAGGGGACCGACGCGATTGAAGCGGTTCCCGGTCGCACCCGCCGCATCCCCCGTACGAAGGCCCGAGGCGAGGAAGTTTTCCAGAAGCTCCGGCGTCATGAAGCACATCTGGTGGTTGACGCGCAGGGTCGGGAGCATCGAGAGGACCGTATCGTAGTCTTCGAACGTCTCCGCCCAATTGTCCCCCTGCACGTCCATCGTATGCACGCTCGTCACGCCCGAGGCGGCCGCGTGGCGAAGCGCGGCGCGCAGATGCCGGCGGCGCGCCGCACGATCGACCGGAGGAATCGCCGCGTAGATCTGGGCGAGCGCGTTTTCGGCAAAGATCCCGTTAGGCTCGCCCGCGTCGTCGCGCCCGATGTCGCCGCCCGCGTTCGGGACCGTGTCGCGGCTGATGCCGGCCGCACGCATCGCAACGGTGTTCGCGACCGCCACGTGACCGCAGGTGCGCTCAAGCACCAGTCCCACGTCGGGCGCGACCGCGTCGAGGTCGGAAGCAAGCGGCATGCGCGCGACGTCCGTAAAGAAGTCGTGGTTCCAGCCGCGACCGTGCAGGACCGTGCCCGGAGCGGTCGGGTGCGCTTTGAGGTAGGCGCGGATCGTCGCTAGCATCTCTTCGAGGCTCCGCACGTGCTGCAGGTCGATTTCGTCGAGCGTACGGCCCGCCGACATCAGGTGGCAGTGGCTGTCGTTGAAGCCCGGGATCACAAGGCGCCCGCGGGCGTCGATGATGCGGGTGCCGACGGGGGCGGCGCGGCGAAGAGCTTCCGCGGGCCCCACGGCGCGGATCGTGTCGCCGACGATGAGGATTGCTTCCTCGAATCGGTTCGTGTCCGCATAGACGCGGGCGTTCTCGATGAGGGTTGCGGTCACGGTCGGGGTGTTCGAAGAAGTGTCGGTACAGGAGCAGATGTTGCGGTTTTCCATGATCGATTTCCCAATTTCGCAATTCGTGTTCGGTGTGCGCGGTGTTCGCAAGTCGTTCCGGGTTGTTCCCCGATCAGTCGTCGGCGGCAAGGGCCGGCCGAGCGATGCGCGACTCCGAGCGACGGCGGGCCGCTTCTTCGGACGACTTTTCGAAGAAGACCTTGAAGATCGCGAGCGCAATTGCGGGAACGATGAGGTTCAGCATCGCGGTGAAGGGATCTTCGAGCAGGGTCGAGACGAGGAGCCCGACCATCACGGCGATCACGGCCCAGATGAGGTACGGATAGAGCCAAACCTTGTAGGGGCGTTCCATCGTCGGATAACGGCGACGCAGGACGATCACGGCGTAGAAAGTGAGACCGTTGAAGATGATCCCGGAGACCGCGACGAGACTCGTGAGCCCCCCGAGGTCGCGCATGAAGACGAGCCCGATCGAAATGGCGGCGGAAGCAAGGAGCGCGTTGACGGGCGTACGGAAGTTGCCGTGGAGGGTTCCCAGAGCGCGGACCATCGCACCGTCGCGCGCCATCGCGTAGTAGACCCGGGGAAAGACCATCACGCAACCGTTCAGGGAATTGAAGATCGCGAGAATCATCGCAGCCGCAACCACGGTACCGCCGAAGGTACCGAAGAGCACGTCAGCCGCTTCGCGACCGAGGTAATAGTCGCCTCCTTCGATCATGGCGCGAATCGTTTCGTAGGGCAAAACGCGGAAGATCGAGTAGTTGAAGAGAACATAGAGGAGCGTGACGCCGACGATCGAGAGGATGATCGCCAAGGGGAGCGTGCGGCGCGGGTTCTTGATTTCTTCCGCGATGCTGTTGAGGTTCGTCCAGCCTTCGTAGGCCCAGAGGGTAGCAACGACCGCAAAGGCGACGGTGGAAAGAAGCGTACCCGCAGAAGGAAGCTCGTCGGGGAGCGTGATGACCGGCGTTTCAACATCGCCCAGAATGAGACCCGCACCGAGAATCACCGCGATCGGAAGGAGCTTCAGAACCATGAAGACGTTCTGCACGGCAGCCCCGGCACGCACGCCCCGGATGTTCACAAGCGTCAAAAGCAGGATCGTCCCCGCGGCAATGAACTTCTGCGCCAAGGGCCCCATCGGAAAGACGGTCGAAAGGGCCGACGCAAAGGCCACCGCCAAGGCGGCAATCGACGCGGAAGCGGAGAGCACGAAACTCGAAAAGCCGCTCACGAAGGCCGTGCGTTCGCCGTAGGCTTCGCGCAGATACACGTAGGAGCCCCCGGCCTTCGGCATCATCGCGCCGAGTTCCGCGTAGCAAACGCCGCTCATGAGGGTAATGAGGCCCCCCGCGATCCAGACGAGAAGGGCGAGCCCGAGGTTCATGCCCGAACGCTCGAGTACGATCCCGCCGATATAGAAGATCCCCGAGCCGATCATGATGCCCGCGAGGACCGATATGCCTCCGAAGAGGCCGATTTCACGACGAAGTTCCGTCATGGATGAGTCTCCGAAAGATGAAAAAAAAAGAAGCTGCATCGCGTATCGATGCAACTTCTTCTCCTTTCGGAGGCCGAACGGCCGCGTCTCGGGCGGATTCCGGCCGAGAGCTCGATCCGACGAACGCCCTCGTGGCCGGAACCCTCGATGGCGGTTTCGGCCGCCCTCCCGGAGGCACACTCCGAGAAAGCGAACGTCGTCGCGATCGATAGCTCCTCCAAAAGCCCTTGCGGACTTTCGGGAGTCGCGGAAGTATTTCTCCCGCGCCCAACGCCCGACCGACGCCTCGATCGGAGTTTCGGCGGTTTGGCCTTTCCCGGGGGTCCTCGACTGCCGTCTCGCACCCGGTACTCTTCCGCACCGCGCCTCTATCTGCGAATGCGTCCCGCCTTCGAACTTTCGCTCCGTCGGCGGAACGGGTGCCTCGGAACGTTTCCGCCCTCGGCGCCCTGTTTCCGGGAAGCGCGTTTTGCGTCTCCCGTTGCTTTTAATTTGCACGAATTTTTCGAAGGCGTGGTCCTACCTCGGCCCGTTTACCCGACTTTTTCGCGCGGCCCTCTCCGGTTGATGATGTTCGGCAACGAAGCTACGCCCTTCTGCCTAATCGATTCCGCCGAGTTTCGGGGTATGAGCGGATTGGTGAAAGCGGGCGGCCGAGCGGACACGACCTCAAAGTTTCGAAAAAGAGAAGACTCCCCTCCGAAAATCCGAGCACGGTTCTTGACTTTTCGATTTATCCGTCCTGCGACTCCCTCTCGATACCCCGCACGGCTCCGACTTGTCCGAAAGGACGGGACATCTGCAACAAACGGGGGCTTTCTGCTTCGGGAGTTTCAAAACACTCGAGCGTCGATCCCGACTCGGGCGTTCCGACCCGCTTCGTCATTGTTCCTCGCCTCCGACAACGTTCTCTTTCGGCCCGAACGACGCAACTCCACCGCCGCCCAAGGTAAAACCCCTTGGGAAAAGCGCTCCCGCGCAAAGAGAAGCGTTTCGACGAACCTCGGTGTCTTTGTTCCGGCCGCCTCACCGCCTGCGTTATGTCAGAATGGTCATAAGGAATCGGCCTTTTCGCGTCCGATTTTCACCCCAGGAGGTAAACCCATGCGCATTCTCGTTCCCGTCGACGGCAGCAGCCACAGCCGCAAAGTCCTTCAGTTCCTCGCCGCCCGTCGGGCGTTGCTCGGTTCGAGCCCGACGATCGACCTCGTCAACGTTCAGCATTCGGTTCCCTCGGCCGTGATGCAGTTTCTGGACCTTCAGGCCGTGCGTTCGGCCTACGAAGCCGAAGGCCGCAAGGTGTTCGATGCCATCAAGGCGGACATCGACCTTTCGGGGCTCGAACCCGAAGAAAAGGTGATTCTCGGCGATGCGGGCACCGCCATTGCCGAAGAAGCCGATCGCACCGAAGCGGACCTCATCGTGATGGGTACGCGCGGTCTCAACCCCGTGAAAGGCTTCTTCTTGGGGTCCGTTTCGACGAGCGTCTTGGCACACACGAAGACGCCGCTTCTTCTCATCCGCAACGAAACGCCCGTTCCCGAGACGAGCAACGTCAAGGTGGGGATTGCGGTCGACGGAGCCGAAAACGGGATTGCCGCCGTCGAATACGTCCTTTCGAACGCCGAATTCTTCGGCCCGAACGCGACCTTTGAAATCGTTCACGCAACGCCCGCCTACCACACGCTCCTTTCGACCTCGGCTTACATGGTCGATACGATCGGGCCGCTCGTGACCGAAAAGGAATTCACCGACGCTCAGACGAAACTCTTCGAAGAAGCCGTCCGGCCCGCGATCGAACTCTTCCGCGCGGCGGGTCTTCCCTGCGAAGCCCGGCATTTGACGGGCGAGGCCGCGACGACGATTGCCGAATATGCGGACGCGAACCTCGACATGCTCGTCATGGGCTCGCACGGGCGCGGGAACTTCTCCTCGGCCGTGATGGGCTCGACCGCGATGCACATCGCCGCCGAAACGAAGGCGCCGATTCTCATCGTTCGCAACTAACCCGACGATCTTCGACCTTTCCGGACGGCCCCTCGACGGACCGTCCTCAAATCGTCGAAGCCGCAGGCCGGAAACGCTTCCGCAGTGCATCGCACCGAGGCGCCGTTTCCGGCCGTTTTGCTTTTTTCCGAATCGTTTTTCGAACACTTTTCACCGGAGGCACTCTGCCATGCGTGCACCCGTCACCGTTCGCAGCGGTCGCGACATCGCGGCCCTTGTTCATGAAATCGGCTTTCTGCCGTTTTATTCCACGCCCGTCCCGGGGTTTTCGCTTCGAGATCTCACCGACCCCGCCATCTGGATTTCGAACGACCAAAGCGTCAATCCCTGGTACTACCGGCAGGACGTCGCGTTGGACGATCGGATCGTCTACGGGAAGCTCTTCGACGGGAAGATGGGCTTCGTCGACATCGATCTTTTCCCCGACTTCGTCCGCGTTCGTCGCGACGGACGCGACCCCCGCGAAATGCTCGAAGCAGGCTTTTTGAAACCCGTCGACCTCGCGGTTCTCGACGCGATCCCCCACGGCGAGAGCCGTACGGAACCGCTCATCAAAGAGGACCTCATCGTCGAACCGAAGGGTATCCCCGCAGCGCTCGCGCGGCTTCAGACGGCGACCTTCCTCTATACGGCCTCCTTCGAATACAAGCTCACCCGCGGAGGTCGCCCCTACGGGTGGCCCCTGGCCGCGTACATGCGGCCCGAAGAAGAGCTCGGGCGCGAGCGGGTCTTCCCCAGGTCCGAACGCACGTACGAGGCCGCCCGTGCGGCGCTTCTCGAGCGGGTGCTCGCGGTCGTTCCCGACGCGCTCGAACGGTCGCCCGACGGCGTCCGACGGCTGATCGAATTTGCGATGGGGCCGAAAGCCAAAACAACCAAAAGGGCCGCCAAGACCGCCCGGACCACTCGTAAAGGAAAAGCAGAAAAGACCGCACCGTCAAGCACCGGGAGGAAGTGAATCCCTACGGCGATGTCTTTTCCCGTACGCCCTGCGGTCCCGATCGCGGGGTGTTTTTCTGCACCCCAAACAAACCGAACGCTCGTTATGTCAGGATTCGGACACGCTTTCTTCATTTTCTTCATTTGCGAGGTTTGTCGTGTACGGATACCTGCTTCTCACCGCCGCCATTGTTTCCGAAAGTAGACTTATTCTTTCCTCTCGACCCTCCCTACTCTTACCCGACGTGCCGTAAAGCCCCGCCGTTCACGGCGGGGATATAAGGCACCC